>DATJFQ010000024.1:0-77857 GCA_035495555.1 Vicinamibacterales bacterium
ATCGGCGACGAAGTGCTGCGACCCGCGCTCGTCGCCGTCGCGCGCACGTAGCGCGGCGCTACGCGCACGTGCGCATCCTTCTCGCGACGTTCGGGTCCCTCGGCGATCTCCACCCCGTCATCGCGCTTGGCGTCGAACTGCAGCGCCGCGGTCATGCGGCAGCCATCGTCACGTCCGAATATCACAGGGAACGCGTCAGCAAGACCGGGCTCGGCTTCTATCCGGCCGCGCCGGATCTCCGTCCCGACGACAAGGCGCTCATCCGCGCGACGATGGACGAGCGCAAGGGGCCCGAGGAGGTCGTGCGTTTCATGGTGCGCGCGCTGCCGCAAACCTACGCGGACTACGACCGTGCAGCGAACGCGGACGGCGGGGCTCACCTGATCATCACGAGCGACCTCGCGTACGCGGGACCGATCCTGGCGCAGAAGACGGGCCTCGCGTGGGCGTCGCAGGTGCTGTCGCCGATTTCCTTTCTGTCGCCGTACGACGAGACCGTGCTGCCGCCGATTCCGTGGCTGCGGCATCTGCACGCGCTGGGGCCGCGCTTCTATGGTGCGGTGCTCGGTCTCGCGAAGCACGCCGCGCGACGATTGACGTCTCCGATCAATGATTTCCGGCTGTCGCTCGGGCTCGAGCCCGTACGCGACCCTTTTTTCGACGACAAGCACGCACCGAAGCTGGTGCTTGCCATGTTTTCGCGGTTGATTGGAGAACCGCGCCCGGACTGGCCGCGCCAGGCGGTGCAGACGGGTTACGCGTTCTACGACGGCGACGAACCGGAGCTGTCACCGGAGCTGCGCGCGTTTCTCGATGGAGGGGAGGCGCCGCTGACATTTACCCTCGGATCCGCGGCGGTGTTCGATCCTGGGGCGTTCTTTCTCGAGAGCGCGGCAGCCGCCCGTGAGCTGCGACGACGCGCCGTGCTGCTGGTCGGTCCGGCACCAGGCCCGGCGCCGCCTGCCGGACCGGATGTCGCGATGTTCTCGTACGCTCCGTTCTCCAAGCTGTTCCCGCGCTCCGCCGCCATCGTCCACCAGGGCGGCTCGGGTACAACCGCGCAAGCAATGAGAGCGGGGCGTCCGATGGTCGTCGTTCCGTACGCGCACGATCAACCCGACAACGCGCTGCGCGTGTCGGGACTCGGGGTCTCGCGGACTATCCGTCGAGGCCGCTACTCGGCGGAGACGCTCAGTCGCGCCCTGCGCGAGCTTTTGGACGATCCCGACGTGCCGCGCCGCTGTGCGGCCGTCCGCGACCAGCTCCTTCACGAAGACGGCGCAGCCGCAGCCGCCGATGCCATCGACCAGCGCTTCGGTCCCTGACATTGAAGATTCGGCATCTGTCATTTGCCAGTGACAAAAGCCATCCCGTCCGGTCCTCTGCCCGGCTCGAACTGCCTGGCAACCGTCCAGGACGTGAGATCGACGACCGCGATCCGGTTGTCCCCCGCGACCGCGACGTAGGCGTTCCGCCCGTCTGGCGCGATCAGGATTCCTTCCGGCTCGCGTCCGAGCGAGATTCGCCGTGCGATCGCGTGCGTCTTCGCATCGATGACAACGACGTCGCCCGAGTCGACGTCGCTGATCAGCGCATAGCGGCCGTCGCGGGTGAACCTCAGGCGGTTCGACCGCTTCGTCCCTGCGTCGAAGGTCGTGACGACCTTCCTGGAAGAGAGGTCGATGACCGACACGCCACCGTCCTGCGAGTGCGCGGCCCACACTTCCCGCCCGTCTGGCGAGACGTCGAACCCTTCCGGCCCGCGGCCCACCGGAACGATGACGGCGCTCCAGTTCAACGGATTCGTGGGGGAGCGCTCGAGCAGCGTCATGCTGTTCGAGCCGATGTTGCACGTGACGATTCGCGCGCCGTCGGCGCTCACCCACAACATGTGGGTTCCCGTCTGGCCCGTCCCCATCAGCCAATCGATCTTGTCCGTGGCGGGGTCGTAGCGGCCGACCAGCCGGTTGGTTTCCGACGTGAAGTACAGCTTCCCGTCGTGGAAGACGAGCCCGTGCGGGCGGCGCAGCGGTGTCACGTCGATCCGGCGGGTTTCTTTCATGCTCGCCAGATCGATCATCGAGATGCTGGATCCGGGCGTTTGTCCGCCGTAGTTGGAGGCGAACGCCCACCGGCCATCCGGTGAGACGGCCACCTCGTGCGGCGCGTCGCCGGTTCGAGCGGAGCCGAGAATTCGTCCGGTCTCCGGATCGATGGCAACCAGCGTCGCATCGTCCTTGTTCAAGACGAGGAGCCGTGCCGGCTGTTGCGCGGCCGACAGCACCACGGCAGCGCACATCACAAACGTCAGGCAAAGGCTTCGCATGCGCGGATCTTACACGCGATGCCCGCGGCCGGCCGCGCGCCCGCAGGCCGGGTGCTGCCGCCGTCGCCATCTTCTTTCGATCTAGAATTCTGGGATGCCGCTTTTTGAATATCTCTGCCAGGACTGCAGCCGCCAGTTCGAAGCCTTCGTGACCAGGGATCGCGCTCCGGAATGTCCGTCGTGTCGTGGCACGCAGCTTCGAAAGCTGCTGTCCTCGCCGGGCATGGTCGGAACGGCGGCCAGGCGGGAGACCGATGCCTTTCCTTCGTCCTGTGGCGCGGGGTGTGCCTGCGCCAGACAATCGGTGAATTAGTAAACCAGTTCACCTTCACCAATTCACAATTTGCCCGGAGGCACTCCCATGGCCACGCCAATTGCCGAGCGGGGATACGCTCACCCCGACGTTCTCGTGTCCACCGACTGGGTGCAGGAACATCTCCATGATCCGAAGGTGCGGCTGATCGAATCGGACGAAGACACGCTGCTGTATTCCACGGGCCACCTGCCCGGCGCGTGCAACGTCGACTGGACCGCAGACCTGAACGATCAGGTGCGTCGTGATTACATCACCCGGGAAGGTTTCGAGAGCCTGATGTCGCGCTTGGGCGTGACCAACGACACAACGGTCGTGTTTTACGGGGACAAGAACAACTGGTGGGCGACCTATGCGTTCTGGGTCTTCCAGTTGTTCGACCATACGAACGCCAGAGTGATGGACGGCGGCCGGCTCAAGTGGGAAAAAGAAGGGCGCCCGATGACGCGCGAAGTCCCCTCCTATGCGCGGACGAACTACAAGGCGTCGGAGCGTGACGATCTGCCGCACCGGGCGTATCGAGACGATGTGCTGACGCACATCAGGACGCAGGGGCAGCTCGTGGACGTGAGGAGTCCGGAGGAGTACGCGGGCACGCGACTCCACATGCCGGACTATCCGAACGAAGGAGCGCTCCGGGGCGGCCACATTCCCGGGGCAAAAAGCGTCCCCTGGGCCCGCGCGATCAACCCGGAGGACGGGACGTTCAAGCCGGCGTCGGAGCTCAAGAAGTTGTACTGCGAAGACCAGCGGCTCTCGCCATCCAAGGAAACCATCGCGTACTGCCGGATCGGCGAGCGCAGCAGCCACACGTGGTTCGCGCTCAAATACCTGCTCGGGTTCGACAACGTCCGCAATTACGACGGGAGCTGGACCGAATGGGGAAATTCTGTCGGAGTTCCCATTGAGAAGTAACTGGCGATGGCGTATCCCGAGAAGCTTCAGCAAGTGATCGAGATGTTCGATCTGTTCGATACGGCGGACAGGACGAGCATGCTTGTGAGCTACGCCGATCAGTTCCGGGAAGTGCCGCAGTCCGTGGCGACGCGGCCCTTTTCAAAGTCGCACCAGGTACCGCACTGCGAATCCGACGCGTACGTCTGGGGTGTCCGCCAACCCGACGGCACGCTCGATCTGCACTTCGCCGTCGAGAACCCCTCCGGGGTGTCGGCCCGCGCGCTCGCGGTCATTCTGCAGAAGACGTTGTCGGGGCTTCAGGCGGCAGATGTCGCGACAGTCGATGCCTCGATCGTCGAACGACTGTTCCGCCAGAACATTTCAATGGGCAAAGGACTCGGCCTGATGTCGATGGTCCAGGCCGTTCAGGCCATCGCCAGAAGCGCGGCCGCACAGGACACACCCGCATGACACGGATTCACGCCGCAGGATCGCTCGCGCCGCTGATGGCGCTGCTGCTCGCCCCGCACGTGCTGTCGCAGCCGCCGCAGCCCATCCGCGGGTTCAGCGCGGAGCACGTGGCGGCGCAGCGGAAGGTAGAAGACCAGTTCCGCGCCGTTCCGAAGCCGGAAAACCTGCGCGAGCACATGCGCATCATCAGCGCGGAGCCACACCACGCGGGCAGCCCGAACAGCCGGAAGGTCGCCGAGTACGTACTCTCGCAGTTCAAGTCCTACGGCCTGCACGCCTCGATTGAACAGTTCGAAGCGCTCATGCCGTATCCGACGGAGCGCGTGCTCGAGATGACGTCGCCGGCACGGTACGTCGCCAAACTGAAGGAACCACCGGTGCCTGAAGATCCGGACTCCTCGGATGCAGGACAGCTTCCGACGTTCAACGCCTACTCGGCGGACGGGGACGTCACGGGCGAACTCGTGTATGTGAACTACGGCGTGCCCGCCGATTACGAGCAGCTCGCGAAGCTGGGTGTCGACGTCAAGGGGAAGATCGTGATTGCCCGCTACGGTCAGAGCTGGCGCGGCATCAAGCCGAAGGTCGCCTACGAACACGGCGCCATCGGCTGCATCATCTATTCGGATCCGAAAGACGACGGCTACTGGCCGGGAGACACGTATCCGACGGGGGCGTATCGCCCCGAGCAGGGCGTGCAGCGCGGAAGCGTGATGGACATGCCGATCCATCCCGGGGATCCCCTGTCGCCGGGCAAGGGCGCCGATCCAGGCACCCTCAACGCGGCCGATCGCGACAAGTCCGACGTCATCCTGAAGATCCCGGTGCTGCCGATTTCGTACGGCGATGCCCTCCCGCTGCTGCGCAATATGAGCGGCCCGGTTGCACCCGCCGACTGGCGCGGCGCGCTGCCGATCACGTATCACATCGGCGCCGGGCCGGCGACCGTGCACCTGAAGGTCGCGTTCGATTGGAAAGTGCGGCCGCTCTACGACGTCGTCGCGCGGATCGACGGCTCGGAACACCCCGATGAGTGGATCATCCAGGGCAATCATCACGATGCATGGGTGAACGGCGCGTCGGACCCGACGAGCGGCAATGTCGCGCTGATGGAGACGGCGCGAGGGTTCGGCGAGCTCGTCAAGAACGGCTGGAAACCGAAGCGGACGATCATCCTCGCGTCGTGGGACGGCGAGGAATGGGGACTTCTCGGCTCGACGGAATGGGCCGAAAAGCACGCCGCCGAGCTCGAGAAAAACGCGGTCGTCTACATCAACAGCGACAGCACGGGCACCGGGTGGTTGAACGCGTCCGGATCGCATTCGCTCCAGGCGCTCGTCAACGACGTCATGCGCGATCTGGCGGATCCGAAAGCGCCGGAGAAGACGCTGTTCCAGACAAAGCTGGATCACGCGCTGGAGACCGCGCGGACGGAGGACGCTCGGGCGAAGCTGCGCGCGCAGCGGGACTTCCCCATCGAAGCCCTGGGATCCGGCTCCGACTACACGTCGTTTCTCGACTATCTCCAGATCGCGTCGCTCAATCTCGGTTTTGGCGGTGAGGGCGGAGGCGGCGTCTACCACTCCGTCTACGACAGCTTCTACTGGTATACGCATTTTTCCGACAAGGACTTCGCGTACGGCGCCGAACTGTCGCGCGTATCGGGTACGCTGCTGCTTCGATTGGCGGACGCGGACGTGCTCCCGTTCGAGTTCACGGCGACGGCCCGAACGCTCGGCGGCTACGTCGACGAGCTGGCGAAGCTCGCAAAAGACGACTCGGCGCCGGCCATCGATCTGACGCCGCTCCGAAGCGCCGTGTCGCATCTCGATCGCGCGGCGGCGGCCTACAACACGGCGGCCGCGCCAGACCGGCTCGACCGATTGAGCGGTACACAACTGGATGACGTGAACCGGCTCCTCTACACCAGCGAGCGCGCGTTCCGCTACGACCCGGGCCTGCCCCGGCGGCCATGGTTCAAGCACCTCGCTTACGCCCCGGGTTTCTACACCGGCTACGGCGTCAAGACGCTGCCCGGCATTCGCGAAGGCATCGAGCAGAAGCAGTGGGATGAGGCCCGCAAGTACGTGCCGATCGTCGCGCAGGCCATCGAGAAGCTCGCCGGGCAAGTGGAGCGGGCCACGCAGATGATCGACAGGTAAATCAACGGCACGAGTTCGCAACGACCGAACGACCCAGGGCATCTCTCGATCGGTACGGCACAACGCCGACGGCGCGCTGCGCTGCGGTCGTGATTGCGTCGTTGATCCCGGTCCTTATGATCGAGGCAGGTCTGTTCCTGTTCGAGTCGCGACTCCCGCCAGTGGTTCAGCGCGAACTGTGGGGTCTTTGCGAGACCCTTGCGCACGGACCAGTGCCGATGTACGTGCCAACCGTTCGCGGCGGGCGCAAGATGAGTGTCGGCATGTTGTGCCTCGGCCGGCACTGGAACGCGCAGACATACCGCTACGAGGCGCGTCGGACGGATTTCGACGACCTTGACGTCCCGCCGCTCCCCGATCGACTCCGTGACATCGCGCGCGATGCCGCACGCGATGCCGGCTTCGAGATGTCGGCGGACCTGTGCATCATGAACTACTACACCGCAGAAGCGCGGATGGGCGTGCACCAGGACAAGGACGAACGGCCGGAGACGATCGCCCGCGGGATTCCGATTGTCTCGATCTCGCTCGGCGACAACGCCCGCTTCGTCGTCGGCGGCCTCACGCGCCGTGAACCGACGCGGCCGCTGGTGCTCCATTCAGGCGACGTGCTCGTGATGGGCGGTCCGTCACGCCTCCGTTTTCATGGGGTGACGCGGATCCTGCCTGGCACTGCGCCGGCGGGCACTGGCCCGGGGCGCTATAACCTGACGCTGAGAGAGTGGTGACCACGAAAGATCAACTGCGCAACGTCACGACTACCGGGGACGCAAAGGTGTCTCAATCATCCTCGATGAGCCGTTTACGACGAGGCGGCCCTCCGCAACGAAGAGCCCGAGCGCGCAGCACAGCGGTCGTTTAGCAGTCGAATTTGGTGACGAGGCGACGGCTGCGGTGGGCGTCCAGCACGTGCTGACCGAGGCGCTTGCGGAGGAACACCTTCGATTCCGCCTCGTCGCCCGGGTGACGCACGAACCGGATCACGTTGAAATTGAGTTGCGCCAGCGCCGCGCGCATCTCATAGAACCGGTTCTTCGTCTTGACCAGGATTTCGTCGAAACCGTTGGCGAGCGCCCACACTTCCTGCTCTTCGGTCAGCGCCCGGAAATGCCCCTGCCCGCGCCAGTCGCTCCTGGTGCCGCCAATCCACTGGTAGAGGACACGCCGGCCGCCGAAATCCACGTGGTCGGCGAGCTGCTCGACCAGGTCGGCCAGCTTGGGATCGCTCTCGTCCGGACGGAGTTCGTGGGCCACCTTGAACGAAACCGGCACGATGGTGCCCGGATCGTCCGGCAGCGGCGCCTCCGCCATCAGGATCTGATGGTCCCGATCGGACAGCCGGCGGATGACTTCGCTCGCCGACTTCTTACGCGGGAAGTCCAGGAAGAACTCCTCGATGTACTGGATCTCGAGGGCCCCCTGGTGGAGCGGATACTGCTTGATGAGGTAGTCCACCGAACCTAATCATATCGAATCCGGGAGGGCGCGAATCGAGCGCCGGCTTACTCCGCTCTCAGCGCGACGATCGGGTCCACTCGGGTGGCGCGCCGCGCCGGAATATAGCTCGCCACCAGCGCGACGGCCGTCAGAATCGCCGCGACGGCGCCAAACGTCACCGGATCCGTCGGGGTGACGGAAAACAGCATGGTCGAAATCCCACGCGAGACGAGCAGCGCGAGGACCGCACCGATCGCGATGCCCGTCGCCGCAAGGACCATTGCGTGCCCGACGACCATCTGCAGCACCGTCCGCTCCTGCGCGCCGAGCGCCATCCGGATGCCGATCTCGCGCGTGCGTTGCGCCACCGCGTACGACAGGACGCCGAAGATGCCGACCGACGCGAGCACCAGCGCGACGGCGGCAAAGATAGTGAGCAGCAGCATGTAGAAGCGCGGCTGCGAAATCGAACGAGCCACCACCTCGTCGAGCGGCCGGACCTTGGAAACCGGGAGCGCCGGATCGATGGCGCGAACCTGGTCGCGCACCGCGTCGGCGAGCGTCATGGGCGGCGTCGCCGTCCTCATCACGACGGCCATGGATTGCACCGGCCATTGCCGGAGCGGCATATAGAGCTGCGGCGCGTTGGCGTCGGCGAGGCCAAGCTCCTTCACGTCCCCGACGATGCCGGCGATTTCACCGCCCGCCCGGTAGCGCTGTCCCCTGACCCGCTTTCCCCATCCGAGCCGGATCGTCTTGCCGATTGGATCCTCGTTCGGGAAGTACTGCCGCGCAGCGGAATCGGTAATGAGCACGACCTGCTTCGATCCGGCGCGATCGTCGTCCGAGAACAGGCGCCCGCGCTTCAGCGGAATACCGATCGTCTGGAAGTACGACGGGGTCGCCACGCGGATCTGCATCGAGGGCTGATCCTGCGGGGCGACAGGCGGGCGGCCGATGACTTCGAACGAGATATCGAACTGCATGCCGCTCAGCGGCAGGCCCATGACGGCGCCGACGCTGGTCGCTGCGGGGAGCGCGCGAAGGCGCGGCAGGAGTTCGTCGAAGAACGTGATGATGCGATCTTCGTGGTCATCGCCGTACTGCGCATCGGGAAACGTCAGCTCGAATGAGAGGGTGTGGTCCGGCCTGAACCCCGGGTCGACCGCCTGCAGCCGCATGAAGCTGCGCATCAGCAGGCCGGCGCCGACGAGCAGCATGAGCGCGAGCGCCAGTTCCGCGACGACCAGCGCTCCCCGTGTGCGCGCGCCGCCGCGCGCGCCCACCGCACCGCGCCCGCCGTCCTTCAGCGACGCCGACACGCTGCGGCGGGTGGAGTGCACCGCCGGAACGAGACCGAAAATCACACCGGTTATCAGCGCGACGACGATCGTGAACCCAATCACCGCGCCATCGATCCGCACGTCGTCGAGACGCGGGATCCCTTCCGGCTTGAACTGCGCCAGAAACGCGACGCCCCAGACGGCGAGCAGCAGCCCGATCGCCGCGCCGATGACCGACAGGACGACCGATTCCGTGAGCAATTGCCGAACCAGCCGGCGCCGGCCCGCGCCGAGGGCTGTCCGAACGGCCATTTCCGTCTCGCGTACCGCCGCCCTCGCAAGCAGCAGGTTCGCGACGTTCGCGCACGCGATGAGGAGCACGAAGGCGACGGCGCCGAGCAGCACCAGCATCGAGGGCCTGATGTCGCCAACCATCGATTCCAGCAGCGGCACCGCGGTCATGCTGATCGAGCCATCCGCATCCGGATATTGCTTCGCGAGACGCGCGGCGATCGTCTGGATTTCCGAGGCGGACTGCTCCGGCGTGACACCAGGATTCAGGCGCGCGATGACGTAGAGAAACCAGGCCCCGCGCTGCTTGTTGACGAAATCGTTGTCGTAGGCAATCGGCATCCATGCCACGCGGTTGTCGGGAAAGTTGAAGCCGGACGGCATGATGCCGACCACTTCCTTGTCGATGCCGTCGATCTGAATGCGCCGCCCCACGATGCCCGCATCTCCGCCGAAGCGCTGCTGCCAGAGGTTATACGACAGGACGATCAGATTGGTGCGTCCGGGCGTGCTTTCGTCGGGGGCGAAGGTGCGGCCGATCTGCGCGCGCTGGCGCAGTACGTCGAAGAACGACGCGCTGACCGCGGCCACGTCCAGCCGCACCGGGTCACCCTGGCCCGTGAGGACGACGCGCTGGGTGTTGATCGCGGCGGCGTTCTCGAGAGATTTCGCGGTGTGCGCGATGTCGATGAAATTCGGCCCCGACATCACCGCGTGCTTGCTGCCGTCGAACACATGAAACACCGCCACCAGGCGGTTGGATTCAGCAAACGGCAGCGGCTTCAGCAGCACGCCGCGCACTACGCTGAAGATCGCGCTGTTCGCGCCGATGCCGAGCGCCAGCGTCAACACAGCGACGATGGTGAAGCCGGGCGCCTTCAGCAGGCGGCGAAGCGCGTAAAGAAAATCCTGGCGCAGAACATCCATATGGTGGGGCCGCTACAGCCAAAAGCGTACCGGCCCCGGTTCACGAGAGATCAAGGCGGCAACTTCGCCTATTCCCACCTCCCGACGGGAGTGCGGGGTGCACGCAGGACGGCGGCCGGTCGTCCGTTGGTCTCCCGGGTGTCCGTTACCGGAAGCGCCCGTCCCGGAAGCGAACAGCTTAGCGGCTGCGCCAGTCAGGGTTAATCAGCGCGTAGATGGCCTGGTCTCGGGCCTTTCCGAACTTGACGCTGCTGGAACGGAGGATCCCTTCCTGCTGGTAGCCGGCCTTTTCGAGGACCCGCATCGACTGCCGGTTGTCGGCAAACGGCAGCGCGTACAGGCGCAGGAGTCCGCACTGCTGAAACGCATACTCGGACACGAGCCGCACCGCTTCGGCGGTGATGCCGCGTCCCCAGTACTCTTCGCCAATCCAGTATCCGATCTCCGCCGAATAGCGTTCGACGTCCGTCCCGGGTGAGAAACCGATGCCGCCAATCGGCTCATCGTCTACCGTGATTGCGAACGTGGTGACTGGATGCGCGTGCAGGACGCTTTCGATAAAGGTCCGCGCATCGCCGATCGTGTACGGATGCGGAAAGCGGTCGCGGAGCTGGCGCGCGACGTTCGCGTTGTTGGCGTGTCGCGCAAGGGGTTTCGCATCGCTGGCGCGCCATGTCCGGACGCGGCATCGGTCACCGTCGAGGTGCAACGTGCGATCGACTCCCAATCCCAACTCCCTGTGTCCAAACGTGCGGTCGAAGCAACCTGGGTTAGAAGAGGGTCTGACCGTTCGACTTCAGCCAGCGCTCCGACTCGCGGAATCCCGGATCCATCGACTCCACGGATTTCCAGAAACGACGCGAGTGGTTCGGATGCTCGAGGTGCGCGAGTTCGTGGATCAGAATGTAGCGCCGGACTGACGGAGGCATCTGAATAAGCCGATAGTTGAGCGCGATCGTGCCGGCGCGTGAGCACGATCCCCAACGCGAGCGCTGATCACGAACGCTCACGCGTTTCACCGTGAGCTGGTACTGCGCGGCGAGCGCGAGAAGCTGGGGCGGCAGGTCGCGTCCCGCCGTCGCGCGCATCGCGTGTCGCACCGCGTCTCGAATATCTGCTCCTGCGGAGACGGTGATGGTCAGACCGCCGAGCGTTGCGCGCAATCCATCCATCGCCGAGACGATCGTCAGCCGCTCGGGCGTGCCGTCGAGGAGGACGAGTGTCCCGTCCGCCCATGGTGACGGCTCGCCCGGCACCTGCAGACGCGCGCGCTGCCTCAGCGCCCACGAGAAGTGACGCTCCGCGAACCGAAACGCCTCGGCGCGCGAGCCGCCTCGCGGAATCGTGACCCGCAGCGAGCCGTCAGGCCGCAGGCGCATGACGTAGCGTTTTGCACGCGGCATCCGCACGAGGTGGACCACAAAGCGCGACGCGCCAGAACCGATCGACAGCTCGCGCGCGGGCGGCGGCGATTCAGTCGCGCCCAATGGCAACCGCAGTTGTGCTGTGGGCATCTTCCGCACGGCGTTTCTCGCCATCAACTCCAGCCCTCAGAACCGAACCAGCGGGCGGCCGTACGGCAGACCGGGCCACGGTTGCGATGCGAGGAGCACAAGCAACGAAAGGGCGAGGAACGTTTTCGCGTGGGGCGCTCCGCGATCGCCGCGGATTTTCCCTACGTGCGCCAGCGCGATGGCGATGATCATGCCGAAGGGATGCTCGACCAGGAAAAAGCGCGTCGCCGGCGTGTGCATGGCTGCCCCGAAATCGTGCATCGCAGCGGTCGTGTTCGGGCTGATGAACAGATACAGCGCGAGACCCACGAGCAACTGCACGTCGAGGAGAATCGTGAACCAGAGGCCGGCCTTGCTGCCGGCACCGTGCCGCGGCGTCGCCGACACCACCGCGGCGATGCCCGCCAGAATTGCCGCCCAGCGCAGCCATGAGTGGACAATCAGCGTCGCCGAATACATGCGGCGCATGATATCGCGTTCGGGCGGCTCGTTATCCGGACTGTCAAGATGAGTGGTCGCCCCCGTCGGGCCGTGCGGCGGCGGCCTTCAGGCCGCGAGCTGCGCCGCCTTGCCAACTCTGTCGGAATTGGATATAACAACATTCGTTATATGAACCGGCGCGACATCGACCGGCAGCTGCCGCTCCCGCCCGCGTTCCTCCACATCCTCATCGCCATCGGCGACGGCGAACGCCACGGCTACGCGATCATGCAGGCCGTCGCGGACCGGACCAGCGGCAAGGTACGTATGAGTCCGGGAACGCTGTACGGATCGATCCGCCGCCTGCTCGATGACGGCCTCATCGAGGAGGTGATGCGCCGGCCTTCGAGGGGCGATGATGACGAGCGGCGGCGCTATTACCGCGTAACGCCGTTCGGCCGGGCCGTGGCGACGGCCGAAACCGTGCGGCTGTCGACGCTGGTCCAGGACGCCAGGGCCGCCGGGCTGGTGCTGCGCAAGGGCTGAGATGCGGGTCCGCGATCGGTTGTTCGCATGGATCGTGCGGATGTACCCGCGCGAGTTCCGCGATCGGTTCGGGCCCGAAATGGCCGCTGCGTACCGCAATGCTCGCGACGATGCGGCGAGTCGCGGACTCGGGGCGCTGTCTTCGTTCTGGACCTCCGTTGCGACTGATGTCGCGATGCGGGCGCCTGGAGAACACCTCATGCTGACGATCGACGATGTTCGATTCGCCCTGCGCAGCCTTCGCGCCGCCCCTGTGTTCGCGATCGTCGCGCTGGTGACGCTGGCGCTTGGCATCGGGGCCAATACCGCCATGTACACCGTCGTGGAGGCCGTCGCGCTTCGGCCGCTGCCGTTCCCGGACTCCGGGCGCCTCGTCCGCATCTGGGAGAAGAACGACACGCTGAAAATCGCCCAGTTCTCGACGTCTGCGCTGAACTATTTGTCCTGGCGCGAGAAGGCGCGCGCGTTCGAGGATCTCGCCGCCTGGCGTTCCGGAAGCGTGACCGTGGCGACGGGCACCGAACCCGTTCGCGTGCAGCGGATCGAAGCGACACGGTCGCTGCTGCCTGTTCTGCGCACCGAGCCAGTCGTCGGGCGGAATTTCACCGGCGACGAAGTCCGCGTCGGAGGACCGCGCGCCGCGCTCCTCCTCGAATCGTTCTGGCGCGATCGGTTCGGCGCCGATCCGTCCGTCATCGGGCGGCAGGTCTCTCTGGACGGCGTGGCCCACACGGTCGTCGGGATCGTTCCCGATCGCGGCCTGGTCAGCCAGGTGCAGATTGTTACTCCGCTACTCATCGACCCCGCGAAAGAGTCGCGCGCCAACCACACGCTCACTACGATTGCACGCCTTCGCCCCGGCGTGACGCTGGCTCAGGCGCAGCAGGACATGGACCGCGTGGCGCGGGAGCTCTCCGGCGAGTTCGCAGACGATGCTCGATGGGGTACGGTGGTCGCGTCGTTCTACGACTGGCTCGTTCCGCCGGCGGTCCGCACGGCGCTGTACGTCATGCTGGCGGCGGTCGCCCTCGTTCTGCTCGTCGTCTGCACGAATCTGGCAAATTTGATGCTGGCGCGGGCGTCGGCCCGATCGCGCGAACTCGCGGTGCGCCTGGCGCTCGGCGCCACCCGGGCGCGAATCATCCGGCAAGTGCTCACCGAGAGCCTGCTGCTCGCGATCGCCGGCGGAGCGGGCGGTGTGCTGCTCGCCTGGCGTCTGACGCCGGTTGTGCGCCGCCTCGCGACCGGCGTGCTGCCCCCCGGGAGCACGGTCTCGCTGAACGCATCCGTGCTCTT
Organism: Vicinamibacterales bacterium; assembly: GCA_035495555.1. Taxonomy (GTDB): domain Bacteria; phylum Acidobacteriota; class Vicinamibacteria; order Vicinamibacterales; family 2-12-FULL-66-21; genus DATJFQ01. The sequence continues at coordinate 13,884 of DATJFQ010000024.1, forward strand.
CTTCTCGCTCGCGGTCAGCATCGCAGCGGGAGTGCTGTTCGGCGTCCTGCCCGCTGCACTCAGCAGGACGGGTGACGTCGCGATGGTGTTGAATCGCGGAGGGCGGGGCGTCGCGCCGCAGCAGGGACTCGCCCGGCAGGTGCTCGTCATCTCCGAAGTGGCGCTGGCGACGGTCCTGGTATCAGCCGGCGCGCTTCTGGTGCAAAGCTATCAACGGCTGCAGCACGCCGACCTCGGATTCAATCCGAATCGGATCACCACCGCGATGATTGGCTTGCCTGCCGAACGATACGCGTCAGCCGAGTCCGCCATTACTTTCTATCAGCGGCTGATGGCCGGCATCAGCGCGGCGCCGGGTGTGGAATCCGCGGCGCTCGGCAGCGGGCCGCCGCTGACCGGCGTGAGCACCGGTATGCCGGTTGGCGCGATCGGGGCCTCCCCGCTGGGAAGTGCGGACATGCAGGCCGACTGGCGCTTCGTCAGCGGCAATTATTTCGCGACACTCGCAGTGCCCGTCGTGCAGGGCCGCACCTTCGATCAACGCGAGATTGGTGAACATGGCCTTGCCAGCGTCGTGCTGAGCCAGAGCCTTGCGAGGGCGCTCTTCAGCGGCGACCCGCTGCAACGCCAGGTCCGCCTCGGCAATCGCAGGGTCTACACCGTCATCGGCGTCGTCGGGGACGTGCGCAATCTCTCGCTCGCGACGGCGCCGCGGCCAACCATGTACTTCTCGAGCGGCGAATTGCTCTGGCCATCGATGACCATCGTCGTTCGGTCGGCCGGAGACATCCCCGTGGCCCAGACGGTCCGCCGCATCGTCGCTTCGCTCGATCCGGAGCTGGCGATCTTCAACGTGCAGCGGATGCGGGACGCCCTCGCGAACAACGCCGCGCAGCCCCAGACGACGGCGTGGCTGGTCGGGAATTTCGCCGCGCTGGCGCTGCTGCTCGCGCTGATCGGTGTGTACGGCGTACTCGCCTATCTGGTGGTGCAGCGAACGCGCGAGATTGGTGTGCGGATGGCGCTCGGCGCGACACCTCGCGGCATGACGTACGTCGTGCTGCGGTATGCGATGAGGCTGACCGGCATCGGCGTCATCGCCGGAGCCGCAGGGTCGCTGGTGGTGGGTCCGCTGCTTGCGTCGGAGTTGTATGGTGTGTCGGCGCACGATACGGCAACGATGATTGGGGTCCCGCTGGCGCTGCTTGCCATGTCGATGCTGGCGGCGTTCGTGCCCGCGTGGCGCGCCACGCGTGTGGATCCGCTCGTCGCGCTGCGCGCGGAGTAGGTTGTGGATACGATGGATAAGTGCTCGTGGTCTTCGATCTGGATGGGACACTCATCGACTCCCGACGCGATCTCGCGGACGCGGCCAACGCTCTCATCATCGAACTGGGGGGCCAGCCGCTCGCGGTCGACGAGGTCAGCCGGATGGTGGGCGAGGGTGCGGCCATGCTGGTGAGGCGCGCGCTGACGGCGTCGCAGCTCCCGGGCGTGTCCGTTGCTGCAGCGCTCGAAAGATTCCTGGCGCTTTACGATGAACGGCTGCTCGCTCACACCAGGCTTTACGACGGCGTCGCAGACGTGCTCGGCGAGCTGAGTCCGGAACACGCGCTGGGGCTGCTCACGAACAAGCCGTTGGGCGCGACGCGGCAGATTCTCGAAGGGCTGCAGATCGCGTCGTTTTTCCGGTGGGTCCTCGGCGGCGACGGACCGCACCCGCGGAAACCCGACCCTGCCGGGCTGCTGCACATCGTCGAGCGCGCGCACGCCGCCATCGACGAGACGACCATGGTCGGCGATTCAGCGATCGATCTCGCGACGGCCCGCGCGGCCGGCTGTGCGGCTTGCCTTGCGAAGTACGGATTTGGGTACCGGGACAATCTTCCGCTCCGCGGCGACGAACTGATCGCCAGTACGCCGCGCGACATCTTGACGTTGCTCGACCGGCGCGCCTGAGCGGGTCGGAGGGCAAGTTCCAACGCTGCTCGTCCCAACCGGCGCGCCTGGCGAAGTGGTGAGGCGCCGCTACAGCGGGACGAACGCGCGCGTGCGAGTGACCGACACAAAGAGGTTCGGGCGCCGTCACTTTGCGCACGACGGTGCCGTCGTGGTCTCGATACAAACGCGGACAGGGCTTCGGCCCGTCCGCCATGTTGACGCTGCTCGTCGCGCTCGCCCTCGGGACAGCGGGCTCTCCATCTGTGACGCCCCACGTTCGCGCGGTGTCACGCGTCGTCCAGTCATTGCTCGACGAAGCCGCGGGCCTTCCAACCACTGCGGCGCTCCTCCAGCGGCTCGATGCAAGCGATCAGTTCGTGTACGTCGAGTTCACCAACTCACCGGTGATCCCGAGCGCGCGAACGACGCTTGTCACCGCGACGTCCGGCGTCAGATTCCTGCGGGTAGCCATCAACGCGCACGTCGTGCCGGGCGATCGGCTTCCGCTCCTCGCGCACGAGCTGCAGCACGCGGTGGAGCTGGCGGACGCGCCGGACGTCCGCGACGACGACGGCGTGCGGCTGCTGTATCGACGACTCGGGCACGCGAGCGGCGTCGACCAGTTCGAGACGGCGGCGGCGATTGTCGCGGAGCGGCAGGTCAGGCGCGAGATGGCCGCGCGCAACGGCCGGGATCACCGGTCGTAGGACTCGCGGCGCGCCGACGCGGAGAGCTTGATCAAGTACGCCGACGGCGTGGCCCAGAAGCGCGCGCGCAAGTCGCGAAGGCTGTCCGCACCGCCGTAACTGATCGACGAGCAGAGGTGCTTCATCATGTCCCGCACGATCGTGCGCGCGGAGCCCCGGGCGGGGACGCTGATCTCCATGCCTTCGGCGCCGATCGCTTCGAGCTCGACGCGATCCGCGTCCTCGACGTCGAGTCGGTCGCGAATCGCTTCGAGAGACGCCATGCCGCGCAGGACCTTGAAAGGCACCTTGACTGCTTTCTGCTGCTCTGGCAGCAGAACCGACTTGTGAACGATTTCGCCTGGCGCCTCCTCGGTGCCGGCGAACGCGCTCCCGAGCATGGCAGTGTCGCCTCCGAAAATCAGCGCGAGCGCCAGCGCACCGTGGCGGCGGATGCCCCCGTCTGCGATGAGCGGCACGTCGCTGTCTGCCACGACCGTGCGGCACTCGACGAGCGCCTGCGCCTGCGGGACGCCGAAGCTCGTCGTCATGCGCGTGGTGCAGCCGCCGCCGGGGCCGATGCCGACCTTGATTGCGTCGACCCCGCGGTCGAGCAGGAACTTCGCTCCCTCCGCCGTGCCGATATTTCCGGCGATGAGATCCACGTCGGGGTGGCCCTTTCGGAGTTCGGCGATCGCGCGGTCCATCACGACGGAATGGCCGTGCGCGATATCGATGACGAGCACGTCGACGCCCGCCTTGATCAGCTCCGCCGCGCGCTCCAGGTAGTCACCCGTCGCGCCGATCGCGGCACCGACCATCAGGCGGCCGTGCTCGTCCCGCGTGGCAAACGGCAGCTTCCGCTGACGGACGATATCGCGCGAGGTGATGAGGCCGAGCAGCCGGCCGTCGTCGTCGACGAGCGGCAGCTTTTTCACGCGCCGCTCCGTCATGATCCGTTGCGCGTCGGCAAGGGAGGCGGGCCCGCGGTGGACCACCAGATGGTCGAGCGGTGTCATCCGGTCGCGCACGCGTAAGCGGTCCGGCGTGACGAACCGGATGTCGCGTTCCGTCAACAGGCCAGCCAGCCGTCCGTTGGCGTCCGTGACCACGAGCGTGCCGACGCGCGACCGCGTCATCAGCGCCTTTGCTTCCGTGAGCGTTGCGTCGACGGTCACGCTGTACGGGTCGCGGATGATGCCGTGCTGCGTCCGCTTCACGATCTCGACTTCCCGGACCTGCGGCTGGATGTCGCCGGGCCGGAATCCGCGGTCGATGATCCCGATCCCGCCCTCCTCCGCCTGAACGATCGCCATCGGCGCACGGGTGACGGTGTCCATGTTCGCGGAGACGATCGGCCGTTTCAGCGAGATGCGGCGCGTCAGGCGGCAGGAGAGATCGATCGCGCGTGGATCCCGCCGCTCGACGACGCTGAACTGCGGCGCGAGCAGGAAGTCGTCGAACGTGGCGCCGCGAACGAGATCGAGGACGAAGGCGATCGCGGCCCGATCCAGCGGCCGCGGAAACTCGGGAGGCACCATGCGCCCATCGTATCGCGGGGCGCCGCCGGAACAGGCGCATAATAAGCAACGATGCGATTGCTCGCAGCGGCCCTGGCCCTGGTCGTCACGCTTTATCCGCAGCAGCTTCCGGTCGTTCAGCTTCCGCCGCAACAGACCTTCGGCGAATGGCTGCTCGCGCTTCGCGCCGAAGCGTCGGCTCAAGGCATCAGCGACTCAACGCTCGATGCGGCGCTCAACGGTCTCGAGCCGGTTCCGGTCGTCATTGAACGTGACCGCTCGCAGGCCGAGCTGGTGCTGACCCTCGATCAGTATCTCCAGCGGCGGCTGACGCCGAAGGTGATCAAGACCGCACGCGCGATGGGCAAAGAGCACCACGACGTCCTCGCGCGGGTCAGCGCGAAATACGGCGTCCCGCCGGGAATCCTCGTCGCCGTCTGGGGACTCGAATCCAATTTCGGCCGGTTCAGCGGGGTGCGGCCGACCATCGCGACGCTGGCGACGCTCGCGTACGATCGCCGGCGTGCGACGCTCTTCCGCCAGGAGCTGCTGGCCGCGCTGCACATCCTCGACAGCGGTGACGTGAGCGTCGACCGGATGCGCGGATCGTGGGCCGGTGCGCTCGGGCAGCCGCAGTTCATGCCGTCGAGCTTCCTCCAGTTCGCGCAGGATTTCGACGGGGACGGCCGCCGCGACATCTGGACCTCGCTCCCGGATGTGTTCGCGTCGATCGCCAATTACCTGACCGAACACGGGTGGGCGAAAGGACAGATGTGGGGGCGCGAGGTCAAAGTGCCCGCGGCCGTTCTCCAACGGCTCGATAAACTGGCGCCCCTTCAGACCGAGGGCTGCCTCGCCCAGCGCCAGATGTCCGTGCCGCTCCCGCTGACGGAGTGGAGGAAGCTCGGCGTCACACAGACGTCCGGCCGGCGGCTTCCGTCGAGCGACCTCACCGCGTCAATGGTCCGCGCCGGCAGACGGGAGTTCCTGCTCTATCCGAACTACCAGGCCATCCTGGCTTACAACTGCGTCCACGCGTACGGATTGAGCGTCGCACTGCTCTCCGACAAAGTGCACTAGCACTCGGGAATCGCATTCTCCCGGTAACATTCTCGGATGCACTCCGTAGAGACGATTGAGCCGTTGCTGCGGGAGCGACTCGCTGGCACGCTGCCCGGCGTCGAGGTACAGCTTCGGTTCGCCTCCGGCTTGCCGCGCAAGGGTTGGAAACCCGGCGTCTATCCAAGTGATGCCAGGGTTGCCGCCGCGCTCCTGCTTCTCTACCCCGGTCCCGAGGGACTGACGATCCCGCTCACGGTCCGCGCGAGTCACTTACGCCGCCACGCGGGTCAGATCAGCCTGCCTGGGGGGGCCGCAGAAGCTGGCGAGTCACTCGAGGCGGCTGCGCTGCGCGAAGCGCACGAAGAAATCGGTGTGCCGTCGGAGTCTGTTCGCATTCTGGGATCCCTCACGCCGGTATACGTGCTCGTCAGCGGCTTCACGCTCAACCCGATCGTGGGCATCACCGACACGCGACCTGACTTTCGCGCAGCCGCGCACGAAGTCGATCAAATCCTGGAAGTGTCGCTCGACGACGTGCAGGACGCTTCGCGGATTCGAACGGGCACGCGCATCCGCGAGGGGGTCGCCGTCGAATATCCGTACTTCGATCTGCACGGCCATCAAGTGTGGGGCGCGACGGCGATGATTCTGGGAGAGTTCATCTCGCTGCTGCAGTCGCGGGGCGGACACAGTGAGATCGCAGATTGATGATTGCAGATTGATGATTGCAGATTGCTGATTGCACCCGGCGGGTCACACCATATAGGGCACGACGCGGCGCGTGCGGCGCATGTAATCGCGATACGCCGGGTATCGCACGACGAGCATGCGCTCCTCCAGCAACATCCTGGCGATGGCGCCGACGGTAATCAACGCGCCGCCGGCAATGCTGAACCACGAGAGGTGGTCGATGACCGCAGCCCACGTGAAGTAGAGGACGGCCGCATAGATCGGATGCCGCAGAACGGCATACGGCCCCGACGTGACGAGGCCGCCTTCCGTCGGGTTCGCCGCCGCATGAAAGCTGCGTCGTCCGAAGGTGATGCGCGCGTACAGCATCAGGAGGACGGCTGCGACCTGCACCGCGATTGCGACGGGTTCAGTCGCGAAGATAAACCCGCGGTAGATCAGCACAGCCAGGCCGGCGATCATGAGCGCGAAGGCAACGACGGAGCTCACACGCATGTGCTGCACCTGAACGAACGTCCGCCATTGTATCCGGGTGCAGAGTTCGTCAGCTCCGCAACGTGCTGACCGGGTCGACCCGAATCGCGCGACGGGTCGGCAGATAGCAGGCCGCTGCGGCCGCGACCGCCAGCGCGGCCGCAACCGCGCCAAAGGTGAGGGGATCGACAGGGCTCACGTTGAAGAGCAACGCCCGCATCAGCCGCGTGAGGGCGAACGCCGCCATCAGCCCGGCTACGAATCCCGCGCACACCGGCCGGAACCCTTCGCGCATTACCATACTGATGATCGACGCCCCCCCGGCGCCGAGCGCCAGCCGCAATCCAATCTCCGAGCGACGGCGGCTGACAGAGAACGCCAACGTGCCATAGATCCCGATCGCGGCGAGGACGAGCGAGGTCAGCGCAAACCCGGCAAGTAACAGCGCGCGGAATTTCGGCGCCGCGACCGCACGCGCCGCCAGTTCCTCGAGCGGCCGGACACGACTGATCGCAATGTTGCGGTCCATCGTGGCGAGCACCTGCCGCACGATGGAAACGGTCGCGACGGGATCCCCCGCTGTCCGTACCACCATCGTCATCTCGTCGGATGCGTATTGATCCTGCGGCACGTACACGACCGGTGGAGGGGCGTCGTCGATCGCTCCGACGTGCACGTCGCCGATTATCCCGACGATTTCGCGCGGTTGAGTCTCGCGCACCCCGAGATTGACACCGATGCGCAAAGAGCGGCCGATCGGATTCTCACCCGGCCAGTACTTTCGCGCCGCCGTTTCACTGATCAGGGCGACGCCGGCCCCGCCGCGGACGTCGGACCACGCGAACGCGCGTCCTGCGTGGAGTGGAATGCGCATCGTGTCCAGATAGCCGGGGGTGATGCAGCGCACCTGCATCGATCCCTCCGCCGCGGGACCCGTGCGGTCGGGGAAAGTTACGGTGCCTCCGAAGCCCGTGGGCGTGAGCGGCGGGAGCAGGACGGCACCGGCCGCGATGACCCCCGGCTGTCCCTGGAGACGCTGCGTGTACTCGCGGAAGAATGCGGCGTCGCTGTTGAACGTGGGATACGTGCCGCCTGGCAGCTGCACGTTGAACGTCAGCACGTGAGCGGCGTCGAATCCGGGCTGCACCCGGGTCAACTGATCGAAGCTCCGCAACGCCAGTCCTGCGCCCGCCAGCAGAACGACCGCCAGGGCGACCTGGACGGCGACCATCAGCTGCCGAAGCCCTCGACGGCTCGTGGTGACGTCCGTGCCCCGGCGTCCGTCCTTCAAGTACTTGCCGAGATCCGTGCGCGAGGCGATGAGCGCGGGAACGACGCCGAAGAGAAGACCGGTCGTCAACGACAGGACCAGCGCGAACACCAGGACAAGCGGGTTGAGGCCGAGCCCGTCGACGCGCGGCAGGTCGGCCGGTGCAATCGAGAGCAGGACGCGGAGCGCCCAGGATCCGACCAGGAGCCCGGCGATGCCGCCGCCGAACGCGAGCACGAGACTCTCGACACAGAGTTGGCGAAAAATCTGCGCGCGCGCCGCGCCGAGCGCCGAGCGCAGGGCCATCTCACTGATCCGCGTGGTCGCGCGCGCGAGGAGGAGGTTCGACACGTTCACGCACACGATCAGGAGCAGGCACAGGACCGCGGCGAAGAGGACGAGCAGCGGCTGCTTGACGTCGGCGACGAGCTTGTCGAGGAGCGGCGTGACCGCGACGGCATATTCCGCCACCTGACGAGGATAGAGACGGGCCAGATCCGCTTCGATTGCGGCGATGTCCGCCTGCGCAGCCTGTTGTGATACGCCGTCCCGGAGACGCCCGACCACCGACAGATAATGTGCGCCGCGCTGCCGCGGGGACAGCAACTCCGGCGTCAGCACCAGCGGAAGCCAGATCTCCGCGTGCTCGGGAAAGTCGAACCCCGGCGGCATGATGCCGACGATTTCGTGCGGCTTGCCGTCAACGGTCACCATGCGGCCGACAGCGGACGGATCGCCGCCAAACCGCCGCTGCCACAGCCGGTACGAGATCGCCGCCACCGCCGCCGAATGTTCGCGCATGTCGCCGGCGTTCAGCGTCCGGCCGGACGCCGCTGGTACGCCCAGGGCGGCGAATACATCTGCGTCCGCATACACCGTGTCGACGCGCTCGGGCGTGTCGCCTGCGAGCGTGACGGTCGACGGGTTGTAAGCACCGAGGGACAGGAATGAATGATTGCGCGCACGCCAGTCCTGAAGATTGACCGCGGAGACGGCAAACGGTCTGCCGTTGTGGACCTCGTTCACGTCCATCACGCGGCCGGCGTCTGGATAGGGCAACGGGCGAAGCAGCACTTGCTGGACGACGGTGAACATCGCAGCGCTCGCGCCGATCCCGAGCGCCAGGGTCAGCAGCACGCTCACCGTGAAACCGGGCGATTTCCGCAGCAGGCGGAGCGCAAACCTCAGATCGTGCAGGAACATGGGATCAACTCCCCTTCGCGCTGACGATTGGACGAGGAACGCCGGACGGTCGATGCGCCGGCATTCGCTCGCCAGCGCCACGACGCGGACTGCGAACCAGATCTCGATGGCGACCCGGGCCGGGACCGTCGCGCGACGGCAGCGGGCGCGGCGCACGCGCGAGAGATCTGCAACCGCAGGCTCGAAGCACCGGCGCCTGGCCGCGTCCGGCACGAATCGCGCGGCGAGCGACACGACATCAGGCATGCGCATCGCGGGTGCGGGTGTCGAATTCAGCGATGGCTTCGGTGTAGAACGCCCGGGTCGACGTCCAGGCCTGCGCGCCCGCGTCGGTGAGCGTGTAGCGGCGTTCCTTGATGATTTGGCCGTCGACGATCTTCTGGTCGTAGGCGCCATCCACGAGTCCGGCGTCCTCGAGCCGCGCCATCATCTGATAGAACGCCGGGGCGGAGCGTGCGACCCCTCGCTTCGCGAGCGCGCGGCGCAGGTAGCGTCCCGGCCGCTCCCCCGCGCGCAGTAATCCCAGCACCAGGAACTGCAGGTGCGTAATCGCTGGAATTCGGCGGCGTGACATAACGCCGCATTATATCAATTCACGAGCGCGGACGGCCCATCTTCCGGCGGATCTGGAAATCCGGCGGGAGAACGGAAATCGTCAATGGGAGCTGATCAGGACCGGACCAGCGTCCCTGGTTGGATGCGCGCGGCGCGCGCCGCGGGGACGAATGCCGCAAAGAGGGTGACGAACGCCAGCGCCAGAGCGGCGGCGGCCAGCGACAGCGGATCAGCAGGCGTGACGCCGAAGAGCAGCGCGCCCATCGGACGCGTGGCGATCGGCGTGACCGCCAGCCCGGCTGCGATCCCCGCGCCAGCCAGCCACGCCGCTTTCCGGAGCACCAGTGCGAGCACCGACGCCTTTTCGGCGCCCAACGCCATCCGGATCGCGATCTCGCGCTGCTGCTGGGCGACCGACCATCCCATCAATCCGTAAATGCCGATCACGGCCAGCGTCAGCGCGAGCACGCTGAACCCCGTGACGAGGGCGGACACGAATCGCGGCCGAGCGACGGCATGCGCGATGTGGTCGTCCATCGTCTTCACGTCGGCGATCGCGAGCGTGGGGTCGAGCTCCGCCACGGCATGCCGGATCGACGGCACCATCTGGTAGGGGTCCCCCGCCGTCCTGACGACGAATGCCATGAACGGGAACGAGCGCTGGGACGCGGGCTGATAAATCTCGGGGCGCGGCGGAACGGCAGGGCCGAGATGGCGGATGTCCGATGTCACGCCGACGACGGTCAACCACGGCTCTTCGGCGCTGATCCGCACGCGCTTGCCGATCGGGCTGTGTGCTGGCCATTGCTGCCGCGCAAGCGTTTCGTTGACGAGAACGACGCCCTGTGAGTTGCGGGTATCGGTGAGCGCAACGTCGCGGCCTTCGAGGATCCGGATGCCCATCGCCGAGAAGAAACCCGGCATGACGACCTGATATCCCCCGGCGGGCTCCTGTCCTGGTTCGGGAATCGGCCGGCCGTCCACCTGATAGGTCGTCCCGAAGTCATCGCCGCCAATCGGCAGGGTCACCGCCGATCCCGCCGCCGTCACGCCGGGAAGCGCGAGCAGCCGTTCCTGCAACGCCGCATAGAAGCGGACCTGTTCCGACTGATACTCGGCGGTACGACCGGTCAGATTGATCGCGAACGTCAGCAGGTTGCGCGTGTCGATCCCGGTATCGACGTGCGTCAAGGACGCGAAGCTGCGCACGAGCAGCGCGGCGCCCGCGACGAGCAGCACGGCAATCGCAATCTGGCAGGCGACCAGCCAATCCCGGACGCGGCTGCTGCGCCGCGATCCCGAGGCGCGCGTCGAGCCCTCGGCCAGCGCCGAGGTCAGGTCGCCCCGTGAGCACTGGAGCGCCGGCGCGATGCCGAACGCAACGCCCGCAAACACGGCGACGGCGGCGGCATAGATGAGCACACGCCAGTCGAGCGTCACGCTCAGCGCGGTCACGTCGTCCGGCGCAACGCGCAGCAGCATGCGCACGGACCACCACGCGAAGATGGCGCCGGCGGCCGCGCCGGCCACGGAGAGGACGAGCGCCTCGGTCAGCAGCTGCCGCGCGATGCGCAGGCGTGTCGCGCCGAGCGCCCGCCGGAGCGCGAGATCCCGCCGTCGAGCCGCGCCCCGCGCCAGCAGCAGGCTCGCGACGTTCGCGCACGCAATCGCCAGCACGAAGACGACCGCCATCGCAAGCACGATGAGCGGACGTTCGAGTGTTCCGAAGAACTGCGTGCGCGCATCCACGAGCATGGCGGTTCGGCCGCCGTCCTGCGGGTACTGCACCGACAGGCGTGCGCCGATCGCGCGCACTTCCGCGTCCGCCTGCCTCTCGGTCACCCCCGGACGCAATCGCGCGACGACCCGGATATAGCCGGCATTGCGGTTGTCGCGGACGTCCCTGTCTTCGTCAATGGCGACGCGAGGTACGTCTCCGGGGCCCCCTGGCACGAAGAGGTCCGGCCCCGCACCGGCCGTCGGTGTGCCGGTGATGAACGGCCAGAAGAACTCGCGCGGCATCACCGCGACGACCGTACGCGCCCGGCGATTCAGCGTGATCGCACGCCCGACAATTGACGGGTCGCCGCCGAAGCGCCGGACCCACAGTCCGTAGGTCAGGACGACGGCGTTGGGATCCGCGTGACCGCCATGAAAAGTGTCGCCGATCAGCGGACGGACCCCGAGCACATCGAAGAATGTCGACGAGACACTGGCGCCGGGGAGCGTTTCGGGATCGCCGCGGCCCGTCAAGGTATAGGAGATGTGGCTCAGCGCCGCGAACCCGGAAAAGCTCGTGGACTGCGCGCGGAAATCCATCATGCGCCCTGGGCCGAACGGAGTCGGCCGTCCATCGGTGTTGCGGTTCCACAGGAACACCAGCTCGCCCGGATCCGTGAACGACAGCGGCCGCAGTAGCGCGGCGTTCACAACGCTGAAAATCGCCGTGTTTGCGCCGATACCGATCGCAAGGGTCAGCAGAGCGACGGCCGTGAAGCCCGGCGTCCGCCAGAGCCCGCGCAGCGCATAGTTGACGTCCTGACGCAAATCTCGCCACATGCTTTGCCGCCCCCGCTCCCGCATGACTTGCTCGTCGATCGTCCGGACCTCGCGCCGGATCCGCTCGAGGTCGCCGAAGCGCCGCTCCGCCTCGCGGCGCGCCGCGTCGGTGTCGAGCCCCTGCGCGCGCGCGTCGCGGGCCCGCATCTCGAGGTGAAACGTCAGCTCGTCGTCCACGTCGCGCCCGACGTCGCGCCACGGCCTGCGGTCTTGCCGACCGTCGCTCATGTCGTCCGCGTCTTGCGCGCGTCGAACGCGCGGGTCACGGCCGCCGAAAAGCGGCCCCAGCGTGACAACTCGGCGCGCAGTTGAGCGCGGCCGTCTTCGGTGAGCGTGTACGAGCGGACGCGCCGGTTCGTGTCCGATTTCGTCCAGTGCGACGTAATCAGGCGTCGCGCCTCGAGGCGATGCAGCGCCGGATACAGGGACCCTTCCTCCACCAGCAGTTCGTCGCCGGTCGCCTGTTCAATCCAGCGCGCGATGCCGTAGCCGTGCAGCGGTCCCCAGCTGAGCGCTTTCAGGATGAGTGCGGTCAGCGTGCCCTGCAGGAGATCGACGCTCGTCCGGTCGCTCATAGGCCTGCCATCATATACCTATGATGGTATGTGTCAAGTGCCTTCCGGCCCGTCTCGTCGTAGACTTTTCCGCATGAGGACACTCGGACGCGAGCTCAGATTCGCCGTGCGCGCGCTGCGCAAGCAGCCGGCGTTCTCGGCCATCGTCGTGCTGACGCTCGGCCTCGGTATCGGCGCGAATACCGCCATCTTTTCGCTCCTCGATCAGGTGCTCCTGCGCCGCCTTCCCGTGCAGGACCCGCAGCAGCTCGTCCTCCTCGACGGCCCCGGCCCGTTCCAGGGCCGCACGATGAACGCGCAGACCTTCTCGTACCCGATGTATCGCGACTTCCGCGATCGGACCAAAGTGTTCTCCGGCGTCCTCGGCCGCATGGCCACACCGGTGACGCTCACGTTCAACGGCCAGGCCGAACGGGTGAACGCCGAGCTCGTCACCGGCAACTTCTTCGACGTGCTCGGCGTCCGGCCGGCGCTCGGCCGCGTGCTCAACGCGTCGGACGACGGCGCGCCTGGCGCGAATCCCGTGGTCGTCCTGAGCTACGGATACTGGACGCGCCGGTTTGGCGGGGACCCCACGGTTCTCGACCAGACGCTGTCGATCAACGGCCACCCGATGACCATCGTTGGCGTCTCGGCTCGCGGGTTCGAAGGCGTCCAGGTCGGCTCGCCCCCCGATGTAATGGTGCCGGTGTCGATGAAAGCGCAGATGACGCCGACGTGGGACGACCTCTCGGATCGCCGAAGCCGATGGCTCACCGTGATGGCGAGGCTGGCGCCCGGCGTGACGCGCGAGCGCGCAGCGGCGCAGATGAACGTCGTCTACCGCCAGATTCTGGAGGAGGAAGTCGCCACGCTGCCGAAGACGACCTCCCAGTCCTTCCGGCAACGATTCGTCGCCAAGCACCTCGACGTGCTGCCCGGCGCGCGCGGGCTGTCGGATCTGCGAAGCGAGTTCAATACGCCGCTCATCGTGCTCATGTGCATGGTCGGGGTCGTCCTGCTCATCGCCTGCGCGAACATCGCCAACCTGCTGCTCGCGCGCGCCGCATCCCGGCAGCGCGAGGTCTCCATTCGTCTGGCGCTCGGCGCCGGACGGCGCCGCATCGTGATGCAGCAACTGTCGGAAAGCCTCGTGCTGGCGCTGACTGGGGCCGGCGCGGGATTGCTGTTTGCGACGTGGACCGGATCGGCCCTGCTGGCCGCGCTGCCTGGTGACGGCGCCTCCCGCGGGCTGCATGCAGGCCCGGATGCGCGCGTCGTCCTCTTCGCGTTCGCCCTCGCCGTGATCACGGCGCTCGTGTTCAGCGTCATGCCGTCCCTGCACGCGACACGGACACCTGTCAGCGGCGCGTTGAAAGAGGAGGCGGGGAACGTGGCGGGCGGCAGCCGGCAAGCGCGCGTGCGCGGCGCCCTCGTCGTCGCGCAGGTCGCGCTTTCGATGGTGCTGCTCTCGGGCGCGGCGCTGTTTGCGCGGAGCCTGTTCAATCTGAAATCCGTCGATCCGGGGTTCACGATCGACCACCTCGTCACCTTTTCGATCGACCCGTCGCTGAGCGGATACGACACTCCGCGCAGCCGTACGCTCTTTCAGCGGTTGCAGGCGGAGCTGGCGTCGCTCCCAGGCGTGCGTTCGGTGTCGATGGCAGAACTCGGCCCGCTGACCGGCAACAACTGGAGCATGACCGTCAAGGTCGATGGATACGCAGCCAAGGAGAACGAAGACCTCAACCCGAACGTCGACGGCATCGGCGCCGGGTACTTCTCCACGATGGGCGTCCCGCTCGTCGCTGGCCGGGAATTCACCGCCGCGGACGATGCCGGCTCGCCGCACGTGGCGGTCGTCAACGAAACCATGGCGCACTACTTCTTCGGCAGCTCGAACCCGATCGGCCGCCGCATCTGGTTTGGCCGCGATCGCAACATCGACATCCAGATCGTGGGCGTCGTAAAGGACACACGGTCGCTGAGCCTGAAGAACGACGCTGTGCGGTTCGTCTACATCCCGTACACTCAGGATCCGAATCTCGGTCCGCTGACTTTCTACGTGCGCGCGGCCGCTGGTCCCGCGACTCCCGCGGCAGCGGTGCGCGACGCCGTGCATCGCATCGATCCGTCGCTGCCGATGTACGACATGAAGACGATGACGGCGCAGGTCGACGATTCGCTGTTCGTCGATCGAATGGTGGCAGCGTTGTCCGTCGCGTTCGGCGCCCTGGCGACGCTGCTCGCGGCGCTCGGGCTTTACGGTGTGATCTCTTACGCGGTCGCGCGGCGGACGCGTGAGATTGGCATCCGCATGGCGCTTGGCGCCGAGCGGACCCGCGTCCTATGGCTGGTGCTGCGCGAGGCCGCAGTCCTGGCGGGCATCGGCATCGTCGCGGGGCTTGGTGCCGCGATGCTGCTGGTCCGCTACGTTCAGGCGCAGCTTTACGGCCTTTCGGCCACGGACCCGCGGACGCTCGTCGCGGCTGCCGCCGTTCTGGGGGTCATCGCACTCCTGGCCGGCTACGTCCCCGCGCGGCGCGCGACGGCGATCGATCCGATGCTGGCGCTCAGGACGGAGTGACCGACCCGCCGGCGAATAGAATGAGGAACATGCCTCATCGCACAGGCCTGATCCTCTTTCTTCTTCTCCTCACCGCGCCACTCGGCGCCCAGCGTCCTGCGAAGCCGGCGGCAAAATCGCCCGCCCCCGATGCCGCGCCACAGGTGGGCGTCAGCATCACGGAGCCGATGCTGAAGGGCGTCGCGGCCCGCGCCATCGGACCGGCAATCATGGGCGGTCGCATATCAGACATCGCGTACGACCCGTCTGATCCCTGGACGTTCTATGTGGCCACGGCGCACGGCGGCCTCATGAAAACGACGGACAACGGCGGTTCGTTCACGGCGCTCACCGAAAAGGACGCGATCGTGTCGACCGGTGCCGTGGCCGTCGCGCCGTCGAACCCGAAGATCGTCTGGTTGGGAACGGGCGAGGCGAACGATCGGAACAGCGCCGGCTTTGGAAACGGCGTCTACCGATCCACCGACGGCGGCTCGACGTGGACGCACGCGGGGCTCGACAAGTCTCGAACGGTCGCCCGCATCGCGGTCCATCCCACAAACCCGGATATCGCCTATGCGGCAGTGCCAGGCGACCTCTGGACGCCAACTCCCGATCGCGGTCTCTATAAGACGACGGACGGAGGCAAGACATGGAAGGCCGTCCTGCAGGCGGAGGACCAGAAAGACAAGGTCGGCGCCGGCGACGTCATCGTGGATCCGTCGAATCCGGAAATCGTTTTCGCCGCGCTGTACGCGCGGCGGCGGACGCCGTGGTCGTTCGCCGCGGGGCCGGAAGCCAGCAACGGCAAGGATCTCGGGGGCATATTCCGCAGCACTGACGGCGGCGCTACGTGGAAGAAGCTCTCGAACGGCTTGCCGCCAGCGGCGGGACGCATCGGTCTGACGGTCTATCCCAGAAATCCGAAGATCGTCTACGCCGTCGTGCAGAGTTTTGCCGGTGGCACGTCGAACATCGACGACGTAACCAGCAAGAGCGGCGGCGTGTTCCGCAGCGACGACGGCGGGGACACGTGGGTCCGGCGCAGCAACCTCGACCCGCGGCCGTTCTACTTCAGCCAGATTCGCGTCGACCCCCAGGACGATCAGAAGGTCTACGTGCTCGGCTTCATGCTCCACGTGTCCGAAGATGGGGGGAAGACCTGGCGTGAAGACCGGTTCAAGAACGTCCACTCCGACTGCCACGCGCTCGCCATCGATCCGCGCACGCCCGGACGGCTGCTCCTGGGCACCGATGGCGGCGTGTATCAGTCTTACGATCGCGGCGCGCAGTGGGCGCACGTGAACACGGTCGCCATCGGCGAGTTCTACCGGATCGCCGTCGACGACAGCACGCCGTATCGGATCTGCGGCGGCCTGCAGGACAACGCGAACTGGGTCGGCCCGAGCGCCACGCGCACGAAGGACGGCATCGTCAACGACGACTGGACGAACATCGAAGGCGGCGATGGCATCTACTGCTTCTTCGACGCAACCGACCACAACGTTGTCTACGCGGAGTCGCAGTCGGGCACCGCGTATCGCCTGAACCTGGAGAGCGGCGCGACGAAGGAGTTCATGCCGCAGCCTGCCGAAGGTCAGGCGGCGTTCCGCTTCCACTGGAGCTCGCCGTTCATCCGCAGCGTGCACGATCCGAAGCGCTTTTATCTTGCCGGCAACCGCGTGTTCATGTTCAGGGAACGCGGCGACGAATGGCAGGCGATCAGCCCCGACCTGTCGACGAACAATCCCGAGCGCACCACGGCGACCGGCAGCGGTGCCGAAACGTACGGCGTCGTGTTCACGCTGGCGGAGTCGCCGCTGAAAGACGGAATGCTATGGGCCGGAACCGACGACGGCAAGTTGTGGGTGACGGAGGACAACGGCGCGCACTGGAGCGATCTCACGTCAACGCTTCCAGGCGACGCGAAAGGACAATGGATCGCGCGGGTCGAGGCCGGGCATGCCGATGCGAACGTCGCATATCTGGTCGTCAGCAGCTATCAATCCGGCAATTATGCGCCGCTGGTGTACCGCACCGGGGACAAGGGACGCACGTGGCAGAGCATCGCCGCGAATCTCTCGAAGGACTGGCCGGCACGCGTCGTCCGCGAGGATCCGTCGAACCCGAGTCTCCTCTTTGCCGGGACCGAGACGGGACTGTTCGTCAGCTTCGATCGCGGCGGGTCGTGGCAGCCGCTCGGGGCTCTGCCGACGGTGCCCGTCGACGACATCCTCGTCAATCCGCGCACGCACGATCTCGTCATCGCGACGCACGGGCGCAGCCTGTACATCATCGACAACATCTCGGCGTTGGAGCAGTTGACGGCCGAGAACGCGGCGACGCCTGCGCACCTGTTTCCGATCGCGCCCGCCGTCGCCTTCGAGCCGTTGCCGGGGTGGGTCGATTCGAATGGTTCGACGGGCATTTACCGCGGCGCAAACCCGCCGGTGGCGGCGTCCATCGACGTCTACGTCCACGCGTTCACAGGCGATTCGATCTCGATCGCTGTCAAAGGGCCTGACGGGAAGCCCGTCGCCAATCTGTCCGCGCCCGGGACACCGGGTTTCAACCGCATCACGTGGGACCTGTACCCGTCGTCGGAACTTCTGACCGCGTATGGTGGCGAGGGGCGGAAGTTCGTCAAGCCTGGTGAGTACGAGGTGACGATGACGTACGGCGAGACGACCGAGACACAGAAGGTGACCGTCTCCGCGCTGCCAGATATCGAGACGCGATAAAGAGCAAAAAAAGGGGACAACCGCCATTTTTCGACAAAAATGGGGACAGCCAGCTATTGTCCTCTCGAGTCCCAAGTTGTCTGGCTGTCCCCATTTTTCGCAAATAATGGCGGTTGTCCCCTTTTTTTTGGCTATGACGCTGAAACGGTGATTCGGCGTACGAAACCGTAGTCTGGCGCGCACCCGCACACCTGTGTGCGCACCCGCAAGCTCTTTGTGCGCACCAGATGAGGTGCACACCTCTGCAGGGCATTGCCGTTGCTCGATCTGCTCCGGAGGTCAACGACAATGCGTCGCTTGCTGTTTACGGGCGCGGTGTGCGCGGTGCTGCTGTGCCCCGCCAGTCGATCGGTCCTGGCGGAGGGGCCCGGCTACACCATCACCAATCTGGGGACGTTTTCAGGAGTCGTCCCGTTCATCACCGGCATCAACGCCAGCGGTGCCGTCTCGGGATGGGTCCATACCGGCCTCGGCGATCGCGCGCTGCGCTATACCGATTCGGGCGGCTGGGCGCTCATCCCGGGCCTCGAATCAATCACGAGTTACGCATTCGGCATCAACGATCACGGCGACGTGGTCGGGACCGCTCTGCTTGCAAACGGCGACATACGGGCGTTCCGCTACACCGATGGCGGCAGCGTTGAATTCGTCGCGCCGTTGGACGGCGGCAGGTCTACCCAGGGTTATGGGATCAGCAACACCGGCGAGATGACCGGTTACGGCGACAAGTCGAATTTCACAACAGTTGCGTTCCGCCAGATGCCAGGCCTGCTCGCGCAGCCGATCGACGCATTCGGCAGCTCCTACTCAGCCGGGTGCGGCATCAACGACAGCGGCCAGGTCGCCGGGAGCTTCATGACGCCCGACAATCTGCTGCACGGATTCCGCGCGAACGTCGATGGTACGGTCGCGGAGATTTCGGGATTGAACGGGCCTGAGAGCCAGAACTTCCCATGCGCGATCGACGGCGACGGTAATGTCACGGGGCAGGCCGAAACGGCCACTGGCGCCCTCCACGCCTTCCTGTTCAGCAGCGTCAATCCGCTGGACCTGGACTCGTTCGGATCCACCGGCAGCGCCGGCATTGCGATCTCGAACGGCGTGGTGGTCGGCACCTACACGCTCCCGGACAACGTGTCGACGCATGCGTTCAGGTACGATCGGACGACCGGCACGGTCGATCTGAATACACTGCTGCCTTCCGCGAGCGGCTGGGTGCTGACCGACGGCGGGGCGGTGAACGCCAAGGGCGTGATGGCCGGGCAAGGAACGCTGAATGGAGCGTCAGCCGCGTGGAAATTGTCACCGCCTTCGGATACGACGCCCCCCACGATCGCTGCGCTGTCGGTGTCGCCGTCAGCGTTGAAGCCGGATCACAAGATGACGCCGGTCGTCGTCTCCGTCTCCGCGACAGACGACGTGGACCCGCATCCGTCCTGTTCCATTACCGCGATCGACGCGACCGACGGGGATCCGGGCGACGCCGCCATCACGGGTCCGCTCACCGCGTCTGTGCTGTCGGCGAAGGATGCCCGCGGGAACACCCGCGTCTACACGCTCACGGTGACGTGCAGCGACGCGTCACGGAATGCGTCGACGGGAACGGTAACGGTGCAGGTGGCGGGCAACGGTGCGTCGAAGGCCCTGACCAGGATCAAGGGAGACTGACCGGGCGCGGCGAGAACGCCTTCAGGAACGCTCCCGCGGCTCTTCGAGGTACGTGTACCCGTGCAGGCCGTCTTCGTAGAACTCGAGGAGACGGCCTGACTCTTCGAACGTCATGCGGCCCTCTCGAACGGCCAGCTCCACGTCCTGGCGCAACTTGCGCACCAGCGTCTCGGCATCGAACTCCACGTAGTCGAGCACCTCGCGGACCGTGTCCCCTTTGATGACCGCGTCGAGGACGACGCTCCCCGCGTCGTCCAGGCTGACGTGAACGGCGTGCGTATCGCCGAACAGGTTGTGGAGATCCCCCAGAATTTCCTGGTAAGCGCCGACGAGGAACACGCCGAGGTAGTACGGCTCGCCGTTGACGGTGTGCAGCGGCAGCGTCCGCTTGACGTCGCGGCGATCGATGAACGAGTCGATCTTCCCGTCCGAGTCGCAGGTGATGTCGCCGAGCACCGCATGATGGCTGGGCGGCTGATTCAGGAAGTGAATCGGCATCACCGGGAACAGCTGCTTGATCGCCCAGCTGTCGGGAATCGACTGGAACAGCGAAAAATTGCAGAAATACGTGTCGGCCATCGCGTCGTCGAGGCCCTGCAGGTCCTCGGGGACGTCTTCCATCTGCGCGACGATCTTCTTGAGCTTGGCGAGAATCGCCCAATAGAGGTTCTCGGCCTGGCAGCGCTGGTCGAGCGGCAGATACCCGCCCGTAAACAGATTCAGCGCCATGTCGAGCGCCTGCTGGGCGTCGTGGTAGCTCTCGAGCGCGTTGCGGACCGACAGGTGTTGATACGTCTCGAGGAGGTCGATGACGGGCTGCTCCGCCTCGTCCGGCGAAATCGAATCGGGGATCTTTTCCTCGCCGAACGCCGACACCCCCAGCACGTTGAAGATGAGAACGCTGTGGTAGGCGACGATGGCGCGCCCGCTCTCGGACACGATCGTCGGGTGCTTCACGCCCGCATCGTCGCAGACGGTCTGAATGTGGTAGACGACGTCGTTCGCGTATTCCTCGAGGGTGTAATTCACGCTCGACTCGAAGTTGGTCTGGGAGCCGTCGTAATCGACGCCGAGGCCGCCACCGACGTCGAGGTACTCGAGACCGGCGCCGGCTTTGACCAGTTCCGCGTAGATCCGCGCGGCTTCGTTCAACGCGCCCTTGACGATGCGGATGTTCGGGATCTGGCTGCCGAGATGAAAGTGCAGGAGCTTGAAGCAGTCCTGCATGTCGCGCGCCTTCAGCTCGGTCAGGCCGCGCAGCACTTCGGCAACCGTGAGGCCGAATTTGGAGCGGTAGCCGCCTGACCCCTGCCAGCGCCCACCGCCGCGCGACGCCAGCTTGACGCGCATGCCGATCTGCGGCCTGACGCCGACCTTCTCCGCATACTTCAGGATGAGGCCCAGCTCCGTGTACTTCTCGACGACGGGGATGATGTTGCGCCCGATCTTCTGGGCGAGCATCGCCGCTTCGATGTACTCGGCGTCTTTGAAGCCGTTGCAGATGATGGGCGTGTCGTTGGTCGCCTGCGCCATCACGGCCAGCAGTTCGGGTTTCGAACCGGCCTCGAGGCCGAAGCCGTATTCCCGGCCGAAGTCGTGGACCTCTTCGACGACCTGCCGCTGCTGGTTCACCTTGATTGGATAGACGCAGATGTAGCGCCCGTCGTAGTTGTGCTGATTGATCGCGGTCTGAAAGGCGTTGTGGATGTCGCCGATGCGATGGCGCAGGATATCGGTGAAGCGAATCAGCACCGGGAGCCCGATGCCGCGGAGCATCAAGTGGTCCGTGAGCTGCTTCAGATCGATGCTGCGCGACGGATCCTTCGTCGGGTGGACGAGGACGTGGCCGTCTCTCGAAATCGAGAAGTACCCTTTTCCCCACCGATCGACTTCGTACAGTTCAGTCGCGTCGCTGACGGTGAAGATCTCTCCCGCCTGCCACGTGCGGTTCCTCGTTGTGGGGGTGCTCACTCGGTTCATGATACACACGTTTTCCGGGAGCGTACCCCCCGAACGCGAGGAGAAATTCGCGGGACGGTCAGCGCGACGACGAACTGGAGAGATCGAGTGAGGGCCGAAGCTCGATGATGTGCGCGCGGGTGCCTTCCGCGGCGTCGATCCGGATCCCGTTCGCCGTCAGATCCGCGCCGCTCGTAGGCTCGAACCCGCCCCCGTCGACCGGGAGGATCTCGTACCTGGTTTCCGGGCGCAGCCCCTGCGGACGCACAGTGATGTGGTCGCTGCCGCCCGCGTTCTGATACGCGAATATCAGCGACGTCCCCGACGCGAAGTCCGTCTCCTGGAGCACGTCCCATCGGCCCTGGTCGTCGTCGCCGACCTGAGGCGTGAGCAGTGTGGCGCTCGCGCCGCTGAGCGTGTCGCGAATGTCTTTGTAGATATCGATCTCGCGGCGGATGCCGGCCCGATCGTTCTCCGACAGGTCGGCGCCGCGCCAGGTCGTGCCCAGCATGCCGGGCATCCGGCTTCTGAAGGATGTCGTGAGATCGGTGGCGCCTTCAGGATCCTGCCATTCGCCATCGAAGACGAAGGACAGCAGCACCGGCGGCGGCATCACCACGCTGAGCCCTTCGAGGTTGTGGCGGACGTGGGGTGACGTGAACGTGCGGTCGTCCATCCACGCCGAGTCCGTCGAAGCGAGCATCCCGGGTTCGAGGCGGTTGCCGCCGCCGGAGCAATTCTCGATCAGCAGATCGGGATAGCGCTGCCGCAGTTCCGCGAGAATATCCAGCAACGCGCGATTGTGGGCGAAGTTGCCGTCGCCGGCTCCGTGGCCGTGGCCGCTGCGATCGCAGTTCACCCACGTGTTGTTGTCCCATTTCAGGTAGTCCGGATTGACATCGTCGATGAGGCGCGTGAGCCGCTCGAGGATCCAGTCGCGCGCCTCCGGGGACGCGAGGCAGATTTGCGCGGCTGGTGCCGTTTTGTTGGTGGACCCGGGACTGTACCGGCCATTGGACATCGCCAGCCAGCGCTCGCGCGCGAGACCCGGCTTCCCGACCGTATGCATGTCGACGCGTTCCGGCTCCACCCAGAGACCGAACTTCATCCCGCGCTCGTGCGCGAAGTCGCTCAGCGCGCGGAGCCCGGACGGGAATCGATCCGTGTCCTCCTCCCAGACGCCGATGCCGGTCGTGAAGTCGGACGGGTCGCTTCCGCTCACATACCACCCCGCGTCGACCACGAACAGTTCGATGCCGAGGTCAGCCGCCGAGTCAATCTCCGAGCGCATCGACGCTTCGTCGATCGCCGTGCCGTACGCGAACCACGTGTTATAGGTCACCAGCGGCTGGTAGGGGCGCCCCTGGCGGACGGCGGCCATGACGAACGCCCGCATCGCTTCCGATGCGCGGCGGGTCGTCGCATCCGACAGCCCGATGTAAGCGTGGGGTGTCTCGAGCGGCGCCGCTGCCGAGGTGCTGAACGCGGGCAGGCCGACTGACGCGGCCAGCGAGTCGCCGTGGCGTGTAAGCGCGATCTGCCAGGATCCCGGCCAGAGAAGACCGCCGAAGACGGCCGCCTTCTGCCGAATCACCTGAAACCAGGGCACCGCCTGTTCGGTCGCGCGTCCAGTCGCACCGATGTTCACGGAGGCGCCATCGTCCAGCGCGGTCGATTGCAGCGTGAAGCTGCCGCCGGCGTCGTCTGCAGTCTGCAGACCCGTGAGCCAGTGGATTCGGCCGTTGGCCATCGTCAGGTCGAGCCTGGGAAGCTGATCGATGTCAATCGCCCGCGAATCGGTCGGCGCGAGCGTCGTCCAGGACTCGATAACCGGCGCGCCCGCGTAACAGACGTAGTGGCGCTCGACCGAGACGTGGAGATCCGCGGCTCGATACCGGGCGACCAGTTCGACGCCGGAACCGTACTGCGCGGTCGTAACGCCCTCGAAGGTGAATCCCTGCGTACTGAGGGTGCGGGTGGTTCCCGCCAGGGAAACGGTTGGTGGCGCGCCACTCGATGCAAGCCACTCCTCATCCGAACCAGGCGCGGTGAGACTGACCGGCATCAACGTGCGGTCGCGAGTCAACGTCAGTGTGAACGCAATACCCGGATTACCGATCGTGAAACTGCCGTCGTCTGCGCGATCGACATAGGCGTCGCCGTTATCGACCAGTCGCGTGTCGTCGCTGCGCACCGCCGTCGCCAGCAGCACGAGTGCCAAGGCGGTGACAGCCGTCCTGCGAAGTGGACTTCGGTGCATAGTTCTGTGGACGTACCAACGCGTGCAGCGGCCGGTTCGAACAGTTCGGACCGGCGCTGTGCGAAACGAGTACCACTCGTGCGGAAGGCGCGCGCACCTCGCGCCTCGCGCCTCCCGTCTCACGCCGCGCGCCGATCCGCCTTGTCTTGCGATGGGTCCCCGCTCGGACAACTCCGCCTCCGCGCAGGCAGAGACTCCGCCTGCGCTCCGGCGGGATCTCGCCGAAGCCGCTTCGCGGCGGAGGCGGACCCGCTTCGTGGTCGGCGGCGGGAAAGACTTCGACGAGGAGCCGCCTCCGCGCGACGCGCGCGCCCGTCCTCGCCCCCATCGCTGGTGAGGCGATCGGGCTCGCGCGCCTCTCGCCTCCCGCCTCGCGCCGCGCGCCTCGCACCGCGCGCCTCCCGCCTGACGCCGCGCGCCGATCCGCCTTGTCTTGCGATGGGGCCCCCGCTCGGACAGCCCGCTTCGTGCTCGGCGGCCGGAAAGATTGTCGACGAGGAGCCGCCTCCGCGCGAAGCGGGCGCCCGTCCTCGCGCCCATCGCTGGTGAGGCGATCGGGCCCGCGCGTCTCTCTCGCCCCACCTCCCGCCTCGCGCCTCGCACCTCGCACCTCGCGCCTCGCGCCTCGCGCCTCGCGCCTCGCTTAGAAGTTGAAACGCACGCCGAACCTCGCGATGCGCGGATTCATGATTTCCGTCACCGCGTTGAACGTGTCGGCGTTTACGTTGTACTTCCGTCCGAGCACCGTGCCGCTGTTGAGCAGGTTGAACACATCGACATCGAACGACAGGTGCCGCGCGCCGAAGGAGAACTGCTTTTCGAAGCGGGCGTCGAGCGTCGACACGTTCGGCAGGCGGTACTTGCCCACATTGCTGCCGACCACCAGCACGTCCTTGAGGCCGTACACCGTTTCGTTCACCGACGTGTTGTCGGCAAAGAACATTTCCGAATATCCCTGACGAAGTGTCCAGTTCGCGCCAAGATTGACGCCCCACGGCCCCTGGTAGTACCCGTTCGCGATGAACTGATACTTCGGCAGGGTGAGATAGATCTGCGACTTGCCGCTGCCGGCGGTCGGGACGGTGACGGTCGCGCGGTTGACGAGCGGGTCGGACGTGAGCGGGGTCGGATCCACGATGGAACGCGACGGATCGTCGAAATACTCCTTCTCCGAGTTCCAGGAGAACCCGAACCGCCCCATCCAGCGGTTCGCCAGACGCTTGGTCGCGGAGACTTCCACGCCGTTGAACGCCCGGTGATACCCCTCGCGGTTGGCCGTCAGCGTGCCGTTGCCGAGCGGCGTGGCCGCCTCGCTCAGCGCGTAGTACGGCTGGTGGACCGCCGTGCCGTCGGGCAGCGTCGCGTCGATATAGCCGTCGATCGCGTAGTCGGCGGTCGTGGCGCCAATGGGGGGAGCGACGTTCCAGAGCTGGTGCACGAAACGGCGCCACGTATAAGTGGCCGAGACGCCGAAGTTGGCCATCAGCTCGTGGTCGAGGCCAATCGCAATCTCGTGGGTGCGCGGCGCGCGGTAATTCGGGTCAATCTGATTGACTGGTCGTGTGGGGTCGGACGCGATGATGTTGCGCGACCCGAGGAACCGCCCGAGTTCGTCGGGCTCGATCTCGAAGTTCTGATTGCGGTCCACCGCGAGGTAGTACGAGTACGCATAGCTCGCCGCGGAAATGTTGCCCGCGACCGCCGCGTTCAGCTGTCCCGCGAACGACGAATAGCTCGCCCGGGCGATCGTCCTGCGCCCTTCGCCGATCGCGTACGTCAGCCCTGCGCGCGGCGACCACGTATTCCAGATGACCGCATTCTTGACGGCCGGCGCGTCCACCGCCGGCAGGTCCTCCGGGACGACGGGATGAGCGTCGAGATGAATCGCGTCGGTCGAGGACGTCGCCCGATCGAAGCGCAGCGCCGCGCTGATCGTGAGCCGGTCCAGCGAGATCGTGTCGCCCGCGAACAATGAGGTGTACAGCGCGTGATTCACCTGATGGAAGGGCCGGATGGCGATCGCTTCCGTGAGGTGTGTCTCGGGATCCAGCTCGAAATCCTCGAAGTCGCCGCCGTAACGCACCGTCGTGTCGTCCGTGTAACGGCGCGCGGAACCGCCGAACTTCAGCTCGTGACGGCCGCGGAACCAGCTGCCGTCTCCGTTGAACACGACCTGCGGACGGTCGGTGTTTTCGTACAGGCTCGTGTTGTGCTGGACGCTGTTCGCGTCGATGAACACCTGCTTGTCGAGACCGCCTTTCGGCGTGAGCGAGAACGGCCCGTTGACGTGCGCGCCGCGCACGGTCAGAAACAGCGTGCTGGAGGCGACGTAATCGGCCTCCCCCTTGTACAGCTTCGACGGCCCGTTCTGAATCCACGTGGTCTCCGGTGGATTGTCCGGACCTGCGCCGCGCCCATCCTTCTTCTTGTTGCCGCTGAAGAACGTGAAGTTGCCGCGGAGCGCCTGCGTCAGGGCTGCGCTTGCCTTCGCGCCGATGTTCTCGAGCGTGGTCTTGTCGGGATAGCCGTCGAGCGTCTGAATGTTCACGTCCGTGCGCGCGAGCGATCCCCATCCCCAGAGGCGATCCTTGACGAGCGGGCCGCCGAGCTCACCGCCGTAATCGGCGTACTTCGTGAGGCGATTGCCCTTCCCGCTCACGCCGCCGAGCGCGTCCACGAGATCCGCCGGCACGTTCGACGACTGGAGGTCTTTGTTCTCGTAATAGGTACGCGCGGAACCGTGCGCCGTATTCGTGCCGGACTTCAGCACGAAATTCATCTGCACACCCGCCGTGGCCTGCTGCGCGTCGGCTCCCCCTGTGGTGACCTGCATCTCCTGGAACATGTCGAAGTCGTAGTAACTGGGCGACGAACCGAGCGCGCTCATGTCGGTGATCGGAATCCCGTCCATGTACCAGGTGTTATCGCCGGTCGAGGCGCCTTTCGCAATGTAGTTCGACTGCTGGCCGGATTCGGAGCCGCCAACGTTGACGCGGTCCACGATGACGCCCGGCACGGTCTGCAGCACGACCCACGGGTCCCGCGCCGATGGAATGTTTTGCAGCTCCTGGTTCGTGATGTTCGTGGAGATCGTCTGACGCTTGGGTTCGAGGACCGGCACCTCCGCCGCGACCTGCACCTGCTCGGTGACCCCTCCGATGCCCATCGTGACGCGCAGCGGCACGACGCCGCCGGCGGTGACGGGGACGTTTCGGTTCAGGTAATCCGCGAAGCCGGACAGCGCGGCTCTCACCTGATACGTGCCGGCGGGGAGGTTCAGAAAATGCGCTTGCCCCTGCGCGTCGGTCGTGGCGCTCTGGTTCTGTGGTCCCGAAAGATCGACGGTCACGCCCGGGAGCACCGCGCCGGATTGATCCTGAGTCGTGACATCGATGCGGCCGGTGAATACCTGCGCGCCTGCCGGCGCCGCGGCACACACCATCGCCGCGCACGCCCACGCGAGCACGCGCTCGCGATGCAATGGATTGAACATGTTGTGGCCCTCCAAATGAGGGGTGCCGCTAGGCAATCGCAGTGCCCGCGTTCGTCGAACCGAAGCCGCAAGCCGCATTCTTGCAATCACTTGTGACGAGCGGCGCGTGCACGATGGCGTGACCCCCTCCAGTGGTGACCAATGCTGTCCGCGGTCGGCTCGCGGCGCGTCACGCGATGCGGGTTGCATCGCCGCGAGATTCAAGCGTCCGAAGATCGACCGGGAAAAAATCGGAGATTCTGGATCGACAGGATGTCGAGAAGCTGTTCGCTCGGGCCCAAACCACTCCGGCGCGGGACATGACGAGTTCGTGATTTGGTGTCAGGACTGTAATCGTCGGCGCCGGCGATCACGCGAAAACGGCTGTTTTTCGCAGGTACTCCGCTTGCGAGTCGCAGACCTCATCCATGCAGCCGATGGCCGTCAGGCGACTCGCGATTACGGTGCCGGGGTGGGCGTCGGTCGAACCGAAGGCATCCGTCCTGATCGTGTGTGCCGACCTGGAATTCAGCGGCGTTGCCGCTCGAGTGCTTCGTCGCGCGTGGTATGCCGCAGAAACGGCCCCGCACGGGGGCCACGCGTTTCTGGCGTGCATGCGTCAGCGATTTGACTTGATTCTGATCGATACCCGCTCGATCGGCGGCAGCGAACAGTTCGTGGGCGGGCTGCTTCGCCACTGCCCTGGCGCGCGCGTGGCGCCGCTCGGCACCCGGCCGCGCGACGCCGAGGAGTTGCTCGAGCAGATCGAAGCGCTACTTCCCGTTCCCCAGGCGAAACTCTGACGCGTCGAGCGGGACGTTCAGTTCGACGGTCGACACCCGCAAGTCAGCAACGACCTGCCCGTTGAGCGCCTGCTTCAACGAGAACGGCATCTTGACCCCGTCGACGTCGCGATAATCGGACATCGAAACCGATAGCGACCCGCGGACGCCGTTCTGCATGATCGCAGCATCCACGCGGAACTCGAGGTACGAGTCGGTGTCGAGGTAATAGTCCCGTGTCGCGCCGTCGCTCGTCGTGACCTTCAGATGGTAGGCGGGCCGGCCGCCGATATCTTCCTTCCCCGCAAACGAGACCTTCACGCCCTTCGCCTGGTAATCGAGCAGCGGGCTGTCGAATTCCGCGTCGCGTTTCATCGACGCCGTCTGCGGCGCTGGCATCTGAATCGGCTGCTCGCCGACTGCCGGGTTGAGCAGCCACGCGTTCGTGCCGTCGAACGCCTGCACGATCTTCTGTCCGTTGAGCGTGATTTCCTGGCGTCGGAGATTGGGACGCTTCAACTCGATGACCATCGGCGTGATCGTGCCCTGCACCGTCGCCGCCGCGGTGATGCGGACGGTGTTGACCGCCTTGAGCTTCTCCGCTCCGCCTTTAGCGGCGATGTTCTTCGACACGATCTCGTCGGCGGTGAGCGTGGGATTCGGCGCCTGCGCCAGAACGGCAGACGAATACCCAACCCAGACGGTGAGTGCAGCCGAGATGAGCGAAAGGGGGACGCGCCGCATCGGGCCTCCTGAGGTCATCCAGTGTAACGTGCCGATGCGGAAAGAGTGGAAGCGGCCGGCGAACCGGCCGCCGTCTTTCAGACTCGCCGCCTCGCGACCAGTCTATAGATGACGAGCAGGACGATCGCGCCGACGATGGACATGAGCCAGCCGGCCGACTGGTTGGGGCCGTAGAAACCCATTGCGCGGCCGATGAACCCGCCAAGCAGCGCGCCCGCGATACCGAGCAGGATCGTGATAATGAACCCGCCAGGATCACGACCCGGCATCAACAACTTCGCGATGATGCCGACGACCAAGCCGAACAGAATCCACGCCAAGATACCCATCGAGCCTCCTTGCCCGACGGAAGCGTTGCAATCTGCTCACCAGCACGGACGGTCAGCTCGGCTGCAGGCGTATGGCGGGCTGCCACCGACAACGGATCTCAGACGTCGCGCCTCCGCCTTATGGCGACCCGAAGCGCGGAGGACTAGTGCCGGCCCGCCGGCTGTTCTGATCGTGCGGACCGGCGGCCGCGCGCGCGCCGGACATGACGCGGCTCGGTTTCCGCGCGGCGCACCGCAGATTCCACCGGCGCTGCAGCCTGGGCCGGAATCGCTCGCGGTTGCGCCATTTCCGGTGCCGGCTGCGCCTGCGCCAGCAGCGCCATCATCGGCGTCGTGCCCGTGAGCAGGAGGCCCAATGCGTGATACGCCGCGATGGCAATCACCGGCCAGAGCAGGCGAGAACCGGCAGCGGCAAAGCCAAACCCGATTGCGCCGGCCACGAGCAGATCGAGTGCGACCGCCTGGATCCGCGGTCCCACCCCCGGCGCAGGCGCGCGAACGGAAGAGACCGTGCCGGCCGTCGGACGAGGGGCGGCCGGCTGAGCGTCGGATTGCCGGCGTTCTGGCGGTTCTGCGGCTTTGGGCGGCGAGCCGCCGGCCGGTGCCGGTTCGGCGGGCTCGGACGGATGCTCTTCCTCTACGCGCCGGACGGCGAGCTCAGGGTCGAGCCCGATGGCTGACGCGTACGAGCGCACGAAGGCACGGCGAAAAATGCCGCCGGGCCACCGCGACAGGTCGTCGGCTTCGAGCCCCTGGAGCAGAGGCACCGACACCTTCGTCTCTTCCGAAATTTTCGCGAGGGTCACGCCGCGGCGTTCACGTTCACGTCGCAGCCAGCTTCCGAGCGTCGTGGGTTCGGACATCAGCTCCGGGGAACCAGAGGCACGTTCACAGGGATTGGCTGAGTATGCGACGTCTGGGGATCTGAGGCAAGCTCAACTTCGTGCCTGGTGCTCGGTGCGGGGCGCTCGGTGCGGGGTGCTTGGTGCTCGGTGCGGCTTCAGTGCTGTCGTACGTCGCAGAACGCGCGCGTGCCGATTCGGACCGCGCTCAGTAGCAGCCAGACGATCAGCGGCGCGACGACGGTGGTGGCGACTCCCAGTTGCGCGGCCAGCGATGCGGTGAGCGCCGTGACGGCCAGTGCTGCACCGCGCGAGCACAGGTCGTCCCATTCCGCTCGCAGGTCGGCATAGCGGGCAGACTCGGTGCACACGAAGTCGGTGAACTCGGTCAGGACGAGGCTCCAGATGCCGGCGCCCGCGGCTGCCGCCGCTGCATGACCGGCAAGCGCCGCACCCACCATGTCCCACGATGCGTCGGGCCCGAGCCGGCGCACGACCGCTTCGCTCGAGGGATCCAGCAGCGCAGCGACGGCGTCTTCGCTGAATGGCAGCGCAGGCATGTATGTGTTCTACGCTCCGCGGCTGACGCAGGTTCGCGGTGATAATTGCGCCACCGCCAACGACACGATGGAGCTCGGATTCGTCCTATGGATCAAGACACCTACCGGCGTTTCTATGCGGAAGAACTGCAGGCCGTCTGCCGGCTGCGGTCGCACACGCTCGTCGATGCCTTCGCGAACGTCCCTCGGGAACGCTTTCTTGGCCCCGGACCGTGGCAGATCCGGACGATGGACCTGATGAACCCGGGCGCGGGCGGCTACTACGCGACCGAAGACGACGACCCCCGGCGGATTTATCACAACATCGCGGTCGCGATTGACGCTTCGCGCGACCTGAACAACGGCCACCCCGGCACGCTCGCCACCTGGATCGACTCCCTCCGCATACGTCCGGGCGACCGCGTCGTCCACATCGGCGCGGGAACCGGATACTACACGGCCATCCTCGCGGAGACGTGCGGAGCGTCGGGAAGCGTGCTCGGGTTCGAGGCGGACGCGCGACTCGCGGAACGTGCCGCGGAGAACCTCCGCCCGTGGACGAACGTGCTGGTCTCACATGGGGACGGGACCGAGCTGGCCGGCCCCGCAGACGTGATCTTCGTCAACGCGGGCGTCACGTATGCGCATGGCGCCTGGTTGGAGGGACTCGCGGAAGCCGGCGGCCGCCTGCTGCTGCCTGTCACGGCGGCGTTCGGGCACGTCGGCAAGGGTTTCGTCGCGCAGATCGAGCGGACAGGCGACCGTTTCAGCGCACGCGGCAGCTCGCTGGTGATGATCTACAACTGCACCGTCGCGCGCGACGAGTCGCTGGCAGCGTCGATCGGCAAAGCCCTGATGAGCGGCGGAGTGATGAAGCTGCGATCGCTCAGGCGCGATCCGCACGACGAAGATCCGACGTGCGTGATCCACCGGCAGGGAGCGTGTCTATCGGCAGCCGAGGCGTGAGAGTGGCAGTTATCGTCTCGAGCAGTTGTGTAGTTGGTAGTTGGTAGTTGGTAGTTGCGTAGTTGCGTAGCTCGCAGTTGCGGCGCGCCCCCGCGTCAGAACAAGCGCCGGTCCACCACCCCTTCATGAGACAGCAGCCACTGCTTGCGCTCGAGGCCGCCGCCGTACCCGGTCAGGGTGCCGTCCGACCCGATCACGCGGTGGCATGGCACGACAATCGCGACTGGATTAGCACCGTTCGCGGCGCCGACGGCGCGAACCGCGGTGCGCTGCCCGATGCGTGTGGCCAGCGTCGCGTATGACACGGTCGACCCCGCAGGGATGCGCCGCAGGGCGTTCCAGACGTCCTTCTGAAACGGCGTTCCATTCAGTTCGACGGCCACATCGTCGATGGCGTGAATATCGCCAGCG
Organism: Vicinamibacterales bacterium; assembly: GCA_035495555.1. Classification (GTDB taxonomy): domain Bacteria; phylum Acidobacteriota; class Vicinamibacteria; order Vicinamibacterales; family 2-12-FULL-66-21; genus DATJFQ01. The sequence goes on from DATJFQ010000024.1 coordinate 45,677, forward strand.
AAGTAACGCGCGAGTGCGGCTGCCGCAGCCGGGACCGGCCGGCGCTCGCGCGGTTCGCGCCGATACCATCGATCGAACATCGTGAGCACGTCGTCGTCCAGGGACCCGAAGTGCAGGAGACACAGCCGGCCGGCGCGCTCCGCAATCGTGAGCGGACCGATCGGCGACGCGATCTCATCGAACCGGATCATCGTTACTTCACCAGGACAGATGCTTGCGCGGATCGTCCGTCGGCGTCCCGCACTTCGATCGCATGCGCGCCGACGACCAGCGGCCATGAGAGTGCCCGCTCCGACGAACTCGTGCCGAGGCGCTGTCCATCGATATACCACGTCAGCGTGGTCGGTCGCACCGCGACCGCGCGAAGCGGCAGAGCCTGGAAGTCGCGCCGCAGCGTCGGATCGACACTGTACGTCGCGCCCGACGCCGGACTGACGACCTTCAGCACCGGCCCGTGCGACTGAACGTACGCAGCGCGTTCTGCCCGACGGCCGGACTGAAGTGGCGTGCTCGATTCCGCCGGGCCGCGCAACTGAAGATGCGCGCTATGTTCCCCACGCGCCTGCGCCTGCCACGCGCGGAACTCTGGCGGGTAGATGGTCAGCAGCCCCTCGTCGCTTCGATGGTGCCATGAGCACGGAAGCGCGACATCGCTCGTCCGCACCCACTCCTGCCGCTGATTCGGGCATGCATCGGTTGCGCGCATTCCCGACAGCGCACAAATCGAGGCGCGCTGCACGCCCTCGGGTATCGGCACGATCGGCTCGCCTTCCCGTGCATCCCCTCCGGTCCGCTGGACGGCGGCGAGCATGACGGCGTGGAACAGCGGCCCGGCTCCAGTGACACCGGAGGAATCGCGGAGCGGCGTTCGATCGAAGTTGCCGACCCATACGCCAACCGTCACGTCCCGCGTGTACCCGATCGTCCAGTTGTCGTGATACGCCTGCGATGTGCCGGTTTTCACGGCGACCGGAAATGGAAATTCCAGATTGCCCCCGCGGCCGAAGATGAATGCGCGCGCCTCGGGGTCGCTCAAAACGTCCGTCACCAGAAAGGCTGTTACGGGACTGACCATCGTGCGTGACGGCCGAGGCGATGAGGTGGCAACGGCGGTCGGAGAAACGTATACCCCACCGCGCGCGAACGCGGCGTACGCCGCGACGAGTTCGTCGAGCCTGACCTCGGCGTTGCCCAGCGTCAGGCCGAGGCCGTAATACGCGGCGTTCTTGTCGAACGTCGAAATGCCGGCGCGGGTCAGAAACCGCAGCAGGGTGCTGACGCCGACGTCTGACGCGAGCGCCACCGCCGGCACGTTTTCGGAGCCGGCGAGCGCGCTCCTCGCGAGGAGCGGTCCGCGGTACTTCCCGTCATAGTTGCGCGGCGTATAGAGAATCCCGGTCTCCGCCGTCGGAAATGACGATGGGATGTCGGGCAGCATCGTCGCGGGCCCGCGTCCCTGCTCGAAGGCGAGCGCATAGGTGAACGGCTTCAACGCCGATCCCGGCTGCCGCGGCACACGCGGACCGTTGATGGTGCCGCCGTGGGCCGCATCGAAATAGTCGCCGGACCCCTCCCACGCCAGCCATTCCGACGTCCGATTGTCGAGCACGACGACGGCGACGTTGTGAGCGCCGTGGGCATCGAGCGCATCGCGCTGGGACGAAATGATTCCTTCGATGTCGCGCTGCAGGTCGAGGTCGATGGTCGTCTGGATGCGGGGCGGCCGCGGCGCGGGCACGTCGGCGAGGACCATCTCCGCGAAATGCGGCGCGAGAAAGGGCGCGTGGCTCCGCTCGAGCGAGAGCCGCTCGCTGAGGGCCGCCGTCAACTGCTCCGGCGTCAGGGCGCCAGCCGCCCGCATGCGGCGGAGGACGTCGTGCTGGCGCGACGTCGCCGCACGGCTGCTCTTCCACGGATTGAACGCGGAGGGTCGCTGCGGGAGGCCCGCAAGGAATGCGGCCTGAGCCGGCGTCAGCATCGAGGGGGGCACGCCGAAGTACAGCAGGCTCGCCCGCGCCGCGCCGCTGACCTGGTTGCCGTAGGACGCCAGGTTGAGATACATGGCGAGCATTTCCGGCTTGGAATACCGGTGCTCGAGCCGGAGGGCGAGAAGGATTTCGCGGGCCTTCCAGGCGATGCTGTGACGTGCCGCAGGCCCGCGTCGCTGGAGCAGCAATTTCGCGACCTGCTGACTGATCGTCGAACCGCCTTCGACGATCCGGCGCTCTTCGATGTCGTGCCAGAGCGCGCGCGCCCAGCCGAGCGGATCGACGCCTGGATGGGACCAGAAGCGGCGATCCTCCGCCGCAACCGTGGCAGCAACGAGCGTCGCGGGCAGCGCCGCGGGATCGATCTGCTGCAGCCGCGCTCCGTTTGCGGACAGCGCTTCGTACAACGGGCGCCCGTCCCGGTCGACGATGATCGTCGAAGGCGCGGCCGCGTCCTTCAACAAATCCGCCGGAACCGGGCCGCAGCGGATCCAAATCCCCAGGACACCCGCGAGCCCTGCGGCCGCCGCGCCCCGCCAGAGATGCCACCACAAAAAAAGGGGACAACCGCCATTTCTTTGCAAAAAAGGGGACAGCCAGGTAGGGGGCCCGGCTGTCCCCTTTTTTTGCGAAAAATGGCGGTCGTCCCCTTTTTTCGTCACTGGCGGACCTCGATCACCGCGGTCGCGGTGCGGCCGAACACCTCGGGCTCGTACATCTCTTCGGCGCGGGCCGGCGCCGTCCGGAACGTTCCCGCAGTTGTGGCCCGGACGATATACGAGAAGGTGTGACGGCCTTCGGACAGTCGCGTCGCGAACAGCTCGACGCGATCGTCGTGGCGTTCGACGCGGTCGAAGCCGCCGCGCTGCCACCACGCGGTCCAGTCGCTGGCGTCGCCCTGGTCGTCCTGCGACTTCGCGAGGGACGCAGCCGACGAGGCGAACCACGACTCGACGGGCTCGAGGCCGGCTGGCACCGGATCCGTCACCGCGACGAACCGGCGTTCCTTCGTGAGCTGCAGCGTGAGCGTGACCCGGATGAGATCTCCGGCGTTGAACCTCGTCGCGGCCGGACGCGAGCCGTTTTCAACGTACGGTGCATATGCGCGTTCGAGGCGGATGCCCTGATCCAGTCCGTCCTGGAACAACTGATCGACGGCGTACCGGAACCGCGCCGAGTAGAACAGCGTGCCCTCTCCGCTCTTTGAGAACGTCAATGACTGTTCGGCACCGGGTGTCCCTTCCGACGCGAGCCGGGCCATCGGCACCTCCGCCGTGACGGCATCGGTAGTCCGTCCGGCAAAGGTGTGCGTCAACAGGCCCTTGCCACCGAGCGATGCGGTCGCCGTGAAATTCGGGACGACGGCTTCGTACTTGCGGTAATACGCGACGAGGGCTTCGAGCGCGAGCGCGTTCTCCTGCGTATTGCGCCAGCGTCCTTTTTCCCGCACCTGCAGCAGCCAGGTAACGAACTGCCGGTACCGATCGTCCGGTTGGCCGCTCTTGACGAGCGAGTTGAGCACGATGGCCGTGGATCGGACATTCGAGTTCCAGAACCAGAGCAGATAGGGATCGCTCAGTTCCTCGACGTGCGCCGTCGTTGCCTCCGGCAGGATCGAGTTGCCGATGCGGCGCCGCAACTCGGCTTCGCGAACGCCAGACGACTCCCCTTTCGCAAGCAGCGCGTCGTGCAGATACGCGAGCGCGAACACCGGCATGCGGTCGCGGTAGCCATACAGGCGCGTGATGTTCGAATCTTCGTTGCGTCCGCCCTCGACGAGGACCTTCACCGCAAACGCCTGCCACGCCGTGTACATCGGCCACCACCCTTCGTTGGTTGGCGGCGCCTGCGCGAGCGACTCGTGAAGATACCTGTAGGCGCGCTCGCGCATCTGGGGGTCAACGTCGTATTTCAGATCGGATGCGACCTGGAACACGTGCAGCAGATACGCCGTGAGGTACGGCGACGTCGTGTAGCAGGCGCCGGGCCAGTACGCGAATCCGCCACTGGGGCACTGGAATTTCTCGAGTTCCTTGAGCGCCGACTGCGCCGTGGGCCGCAGCTTGGCCGCGTCGATCCCCGGCAGCCTGAAGGCTCCGCCGAGATCGGCAGCAAGGAGCATCGCCAGCGCGCGCGATCCGCGTTGTTCGGCGCAGCCGTAGGGATATTCGACCAGGTATCTCGCGCCTTCTCCGAGGTTGACGAGCGCGGTCGACGCGATCTCCACGTGCAGGCCGCCAAGCCCGGGGACAACGCCGCTCGGGATCGTCAGCCGCTCCGATGCGGAGCCGGTCGACTGTCCGACGGCCGCAACGGTTTCCGGCGACGCCAGCACTTCGACCGGAATCGAATCTTCGAAAGCGTCCGACTCGCCGTTGAGCGACACGGTCACCTTGACGCGCGCGCGTCCGATCGCACGGCCGGCCGCATCGAACCGCACTTCGACCGATCCGCCCGCAGGGACGTCCACGGTGCGCGGTGCCGTGTCGGAGAAGATCATCACGTCGGGATCAAGGCTTTCCACCGTGACCTTCGCCGATCCCGCAGATGCAAGCTGACTGGTGACGACGGCGCCAAACGTCGCCTTGTCACCGACCGCAAGGAACCGCGGGAACGCGGCTTTCAATGTGACCGGTTTGTTGATCCGGATCTCTGCGTCGGCAGACCCGAACCGCGACGCCTTGTCGGCAGCGACGGCCATGATCCGGTACGTCGTCAACGACTCGGGCAGCTTCACGGCGACCGACGCGTGGCCGCGCGCGTCTGTCGTCACCGAACCGAGCCAGAACGCCAGCACGCGGAAGTCACGGCGGATCGTGCCTGCGCCGCTGTCCGCGCCGCCGCCGCCGCCGTCCGTCTCACCCTTCGGCGTCAGCACGCGCCTGGAGATGATGCGCTGCCGAGTATCTTCGGTGAGCACCGCCAGCGACTTCTGCACGTAAACCGAATCGAGGACATCCGGCGTCTTGTACGCCGTCAACGAGAGGACGCCGTAATCCACGGCCCAGAGAGTGACCTCGCTCTGGCTCGGGACGCCCTGAGGGTCCTTCACGTCGACCGTCACGCTCGCGCTGTTCGCTGGCCGGTACTCCTCTTTGTTGGCATGCACCGCAACCGTCAGCCGCTTGGATACGTCCTCGACGCCAAGCCGTACGTACCCGACGCGGAACGCGGGCTTGCCGGGATCACTCGGATCGTCCCTGGCATTGGCAGGCTGCGCCGTCCGCCCTTTGATGAGGACGACCGACACGAAGAGATCCGGAATCGCATCCTCCGTGATGGGCACGTCGACCGACTGCTGCGTGGACGTCAGTTCGAATTGGCGATGCGTGCGAATACCTTCTCGCTCGACCGTGAGGAGGGCCGTCGCGCGCTCCCACGGCGACTGGATCATGATGCGTGCGGTCTCGCCGGGCCGGTATGTTTGCTTTTCCGCGACGAGATCGATTCGGTTGTGATCGTAGCGTTCCCACGCGGTGTAGCCGCTACCGAGCGAATAGAAGCTTTCGCGCGTCACCGTGTAGCGGCCGTTGTCCGCATCGGCGCGCGCCTCGAGCACGAAGTAGCCGCCGGCGGGCAGCGGGATGTCGATCGGCACGGGCGAGGCAGCTGAGGTCACTGTCCACGAACCGGCGGGGACTTCCTTGCGTTCCGTGTCCCAGGTGTAGAACCCGTTCCCTTCCGCGCGGCGGACGCTGTTCCACTGAATCTGCGTCAACGTCACGTGCACGGGGATCTCGGGCACTGCCGTTCCATCCAGTGCTGCCGCCACGATCTCCGTGTGAATGCCCTTCGACTGCTCGTTGAAATATGGAATCCGCCTCACACCGATGTACCACGGCGCCGGATGCACGACAATGGACGCGCGATTCGCAATGTGCTGGCGCGAGACGTCCTCGACGTCGCCTTCCAGTGTGTATGTGTAAGGAGCGCCGGCAGCGGCGGCAGTCTTCAACGTGAGCGGAAGATTACCGGTCGCCGTCAATTGCGCGTCCTTCCCGGCCACCTCCGGCTTGAGCGGCATCGAGTCATCGCTTTCGCCGACGAATACCCAGCGGTCCGGCGGGAATGCCTCCGTAATCTTCTCGGGTGCGCTGTAGGCTCTCGTGCGCGTGAAGCTCCAGTGGGTCGGCCGCTTCACCATCGGCGCGCCGAAGAGATAGCGTGCCTTGATCACGCCCGTCAGGCTGTCACCGGCGATTGGCGCTCCCGCTCCTCCGAGTGTCACGTCGACCCGGAAGTCCGGCCGGCGATAGGCCGCGACGAGGAAATTACCGCGGACGGTGCGGTACGACAGCCGGTAATCGAATTCGCGTCCCTCCTCCTCGCCGGGCGTGCGCGGACGCTGCCGGCGCTCGTCTGCCGCCTTCTGATCCGAAGCAAGGACCGCGGCAATCGAATAATCGCCGAGCGACCCATCCTCCGGCACCGCCATGGTCCAGTCCGCCGCGCTCCACCCGTTCACCTTGACGGTCCGCTGATCGACGATGCGATCGCGCGAATCGCGAACGGTGATCGACACCGGCGTGCCTTCCGCGAGCAGCGAAACTCCGGACGGCGCGTTCTGACGCAGGATGGCTTTGAGATGGACTTCTTCGCCGAGCCGGTAGACGCCGCGATCGGTGAAGACGGTCCCGCGCAGCAGGGGATCCGCGTCTTCGAGATCGAATCGCAGACCGAATTCCCACGGGCTCAGACCTTCGTTCCAATCGCTGCCGACGTATGCGAAGTCGCCGTCCTTTTCAGCGGTGACGAGGAACGCGAAGCGGTACCACTGGCGCGAGTCGCGAACCCGCGTGTTGGGCGCGACCACTGTTCCGTCGGCCCCTGTCGTTCCGGACCAGAGCGTCGATCCATCCAGCTTCACGATCGAGACAGCCGCTCCCGGGACAGGCGCGCCGCTATCGAGGCGCGTCACGAACACGAGTGTGTTCAGCGGGCTGTCCTTGACCGTGATGCCGAGGGTGGTGACCTGGACGATGGTCGAGCGAATCGTGGGGGACCCATCCGGTTGCATCCACGCGCGAGCATGCTCGATCGGATCGCCCTCCTCCACCGCCGCCCAGACGAGCCCGGTGCCGTTGGACTTCAGCACCCGGGACATATCGAGGCCGTGCGAGTTGATCTTGTCGGGCGTGCCGCCGAGTCGCCGGTCCACCGGCTCACCATCGGGCGCCTGATGGAAGTTGTTCTGCTGCTGCGCAATGACCGTCGCCATCAGATCGGATGGGTCGAGCGCTGCCGCCCACTGCTTCACGTTGCGGAAGTTGCGTGCATAGAACGGGAGCTGCGCGCCACCGCCGGTTTCCCACACGCCGTGGCCGTCGCCAAAACTGGTGAACGCGCGCTGGTGCCAGTTCTCGACCGCGCCCATCCACGTGTAGCCGAGCGTCTGGCCGTCGGCGGCCTGCAGCGTTGGCGGGAGTGTCAGCAGCCATTTGGTAGCCGGCGGCTGTGCCTTGAAGCCGCCATCCTCGACGGTCAGGTGCTCTTCCTCGTTCGCCTCGTCCCTGTTGCGCTGCCGCGGCGGCTCCTTTTTCTCCGGGACCGCTCGCCCGGGATCGGTGATGTCGTCGGCTTTCAATGCGGCGGCAAAGGCAGACGCCTTGACGGCCGCGCGGAAATCAACGGTATTGCCGGCGTCCGGATCGCATGTCGCCGTGCAGTGCACGCCGTCGACGAAGAAGGCGTGCTCCACCTCGACGACGTAGTCCTGAATCGCGCGGGACACCGCGCTTCCGGCAGGTGACGGAACGGCGCCGTCGGTCTGAATCCTGACGAAACTCTCTGGCGGAATCGGCGTCGTCAACTCGATGACCACAAGGTCTTTCGACGGCGTGAACCGCTTCTTGTCCCACGTCGCCGCCAGCCGGAGCTGAATGGGTCCCGACGCCTGCGCCGCAGCACCGGCGGTCGCGATTTTCTGCGCGAGCGCCTGCGCCGCGCCCGGATCGACCTGCGCGAGGCGCTGTTGGACGTCGGAGGCAATCGAAGGCGTGGTGAACGAGTGGGGCTGAAACGCCGCCGAGAGGTGTGAGACGACGTCCTGCGGGTTGACCGGCTGATTGAAATTGAGCGCGACGAGCGCCGGCGCATCGTAGCGGCCACCGGGGCGATACCAGTTCGTCCGGAGGAGGCGCGCCGTTGGAGTCGTGAATTTGAAGGTGTACGCCTGCGCCAGCCGCCGTCCGCTGTCGGCGGCTGCCGTTTCGTCGATGGTGATCGTGTATTCCGTCGCCAGCGGCAGCCGTTTCGCGGGCGTGAAGACGAGGATCGTCGTCCCCGACCAGCGGAACGTGCCGGTCACGGCCGGGGTGATGTGAAAGAAGGCCGGCGGCAATTGTGCTGGCACACGGCCCATCGTGACCATCGGTTCCGAAAAGACGACGCGGATCTCGCTGGCTTCGGCGGCCGACGCCGTTTCTCCTTTTGGTCCTGCGCTGACGACGCGCAGCGGCGGCGGCGTTTGCGGATATGCAGAAAGGGCGGAAACAAGAAGGCAGAAACAGACGAACACGGATCGGCGTGTCATAGCGCGACTCTGATCCCGTTTGACACCGCCCGCGCGAGTCTCGCTGGGCAGCGGCGGACTGATTTTCGACTGGAAACTGGCGACTGGCAACTGGCGACTGGTAACTGAAGACTGGTAACTGGAAACTGGCAACTGGCAACTGGCAACTGAAGACTGGTAACTGGCGACTATCTTACGCGTGCGCGCGGCGATCCTGAACGAACAGCGTCGGAATCCGCTGGCGCAGCAGGTCCGTGGCGCGTGACCCCGGCGACCTGCCGGTCAGCAGCGTGCCCGCGGTGTAGTAGACGAGTGCAGCGATCGCCATCGACGCGCCGAAACCAACGGGCGCCGCGAGTGAAAGAACGGACCCGGCGGTGAGCACCGCGGCCGTGTCGAGAATCGCGGCGAATGTGCGCGGCACGAAATATCCCTGTGCGGCGGCCTTCTGGATTGCCGAAGGAGCGGACGCGCGGCGCTCCACGCCACCGGGGATGAGCGCCGTCTCGTCCTGGTATTCGGGGGCTTGCCCGATGAGTTGCGCCTGGGCGCGTATCACGCGGGCCGCGCGGCGATCTCCGATCGGAAACAGGCGGCAGAACTCGTCGACGACTTCATCGGAATCCACTCCGACCGCGCGCGCGTAATCGCGGACGAACGCGCGGGCGAAGATGCCCGTCGGCCAGCGCGAGAAGTCGTTGCGTTCCAGCCCCTGCCACAGCTCGACCCCGACGTTGGTCACGCTGGCAATGGTTTCGAGCGAAATGCCCCGGCGTTCCCGTTCGCTCCTCAGCCGCGGGCCGAAAGTATCCTTGTCCGACATGGCGGGTACAGCGGTCGAGCAATTGTCACGCCGCGGGAACGCGTCGGATTCGTCGGACGTTCGGAAGACAGGACGGCGGCGGTTTGCGATTTTTGTAATCGTCGACACGAATCCGGGCGTCGCGATGCGGACCCGCACCGCCGGCGCATATGATCGACGGGTCGGATCCGCGATTCCATGTCGTCCCGCTGCCTCAGTTTCCACGCCGGCTATCGATGCCGGCATTCCGGCGTCTGCTGTCGGGCCGGATGGGACATCCCGTTCGAAGGGCAGGAGCGTGAAGCCGTGGAGCGTCTCCATCTCGTCCCACTCGGCGCGTTCAGAGATGGCGCCGACGTGTCGTTCGCGGCGCGCCGCGCCGACGGGGCCTGCGTCTTCCTCGAAGCCGGGAATGAACGGGTGCTCTGTGGAATTCATCGCGCCGCGGGTCAGCAGACGCTGCCGGCCGCCTGCCGGATGTTCCCGCGGGTCGCGCTTCGGGACTCGCGCGGATGGACGGTCACGCTGTCGCACTTCTGCCCGACGGCCGCATCGCTCCTCTTCGAGGACGACGAGGACGTGCAGATTGTCGACGCGCCGGCTTCACTCATCGATGTGGGACCGCTGGAAGGTCTCGATGCCGCCGACGCCATTCCCCCGCTGCTGCGCGACGGCGTGCTCATGGATCTGGAGAGCTTTTCGGAGTGGGAGTCGCACGCCATTAGGGTCCTGACTGCACGCGGCTGCACACCCGAAGCGTCGGTCTCGCGGCTGGAAGAGCTGACTGACGAGCTCGCGGGCTGGTCGCCTGGCGAGGGGGAGCTGATCGATCGCGTTCGGACGGTTTTCATGAGCGAGCGCCCACCATGCGGTGGGGGCCTCCAGGCCTGTTCTGCTGATGCCGCCGCGGCCGGGTCGCGCGCGGCTCAGCGATGGCTCGCCGGGCATCTGTTCGGCAACTGGATCGCGTATCAAGGGCGCGGCCTGCGCACGATCGTGCGATACGTGCGCGCGTGCCTCGACGTCTTTCGCATCGAACTCGCCCGCGATGGCGACGCGCTGGAGGCGATCCGGCGCAGCGACTATCTCATCGTGCATGAATCGGATTCGCAGCAGCTCGCGGCGTCGATCGATGGACTCGCGAGGCGCGAGGCGCGAGGCGCGAGGCGCGAGGCGGGAGGCGGGAGGCGGGAGGCGGGATTTGACTAATTGGTAATTGCGTAGTTGGGTAGTTGGGTAGTTGTGTTATTTGTCTCCTCTCATCACCATGAACGTCCTTGATCGATTTCTTCATTACGTCACCATCGATACGCGGGCGGACGACAGCTCGCAGACCTGCCCGACCACACCGGGACAACTCGAGTTGATGCACGTGCTCGACGCCGATCTGCGCGCGGTTGGACTTACCGACGTCTCGATCGACGAGAACGGATATCTGATGGCGACCATCCCGTCATCGGTGACGCAGCCGGTGCCGACGATCGGCTTCATTGCGCACGTCGATACGTCGCCCGAGATGCCTGGCAACGGCGTCGAACCGATCGTTCATCGTGCGTGGGACGGCTCCGACATCGTGCTGCCCGACGACCGGACGGCTGTGCTGCGGGTCGCCGACAACCCCGATCTAGCCGCGCAGGTCGGCAACGACATCGTCACTGCCTCGGGCACGACGCTCCTTGGCGCGGACGACAAGGCCGGCGTGGCGGCTATCGTGGCCGCGGCGGAATACCTGATGAAGCATCCGGAAGTGCCGCACGGCACGATCCGGATTGGATTCACGCCGGACGAGGAGATCGGGCGCGGCGCGAACCGCTTCGATGTGGAGCGATTCGGCGCGACGTACGCGTACACGCTCGACGGCGGGTCGGCGGGAGAGCTGGAGTACGAGAGCTTTTCAGCCGACGTCGTCCGTGTCACGTTCGTCGGCTTCAATACGCATCCCGGGTTTGCGACCGGCAGGATGATCAATTCGATCAAAGCCGCTGCGCGATTCATCGATAGTCTGCCCGCCGGTGTGCTCTCGCCCGAGACGACGTCAGGATATGAAGGGTTCGTGCACCCCTATCATCTCGACGCGGCCGTCGATCGAACGACCGTTCGAGTGCTGCTGAGGGACTTCGTCACCGCGACGCTGTCTGACAAAGCCGAACTCATCGAGCGGGCTGCGCGCGATGCGGCGAGGGCGTTCGGTGCCACGGTGGAGATCGAGCGGCAGGAACAGTATCGCAACATGCGCGAGGTGCTCGATCACCATCTGGAAGTCGTCGACCGCGCCCGCAGCGCGATCATGCGGCTCGGACTGACGCCGATCGAGCGGCCGATCCGCGGAGGGACGGACGGCTCACGGCTGTCGTTCATGGGGCTGCCGACGCCCAACCTGTTTGCAGGCGAGCACAACTTCCACTCACGGCTGGAGTGGACGTCGCGTCAGGAACTCGAGCTCGCTGCGCGCGCAATCGTGGAAATCGCGCGAGAGTCAAACATGAATCCCTAATCCCTAATCGCCAATCGTCGAATCCCTGATCCGTGAATCCTGAATCCCGAATCCCCGAATCCCCGAATCGTGATTGCTTAGCCGATATCCAGATGAGTAAGTAACTCAGCGCGCCGCACGCCGCATGCCGCACGCCGCACGACGCGTGCCGCACGCCTCACCTGACACGAAACGGCACAAGTGCTTGCGCGTGGGCGCTGCCGGACGCCGCGCGGAACTCGACGAGATATTCACCCCTCGCCAGGGACGCGATGGGCAACGACGTCTCGTACTGACCGTCAGGGCGGCGCGTCAGCGGGAGATCGGCCAGGGCGACGGCTCCCTTGTTGAGGAGACGCGCCGTCGGCGCGGACGATGGCGCCAGGGTTCCGGCGAGGCCGACACGAATCACGACCCGGTCGGACCGCTCGAAGTCGTGGCCGGCGAACGGCACCGCGGCGTCGTTCGATTCGATGTCGCGCAACTCGATTCCCGTGCGTGCACGAAAGACACGCGGCGACGCAAAGGCGATCGGCACGCGGCCGTAGTCTGGCACCGTGACCGAGGTGGTCCGCGCGCCGAGCGAAGCGCCGCCGGTATCGGTCAGCGTCTGGCGGATATCGACCTCGCCGGGCGAGACGTCGAAGGTCGCGCTCCCGTTCACCGTGCGATCGAAAAAGAGACGACCGTCGGGTGACACGGCGCGGACCCGGATGCTGACGTCCGTCCGTGCCGATGACGGCAGCCACGCCACCGTCATCGTGGGGTGACCTCCACCGGGTTGGGTGCCGACCCAGAGATCGCCGTCGGCCTCCTCGGGGCTCACGACGAGGGTGGAGAGCGCATGCGTGACCTCCGGCGGCACTTCTGCTGTGCTCGCCGATGCGCGTGCCGACGCGATCGCTGCCAGCGTCGGTGCGAAATAGCCGCGTCGAGCGTGGACCTCGAGGCCGGGCCGGCTCACATGCACATCGATCTTATGGAACTTGCCGTCGGCGGGATTCCTGGACGAGCTGTACCCAAGCAGGTAAAAGGCGCTGTTCTCGGTCACCATCTGCAGGAGGCGCTTTGCCGGCGCGTTGCTGCGCACGCTTTCCGCACCCGTGTCCGCGGACACCGACATCAGGACGCCGCTCATCAGCCCGAGGCTGCGGGGATCGAAGGTATAGACGGCCGTGTTGTTCTGATTGGCCTGCCGGATGAAATCCCGCAGCCAGTCCGCCTGGTCCGCCGGTCCGCCCATGGGACCAAAATCCTCGGTCACGAGGAGCACGGCCTTGCGCCCTTCCTTGATCGTGCCGAGAAAGCCCACCGTCGCCTCGAGCGCGGACCGCGACACCTGTGAGCGCAGTCCCTCGACGTTCCCCGCCCGATAGAGCTGCGCTTCCTCCATTGCGCTGCGCGGCGGCAGGTATACGCCTCGCCGTCCTTTGAGCTTCGCCACCGTTTCGGCCAGCGCCCTGCGATCGCGCGTGAACTCGATCGCGTCCGACGGCGTGAGCTGATCGGTGATGGCCACGAGGTCCGTCGGCCCGAACGCGTTGAGCACGAGATCGGTCAACGCTGCACGACCGCGGATGGCGGGCTCGAACTGGTCGATGTGGTACTCGTCCCAGAAGACGACGAACACGCGGACGTCGTCGCGCGCGGCTTCCGCGTAAGCGTGCTCGCGCGAACGGATCGGCAGCGACAGGTCGTCGGTCGGTTGCCCGTCAGTCTCGAGAAACCGGAACGCTTCGATCGTTTGCGGTATGCCGTCTTCGCTGACCGCGAAGTCGTCGCGTGTGAGATCCGTGAGCGGCTTGCCGTGTTTGTCGAGGACCGTGACGTCGACGCGGACCAGGTTTGTCGCCGCGCGAAACGTCGGCTGCTGCTGAGCCGCCGGCGGCGGCGCCTGTGCGCCGAGCAGCGCCGACGCAATCAACGCCGCAGCGCCGGCCGCCAACACCGCGCGGGGAAACCACATGGGAAGTTCCATCGGCAGAATAGCGCGTATTGCAAGAGCGTTGAATCCCCAATCCCTAATCGCCGATCCTCGGATCCCTGATCCTCAAATGCCTGATCCTCGAATCCCTGACCCCGAATCCCCGAACCCCTGATCGCGAATCCGCGCATCCCGAATCGCGGATCCGGCGATGCTGGATGCGGGATTCGGGATGCGGGATGTGGGATCGGGGATTCGGGGATCGGCGATAAGGGATAAGGGATTCAACGCTTTTCCTCGAAGGTCGCAACGACCGGCGCATGGTCGCTGGTTCCGACATCGCGCTGGACGACGCATGAGCGTACGCGATCGAAGATCGACTGGCTCGCGATGACGTAGTCCAGGCGCCAGCCGATATTGCGCTGCCGCATGTTCCGCCACGGCGCCCACCACGTGAACAGGCCGTCATTGTCGGGTTCGAGCGCGCGTCCTGTGTCGACCAGCCCGTGCGACAGCAGTTGCTCGAGGAGTGCGCGCTCCTCCGGCAACTGTCCGATCGCGCGCGGCTTGCGTTCCTTCGGATGTACGTCCAGGTCCGTTCGCGCGATGTTGATGTCGCCGCAGATGACGGCCGGGCGGCCCATCTGCTGGAGGTCCGCAGCGAACTGGTCGAAGGCCTCCAGAAACCGCATCTTCGCTGGAAAGTCCTTGCCCCCGTTCGGCACGTATACGGATGCGAACGTCGTTCCATCGACGACGGCCGTGACGATGCGGCTTTCGTAATCGAACGACGGGTGCTCGAATGCTGGGCGCTCGGGCGAGAAGCGGCGGCTGATGTGCAGCGCGACGCCCGAGTACCCCTTGCCGCCGTGCCAGTAGCACCAATAGTCCTGAAGCTCGCAGAGCCACACGGGAAGCTGATCGAGCGCCGCTTTGGTTTCCTGCAGGCAGATGACGTCAGGCTGTTCGCGGTCGATCCATTCCTGCACCTGCGCCTGCCGAGCGCGAATGCCGTTCACGTTCCACGTGGCGATCTTCATCCATGTCGATCTTACCGCTCCGGATGCCTCGTTGAGTTCGGCAGCCTGAAGCCGCGCAGCGGTCAATCATGGCGCAGCGCGAGCGCGGGATCGATGCGCAGCGCGCGAATGGCAGGAATGACGTGTGCCGCGACCGCGACCGCAACGAGCGTCAACGCGGCCCCGCCGAACGCTAGAGGATCGAGCGGGCTGACGCCGAACACGAGCGACCCGAGCAGCCGCGTCGTCAGCACCGCGCCTGCGACGCCGGCAGCGAGCCCCGCCGCGAGCAGCGTAACGCCTTTTGACAGGAGGAGGCGCAGCACCTCACGTGACGTCGCCCCGAGCGCGAGCCGGAGACCGACCTCGCGCGTGCGCTGTGAGACGCCGTACGCGACGAGCCCGTAAAGGCCAACCGCCGCCAGCAGCAGGCCGACCGCGGCAAAGCCGGCGAGCAGCCGCATTACGAACAGTCGTTCGCCGATCGCGCCGTTCACCAGCGCCGCGACCGACGCGGCCCCGTACACGGGCACCGAGGGGTCGAGCTGACGCACGGCGGCAATTGCCGATGGCGCAAGCGCCGCCGCATCCGACGACGACTTGACGAGCGCGACAAGAAACGAATCGGTCGATTGCGATTCGGGCATGTAGACGGCCGGAATCGGCGGGGCGGCAAGGTCTTCGTGGCGAACGTCGCCGACGACGCCGACAATCGTGCACCAGGGCCCACGGACGGCGCTCCCGATGCGAACGACCGATCCAATCGGATCGGCAGTTCCCCAGACCAGCCGCGCGGTTGATTCCGAAACGACCGCAACGGGCTGTGAGGTCTCACCGTCTTCGGCTGTGAAGAACCGCCCGCGTTTCAGCGGAATACTCATGACCGAGAGGTAGGCCGGCGTGGTCCCGTAGCGCTGGATGCACGGATCGTCCACCGCATTCGGCTTCATGCGACCCTGGACATGGAAACCGCGGCAGTCGAAATCGCCGCCAAATGGAATCTGGTCGGCGAGCGCCACCGCTGCGACGCCTGGGAGCGCCCGCAGGTGCTCGATCGCCTGCGTCTGATACGCGCGAACCGCCGGATCCTCCGCGTATGTGCGTCCGCCGAGGATGATTCGCATCGACAGGATCCGGTTGGGGTCGAAGCCTGGATTGACGCGCGCGAGCGACGTGACGGACCGCAGCATGACGGCGGCGCCCGCAAGAAGCGTCAGCGCGATCGCGAGGTCGGCGACAACGAGGAGCGCGCGCACCCGTCCGGCTCCCGCGGCCGTCGTGCGCGAATCGACGGCGAGTTGGCCGCGGAGGTCGTCCCGCGATGCCTGGCGTATAGGTGCCAGGGCGACGAGCGCAGCCGCGACGATCACGACTACGCACGCGAAGAGCGCGACGCGCAGGTCGATTCCGACCTCGCCGAGCCGCGGCAGCGTCTGCGGCGCCACGGCCGATACCCCACGCATCGCAATCGCCGCGAGCAGCAGCCCGCACGCCCCGCCGATCGCACTGAGCAGCGCGGTTTCGGTCAATAGCTGCGCCGCGATTCGCCGCCGGCCGGCACCGAGGACGACCCTCAACGCCAACTCGCGCCGCCGCAGCTCCGAGCGTGCAAGCAGGAGGTTGGCGACGTTCGCGCACGCAATCACGAGGACGCACGCGACCGCGCCCAGCAACAGGAGCAGTTGCGGGCGGGCGCCGGCGGTAATCGCGTCGCCCAGCGGCACGACGGCAACCGACCCCGGTTCGTACTGTGTCGGATACTGTGCGCGAAGCTGTTCGTGAACCGAGGTCATCTCGGCGGCGGCCGCAGCCGCCGACACACCGGGACGCAGCCGTCCGAATGCGCGCAGGTGACGGCAATCGCGGCAGCTGTCGCCCACGCCGACCGCGTATCCGAGCGGCGCCCAAATCTCGGCAGCCGTGTAGTACTTCGCAGAAATCAACGGCGGGAACGATGCCGGCATGACGCCGACCACGCGATACGGCAGGTCGTTCATCACGACCGTGCGCCCGACAATCGTCGGATCGCCGCCAAACCGCCGCCGCCACAGGCCGTCGCTCAGGACCACCTCGTGCCACGCGTCCGGGCGATCTTCCTCCTGCGTGAACGTGCGACCGAGAGCGGGGCGGACGCCGAGCATCTCGAAGTACGACCAGGTCACACGTACGCCCGCCAGCCGCTCCGCTTCGCCGTTGACCACGAGGGTTGGCTGAAAGGACCGCATCACGGCCAGCGATTCAAACGACCGGCTGCGCGCCTCCCAGTCGATGAACGTGGCGTAACCCACGCGTTCCGGATCGCCTGCCCTGGTCCGTTCGCCCAGCGAGACGAGCCGATCAGGGTCCGCATACGGGAGGGGCCGCAGCAGGACCGCGTCGACAACGGAGAAGATCGCGGTGTTCGCGCCGATGCCGATCGCGAGCGTCAGGACCGCGGCGGCCGTGAACCCCGGCGCGCGGCGGAGCATGCGGAGTCCGTAGCGCAGGTCCTGCCGCAGCGCGTCGACAAACGGCAGCGATCGCTGATCCCGAACGGCCTCGAGCGCCTGCACTTCGCCTCCCAGCTCGAAGCGCACCGCGCGGCGCGCCTCCTCAGCCGTCAGGCCCCGCCGCAGATGAAACGCTTCGAGTTCATCGCGATGAGCGGCCAGATCCGCGGCAATTTCCCGGTCCGAACGTCCACGGCCCAGCGCCCCCGCGATTCGCGACGCCAATTCACGGAGGTTCATTGTGCCGGCTCCTCTCCGCGCCCGAGCAGGCGGGCCATGATGGATGCGGTGCGCTGCCAGTCGGCTTCCTCGAGGGCCAGTTGCTTACGCCCCGCGCGGGTCAGCGAATAGAACCGGGCGCGCCGGTTGTTCTCGGAGGTGCCCCAGGCCGACGCAATCCACCCGCGTTGCTCCAACCGCAACAGTGCGGGGTAGAGGGTGCCCTGATTCACGTACAGCGCGTCGTCCGAAACCTGCTGCAGGCGCTGTGCAATCCCATACCCGTGGAGGCTGCCGATCGTCTCCAGCGTCTTGAGCACCATCAGGTCGAGGGTGCCCTGCATGATGTCCCGTTTCGAGTGAGCCACACATACTCCTGTTGAAAAACAAAAGGAGCGTAGCGGATCTCCTGTTGGATGTCAAAAGGAATCGCCCGACGGAGGCGGCAGGATATGATCGAACGTCTGCTCGTTCCGTGACGTATCTGTACTGATCGAGGTTCGAATGGAACGATTCGTCCAGGATTTGAGGTTTGCGGTCCGCGTCCTCCTGAAAGAACGCGGCTTCACGGCCACCGCCCTTCTCACCCTCGCCATCTGCATCGGCGCCAACGCCGCCATTTTTGCCATCGTCAACGCCGTCCTGCTCGAACCGCTGCCGGTGCCTCATCCTGAGCAGCTCGTTTACATGTACAACTCGTATCCGGGCGCTGGTGTCGGCGATCGCGGGTCGACCGGCGTCCCGGATTACTACGACCGCCTGCGCGAAACGTCCGTGTTCCAGGAGCAGGCGCTCTACAACACCACCGGTGTGACGCTCGGACAGGAGGGCAACCCGCAGCGGGTGACCGCGATGGCCGCGACGCCGTCGATGCTGCGCCTGCTGCAGGTGCAGCCAATCCGCGGGCGCAGTTTCACCGATCAGGAGGGCGAACTCGGCAACACGAAGAAGGTGATCCTCACGTACGGCACGTGGCAGCAGTCGTTCGGCGGACGCGACGACGCAATCGGACAGTCATTGCGAGTCAGCGGAGAGCCGTACACGATCGTCGGGGTCCTCCCTCGAGACTTCTCGTTCCTCGACCCCGACATCAGGTTCTGGATGCCCCTGGCGTTCACGGCCGAGCAGAAATCGGACGAGGCCCGGCACAGCAACAACTGGTCGTACCTGGGGCGCCTGAAAGCGGGCGCCACCATCGAGCAGGCACGCCAGCAGATCGACGCGCTCAACGCGCGTAACCTCGATCGCTTCCCGCAGTTGAAACAGATCCTCATCAACGCCGGCTTTCACACCGTCGTCGTCCCGCTGCAGGCGTATCTCGTGCGGCAGCTTCGCGGCACGTTGTATCTGCTCTGGGGCGGCGTGGCGTTCGTGCTCCTGATCGGCGTCGTCAACATCGCCAACCTGACGCTCGTTCGATCCACGGCTCGCATGAAGGAGCTCGCGACGCGCCATGCGCTCGGCGCCGGGCTCGGCCGGCTGGCGCGACAGCTCTTCACCGAAACGGTACTGCTGACGCTCGTTGGCGGCGGGGCCGGGCTGCTGCTCGGGTTCGCGGGCGTCCGGGCGCTCGCGCGTTACGGGCTGGCGGAGACCCCGCAGGGCACCACTGTGGCAATCGACGCACGCGTCATGCTGTTCACTTTCCTGCTCGCGCTGCTCGTCGGCGTCGCGATCGGCCTTGTGCCGGTCTTCGGAGTACGACAGACGAACCTGAGTCAGGCATTCCGGGAGGAAGGGCGCAGCGGCACGGCTTCGCGGGGCGCGCGCGTCATGCGCCGCGTGCTCGTGACCGTGCAGGTCGCCTTTGCTTTCATGCTCCTCATCGGTGCCGGTCTGCTGCTGGCGAGCTTCCGGCAGATTCTCGCGGTCAACCCGGGGTTCCATCCCGATCACGTCTTGACGGCTCGCGTGAGCCCACCCGCCACGCGCTACAAGGACGACCCGGCGCTCCGGGCGTTTGCCGATCGGCTGCTCGAGCGTGTCCGCGCGCTGCCCGGTGTCGAAGCGGCCGCCATCACGAGCAATCTGCCGCTGGGGGACGATCACAGCGACAGCGTGATCCTCGCCGAGGGCTACACCATGAAGCCGGGGGAGTCGCTGATTTCGCCATTCCGAACGCGGGTCACGCCGGGATACTTCGCGGCCATGGGTATTCCGGTGAAGGTTGGACGTCCGTTTACCGCCTCCGATACGGACAAATCACCGCGCGTCATCATCATCGATGAAAAACTCGCCGCGAAGTTTTTCGGTACGGAAGATCCCGTCGGTCGGCGAATGTGGCAGCCAGACAAACCGGAGGAACTGTCCAAAGGGCCGGGACCGAAATCGGACTTCTACACCATCGTCGGGGTCGTCGGCAGTGTCCGCATGCTGGGACTCACCGAGAAGGGGGACGTCGGCGCGTACTATTTCCCGAACTCTCAGAATACGATGCGCGGGATGACGCTCGTCGTCCGCAGTTCCGTTGAGCCAGATTCGCTCGCCTCATCGATCCGGCGCCAGGTCTCGTCGCTCGATCCCGAACTGCCGTTGTTCGCCGTTCAATCCATGACGGCGCGGATCGACGAGTCGCTGCTGAACCGCCGCACGCCCATGCTGCTCGCTGTGCTGTTCGCCGCCATTGCGCTGTTCCTGGCGTCAGTCGGGATTTACGGTGTGCTCGCGTATCAGGTATCGCAGCGCCGCCGCGAGATTGGCATCCGGCTCGCGCTCGGCAGCGATGGCACGCGAATCTTCCGCCTGGTCGTTCGTGAAGGGCTGGTGCTGCTGGGCGCTGGCGTCGCCGGGGGGCTGGTCGGTGCGTTCGTCATCCGGCGCGCAGTCGAGTCGCAGTTGTACGGCATCACGGCGCTGGATCCGCGCGTGCTGGTGTCCGTCGCCGTCGTACTCGGGGTCGTCGCGTTCGTCGCGTGTGCCGTACCGGCACGCCGGGCGGCGCGCATCGATCCGGTCATCGCCCTGACCGAATGACGGCAAACAACCGCGTACAGCCCGCGTTGTTGTTTAATAAAGGCTGGTGCTCAGGACGGTTTTCCTCGATGCGGGCGGTGTACTTCTCTACCCCAACTGGTGGCGCGTGGCCGAGGCGCTCGCGCGGGAACAAGTCGCGGTTGCACCCGAGGCTCTCGCCGCAGCGGATCCTTATGCGCGGCGCGAACTGGACGACCGCCGCACGATCGGCACGACGACCGACGCCAGCCGGGGGTGGCTGTTCTTCGATTTGATCCTCGAGCACGCCGGCATCTCCCGGTCCGAGGCGACGGCGGCGGCGCTCGCCGAGCTGCATGCGTACCATACGGCGAGCAATCTGTGGGAATACGTGCCGAACGACGTGGTGCCGGCGCTCGAAGCGCTCCGCGCGCGCGGGCTTCAGCTCGTTGTCGTGTCCAACGCGAACGGCACGCTCCGCGCGCACATGGATCGGCTGAAGCTCACGCCGCTGTTCGACACCATTCTCGACTCGTCGGACGAGGGCGTGGAGAAACCTGACCCGCGCTTCTTCCGGATCGCGCTCGAGCGCAGCGGTGCGTCACGCGAGTCGACGATCCATGTCGGCGACCTGTATTACGTCGACGTGGTGGGGGCGCGAAACGCCGGTCTGCGCGGCGTATTGCTCGATGAAGCGAACCTGCGGCCGGACGCGGATTGCCCGCGCGTGCGAAGTCTGGATGATCTCGTGCGGCGGATCTCCGATGGAGAGTTCGATGCGGACTGACGTCAGACGCCAAGACCTCCGCTACGGTGTCTGCCCCGCCCGCTCGATCTTTGCCCACGAATCCTTCAAGGTCACGGTGCGGTTGAACACCGGGTGCTCGGGGGTGGAGTCGAGGTCCACGCAGAAATATCCGAGCCGCTCGAACTGAAAGCGGGTGCCGTGCGGCGCTGCCGCTGCTGACGGTTCTACCTTCGCGTCGCGAATCACCTCGAGCGAGTTCGGGTTGAGATCCGCGCGGTAATCGCCGTCGGCCCCGGGCTGCTCCGTGTTGAACAGCCTGTCGTACAGTCTCACTTCCGCCTCGACGGCGTGCGCCGCCGAGACCCAGTGCAGCGTCGCCTTGACCTTCCGTCCATCGGGTGCGTCACCGCCCCGAGTGGCCGGATCGCAGCGGCAGTACAACTCGATGACCTCCCCCGTTCGTTCGTCCTTGATCACGCGCGTACACGTGATGAAGTACGCGCAGCGGAGCCGCACCTCCCGTCCGGGCGCGAGACGGAAGAACTTCTTCGGCGGATCCTCGCGAAAGTCGTCGCGATCGATATAAAGGACGCGCGAGAACCGCACCTTTCGCGTGCCGGCTGAGGGGTCTTCCGGGTTGTTGACGACGTCGAGTTCTTCGCTTTGCGCTTCCGGATAATTCTCGATGACGACGCGAAGCGGACGAAGGACGGCCATCACCCGCGGCGCATGCCGGTTCAAGTCCTCGCGCACTGCGTGCTCCAGCAGCGCGACGTCGATCACGTTCTCACGCTTGGCGACGCCGATGCGGTCGCAGAAGGCGCGGATCGCTTCCGCGGTGTACCCGCGACGCCGCATGCCGACGATCGTCGGCATCCGAGGATCGTCCCAGCCGCTGACAAGGTTGTCTTCGACCAGCTCGAGCAGCCGCCGCTTGCTCATGACGGTGTAGGTGAGGTTCAACCGCGCGAACTCGATCTGCCGCGGGCGCGACGGCACCGGCAGGTGGTCGATCACCCAGTCGTACAGCGGCCGGTGGTCTTCGTACTCGAGCGTGCAGAGCGAGTGCGTGACCTGCTCGAGCGCGTCCGACGGAGGATGCGCGAAATCGTACATGGGATAGATGCACCATGCATCGCCGGTCCGGTGGTGATGCGCGTGGCGGATGCGATACAGCACCGGGTCGCGCATGTTGATGTTCGGCGACGCCATGTCGATCTTTGCGCGCAGGACGTGCGCACCGTCCTCGAACTCCCCCGAGCGCATCCGCGCGAACAGATCGAGGTTCTCGTCGACGCTGCGGCGTCGATGCGGGCTCTCGACGCCTGGCGACGTCAGCGTCCCGCGATTGACGCGTATCTCGTCGGCGGACTGGCTGTCCACGTACGCCAGACCGCTGCGGATGAGATGGACCGCATACGCGTAGAGCTGTTCGAAGTAGTCCGACGCGAAATGGATCTGCTTCCACTCGAATCCGAGCCAGCGGACGTCGTCTTCGATGGCGTCGACATACTCGACGTCCTCCTTCGTCGGATTGGTATCGTCGAACCGCAGATTGCAGGTCCCGCCAAATTCCCGTGCGACGCCGAAATCGAGGCAGATGGCTTTGGCGTGACCGATGTGCAGATACCCGTTCGGCTCCGGCGGAAAGCGGGTGACCACGCGCCCGTCGTTCCGCCCGGCGGCGACGTCCTCGGCGACGATGGCTCGGATGAAGTCGACGGCCTCGCGATCGGTTCCTGTCGGCGTTGAATCCATGGCTAGGCCCTTCCCGCGAACTCGCGCGTCTCGGTGTGCACCTTCACCTTCTCCCCTTCTTTGATGAAGAGCGGAACGCGGATCTCGAGGCCTGTTTCGAGCGTCGCGGATTTCGTGACGCCGCCGCTCGCCGTATCGCCGCGGACGCCCGGCTCCGTCGACGCGACGGTCAGCTCCACGTGCGGCGGCAACTGCATGCCGATCGGGTTCCCGTTGAACTTCTGGATCTGCACCGGCACGTTGTCAACCAGCAGCAGCCGGTCGTCGCCGAGGACATCACCGCGGATGGTCAACGTCTCGAACGTCTCCTGGTCCATGAAGTGGTGGCCGTCGCCGTCGCTGTAGAGGAACGTCGCCGCGACGACCGTCAAATCGGGCTCTTTGAACTTGTCGGACGCTTTGAAGGTCTTGTCGAATACTGCGCGGGTGAGCAGGTTCCGCATCTTCAGGCGGACGAGCGTCTGGCCCCCTCGGGCGGTCGGCTTCGAAATCTCGACGTCCAGGCAGTGGTACGGCGCCCCTTCGTATTCGAAATACATCTTGCGCTTGACGGACATCGCTTCGATCAGAGAGGCCATCGCTCTATTGTAGCGAGGCGGGAGGCGCGAGGTGCGGGGCTATTTCATCGGACTGGCGTGGCTGCGGAAGACGAGGCCGATGGACGCGACCATGTAGCGCAGATGGACCGGTCCGATTGCGGCGCCGCGGGGCGCGGAACTGTGCACGTTGCTGTAGTAGCGCAGCTCGAAGCGGACCCCGGTGTGCTGCGTCAGAAAGCCAACGGCCCCGCCCCCGATGTCGAAGCCGAGGCGCGTGCCCGTTGCCGTCTGGCCCAGACCGACGGCATCGGTCACCGATGCCCGTACGACGCCGAGGCCGGCGGAGACGAACGGGCGCAGGAAGTACTCGGTGTACCGTCGCGGCGCGGCCACGACCACGTTCCCCATCGTCGCAAACGCGTAGCTGCTCTTGACCAGGCCCGCCGTCGACAGCGGGTCGCCGTCGCGCCCCTTGGGCCGATCCACGTGGAAGAACCCAGGCGTGAACGATACGACGCCTTCCGCGCCGAAAATCCCCTGCGACAGCACGGTGACCGCGCCTCCGAATTCCTTGTGCGTGGCGCCCGTCGCGTTCTGAATATCCACGAGCGATGTGTTGCCGCGGAAGGTCACGCCAAGCATCGGCGTGATCTGCCATTCAGACGCGGCGGCGGGCAAGGACGCCAGGACCATCAGCGACGCGGCGGCGAGCGCGCGCAGGCAAACGGAGCGAAGTGTCACCACGGGCGATTAGATGGCGAGGCGAAGAAAGAGGTTCGCGAAGATCGAGCGGGTCAGGTCTCCCTGCGCCAGATTGTAGGGCGCGACCAGTCCGTCACTGTTGGCGAGGAGAATGAGCGTCACGTTCCTCGCCGGAACTTTGATCATGAGGGACGAATACGCGTCCGACACCACACCGAAGTGCCAGACGACGCGCTCGTTGCGGTAGGTCTGCACGAACCATCCCAGGCCGGTCGGCAGCACGGCGCCTGAGCGTCCTGTGGCGTTCGCCCACGCCGTATCGCGGGTCTCGTTGAGGAGCAGGATCTCCGAATCGAGCGCCGCGTCGAACTGCGCCAGATCGCGCACGGTGCTCACCAGCCCGTTGGCCGCGGACATCGTCAACGCGGGAATCTCGGTCGGCTCCGCGCGTCCGCGTCCCGTCAGGTGGTATGGGATCGCGAGCTTCGTCAGAATCTGCCGATAGTTCGCAACCTCCTCGTCCGTGTAGAGGCCCTCGGGCAGCGTGAAGTCCGGATCGCGAAGGTCGGTCCCGGGGACCGACGTCGTCATCGCGAGCCGATCGAGGAGGCGATGCGAAATGCTCTTCCGGTACGCCTGCGGGATGCACCACTCCGCCACCGTCGTGAGCGTGTCGAACCGCGCCGGGTTGAACTGAAACTGTTCCTCGCTTCCGGGTGGTGCGGCGTGGCTGAGCAACTGGCGCGTGGTCGCGTCCGGCTCGAGACCCGTCACGCCATACCGGGTCACCGGCGCATCGAGTTCTACGCGGCGCTGCTCGACGCACTGCAGCACCAGGACGGCGGCAAACATCTCCGAGAGATCGCCGACGACATACGGCGTGTCGGGCGTCGCGCGAAGCCGGGTGGCGACGTTCTGGAATCCGTATCCCTTCTCCCAGACGATCGCGCCGTCTTTGACGATGGCGGCCGACAGGCCGGGGATGCCCGCCTGCTGGCGAAGCGATTCGAGATACGCGTCGAACACGCTCAACGATCCGGTCCCGAGCAACTGCTGCGCCGGTGCCGTTGCCGACCAGACAGCCAGCGCAACCGTCACCACGGCGAGCACGCGAATCGACGCCCTCATGCTGGCCCGCATCTCACCTGATGAACGTGAACTTCGCGAGGCCGACCGCGTCGTCTGCCTGCCAGGGCCAGATGAACGTGGAGTTCTTCGGCGACGAGTTGGCGCGGACGCGGACGTAGTACTCCGCGTTCGCTTCGAGCGGCACGCCGTGGAACAGCGACATGCGCGCGAAGTCGCTGGTCAGGGCCGCCCAGGCCGTGTCCTCGTCGAGCGTCGTATCGGCGTAATCCGTGCGGCCGTCGACCATCCGGGTGATGTGGTACGTCCGTGTCAGCGTGTCGTATTTGACCGTGGCTGTCACCACGGCCGACGCGATGGTGCGGTCGAACCAGACCGACGCCGCACGGCGCAGGTCCACCTTGTAGACGAACTTGATCGTCAGGCCCGAATGAATCGCGGTGCGGATGTCGTCGGTGAGCGGCTGACCGAGCTTGAACGAGACGAGCAGCTCGCCGTCGCGCGGAAGCGGGACCACCTGCATGGACTGGCCCAGCGCGGACGCGGGCGCCGCCAGCGCGAGCAGCACCAGTACGAGGAGGAAACGTCGAAACATGGCTGGACGCGTCATGATACCGCGGTTTGGCTGGGGTCGACGAATCCGCGCTTCGCGCGGGGTGCCGGGGGCTTGGGACCTCGGACGGGTGCTGGGGAAGCCGTGCGGACTACTTTCAGTCGTGGTAGGGAATCTCGGTGAACGCGGGGAGGGCCGCGAGGCGGATCACGTCGAGAAGACCGGCGCGTTCGTGGAACTCCATCCCGTCGCGGTTGACCACCACGGCACTCGCGTACCGCGGCGCCAGGCGCCGGAACTCGCTGTCGATCAGGCGAAAGCGCCGCACCATGTTTTCCGCGTTCTCGTGCGCCCGATTCCGCAGACGGATGTGCTTGTCGATCGTGTCTGTGCTCGACGTCAGGACGATGATGCGGTCGGGATCCCAATGCTTACCCTTGAGGACGACCTCCCGCAGCGCCTCGTGCTCCTGTTTCGGGTATTCGGCGATGTGCGCTTCCAGCGTGATCTGCGCCCCCTCGAGGAAGATGACCTTCCCCGGACGATCGTTGGCGAGTGCGTCCGCGTAGTTCGCCTCGTAGAGATCCGCGAAATAGGCTGTGACGCCGACGGCGTTCCTGCCCGCCTCGATATCGCTCAGCACGCGCGGGTGCCAGACGCCCTTCTCCCCCTCGCCGTAGGACCCGTTGTGATAGAGATCCCCGAGCTGCCGCACGAGAGTGCTTTTCCCGACCCCCGGCCCGCCGACAATTGCCACGCGCATGCGCCGTTCATACTAGTCGATAGGCGCTGTTCCTCGTGTAGGATCCCCATCGAACATCGACCATCGACCATCGAACATCGACCATCGAGCATCAGGAATTTCCGTTCAACAGGTGACGACGCCCGCCCCTTCGTTCGACGCAGTCATCATCGGATCCGGTCCGAACGGTCTCGCGGCTGCGATTGCGATCGCTCGTGAGGGGTTCGCGGTACGGGTGTTCGAACGCGCCGACACCATCGGCGGCGGAATGCGGTCGGGAGCACTGACGCTGCCCGGCTTCATCCACGACATCTGCTCCTCGGTCCACGCGCTCGTGCCCGCGTCGCCGTTTTTCAAGACGCTTCCGCTCGGGCAGTTCGGACTCACGCTCCTTCACCCGCCGACCCCGTTCGCGCATCCGCTGGAGGATGGAAGCGCGGTCGTCTGTCGACGATCAATCGAGGAGACCGCGGCGAATCTGGATGCGCCCGACGCCGCCGGATATCGCCGACTGTTCGGGCCCATGGTCCGGCAATCCGAGCCGCTGATGGAAGCCTTGCTCGCACCGATCGGGCGCCGCCATCCCCTGCTCATGGCGAGCATCGGTCCGATGGCGATCCGGTCCGCGAAGTCGCTGGCGGAATCGAGGTTCCTCGGGCGCCGCGCGCGCGCGCTGATGGCGGGTGCCGCGGCCCACGGGCTGGTGCCGCTCGAGTTTGCCGGGACGGCCGGGTTTTCGCTGGCGCTGATCGTCGCTGCCCATGCGGTCGGCTGGCCGGTGGCCCAAGGCGGTTCCCAGACGCTCGCCGAGGCGCTCGGCCGCTACCTCGAGTCGCTCGGGGGCTCGATCGAAACGGGACGGACGATTACTGCGCTGGAGGATCTACCCAAGCGCGGCGCCGCCGTGCTCTGCGATGTCACGCCGCGGCAACTGCTGGCAATTGCGGACGCGCAGCTCCACGGCTCGTATCGGCGCGCGCTCGAGCGGTTTCGCTATGGGCCCGGTGTGTTCAAGCTGGATTGGGCGCTGCATCAGGCGGTGCCGTGGCGGGCGCCGGCGTGCCGCGACGCGGGCACGGTGCACGTCGGCGGCACGCTCGAAGAGATTGCCGCTTCAGAACGCGCGGCGTGGGAAGGGCGGATCCACGACCGTCCGTTCGTGCTCGCGGTGCAGCCGACGATTGTGGATCCGTCACGCGCGCCGGCAAACCGGCACACGCTCTGGGCGTACTGTCACGTGCCAAACGGATCGACGGTCGATATGACGTCGCGTGTGGAGGCGCAGATTGAGCGCTTCGCGCCTGGATTCCGGGACTGCATCGCCGCGCGCCACACCATGAACACAGCGGACATGGAACACGGGAATCCGAATCTCGTGGGCGGCGACATTGGCGGCGGCGCCGCAGACCTGGCGCAATTGATTGCACGGCCAGCGCTGAAGGTGAACCCGTACACGACCCCGATCGACGGCGTTTATCTCTGCTCGTCGTCCACGCCGCCGGGCATCGGCGTCCATGGCATGTGCGGATACTTCGCCGCGCAGGCCGCTGTGCGGCGCCTTCGTCGCCGCGATCGGCGACTAGCCGACAGGTGAATCGAAAAATTCACGAACTCACGAATTCGCCAACTTTCGCAGCGTCTCGGCGAGCGCGGTGATCCGCTGCGCGTCCCGCCCGCTGGCCGACGATGCGGCAGACGACAACTCGCCGGCCAGCGTCGTCAGCTCCTTTGCCGTGGCGGGCGACTTCGACTTCTCGGCGCGATCGAGCGCGGTCTTGATCGCGGTCGCGCGGTCCGCCGGCAGCGCCTTGTCGCGGTTCAGCTGATCGAGGTACGCGCGGGCGACTGTCGGTGTGGCGGGCCACGTCATCTTCGGCTGTTCCTGCGGGTTGAACTCGTCGGATCGGATCGCGGCCGCCGCGTCGATCTCGTTCTGCGTCAGATACTGGCTTGGCAACAATCGGAAGATGTCGATGCCGCGCGCGATCTCGGAACCGTAGATGTGTCCGTTGTACCAGTAGCCCGACCAGTACCCGCCGGTGATCAGATTCTTCGCGTCGATCGGCCCCCGATCGAAATACGCGATCTCCACCGGATGGGCGGAGTCGGTGAAGTCGAACACGGACAGACCGCCCTGATACCAGCCCTGCACCATGATGTCGCGGCCGGGAACAGGGACGAGGGAACCGTTGTGGGCGACGCAGTTTTCCTGCTCGGTCTGCGCGGCCGGCATCTTGTAATACGAGCGGAACACGAGTTTCTTGTCGACGATGTCGAAGATCGCGTCGGCGCCCCAGTTCAGAGGGTCCTCGGCTCGGCAGCGTGGACGCGTGCCGCCGCCCCACTCGTCGGTGAAGATGACCTTCGTCCCGTCGTTGTTGAACGTGGCGGAGTGCCAGTAGGCGAAGTTCTTGTCCGCGGCAGCGTCGAGGCGCTTCGGATGGACCGGGTCGGAGATGTCGAGGAGGATGCCGTTGCCGGAACAGGCGCCTGCCGCGAGCCCGACCGCCGGGAACACCGTGATGTCGTGACACTGGTTGGTCGCGCGCGCCGGCTGCGTGCCGGGCCCGCGGTCGCCTTCCTTCTGCAGGCCGGCGATCGCGCCGGTCTTCTCGTCGGCAAAGATGCGCGGCCGATTGACGATCGCCGCCTGGTCCGGATGCGCGATCGGGACCTTGATCACGTCGATGCTGAAGAGGGCCGTATTCGGATCCTCGTCCGGCGCTCCGGCCGAACATCCGGCGAGTTCCTCGCCGGGGCGGACCGTGCTCGTGCCGGATCCATAGATATAGATGTTGGCCTTGTCCTGCGGATCGTCGACGATCGTGTGCGTGTGCGACCCGCGGCACGTCTGTACAGCAGCAACCTGGCGCGGATGCGTGATGTCGCTGATATCGAAGATGCGGACGCCGCGGAAGCGGTCCTTGCTGGCGACGTCTTCGACGCCTTCGGTGCCGCAATCCACGCGTCCACGCGTCTGTTCGACGGACATGAAGAGCAGGTTGCCTCGGACCGACATGTCACCCTGGCCGCCGGGGCAGACGACCGACGTCATCAGACGCGGGCGGCGCGGGGTCTCGATGTCATAGGTATTGAACCCATTGAAGTTGCCGACGAACATGTCGGCGCGTCGGAACGCCAGGTCCGAGTTCGCGAAATCCAGCCCGCTCGGGCCGCCTCGCCCGCGGCCGGCGGGTGCGGCCGGCTGCGCGGCCGGAGCCGTCGCCGCTGGCTGCGGCGCAGGCGGAGCCGTCGCGCCCCGGCCTGTTGTTTCCGGCGGCGTCGGCGTGCCGGCCGGCGAGCTGGGGTCGAAGAATCCCTGCGGCTTCGCCATGTGCGCGACGAGCTGCATGTTCTTCGCAGCCTGCCCCGCGTTGTCGAATCCCGGCTTCAGGCTCGCTCGCGGATCCGTCGTCGACGCATGTTCCTGCGGGGGCTGCTGCGCGTGCCCCTGCACGATCAGGAACATCGCGGCCGCCGCGACACTGAAAACGGTTGCAGCCGTCCTTCTCATCGTCCAAGCTCCTCTAACATCCGTTCACTCAGCCGCTCGCGCCGGTAGTCTGATAACCGGGGCCTTGATCCCTGAGCCCGTCTCACGTATTAGAAGTGAAATTTCACTCCGAGCTGCAGCTCGCGTGCATTCGTTGCCGTGGCTTGAATGCGCCCAAAAGAGGCCGATGACAAGTCGGTGACCGGGACACCAAGATTGACACGGTTGAAAAGATTAAACACTTCCACTCTGATTTCAACTGATCTCTCGGCGCCGACCCCCACACGCTTGATCAGCGATATGTCAGTATTGATCATCCCTGGCCCTCGAACGGAGTTTCGGGGCGTATTCCCTGATTGGCCAGCCGGCGCCGCGACAAACGCCTCCGTGTCGAACCATTCCGCAGCCGTTTTCGGACCAGCGTTAGGATCTGCAATCGTATTCGGTCGGCAGCTCGGCGTCCAGTTGCCGGCGCGCAGGCAGGGATCGCGGCCGTCGTAAATCGTGTACGGGAAGCCGGACTGTATTGTCCAAATGCTCGCCACCGCCCAATTTCCGAGTACTGCGGCAAAAGGGCCAGAATGTAACCACCGCTTGGCGTTGCCAAAAGGCAGCTCATAGACTTCAGATAGATTGACACGATGTCTCGCGTCAAACTCTGAGGGCGCCCATTCCGCGTCCTTGTCATTCGCGTCCTGCGGCATCATCAAATATGTCCGATTTGTAGCGCCGGAATGAAACGCAGACGAGTTATCCATCGACTTCGACAAGACATACGATGCTTGAAACTGCAAGCCATTGCTGAATCGTCTGGTAACGCTCGCCTCAAGACCGTTATATTTAGAACGGCCCCAATTCGACGCCTGCAGCACGGACGTGAAACCCGGGTATGGACGGAACAGATCCTTGTTGGCCTGAGTCGTCTGACCAGGCACGTAAATCGGCTGGTTCAGCTCATTCCCAAGCTGCAGCAGGTCGTAACCCTTATTTCCTACATACGCGATCTCGAGAATCGTGTTCGGCATGAACTGCCATTGCGCGTCGAGGTTAAAAACGACAGAGTACGGAGTCGTGATATGCGGATTAATAACATATAACTGACCGACCAACGGGATCGTGACCGGCTTGATCGGATTACTCAAAGAGGTATCGCGCACCACTGGTTGCTGATAGAACGGATAGGACAATATCTGCTGCAACGTCAGATTGTTGCGCAGCTGATTCCTAAACATTCCGACCCCACCTCTGACCGCCAATTTGCCGTCCCCTGTGACGTTCCAGGAGAAACCGCCGCGCGGCTGAAATCCGTTCTTGTCGGCGAAGTAGGTGCCTTTTGGCGGCAGTCCATGAGTGCCAGCAGTAACCACCTCCGCCTGGCCGCTCTGCGGCGCTGCCGTAGCTGGCTGATCAATCAAGAACGTCGAGGTCTGGCCCAGCTTGTCAGTAATAGGGCTGAAATAATCGTAACGCAGTCCGAGGTTGAGGGTCAGATTGCGTCGGAGCTTCCAGTCATCCTGAACGAACGACCCCCAGTTCTTATTGACCATAACCATACGAGTACGACCCTGCCCGTAATCGAACTCCGCCGCCTTGCCCAGCAGGAAGTCCGCTACGGTGTCACCGGTGTACGTGCCATTGAATACGTAGCGGCCGACGACAAAAAAACCGTTGTTGATGTCCTCACTGCCGGGTCTGTATGTTCCACCGATCCGGAAATTGTGAGCGCCCCTTACGAGCGTTACGACATCGGAGACCTCATACTCTTGATAAACTCCAACCGTCGGGCCTTGGATGGTATTACCGATGCCTGAAATGCCGTTGATTTCAATGTCAGGAAGGCCGAGCCCCCCAATTGCGTCTTGGGGCCTGACATAGTTGATGCCGTAGTCAATGGGATTCAACAATGGAAGGTTCGAGCTAGTACTCGTCATGCGGGAAAAACCGAATCGAACCTCATTGAGCAGCGATGAAGACAACACCGTGTTCAGGCCACCCGTGCCGTGTTGCGGCCGACTTACGTTTTTGTTCGGGAACCCTTCATAGTTGGCGGTATTTGAGCCTTGAAACGGATTGAACGTGTTGTTGTCCTGCAAGAAATGCCGGTAGAACGCTGACCAGTGTTGGTTAAATGTGTGGTCGACACGAACCATGTACTGGTTGTAGTTCGTTTGGCTCACCGGCGACGAGACATAATTGTTCTGCCG
>DATJFQ010000025.1:0-86512 GCA_035495555.1 Vicinamibacterales bacterium
CTCTCGACGACGCAGCGGCGCTGGTGGAACTCGCGGGGTACCCGCATGTGCTCGCCCGGGAGGCGTACGCGCTGCTCGAGGGCGCAGGGGTGACGGAGCGCCTCGCGCTCGTCGCGCGCGGGGCGGCGGACCTACGAGTGCTGGCCACCGCGCACTGGGACGAGACGGGCGCGCGGCGGGCGGCGGCCGACGTGCAGGACCGCCTGCAGATCATCTGCGGCGTGCACCGCGACGAGACATGGGAAATCATCGCGGAGCTGAAGCCGGCGCTCGCCGACCGGTGCACCGCGATCGCGGTGCGCCAGCTCGTCGATGCGGCCGTCACGCTCGACCGCTACCGCCGCGAAGAGAAGCAGCGCACAGCCCTGTGGCCGGCCGACACGTTCGAAACCGACGGCGGGCTCTTCATCTCCGAGCAGATGTCGGACCTGCTCTCGAGTGCACGCCGCGTCGCCTCCTCCAATCTCACGGTCCTGCTGACCGGCGAGACGGGCACCGGCAAGGAAGTCCTGGCGCGCGCCGTCCATCGCGCGTCGCCGCGGGCGGGCAAGCCGTTCGTGCCCTTCAACTGCACCGCGGTCGCGCGTGACATGCTCGAGAGTCAGCTCTTCGGCTATCGACGCGGGGCGTTCACCGGCGCCGAGCACGCCTTCGACGGCGTCATCCGCGCCGCGGCCGGCGGCACCCTTTTCCTCGACGAAATCGCTGAAATCGGCCCCGAACTCCAGCCCAAGCTGCTCCGCTTCCTCGAAACCTGCGAAGTACACGGCCTTGGCGAGCCGCAGCCGGTGAAGGTCGACATCCGTGTGATTGCCGCCACGAACGGCGACCTCGAGGCCATGGTGGCAGACGGACGCTTTCGCGAGGACCTCTTCTACCGGCTGAACGCGGTCTGGCTGAAGCTGCCGCCGCTGCGCGAGCGCCGCGAGGAGATCCCGCCGCTCATCGATCATTACCTCCGCAAGGCCGCCGAGGAACAGAAGAAGGGCCGCCTGACGCTCGCCGACGAAACGCTCGAATACCTGCTCCTCTATGCCTGGCCGGGCAACGTCCGGCAACTCGTCAACGAAATCCGCCGGATCGCCGCGTTTGCGGAAGCCGACAGCATCATCACGCCCGCGCTCCTGTCGCCCGACATCCAGGCCTCGCGCCGCACGATCCGCGTGACGGAGGGGGACTCCCCCGAAATCCGCGTGCGTCTCGACCAGCCGATGGGGGATGCGCTCGAAGCCATCGAGCAGGCGATGGTCCGCCGCGCGCTCGACCGGGCGCACGGCAACTTCGAAAACGCGGCACGTCTGCTCGGCATCTCGCGGAAAGGGTTGTTCCTGAAGCGCCGCCGCTGGGGCATGCAGCGGGCGAGCTAGACAAGAACTCCCAATTCCCAGCTCCCAATTCCCAACTCCCAACGGCTAAGGCCGAAGCCTGACTCAAACCCGGCCGCTCCTCAGGATTTCCAAAATCACCGGCTTCGAAGGCGGGCGTCGTTCGTCCTGCAACGGGCAACGGGCAACTGGCAACTGGGAACTGGCAACTGGCCACTGGCAACTGGCCACTGGCAACTGGCAACTGGCAACTGGCAACTGGCAACTGGCCACTGGCCACTGGCCACTGGCCACTGGCAACCTTTTGCGCGCGCGCTCCGTCAAAACACTACAATGTGGTTTAAATCGAAAACAGCCGTGCTCGGCGACTTCGAACAGCTCGTCCTGTTCGGCGTGCTCCGGCTCGGCGAGGACGCCTACGGCGCCGCCATCCGGCAGCAAATCCACGCCCGCTCCGGCCGCGACGTCTCGATCAACGCCGTCTACACGACCCTCGACCGCCTCGAAGGCAAGCGTCTGCTGCGGTCGTGGACGGGCGATCCGACGCCCCAGCGCGGCGGGCGCCGCCGCAAGCATTACGCGCTGACGCCCCCGGGCATTGCCGCGCTGCGCCACGCGTACCACTCCGTCATCTCGATGGCCGAAGGTCTCGAACAGCGCCTGAAGTGACCGCCGTGCTACATCCACCCAGGCTGGCGCTGCGGCTGCTCGCGCGCCGGCTGCCCGCCGACTGGCGCGAATTCGTCATCGGGGATCTCGAAGAGGAGTTCTCCGTCCGCGCGTCGGCAAGCGTTCCCGCCGCGCGCCGATGGTTCTGGCGGCAGACGCTTCGCTGCATTCTGCGGCCGCCCCGCTCCGCGCAGGCGTATCCCTACTCAACCTTTTCTCCGGGAGACTCTTCGATGCGTACCCTTCTCGGCGACATCAGCTACGGCCTTCGCGTGCTGCGCCGGTCGCCCTCATTCGCGCTGGCGGTGATCGGTGTGTTCGCGCTCGGCATCGGCGCGAACACCGCCATCTTCACGATCGTCGACACCGTGCTGCTGCGGCCGCTGCCCTTCAACGACTCCGATCGGCTCGTCCGCCTGTTCCACGTACCGCCCCAGTCGACCTTCCCCGGCATGAAGACGTTCTCGGTTTCGCCGGCGAATTTCTACGACTGGCAGCGCCAGGCGCACTCGTTCGACGCGATGGCGATTTATCGCTTCCGCGAGTTCGCGCTGACCGGCAGCGGCAGCACCGAATCAATCGTGGCGGCCGCGGTCGGCCGGGGCTTTTTCGACATCGTCGGCACCAGGCCCGCGCTGGGCCGCACGTTTCTCGACGAGGAAGACTCCCCTGCCCGCGGGCATGTCGTCATCCTGTCCGATGGATTCTGGAAGAGCCACTTCGGCGGCGCGTCTGACATCGCAGGCCGCACGCTGACGCTCGACGGCGCCGCGTACGACATCGTCGGCGTCATGCCCGCGAGCTTTTCCAGCCGCGCGTGGGGAGCCACCGCGCGCGACATCTGGGTACCGCTCGCCTATACGGACGCGCAGAAAGCCGTCCGCGACAACCACAACGATCAAGTGGTCGCGCGCCTGCGGCCGGGCGTCACGATCGCGCAGGCCGATGCTGAAATGCAGGCGATCTCACGGCGGCTGGAAGCGGCGTATCCCCAGCAGAACGCGGGGTGGGGCGCGACGGTCATTTCGCTGCGGGAGCTGATCGTCGGCGACATCCGGCTGTCGCTCGTGATGCTGCTCTCCGCCGTCGCGCTCGTGCTGCTCATCGCCTGTGCGAACGTCGGCAACCTGCTCTTCGCGCGAGCCCTCGCGCGGCGCAAGGAGATCGCGATCCGCTCCGCCCTCGGCGCCGCGCGCTCTCGTGTCTTCCGGCAACTGCTCGCGGAAACGCTGCTGCTCGCGTCGGCGGGCGGCGCGCTCGGCCTGTTCCTCGCGCACGAGGGACTCGCGGCGGGGGCAACACTCCTCGCCGACCGCATCCCTCGCGCAGACGAACTCTCGATCGACTGGCGCGTGGTGCTGTTCGTGATCGGGGTCTCGCTCCTGACGGGTGTGCTGGCAGGAACGCTGCCCGCCCTGCGCGCGGGACGCACGGATCTGAACGAGGCGTTGAAAGAAGGCGGACGGCACGACAGCGCCGTCGGCGTGCGCACGCGCCGCGTGCTCATTGTCTGCGAAGTGGCGCTGTCCGTCGTCCTGCTGATGGGCGCGGCGCTCATGATCCGGACGCTGGTGAATATTCGCAACGTCAACCCGGGATTCGAGCCCGATGGCGTCCTGACCATGCGCGTGTCCGTGTCGACGACGCGATATCACTCCGGTGAGCAGATGTACGACCTGCTCGATCGAACGCTCGCAGAACTCCGCGCCGTGCCGGGCGTGCAGGCTGCCGGCGCGATCGACGATCTGCCGGTGACGGGTGGTTCGGTGCAGCCGATCGTGCTGGAAGGGCACACGGAACTCCTGCCGAAGGACCAGCCCACCGTCAACGTGCGCACGATCCGCCCGGGGTACCTGGCGGCGATGCGGGTGCCGGTGCTGCGCGGGCGCGACATCAACGACGGCGACGACGACGTCATGCTCGTGAGCCAGGCGACGGCAAAGCTCCTCTGGGGCAATGAAGACCCGATCGGCCGTCGCGTTTCGCTCCCGCTCGAATCCAAGGACACGATGCTGCAGGTGATCGGCATCGTGGGCGACGTCAAGCAGTCGGACCTGACCGAACCCGTCAACCCCACCGTCTATCAGGCGACCCGGCGGCCGGTAACGGAATCGATTCGGGAAGGCTCAGGCGGAAGCTATGGGCTGGCGCTGGTCCTGCGCAGTGCCGTGCCGCCGCTCTCCGTCGCGCCGGCAGCGGTGGCCGCGGTCCATCGCGTCGACGCCGCGATGCCGGTCGACGACGTGAAGACGATGGCTACGATTCTCGACGAGACGACGACGGCACAGCGATTCAGCGCCGCACTGCTCGGCGTATTTGCTGCCGTTGCCCTCCTGCTCGCGTCAGTCGGCATCTACAGCGTGCTTTCGTATATCGTCCGCGGGCGAAGCCGTGAAATCGGTATCCGCACCGCTCTTGGCGCCAGCACGTCTGCCGTGGTCCGCATGGTCATTCTGGAAGGCATGGCGCCCGCGGCAATCGGGATTGCGATTGGCGCCGGCGCGGCGCTCCTGTCCGGCCGGCTGATTGAAAAGCTGGTGTTCGGCGTCAGCGCGTCCGACCCGCTGACGCTGGCGATGGTGACCGGATCGCTGGCGGCCGTCGCGCTGCTCGCGACGTTGATCCCGGCGTACCGCGCGTCACGGGTCGATCCGATCGCGGTATTGCGCGCTTGATTGGTGTGGCGCCCCGCAAAAGGGGCGCTCTTCAATCTGCCTGCGCTAAGAGGCAGGCCTGAAGGCCTGCGCTAAATTCCCGCCTCGCGCCTCCCGCCACCCGCCTCGCCTAACCGCCGAAATACGACGGGATGGGCATGTCGCGCATCGTGTGGAGGCCCGGCGCCACTTCGAGGATCTTGGGAATCGAATTGACCGTGATCGAGGCCGTCGCGACGTCGCCGTGCACGCCACCGGCGATTTTCATGTTCAGCGCGGGCGACCCTGCCACTTGCACCGCGTCGAACGACTCCGGCGCGCCAAGATACGCCTCCATGTGCAGCGTGATGATCGCCTGGCCGTCGCGGTAGCCGACCCCATCCTGCACGATTCCGCAGACGTATCCCGGGTCGACGGCGAGGAACTCGCTGGCGACCGTCTCGGTCGCGATCTTCGGCTGGATTTCGTCGGTGATCTTGTCGAGTTTCCATCCCATCGCGTCGGCGATCATCGAAATCGACTCGGCGAGACCCACGTGACGAACGGACCCGTCGTCCACCTTCTTCTGGAACTGTTCGCGCGTCAGGCCGGCGCCAATCTTCTGCTGGAACGGCAGCCGGCGGACCCGCGCGTCCTGGATCCGGTCCACCCGAATCGACTCGACGCGCTCGCAGACGCCCGTCAGCGTGATGGGCAGCGCATCCATGGTGAAGCCGGGATTCACGCCCGTCCCGAGCACCGCCACCCTGGCCTTCTTCGCCATCTCGTGAATCGCGCGGGCGTACTTCATGTTGCCCTTCGTCGGATAGGCGAGCTCCTCGGTCGTCGACACGATGGGGACCTTCAGCTTGAGAATCGCCTCCATCTGCGGCATCACCTTCTTCAGCGACGACTGGGTGCAGAGGACGACGACGTCCGGTTTGGATGCCTTGATGGCCTTCTTGGCGTCCTCGGACACCGGCACTTTCAGCTTCCGCCCCACTCCGGCCACCTCACCGAGGTCCTTGCCCGCCTTGGCCGGATCGATATCGACCGCGCCGACGATGCGGAATCCGCGCCGGGCGGCGCACTGCCGGACGACGGCCGCGCCAATCGGCCCGAGGCCGAAATGAAGGACGCGAATGGGACCTTTCCGTGTAGCCATCTCCAAGACTCCTAAAAGAATGGAAGTTTTGTAAAAACCGATCCGCCATTATATCTGCGTTGGTGTAGGATGCCCGTGCCGGACGGCGCGTCCGCGCCCGGCAGACCCTTGCCTCAATGAGCACGTCGCGAACGTTTCGCAACGCCCGGATTCTCATCGTCGACGATGAGCCGGGAAACGTCGAGATCCTCAAGAGGATTCTTTCGCGTGCCGGTTTCACGCGGCTCGAAAGCACGACCGACTCGCGCGAAGCGGCGGAATTGTACGTGCGGCACCGGCCGGACCTGATCCTTCTCGACCTGCACATGCCCTATCTCGACGGGCTCGAAGTCATGCGGCAGTTGAACGACATCGCCGAGGCGACCTACCTGCCGATCCTGATCCTGTCTGCGGACGAAACGCCGGAAGCCAAGCGCGAAGCGCTCTCCCGGGGCGCCAAGGACTTCGTGAGCAAGCCGTTCCAGCCCGACGAGATCCTCCTGCGCATCCGGACGCTGCTCGAGACGCGGTTCCTGTATATCCAGGTGCAGAGCCAGAACCAGCTGCTCGAAGCCAAGGTGCGCGAGCGCACCCGCGCGCTCGAAGAGGCGCAGATCGAGATCGTCGAACGGCTCGCGATGGCCGCCGAATTCCGCGACGACAACACGGGCCAGCACACGCAGCGCGTCGGCCAGATGTCCGCCCTCATCGCACGCCAGCTCGGGATGCCCGACACGCAGGTCGCGCTGATGCGCCGCGCGGCGCCGCTCCACGACGTCGGCAAGATCGGCATTCCCGATTCCATCCTGCTGAAGATGGGGAAGCTGACGACCGAGGAGTTCGACGTCGTCAAGACGCACACGACGATCGGCGCCCGCATCCTGTCCGGCGGCAAGTTCCCGCTCCTCCGGCTCGCCGAGGAAATCGCGTTTTCGCATCACGAGCGGTGGGACGGCACCGGATATGCCCGGATTTCCGGAACCGACATTCCGCTTGCGGGACGCATCGTCACGGTTGCCGACGTGTTCGACGCGCTGACGCAGCAACGGCCGTACAAGCCTGCGTGGCCGATTGCGGACGCGATCGGAGAGATCGAGCGGCAGCGCGGGCGGCAGTTCGATCCCGGCGTCGTGGACGCGTTCCTCCGCGTCATCGAAAACCAGCACGTGCAGGCGGCAAGCGGCTTTCCGGGCCCTGATATAGTCGCGTCATGAGCGCGCAGACCGAGGCGATCGTCGACTGGCTCCGTGAACAATTGAAGGCGTCGGGCAGCCGGGGATTCGTCGTCGGGCTGAGCGGCGGGATCGATTCGGCGGTCGTCGTGCGTCTCTGTCAGATGGCTGCGCCCGGCAGCGTCGTCGGCGTCGTGATGCCGTGCCACAGCGATCCGCGCGACGAAGTAGACGCCATGACCATGGCAACCCATTTCAAGATCGCATCAATCCACGTCGATCTGGCGCCGACGTTCGACGCCCTCACAAGCGCTCTGCAGCATGCCCTCAGCGCGTTGCCGGCGGGGCTCGCCCAGGCGGCCTCCGGCGACGCCACGGATATCAAGGCGCGCATGCCGCTCGCGAACGTGAAGCCGCGGCTCCGGATGGCGACGCTGTACTACATCGCGAACACGCTGAACTATATGGTAGTCGGGACCGGAAACCGCAGCGAGCTGACGATCGGATACTTCACCAAGTATGGCGACGGCGGAGTGGACCTCCTCCCCATCGGCAACCTGCTCAAAAGTGACGTCCGCGCCGCTGCGCGCGAGCTGGGCGTGCCGTCCGCCATCATCGAAAAAGCGCCGAGCGCCGGCCTCTGGCTCGGCCAGACCGACGAAGATGAGATGGGCTTCACCTACGCAGACCTCGAGAACTACCTCCTGTCCGGCCCCGACGCCGTGTCACCTGCCCTCGGGCTGCGTATCGAACGTCTGATGCGCGCCTCGGAGCATAAACGCGCGTTACCTCCCGCACCGCGGGAAGGTTAATCAACTACCAACTACTCAACTGCCAGCTACCAGCTACTCTGCCCTGGACCATTCGACGGAGATGATGGTGAAACGAATCCTTGTAGCCGTCTCGTTGGCGTTCTCGATGACGCTCTTCGGGCACGCGCAGACAGCGGTTCCCACGCCGGAGCAGTTCTTCGGGTTCCAGATGGGCACCGACAGCAAGCTCGCCCGGTGGGACAAGATCGTCGAGTACATGCGGCAGGTCTCCTCTGCCTCCGACCGCATCCGCTTCCGCGAGCTCGGGAAATCGACCAACGGCAATCCCTTCATCGCGCTCGAGATCAGCAGTCCGGCGACGTTGAAAAACCTCGATCATTACAAGCAGCTCGAGCGGAAGCTGTATTTCCAGGGCGGCGCGCCGACCGATGCCGAGCGCGACGAAATTTTCCGCGACGGCAAGGTCGTGATCGTGATCACGTGCAGCATCCATGCGACGGAGATCGGCGCGACGCAGATGGCGGTCGATCTCGTGCACCGGCTGGCGACCGACGACTCACCACAGGTAAAGAAGATCCTCGACAACGTGATCTTCGTGCTCGTCCCGAGCCTGAACCCGGACGGCCAGATCATGGTGACCGACTGGTTCAATAAGAACGTCGGGACGCCCTTCGAAAGCAGCCAGATTCCGTGGCTGTATCACCCGTACGTCGGCCACGACAACAATCGCGACATGTACATGTTCACGCAGAAGGAAAGCCAGCTCACGGCCAGGCTTCTGTGGAGTGACTGGTTTCCGGCGGTGTGGCTCGACGAGCATCAGATGGGCAGTAACGCGGCGCGCATTTTCGTGATGCCCGCGACCGATCCCATCAATCCCAACGTTCATCCGTTGATTTATCGTTGGAACGGGATCCTCGGCCAGTCGCAGGCGGCGGCGCTCGAGGCTGCCGGTAAAGAGGGCATCATTTACAACTCCACCTACACGAATTTCTGGGAAGGGGCGATGGCGTGGAGCGGCTGGTGGCACAACGAAGTGGGGCTGCTCACCGAGGTCGCGAGCGTCCGCGTCGCCGCGCCGACGGACCAGCTCCGGGCCGCACCGATTCGAACGGGCGCCGGAGACAACGCGCCACAGGTTCGCGGTGCCGCTGCAGGCGGGGGCGGACGCGGCGGAGCCGGCGGACGCGCGAGCGGCGCCCCGAATTCGCCCCTGCCGCCTCCCACCGATATCCAGCCGCGAACGGAGTATCCGCGTCCGTGGATGGGCGGTCATTGGACGCTCGAGGACATCGTCGACTACGAGTCGATCGCGACGATGGCGCTTCTCGAGACGGTTGCGGACCGGCGTGAGACGCTGCTGCGCCAGATGTACGACGTGAACCAGGCGACCGTGAACTGGGGATGGTCCGACGGGTACCGCGTCGCGATCATTCCCGTCAATGGCCAGCAGGATCCACGTGAAGCCGCTCACGTCGTCGAAAAGCTTCAGATGGGTGGCGTGAAGGTCGCGCGCGCGAACAAACCGTTCGAGATCGACGGCAAACGGTACGCGGCCGGCAGCTTCGTCGTGCCGTTCAACCAGGTGTTCGGGCGGTACGCCAAGGACATGCTGGAGAAACAGACCTATCCCGAAGTGCGCCGCTCTCCGACGTCACCGCCGGAACCGCCGTATGACGTCACCGCGTGGTCGCTCGGCATGCTACTCGGCGTGAACGTGGATTTCAGCAGGAGTGAAGCACCACAGGGACTCGACCTGACGATGTTGACGGATGCCCCCAAAATGAGCGGCGAGGTGAGCGGCACAGGCTCGCGGTTCGAATTCGACTACAAAGGGCCGGACACGGCGGCGGCCATCAATGCGCTCCTCGAGGACGGGGCGAAGGTGGCATTCGACGCGCCGTCCCACGTGGCCGTGACGGGCGCAACGCAGAAGCAGATCGAGTCGGCCGCCACGCGATACGGACTTTCCGTCACTGCGGCGGATGGCACGCCGCGCGGGGGCACGCCCGTTCCAATCCGCGCGCCGCGCATCGGCATGTATCAGCCGTGGACCGGCGGCAACATGGACGAAGGCTGGACGCGGTGGGTACTCGAGCAGTACGGCTTCCCGTCGACGCCGCTGCACAACGCGGACATCCGGGCCGGGCATCTGCGCGACAAGTACGATGCCGTGATCCTTGCGGACCAGAACACGCGCGCGATTGTGGACGGCGCGAACGGCGCGGAAATCCGCCCCGAATACCGCGGCGGGATCGGCGACGAAGGCGTCGAGGCGCTCCGGGATTTCGTGGCGCACGGCGGTACGCTGATCACGCTTGGAGCCGCCTCCGACCTCGCCATCGAGCGACTGGGCGTTCCTGTGAAGGACCTGAAGGAGGGGCTCACGCGTGATCAGCACTTCGCGCCCGGCACGATCCTGAACGTGGAGATCGACACGACGAACCCGCTCGGGTACGGCGTCGCCCCGCACACCTGGGGCTTCTACAACAACAGCCCGTTCTTCGACGTGCTCGACGGGTTCTCGTCTCAGAAGGTCTCGGTCATCGCGCGCTATCCCAACGACAACGTCGTGGCGTCCGGCTGGCTCAAGGGTGAGGAACTGATGCAGGGGCGGCCCGCGGTCGTGTCCGTCGACATGAATCCGGGACGCATTGTGCTGTTCGGGCTGAGGCCGCAGCACCGCGCGCAGACACACGCGACGTTTCCGCTGCTCTTCAACGCGCTGTATATGTCGGCGAAGTGAACAGCCAGTCGCCAGTTGCCAGTCGCCAGTCGCCAGTCGCCAGTAGTCAGTTGCCAGTTGCCAGTTGCCAGTAGTCAGTTGTCAGTTGCGAGCCTTCGGACGGCGGTGGGTTCTCATTCAACACTGGCACTGTAGTTGCCCCTGCGACGAAGTTGTTGCAGGAGGCTCAATGCAGGACTATCGAAAACTGTTCGTGTGGCAGAAAGCGCACAAACTCGCGGTTGAGACGTACTCGCTGGGTGAGTACTTCCGCCGGCCTGAGGCCTGGAAGTTGCGGGATCAGATTTTCGATGCGGTGACGTCGATTCCGGCCAACATCGCCGAAGGCAGCGGCCGTGGCTCCGGCGCCGATTTCAAGCGGTTCCTGTGGTACTCGAATGGTTCCTGCAGCGAATTCGAGACCGAAATCCTGCTCGCCCGCGACGCCAACTTCCTGCCCGCCGACATCCACGACCGCTTGAACGAAGAGGTCCAGGAGATCCGAAGGATGTTGTCGTCATTCATCCGACGAATAGAGTGACCACACACTGACAACTGACGACCGGCCACTCCCCTCGCGACCGATTACTGACTACTGACCACTGGCTACTGGTTACTGGTTACTGGCTACTGGCTACTGGCTACTGGCTACTTTTCACCGCCTCAACGATGTGCCGTGCAGAGATTCCGTAGCGCTCGAGCAGTTCGTCCGGCTGGCCCGAACGCGGGATTTCGCGGACGGCGAGCCGGGTGACGGCAACGCCGTCGGCCGCGAGCGCTTCGGATGCTGCGTCGCCCAGACCGCCGCTGGCGTAGTGATCCTCGACCGTGATGACGCGGCGCCTGGTCGCCCTCGCGGCGGCTCGCAGCGCGGCGGCGTCGATCGGCTGGACCGAGTACGCGTCGATGACGCGAATCGCGATCCCGATCTTCTGCAGCTCGTCGTAGGCTTTCAACGCCTCGAACACGGTGACGCCGGCACCGACGACCGTGGCGCTGTCGTTGTCGCTCTGGCGCAGGACACGCGAGCCGCCGATTGCGAAGGCGTCCGTCGGTTCATACAGCACCGGGGTCTTCGGCCGTGACGTGCGCATGTACACCATGCCCTTGTGCTGCGCCATTGCGGTGACGAGGTGCGCGGTACTCACCGCCTCGCATGGATACAACACGACGCAATCGGGCACGGCCCGCATCATCGAGAGATCTTCGAGCGCCATCTGCGATGGTCCGTCCTCGCCGATCGAAATGCCGGCGTGCGACCCGGTGAGCTTGATGTTCACCATCGAGATGCCGGCCATCCGGATGAAATCGGCGGCGCGGGTGAGGAAGCAGGCAAACGTCGACGCGAACGGGATCGCGCCGCGGGCCGCGAGCCCCATCGACGCGCCAATCATCACCTGCTCGGCGATGAAATTCTCAAAGAACCGATCCTTGAAATTCTTCTCGAACTTGTCGCTGAACGTGGAATTCTTCACGTCGGCGTCGAGCGCGACGATGCGCTGGTCGACGCCGCCGACGGCTGCGAGCGCGGCGCCCCAGGCTTCACGGGTGGCAATCGACTCACCCTTCTTGTACGCAGGCGGGGGAAGGGTGCCGTAGTCCGCTGCCGGCGTCGGCTTCGATTTGCCGGACGGCGGCGGGATCTCCGGCCGCGGCGCGCCGGACACGAGCTGCTGCTCGAGTTCCGCGAGCGCTTTGTCTTCTTCTTCACCTTTCTTGAGGGCCTTTCCGTGCCAGCCATCCTTGCCGGCGATCGCCGCGACGCCCTGCCCTTTCACGGTGCGCGCCAGGATGACCGTCGGTTGTCCCTTCGTCTCGCGCGCTT
This sequence comes from Vicinamibacterales bacterium, assembly GCA_035495555.1. Lineage (GTDB taxonomy): Bacteria > Acidobacteriota > Vicinamibacteria > Vicinamibacterales > 2-12-FULL-66-21 > DATJFQ01. The sequence continues at coordinate 12,267 of DATJFQ010000025.1, forward strand.
CTTTCAACGCGTCGAGGATCGCCTGCATGTCGTGGCCGTCGATGACGATGGCATGCCAGCCGAAGGCGGTCCAGCGCCGAAAGAACTCGTCCATGTCGTGGCCGAACTGCGTCGCGCGGCTCTGGCCGAGGCCGTTGACGTCGACTATCGCGCATAGGTTGTCGAGCTTTTGGAACGTGCCGACGTCCGCGGCTTCCCAGACCGATCCTTCAGCGGATTCTCCGTCGCCCAGCAGCGCGTACGTTCGATAGTCGGACCCGATCCGCCGCGCGTTCAGCGCGATGCCGATGGCCGCGCAGATGCCCTGGCCGAGCGAGCCGGTCGCGACGTCGACAAACGGCAGCCGCGGCGTGGGGTGCCCTTCGAGGTCGGACCCGATCGTGCGCAGTTTCAGCAAATCCTCACGCGGGAACAACCCCGCTTCCGCCCATGCGGCGTAGAGCAGCGGCGCCGCATGCCCCTTCGAGAGAACGAACCGATCGTTGTCGGGGTTCTGCGGGTTTTTCGGGTCGTACCGCATCTCGCTGAAGAACAGCGCCGCGGCAATATCGGCAGCCGACATGCAGCTGGTCGGATGACCGCTGCCCGCTTCCGACGTGGAGCGCACCGAGTCGATGCGAAGCTGGGCGGCGATATTACGGAGCGAATCGATCGAAGCGGCCAAAGTCACCTCGCACGCAAAGAGCCGAAGATCCGATGCACGATGGACGATGGACGATGGACGCACATCGAGCATCGAACATCGAAATAACGATCCTTGTGATCTTAGATCTTTGCGAATCTTTGCGCGAGGAGCCAGTGCGCGGCTTCGGGCCCGTGGTCGGCAGCGGCAGCCGCGACTCTGGCCAGCGCCTGCTCGGCGACCTCAGCAAACGCGGCCTCATCAGACACGCGATGCAGCCGGGCAAAGAACGTGGCGGCCTCGCAGTTATCCTGATAACCCACACGCAGCTCTCTGAGCAGTCCGACATCGCCGCTCTCGCGAAGGCGATCGAAGAATCCGCCGCCTGGGGCGGTGAACGCACCAAGCGCGTGATGCCCCAATTCTTCGGCCATCATGCGGTACGGCTCATCGCCGGTGATCGCGTGGGCGGCAAGCAGCGCCTCGCCAATCGCGATCTGATCCGCCAGCAGCCGCGGGCAACGGCGCCCGTCGTCCACCATGTGCGCGATGCCGTGACCCGGCCGATACGCCGCGAGCAGGAACGACTCGAAGTGGCCGAGCGTCTCGCGCACGAGCCGCTCGTCAGCGGTAAGCGACGCGAACAGGAGGAGCGCCGAGACAGCGCACCCGGTCGACGCGGCGAACACCCGCGGGTGATCGGTGCTCCCCCCGTATCCGCCGGAGTCCGAGGCGAGCCCCGCGACAAAGGCCGCGACCTCGACAGCGCGATCACCATCGATCGCGCGCTGAAAGGTCGTCGCCGATTCGACGAAGGTCGCCAGCAGGCGCGCGTTGGTCTCGAGCAGTTGTTCGCGATGCGGCAGTTGCCACGCGCGAGTCGTCGCGTAACGGAAGTAGCCGCCGGAGGCGCGATCGTGAAGCCCACCGTCGGCGATGGCATCGAGCGTGCGTTCGACGATGACGCGATATTGCGGATCTCCTGACTCGCGGTACAGCACCATGGCCAGGCGCAGCGGCGACGTCAACGGAAACTTGGGTTCCATGCCGAAGCCGCCGTACTCCTCGTCGAAGGAGGCGAAGACCTGCGCGAGATCGACGACGGCGCTCTCGCCCGACACGACCGCGGCGGGAGGACTCGCCAGCGGCGCGCCCGAAGATTCCGCACTGCACGCCGCGAACATGTTCGCGAACGCGTCCGCTACCTGCCGCAGCACGCCTGTCATTCGCGCCGCGTCGAGGTACGTTCCGCCGCCGATCAACTCACCGTCAGGCGTAAGGAACGCGGTCGTGGGCCAGCCGCCGAGGTTGTAGCGATCGTTGATGTCCGGGCGTTGATCCGCATCGACGCGGACGGCGACGTATCGCTCCGCGGTGAGCGCCGCCACGTCAGGATCCGCGTACGTTGTCCGATCCATGTCGTGGCATGCGCGGCACCAGGCGGCGGAAATCGAAAGCAGGATCGGCTTTCGCTCGTGTGCGGCGCGCGCGAACGTCTCAGCGGTCCAGGGCAGCCAGTGCATGGAGAATTGGTGAATCGGTGAAGGACGGGTTGCTGAATCTCTGACAAACGATTATCTGCGCAATAATGGAATGATGCTCGCGCTGCGGTACGCCGCACTGCTGGCGCTCGTGGTGTGGGTCGGCGGCCTCCTCGCGCTGGGCGCCATCGCGGCGCCGGCCATCTTCGACGTCACGGCCTGGCGTCACACCGCGGACGGCCGCGTGCTGGCAGGCGCGATTTTCGGGGAGACGCTGCGCCGGTTTCACCTCGTGTCCTACGCGGCAGGCAGTCTGCTCCTGCTCACGGTGCTGGCGCGCGGGATTCTCGGTCCCCGCCCCCGGCGCTTCGCATGGCGCGCCGCGCTCGCCACGCTGATGCTGGCGGCGTCGCTCGTCAGCGGCGTCGTCGTTGCGGAGCGGATTGCGGCGGTGCAGGCGCAGATCGGCGGGTCGCCGTCGGCGCTGCCGGCCGACGACGCGCGGCGGACTGACTTCGGACGGCTGCACGCGTTCGCGACCGGTCTCGAAATGATTCCGCTCGTCGGCGGCCTCGTGCTGATGTACTGGGAGTTGAAGGGATGACAGACATGGACCGCCGGGATCTCGCGCGGGCAATCAGTTCGGCGATCGCCGCTGCGCCGGACGCCGACGCCGCCCTGAAGCAGACCGTGGAACTGCTGAAGGACGGGATTCCTGACTACACCTGGGTCGGCATCTACCTGATGGAGGGCGACCGCGATCTCGTGCTCGGCCCGTTCGTCGGACAGCCCTCGCCGCACACGCGCATCCCGGTCGGCAGCGGCATCTGCGGCGCCGCAGCCAGCCAAAAAGCGACGATCGTCGTGGACGACGTGAACGCGGATTCACGCTATCTCGCGTGCAGCATCGACACGAAATCCGAGATCGTCGTCCCGATCATGGACGGCTCCCGCGTGCTCGGAGAAATCGACATCGACAGCGACAAACCCGCCGCCTTCGGCTCCGCGGACCGCGAACTGCTCGAGCCAATCGCCGCGCTGCTCGCGGAACGCCTGGCCGATCGCGAGCCATAGGTCCGTCCGCCGCCGAGAACCCCGAGAACCCAACCCCGAGAACCCAGAGAACCCGAGAACCCGAGAACCCATGCACACGATCACTCTGATTCCCGGCGACGGGATCGGCCCTGAGGTCACCGAAGCCGTCCTCCGCATCTTCGTGGCCGCGGGCGTGCAGGTCGACTGGGATCGGCAGGACGCCGGCGTCATCGCGTTCAAGCGGTTCGGCCAGTCGCTCCCCGTCCAACTGCTCGATTCCGTCAAACGGAACAAGGTCGCGTTGAAAGGGCCCGTGACGACCCCGATTGGCGAAGGGTTCACGAGCGTCAACGTCGGCCTCCGTAAGGCGCTCGACCTTTACGCGAACCTCCGCCCGGTCCATAACCTTCCCGGCGTGCAGAGCCGGTTCGAGAACGTCGACCTCATCATCGTCCGCGAGAACACAGAAGACCTGTACGCCGGGCTCGAGCACGAGATCGTGCCGGGCATTGTCGAGAGCCTGAAGATCATCACGGAGCGCGCGTCGACGCGCATCGCGAAGTTCGCCTTTGAGTACGCGCGGACGTTCGGCCGCAAGCGCGTGACCGCGATTCACAAGGCGAACATCATGAAGCTCAGCGACGGCCTGTTCCTCGAAAGTACCCGAAAGGTGTCGCACGACTATACGGAGATCGGCTACGACGAACGGATCGTGGACGCGGCGTGCATGCACCTCGTCATGCATCCCGAACGGATGGACGTGCTGCTGCTGCCGAACCTGTACGGCGACATCGTCTCGGATCTGTGCGCCGGCCTCGTCGGCGGACTCGGGGTCGTTCCCGGCGCCAACATCGGCCAGGATGCCGCCGTGTTCGAGGCCGTGCACGGAAGCGCCCCCGACATCGCGGACCAGAACCTCGCGAATCCGACGGCGCTGCTGCTGTCGGGGCTCCTGATGCTCGACTATCTCGATGAGCGGGAGGCGGCGGAGCGGATTCGCGCCGCGTTGACGAAGGTGCTGACCGAGGGCCGCGTCCGGACCCGCGACCTCGGAGGGACGGCCAGAACGACCGAGTTCACCGATGCGATCTGCCGGGAAATCGAGAGCGCGGTGGTATAGTTCAGTCGTGCTGGCCGACGACATCACGCAGGCGGTGCTCGCGCGGAAAGACGTCGCCAAGTACCTCAGGGGCGCGCACGGCCAGTCGGAGCTCGAGGCCCGCGAGCGCATCACCGGTTATCTCGACGAGCTGCGCACCACGCAGCGGTATCCCATCTACCGCGCGCTGAAGCATCCGCTGTATCCGATCCTGCGGAAAATCGAGCGCGTCAACGAGCGGATCGAGATTCCGCAGCAGGCCACGCGCAGCGGACGGGTCATCTACATCTCGAATCACAAGAGCCACCTGGATTACCTCGTCGAGCCGCTTGCGCTCGACGACAACGGCATCCGGCCGCCGGTGACCGCCGCCGGGATCAATCTGTTCGGCGGCCCGCTTGGCGTGCTGCACCGCCACGTGACCGGGGCGATTCCCATCCGCCGGAACACCAAGGATCCGGCCTATCTCGTCACGCTGAAGGCGTACATCGCAGAACTGCTGCAGCGGCACGACCTGCTGTTCTACATCGAAGGCGGCCGAAGCTATACCGGCGAGCTGAAAACGCCGAAGACGGGATTGCTGCACGCGGCCATGCAGGCCGAACTCGAAGGCGCCGTCATCGTACCGCTCGCGGTCGCCTACGATCTCGTGCTCGAGGATCACATCCTCTCGCATCAGGGCACCAAACGACGGCAGCGGCCGTTCAGCCGCGAAATCGCCGAAATGGTGCGCTACGCGGTCGGGTACGAGTCGCGCGCGTTCGTGACCTTCGGCGCACCGATTCCGCTGACGGCGTATGACCCCGAGTCACGCCGCGATGTGATGGCGCTTGGCCATTCCGTCCGCGACGCGATCGGACTTCTGTACAAAGTGCTGCCGACGGCCGTTCTCGCAGCGGCGATGCGCCCGTCCATTCTCAAACGCGACCTCGAGACGCGGGCCGACGACATCCTTGCGGTCCTTCGCGACAGCGGCGCAAACCTCGACGTCCGCAGCGGGAGAGAGGCGATCGACCGCGGAACGCCGCTGCTCGAGGAACGCGGCGTCATTCACGTCGATCGAAGTGGCCATTTCCGCGTCCGCGAGCGTACGGTGCTTCGCTATTACGCGCGTACGCTGCAGCACCTGCTGAGCGCTCCCCGCGGCGGGCGCACCCACTGAACATGCCGGATGTCGAACTCTAGTCCAACGGTCTAGCGGAAATGCTGGACGCGGTTTCCAAAGCCTTCTTTCACACGCTCGCGGGCAGTTCGGCGCTCAAGCGGATGGCGTCGCGGTACGGCATGCGGTCCGGCGGCGGGTTCGCGCGGCGATTCATAGCCGGCGAGAGCATCGACGAAGCCATCGCGGCGGCGCGCGCCATCCAGACCAGCGGCCTCAGCATCACGCTCGACTACCTGGGCGAAAGCGTCGCATCGGCCGCCGAAGCGGACACGGCCACGCGCGCCTACGTCGGAATCATTCAGCAGATTGCCGCCTCGGGCATCGAACGCAACATCTCGCTGAAGCTCACGCAACTCGGGTTGACGATCGATCGCGCGACCTGCGTGGACAATTTCCGCCGCATCCTCGACGTCGCCAGGGCCAACGAGTTCTTCGTGCGCATCGACATGGAGAATTCCCCGTTCACCGCGGTCACGCTCGACGTGTTCGAAACCCTGTGGCAACAGGGATATCGCAATGCGGGCATCGTGCTGCAGTCGTATTTGCCGCGCAGCGAGCAGGACGCGGCCCGCATGAACCAGCTTGGCGCGCGCGTCCGCCTCGTGAAGGGGGCCTATAAGGAGCCCAAAGACGTGGCCTACCAGTCCAAAGCAGACGTCGACGCCGCGTATGTCCGCATCATGCGGCTGCTGCTGCGCGACGGCACGTATCCCGCGATCGCCACGCACGATCCCGCCATGATCGAGGCGACCCGCGCGTTCGCGCAAGAGCAGCGGATCGCCTCCGATCGCTTCGAGTTCCAGATGTTGTACGGCATCCGCCGCGACCTGCAGGCCGCGCTGCACGCGGAGGGATATCGCGTCCGCGTCTATGTTCCATTCGGGCGTGAATGGTTCCCGTACTTCATGCGCCGGCTGGGCGAGCGGCCTGCCAACGTCGGGTTCGTGATTCGCGGCGTTCTCCGCGACCGATAGATGTAGCCCTCTACACAACTCCGCCGGATCGCGGCAATTCACGCCACAAACAGGTCCCCGCTTCGCCAACTTCCTGACGCGCCGCGTGTAGCGGAGCGGCCTGAAGCGGACTGCCGCACAAAAACGTCGGTGGCACCTGTCTTGATACTCATGAGCCACGGGGAAGGCGGAACGGTTGAGCGCCGTTCAGCGTCCTAGGGAAGAAAGGGTGACTTCATCATGGTGACGGGTTATCCCCAGCGGCTCACGGCAACGACCACGGGAGAACTGCACGATCACGCGGCGGCTCCCAGCCTGTTGGAACGGGCGGCCAGCCGCCTCAGCCAGGCGCTTTGCGGCCTGCGCGGCCACGACTCGATCCTGCACTTCGAAGGCAACCGCGTGATGATGCGGTGCACGTCGTGCGGGCACGACAGCCCCGGATGGGAAATCAGTGGCCGCGGGCCACGGAAGCGCTTCGAAGGCGACGCGCGCCGGCATTACCTGAAACCGCAGCGTCTGGTGCTGCGGAAGACGGCCTGATCTTCGTAGGGAGCTTCCCAGGCCGCAGACTCGTGGGGTGCGGCCCGTTAGCGGACGCCCGACTCCGACGCGCCGGCTTGACGGCACCACTCATCCGCCAAATCGGCGAGCACGTCTCGACACGTCAGCACCTCCTCGAGGACGACGAATTCTTCGGTGCTGTGAAGGCCGGCGCCGCCGGGACCATAGAGCACGGACGGAATACCTGCCTCGCCAAGGATGGCCGCATCCGTCCAGAAGCTCATTCCGCCAAACGGCTGCGGGCGCCGCGTGATTCGCTGTGCCGCTCGCGCCACCGTTTGCGCGATGGCATGCCCGTCGGGGACTTCGTACGGCGGCCGCGAGAACAGCAGCCGCGCCTCCGCGTCGAAGTCTGTGTCGGATGCGCGCAGTCTGCCGAGCAGCTCGTCTAGTTCCTGGCAGACTTTCTGGACGGTTTCACTCGGAATTGTTCGGCGCTCCAGCTTCAGCGCACAGTGATCCGGGTAGCTGCTCAACTCGCGGCCACCCTGAATGATCGACGCGTGCAGCGACGCGGCCCCCAGGCGTGGATGCGTAATGCCGGCCTGCAGGCGCCGGTTCAGCGATTCGAGTTCGGCCAGAATCCGGCCCATGTACAGAATCGCGTCTCGCCCGTCGGCGGGACGGCTGCCATGCGCAGCGCGTCCGCGCGTTTCGATGTCGAACCACGCAAACCCCTTGTGCCCGACCGCGATCTGCAGGTCGGTCGGTTCGGTCACGACCCCCGCGTCGGCTTTCCATTCACGCACCAGCGCGTCGGCGCCGCGGCTCTCGTATTCCTCGTCGATGACGGCGGCCACGACCAGCCTGCCCGCACCGAAGCCGTTGGACGCCACGACGCGAGCCGCATCGATCATGGCGGCGACGCCGCCCTTCATGTCCTGCGCGCCGCGGCCATAGAGACGGCCATCCCGTTCCTCCGGCGTAAACGGGGCCGTCATCCCGTCGACGCCCACCGTATCGATGTGCCCGCAGAACATCAGCGAACGGCCCTTCGTGCGTCCCTCCAGGACGCCGATGATGTTCGCGCGGTCGCCGTCCACCGGCTGCCGCACGACATCGAGCCCGATGCGCCGCATGTGCGCCTCGATGGCGCCGCCGATTTCCGCTTCTCCCGCCGCACCGGCTACGAGCGACGGATTGACTGAGTCGATCGCGACAAGATCGCGCAGGAGCGAGATCGCAGGATCCATAGGCGATTCAGAATACAGGATAGATTCTTCGTCGCATCGAACATCGAACATCGAGCATCGCGCCCATCGCCCATCGCCCATCGAGTATCGTTACTTCATGGCTTCTCTCGCCGGCAAAGTCGTCGCAATTACCGGCGCATCGTCTGGGATCGGCCTCGCATGTGCGCACGAGCTCGGGCGGCGCGGCGCCGCAGTCGTTCTGGGCGCTCGACGGATCGATCGGCTCGAGACCGCTGCGGCAGAAATCCAGCGCGCCGGAGGGCGGGCGTCGGCGCGGGCAGTCGATGTGACGCGGGAAGCGGATCTCGAGGCGCTCATCGCGCAGGCCACGACGCAGTTCGGCCGCCTTGACGTGATGATCTGCAACGCGGGATTCGGGTATTACGGCACGATCGAGCAGACGCCGCCCGACATGATGCGGCAGATGATGGACGTGAACTACATGGGCACGTTCCTGGCCGCGCGTGCCGCGCTGCCGCTCTTCCGCGCGCAGCGGAGCGGGCATCTGATTTTCGTCTCCTCCATCGTCGCGCGCCGTGGCATCGCGTTCATGGGCGGCTACACGGCGACCAAAGCCGCGCAGTCCGGGCTTGCCGAAGCGCTCCGAACGGAATTCGCTGGAACATCGATTCACGTGAGCTGCATTTACCCGATTTCAACCGAGACGGAGTTCCACGACGCGATGGCCAGACACTACGGACATCAGGTGACCGGCCTCGGACCACGGCAGCCGGTCGAGGTCGTCGCGCGCGCGATCGCGGAGTGCATCGCGCGTCCGCGTCCGGAGGTGTACCCTCACGCGAAGTCACGGGCGCTCGGCATTCTGTCGCTCATCGCGCCGGCGTACACCGATCGGTTCGTGCAGAAGTTCGCGCGGCATCGTGACGCGGCCGCCCACTCGCAATGATCCCTTCGCGAACCACCTACGAGACCGCCGAAGCGATCGCGCGCGACGTGCGCGCCGCCGGCGGCCGGGCGCTCATCGTGGGGGGATGGGTGCGCGATCGGCTGCTCGGCATCGACGACAAAGACATCGACGTCGAGGTGTTCGGCATCGACGCGGATTCGCTGAAATCCCTTCTTGACCGGTTCGGCACCGTGAACACGGTCGGCGAGAGCTTCACGGTCTACAAGGTCGCGGACCTCGATGTTTCGTTGCCGCGCCGCGAGTCGAAGGTGGGACGCGGCCACAAGGCGTTCGCGGTCACTGGCGACCCGTCGCTCTCGATCGACGAGGCAGCCCGGCGGCGTGACTTCACGATCAACGCGATCTCGTGGGATCCGTTGACCCGCGAATACCTCGATCCGTTCGACGGACGCAGGGATCTCGAGCGGCGGCTGCTGCGGGTCGTCGACGCCCGGACGTTCGCCGACGACAGCCTGCGCGTGCTCCGTGCGATCCAGTTCGCCGCCCGATTCGAATTCACGCTCGACCCGGCCGCGCGGGCGCTGTGCGAACGGATCGATCTCGACGACCTGCCTGCCGAACGCATCTGGGGTGAATTCGAAAAGCTGCTCCTCAAGGCCCCGCGACCCTCGATCGGATTCTCGCTCGCGCTCGAGCTTGGCGCCATCGCGAAACTCTTTCCGGAACTGCTGGCGCTCGTCGGCTGCCCGCAGGAACCCGACTGGCATCCCGAAGGCGATGTCTGGGTGCACACGCTGCTCGTGATCGACGAGGCGCGAAAGCGGATCGATGATCTCGAATACCCGCAGCAGGTCACCGTCATGCTGGGAGCCGTGTGCCACGATCTCGGCAAGCCGGCGACGACTGCTGTCATCGACGGGCGCATCCGGTCGATGGAGCACGAAGAAGAAGGCGTGAGGCCCGCGACGGCCGTGCTCGATCGGCTGAACGTGCACACGATGCAGGGCTACGAGGTGCGGCGACAGGTGCTCGGGATCGTCGCGAACCATCTGAAGCCCGGCATGTTCTACAAGGCCGACCCGCAGGCCGGCGACGGGGCGTTCCGCCGGCTCGCACAGAAGGTCGACCTCGAACTGCTGGCGCGCGTCGCCAAAGCGGATTGCGAAGGCCGCGGCGGCGGTTTCGACTGCTCGGCGATGGACTGGTTCGTCCAGCGTGCGCGCGCGCTCGGCGTCGAGCATCAGGCGCCGAAGCCGCTGGTGCTGGGGCGGCATCTGCTGCAGCTCGGGATGCGGCCGGGGCCCGCGGTTGGTGCGGTCCTGAAGGACGTGTACGAGCGTCAGCTCGATGGATCGGTCGCGACGTTCGAGGACGCGCTGGCGCTCGCGACGCAAATCGTCCGCGAAAGGCAGCAGATATACTGACGCGGTGGTTCTCAGGTTCTTGGGTTCTCGGGTTCTCGGGTTGGGTTCTCGGGTTCTCGGTTCTCGGGTTCTCGGTTCTCGCGTTCTGGGTTCTCGAGTTCTCGTCCTGGCTCTCGGTGCAGTGACCGCGGTGCCGGCGGCAGCTTACGCGCAACAACAGGAACCGATTGGTCCGTTTGCGATCGACGTGCGCGGGGTGTTCGCGCGGCATAAGCAGGAGCCGAGCGTCGCGACGGATCTTGGCGTCACGCCGGGCAACCTGCCGCCGCGAAGCTACGGGCTCGTCGGCGGTGCGCATGTTTATCCACTGCACGCCGGGAAGGTTACGATCGGCTTTGGCGCGCACCTCGTAATCGCGCGCGGCAGCCGCACGCTCCAGGCACCGACCACCGCGCCCACCGGATCGCAGCCGGCTGCGCCCACGACCGTGACCTATGGCACCGTCCAGCGTCATTTCAGGAGCTTCGCGCCGGAGCTGTCGCTGAACTTCGGTCACAGGAGCGGGTGGAGTTACATCAGCGGCGGCATCGGGCGTTCGACTCTCTATCTCGATCGCGCCGACGCGCCCGTGACGAGCGCGCCCGGACGCCAGACGATCAACTACGGTGCCGGCGCCCGCTGGTTCAACACGCACCATCTGGCGTTCACGGTCGACGTCCGCTGGTATTCAGTCGCCGAACAACCGCCGACCCTTACGCTCATAGGACAGCCGAGGACCACTCTCCTGGTGTTGAGCGGAGGCATTTCTCTGAAGTGAGCTGTCAACTCCACAATTTCACAACTTCCAACTACTCGAGGTGACAACTCCCAAGTCGGAGGCCCTTGCGTAGTTGGAAGTTGGGTAATTGTGAAGTTGCGTAGTTGACTGGGGCCGCTACTGCAGGTGTCGCTTCAAGAAAGCTAGTACCAGAGGCCACGCCTGTTCGGTGGCTTTCATGTTGCCCGGCGCCTGCTCGTTCCCCGACTGCTGACGCAGGAACCCGTGTCCCGCGCCGTCGAAGATGTGCGGCTCGTAATCGACGTGATGCTTTGCGAGTTCGCTCTTGGCGAAGTCGATGTTCGCGTTCACGCGATTGTCGTTGCCGCCGTACAGTCCGAGGATCGGCGCCTTGGCGTTCGCGTAACGGGCCGCGTCGGTCGGCATCGGTCCGTAGAACGAGACCGCGGCGTCGAGGGCCGGTTGATGCAGCGCGTACGAGAAGCTCGTTCCGCCGCCCCAGCAGAAGCCCAGCGTCGCCACCTTGCCGTTGGAAGACGAAATCGTCTTCGCGTACGCGCGCACGGCGTCGAGCATCCGGTTCGTGTCGTCGACGCTGACGTTCCGGATTGCCTGCGTGGACCCCTGCTCGCCAAGTTCCTGGCTGCCGCCGCCGTTGGGGCCGAGACCCGACAGCAGATCGGGTGCAATGGCGATGTAGCCGTCCCGCGCAAGCTGGTCGGCGACACCGCGGACCCAGTCGCTCAGGCCGAAGATCTCGTGGATGACGATGACCACCGGCGCCTTGTCGGGTCGTTCGGGATACACGACGAACGACTTGATCTTCTTGTCGCCATCCTTGACGTCTACCCACTCCTGGTGTCGCGGCGAGTTCTTGAGCCGGGCCGGTGCACCGGCGTTGTCGGCCGGCAGGTTGGGATTGTTCTGTGCCGGCGCCGCCGTGGTCTGCTGTTCCATCATGTGACCCGCGTGCGGGTCGGCTCCCTGCGCAGTCTGCGCGGCGGCCGGCGCGGCGATTGCCGCGGCACACAGCCACGTGAACATCTGGCGCTTCATCGCTGTTCCTCCATTCGCCCGTCTGGAGCAGGAAATCCGCAGTCGTCAGACGGGCGACGTCCGAATTCCGGCTCGCAATGCGATCATAATTCACACACTGATGCCGAGACGCACGCTGCTGGACTTCCTCGCGGACCTCACAGCGAACCCGTCGACCGCCGCTTCCGATTTCCTGACCTACGACGATGGCTACCGGACGTGGACGTGGACGTACGGGCAATTGTCGGAGGCTGCGAGCCGCTTCGCGCAGCGGCTGGCGGCCGAAAGGATCCGTCAAGGCGACGCCGTCGCGATCTGGTGCGAGAACCGTCCGGAGTGGATCGCCGCGTTATGGGGATGCCTGATTGAAGGCGTCGTGCTCGTGCCGATCGATTACCGCGCGTCGGCTGAATTTCTGTTGAACGTCGCCGGGATCGTGAATGCCCGCGCCGTGATCGTCGGCGACGCGGTCGATGCCGATGCGCTCGGAAGTGTGCGGCCGGTCTGGAGAGCGGCAGATTTGCGCGCGTCGCTGACGGGGAACAGCGAACCGTCGACGGCAAACGCCGCGATAGGACCCGACACCACGGCAGAAATCATCTTCACGTCAGGGGCGACAGCGGAGCCGAAAGGCGTCGTGCTCACGCATCGCAACGTGCTCGCCAACATCGTCCCGATCGAGAAGGAGGTCGGACACTACAAACGCTACATCCGGCTGTTCAGCCCCATCCGGTTTCTCAACCTGTTGCCGCTCAGCCACATGTTCGGGCAGGCGATGGCGACTTTCGTTCCCCCGATGCTGCCCGGCCTGGTCGTGTTCACCCGCAGTTATGCCCCGCAGGACGTCATCCGGCAGATTCACGATCGACGTGTCTCGGTGCTCGTCTGCGTGCCGAAAATGCTGGAGGTGCTGAAGGAGCACGTCGTTCGCGTGGTGCCGGATGCCGCTGTCGCGCCTCCCGCCGGCATGCATTGGGCGCGGCGCTGGTGGAAGTATCGCCGGGTGCACCGGCTGTTCGGGTTCAAGTTCTGGGCGATGGTCGTGGGCGCCGCCCCGCTCGATCCGGAACTCGAGGCGTTCTGGGGTCAACTTGGCTTCGCGGTCGTGCAGGGTTACGGTCTCACGGAAACCGCGCCGATCGTCACGCTCAATCATCCGCTGCGCGCCGCGCGCGGCGCCGTCGGCAAGCCCATCGCCGGCGTCGAGGTCAGGATTGCGGAAGACGGCGAGATCCTCGTTCGCGGAGAAAACGTCACGCGGGGCTACTACAACGCGCCGGAGGCGACGCGCGCCGCGTTCGAGGACGGCTGGTTTCATACCGGCGACATCGGCGAGTTCGACGATCGCGGTCAGCTCCACATCAAAGGCCGCAAGAAGGAAATGATCGTCACGCCGGAAGGGCTCAACGTCTTTCCGGAGGACGTCGAACGGGCGCTCACGTCGCAGCCGGGCGTACGCGACGCCGCGGTCGTCGGCGCGCCGCTCGCCGGATCCACGGCGGAGCGGGTGCAGGCAATCCTCGTCGTCGATCCCGGTGCGGACGTCGACGCGATCGTGCGAGCGGCCAATGCCGCACTCGCCGATCATCAGCGCATTCGCGCAGCGGTGCTCTGGCCGGAGCCGGAGCTGCCCCGAACGGAAGGCACGCGCAAGCTGAAACGGCGCGAGCTGCGCAACTGGCTCCTTCGCGACGCGGGGGGCGGCAGGCGGGAGGCGGGAGCCGGAAAAGGCGAGGCAGGAGGCGAAAGGCGGGAAACGCGGGGAGTCATTGGTGTGCTGGAGCGGTTCGCGCCGGGGCGCACGATCAAGCCGGACACGACCATCGAGGAGCTCGGCCTCAGCTCACTGGAACGCGTCGAGCTGATGATGGCGCTCGAAGAAGCCTTGCAGGTCACGATCGACGAAGGGTCGTTCGCCGCCGCGAAGACGGTGAACGATCTGGAAGGCATGACGAGGTCCCTTGTCGCACCAGAGGGTGCGCCGCCCGCCTTTGCGCCGTCCGCGCGCGGCGCGGAATCGGCGCCTGTGCCGGCCCGGCCCGACGGAGATATCTCGTTTCCCTCCTGGAACCGGACGTTGCCCGTTCGCGCGATCCGGCGCGCCAGTCTTCCGACGTGGATCCTTCCGCTCGGCCGCATTTTCGCGCGCGTGCAGGTCGACGGGCTGGAGAACCTCTCCGGCGTGACTGGGCCGGTGATCTTCGCCTCCAACCATCAGAGCCACTTCGACACGCCCGTGATCCTCGATTCGCTGCCGCCCCGGTGGCGGTATCGCGTCGCCCCGGCGATGGCCAAGGAGTTCTTCAAGGCCCATTTTTTCCCGGAGCAGTACGGGCGCTGGGCGTGGTTCACCAACAGCCTGAACTACTACCTGGCGTCGTTTTTCTTCAACGCGTTCCCGCTGCCGCAACGCGAAGCCGGCACGCGCCAGACGCTGCGGTACGTGGGCGAACTGCTCGGGGCGGGGTACTCGATTTTGATTTTCCCCGAAGGCAAGCGGACGCAGGCAGGCGAGATCAACCGTTTCCAGCCCGGCGTCGGGATGATGGCGTCGCGGCTCGAGGTGCCGGTTGTGCCGGTTCGCCTCGAAGGCCTCAACCAGATCCTGCACTCGTCGGCGTTCTTCCCGACCGTCGGCCGGGCACGTTGCGCGTTCGGCCGGCCGATGGCGCTGAGCGGCCACGATTATCCGGATCTGGCGCGGCAAATCGAGGATGCCGTCAAAGCATTGTAGGCGTGTCATTTGCATTCTCGCGCCAAATCTGGCACAATCTTTGATTTGAGAAAGGACAGAATTTGAGCAAGGACGATCTGATTGATGTGCAGGGTACCGTCGTCGCCGTCCACAGCGGCGGGTTATACCGCGTGCAGTGCGACCAGGGCCACGAAGTGCTGGCACAGCTCAGCGGCCGCATGCGCCGCTTCCGAATCAAGGTTGTTCCGGGCGACCGCGTCACCGTAGGCGTCTCTCCCTACGACCCGGTCCGGGGCATCATCACCTTCCGCGCTCGCTGACGAACGATTTGAACTCCGATACAACCCACTCCACCCGCGCTGGCCGAGGCCGGCGGCGCCCTGCGCGGCGTTCGGTTCGACCGGACCGAATGTCCGTTCCACACCGCCCGCAGGCCACCGATCGACCGCAGGCTGACTACGATCCGTCTCCGATCGCTTTCAACACGCTCGGCCTCGATCCGTCGCTCCTCGAGGGCATCGCCGTTCGCGGTTTCGAGCGTACGACGCCCATTCAAAGCGCGGTCGTTCCGATCGCGCTCGCGGGGCACGATGTGATCGGCTGCGCCGATACAGGAACCGGCAAGACGGTCGCCTTCGTGCTGCCCATCCTGCACCGCCTTCTGCGGGCGCGCGCGGCCGATCCCCGCGACTGCGGCTACACGCGCGTGCTGATCCTCGCGCCCACGCGCGAACTTTGCGTGCAGATCGAAGACGACGTGCAGGGGTTCACTTACCACACGGACCTGACGAGCGTGGCCGTCTACGGCGGCGTGGGCATGGAGCCGCAGGAGCGCGCGTTGAAGTCCGGCGTCGACATCGTCGTCGCCACTCCGGGACGGCTGATGGATCATCAGCGCAGCGGGATCGTCGATTTCTCGCGCGTCGATACGCTGGTGCTCGACGAAGCGGATCGCATGATGGACATGGGCTTCTGGCCCGACGTCCGCCGGATCGTGCAGACGCTCCCCGCCGCGCGACAGACGCTGCTCTTCTCCGCGACGATGCCCGATGAGGCCATGTCGCTCGTGAACGAAGTGGTGCACGACGCGAAGTACGTGCAGATTGGATCGGCGGGCGGACCCGCGAAGTCGATTACCCATGCCGTGCAGGCCGTCGCCTCGTCCGAAAAAACCGAGTGGCTCGCGCGGTTTCTCAGGCAGACCGAAGGTCCGGTGCTCGTCTTCGTACGGACGAAGCAAGGGGCCGAGCGGCTCGCCCGGCGGCTGGCCAGCTTTGGCCTGCGCGCCGCATCGCTGCACGCGGACCGCACGCAGCAGCAGCGGACGCAGGCGATCGAAGGGTTCCGCGGCGGTCATTACAAGGTCCTCGTCGCCACGGATGTTGCGGCGCGCGGCCTCGATATCGACGGGATCACGCACGTCGTGAACTTCGAAGTACCGGGATCGCGGGAGACCTATGTGCACCGCGTGGGCCGGACCGGCCGTGCCGCGGCCACGGGAACGGCGCTGACGCTGGTCTCACCTGAAGAGCAGCGCGCGCTGCAGGCGCTTCAACGATCCTTCGGACCAGAATTGCAGGGATAGATGGACGACAGCAACCCGTTTGGAACACCGCCACCGCCGGCGCCAGTCGAACCGACGCCGGGCGCGCCCGTCGAACCGGGCATCGCTCCGACTGTGGATCCGGCGGTCGTGAAATTCCGTTCGTGCCGCTGGCGTGCGCAGCCCGACGAAGGCGAGTACTGCACGCACCGCGACGTCCTGCCGTTCGCCGGCAAGGAAGGGTTCAAGCCCGAATCCTGGTGCCCCGATTGCGCGTTCTACAAACTCAGGAGAACGCCGAAAAAGCGCGAGCGGTCCGAGTACAGCTACTGATCACTACGCAACTTCGCAACTTCCAGCTCCGCAAGGGGTCGCTGGAGCGTGCGACGTTGCGTCCGTCGAGCGTCAATCAGAAAATTCCCGCGCCAGTTCGATCCACTCGCCATTGGGTGCCAGTTCCTGGTACGTGCGCCAGTGCGGCTTCGCTTCCGGTGAGTGCCCCGTCTTTTCCAGCGTCACGGCGAGATAGAAATGCGCATCCGGGAACCCCGGATTGAGCGCCACGGCGTCGCGATAACAGACCAGCGCGTCCGGGTAGCGTCCGAGATCGTGATGAATGTTGCCGAGGTTGTAGTGCGCCTCGAAGCAGTCCGGGTCGAGGCCGATCGCGCGCTCGTAAAGGGCCTGCGCTTCGATCAGCTCGTCGCGCGCGTAGTGGATGTTCGCCAGGTTCACGATCGCCGGCACCAGATCCGGATCGATCACGAGCGCCTTCCGATACGCGGCCGCGGCGCTCTCCATCTTCTTTTCGTCCCCATCGTCGAGACGCGAGCCCTCGACGAAATATTTCGCCGCAAGTGCCGCCTGGGGATCGCTGAACGGAAAGGCGCCGCCGGTCGCGGGTGCGGCGGCGCGGTCGGGCAGCTGCGCGTTCGTCTGGCGAGGGGCCAGGGCGACGACTTTGGCGGTCGCGGTGTTCGTGGAATGGAAATCGAGGTGCAGCTGACCCGCGCGCTCGGCGGCAAGCGTGCGCAGCGCCGTTTTGAGCGGAACGGATCGATCGAGTTCGTGCGCCAGTTGCTTGATGGTCGCGATGTCGTTGAAGTCGTACGCGCGCTCGGCGCCGGCGGCGGGCTTGATGAGACCCCACTTCTCCAGGAACCGCAGGTGGTTCTCCGTGATGCGCGGATAGAGATGACGGATGTCGCGGACGCCGGAACCGGTTGGCACTGTCGCGAAAGATGCGCGACCCTGCGCCGAAAGTCAAGGCATAGAATAGGTGCGTGCTGCTCGCAGGCGATATCGGCGGGACGAAAACGCTCCTGGGGCTGTTCGACTCTGCGGCCGATCGACCGAAAGCGATCGAAGTCGGCGAGTTCACGACGCTCGATTACGACGACCTCGTGCCGATGATCCGCGAGTTCCTGAAGGCGCGCGGGGTGGACGCGCGCGCGATCGTCGCTGCCTCGTTCGGCGTCGCCGGCGCGGTCACGGATCAGGTGGCGCGGCTCACCAATGTGCCCTGGCTCGTCGACGCAGCGGCCGTTGCACAGGCCGCCGACATCGAACGCGTGCATCTGCTCAATGACCTCGAAGCGATGGCGTATTCGGTGCCGGTGCTCGACAGCGACGAACTTGCCGTGCTCCAGCAGGGCGTCGCGCAGCCGGGCGGCAACGCGTGCGTGATTGCCGCGGGCACGGGTCTCGGCGAAGCGTTTCTCCACAACATCGACGGTCACTTCGTCCCCGGCGCCTCCGAAGGCGGCCATGCGGACTGGGGCGCGCGCACGCCGCGCGAAATCGAGATGATGACGGCCCTCACCGCCGTCTACGGCCGCGTCAGCGTCGAACACATCGTCTCGGGGCCGGGACTGGTGAACATCTATCAGTTCACGCATGAGGCGTTCGGCTCGAAGACCATCATCTCGCCGTCCGCGTTCGCGCCGGCCCTCACGTGTGACGCCGTCGGCCACGTCGGTGATCCCGCGGACCTTCCCGCGGCGATTACCCGCGCGGCGCTCGAACACCGGTGCGCGCGATGCGAAGAGACGCTGCAGTTGTTCGTCGGCGCCTACGGCGCGGAAGCGGGCAATCACGCGCTGCGCACCGTCGCGACGGCCGGCGTCTACATCGGCGGCGGCATCGCGCCGAAGATCCTTCCGGCGCTCCAGGACGGCGCGTTCATCGATGCCTTCCGGGCCAAGGACCCGATGGCGGACTTCGTCGCCACGTTCCCGGTCGCTGTGATTCTCAACCCCGAAGCCGGATTGCTGGGCGCGGCCGTCCACGCGAACGCGCAGTAGCGAGGCGCGAGGCGGGAGGCGCGAGGCGGGAGGCGAGAGGCCGGAGGCGGGAGGCGCGAGGCGCGAGGCGCGAGGGGCGAGGCGGGAGGCGCGAGGCGAGAGGAGGGAGGCGCGAGGCGCGAGACGCGAGGCGAGAGGCCGGAGGCGGGAATGAACCGCGAACCCGAGCAGAACCGCCGCACCCCGCACCGCCGAACCCCCAACCGTTCGACTGCGCTGTATAATCCGGCCCGTAATCATGGAGGTCGACTGAATGCCTTTTCGCCCGCGTTCGTGGCTGTTCCTGCTGCTCCTTTCCCTTCTCGCCCTTCCCGCACTCGCCCAACAGACCGGATCCATCACCGGCAAGGTGACGGACACGAGCGGCGGAGTGCTCCCCGGCGTCACCGTCGAGGCGCGTTCCCCCGTGCTGCCCGGCCCGCGCGTCGCGACGACAGCGGCCGACGGCGCGTTCCAGTTGGCCGCCCTGCCGCCGGGCAATTACACCGTCACCTTCACGCTCTCAGGCATGCAGACGGTCACCAAGCAGGTGCGGGTTCAGCTCTCCGAGATCACAAACCTCGATGCCTCGATGGGCATCGGAGGCGTCACCGAAACGGTCACGGTCACCGGTGAGGCTTCACTCGTCGACAAGAAGTCCGCGACGATTGCGACCGGCATCCCGAACGAGCAGATTTCCAAACTGCCGGTCGGCCAGCAGTACCGCGATCTGATCAAGCTCATTCCGGGCGTGCAGTATACGGAAGACGCCACACGCGGACCGAGCGCCGGCAGCAACGGGCAGGACAATACCTACAAGTACGACGGCGTGAACGTCACGCTGCCGTTGTTCGGCACCTTGTCCGCAGAGCCGTCATCAGCAGACATCGCAGAAATCAACGTCGTCAAGGGCGGCGCGACCGCCATCGACTTCAAGCGTGCGGGAGGCCTGGCGATCGATTCGGTCAGCAAATCAGGTACGAGCCACTACACGGGGCAGGCCAGCTTTCAGTTTCAGACCCACAACATGTCCAACGGGCTGAAGAACAGCGCGAACCTGTCACGGTATCAGCAGAACATGTATTGGACGGACCTGAACGTCGGCGGTCCCATTGTTCAAGACCGCTTGTTCTTCTTTGGCTCCTACTACCGGCCACAGGTGAGCCGCGCCAACCGCGCCAACGTCTACGGCGATCTTCCGAGCTACGAAAGCACGCGGAACGAAGGATTCGTGAAGCTGACGGCGACCCCGATCCGCAACCTGCTCGTGAATGGAAGTTATCGCGATTCGAAGCGTCGGGACACCAGTTCGCTCTTTGGCAGCTTCACAGCCCCGACCGCGGGCAGCGGCAACGAATCGCGCCAGAAGATCGGTACCGCGGACGGATCCTGGATCATCAACGCGATGAGCTTCGTCAGCTTCAAGTACACGCATTTCACGCTGCTCACCGCGGGGGTTCCCGATAATACGTCGTCGGCGGTCGTGTCGACAGCCATCGGCACCCAGCTCGATCTGGCGAACCTCGACAAGCTCGGGCTGTTCAGCGTGCCCAAGCTCAGCGCGACCAACCCGGCGTTCAACGCCTTCGTGGCGCCCTTCATCAATCAGTACGGGTACCTCTCCAACGGTGTCGCCCAGGGCGGCGGAACCGTGGGGTTCGGCGATCTGTTCGATCACGACAACTTCTATCGCGACGCGGGGCAGGTCGCGTACAACATCAACCTGTCGGGCTGGGGGCTGCGCCACAGCGTACACGCCGCCTATCTGCAGTCCGTCGACTCCGAGACGCTCGCGCGCAGCTCCAATGGGTGGGGCGACATCAGCGTCCCGGGAGGCACCACGAACTTCCAGGGCACCCCGATCTATTTCACAGCGGCGTTCCAGCAGCAGGGCCTCGGCTCCGGCGGGGTGCCGCCGATTCACTCCGAGTACCGCGCGAAGAACATCGAGCTCAACGACCAGATCACCTGGAACAACTGGACGTACAACGTGGGACTCCTGGCGAGCCAGGACACGTTGTATGGACAGGGGTTGAACAACGCGCCCGACACGTTGTCGGGATTCGTGCTGGCGACCGGCGACACGTCGGCCTCGCGCCGGTACAAGATGTACACCATCCCGTTCAGCAAGATGCTGCAGCCGCGGCTTGGCGCGACTTACGCGTACAACGGCAAGGACACCGTGTACGCGAGCTTCGCCCGCTACAATCCGATGGCCAGCTCGCTGCCGCGCGCCGCCTCGTGGGACCGCAACCTCGCGACGACCATTCAGGCGTACTTCGATCAGAACGGCCGGTTGTTTGCCATCGACCCGCTGGCGTCCTCGTCCGGCAAACTGTTCGTCCCCGACCTGACACCGCCCCGTCACGACGAGTGGTTGATCGGCACGTCCCGTCAGATCACGCCAAACCTGACCGCGCGGGCCTATTTCCGCTACAACCGCGGCAGCCATTACTGGGAAGACACGAACAACAACGCGCGGACCGCGTTCAATCCTCCGGACGTGCTCCCGGGGACCGACGTCAAGATCCCCAAGACGCTTTACATTCCGAACCTTGATGCGATGCGCGCGCAGATCGGCCAGTCCGGAGGGCTCACATCGAGTGGATCGTCGTATGTCATCGCGGAACTGGATGGCGCATTCACGCGCTACAAGGAGCTGACGCTCGAAGCCGAGTATCGCGGACGCAAGGGGTTCGTGCGCGGCTCGTACACCCGCAGCCGGTACTACGGCAACTTCGACCAGGACAACTCCACGGTCACGATCAACAACGACGCGAACATCTTCATCGGCTCGTCGAACATCGGCGATGGGCCCGGGCGGCAGCTGTGGGACAACAAGCTGGGAATCCTGCGCGGCGATCGCCCGAACGCGGTGAAGATCTTCGGCGCGTACTTCCTGCCCTGGAACGCGTCTGCTGGCCTGTTCGTCGCCGGCCAGTCAGGGCAGCCGTGGGAGAAGTGGGATTACACGCTCTACAGTGCCTTCACCACGTCGACGAGCGAAACGATCAAATATGCGGAGCCCGCGGGCTCACGCCGTTCACCGTCGCACACGCAGACGGACTTCAACTACACGCAGAACGTGAAGTTCGCGAGTCGATATAACGCGCAGGTGGCGCTCGACGTGTACAACCTGTTCAATTCGCAGACCGGCTACAACATCGAGCCGCGCCTGCATTCGGCTGGGTTCGGGCAGCCGCAGAGCTTCTTCGACCCCCGGCGCGTACAGCTAGCGTTCAGGCTGCAGTTCTAAAAAAGATGCCAGTAGGCAGTAACCAGTAGCCAGTAGCCAGTAGCCAGTAGCCAGTAGGCAGTAACCAGTAGCCAGTAACCAGTAACCAGTAGTAGCCGGTAGCCAGTAGCCAGTAACCAGTAGGCAGTAACCAGTAGTAGCCAGTACCCAGTCGCCAACAACCGGAGGCGAGTAGCCAGCGCCGGCAGCCAGAGTCAACTGGCAACTGGCAACTGGCGACTGGCGACTGGCGACTGGTAACTGGCAACTGGGCAACTGGCGACTGGTAACTGGCAACTGGGCAACTGGGCAACTGGCAACTGGGCAACTGGGCAACTGGCGACTGGCGACTGGCGACTGGTAACTGGTAACTGGTCACTGGTCACTGACGACCGAGAGCGGTCAGCGCGCAGACAGGGCGCCCTACTTGAATAACCTGTCAGCTTCGATCAGCGGACGCGTCACAGCGTCCGCTTTTTTTCTGGCCAGCACGATCCGGGCTCCCGCATCGGGTTCATGGAGGAGGACCGCGACTTCCGCACGCTTGAAGAGCGCCATCGGGTAGTTGGGGCTGGACGGAGGCACCCGGTCAAGCGCGTCCCGCGCGTCAGCAAAGCGCCGCGCGTCCATGTAGAGGACGCCGAGATCCAGATCGTGGCTGAACTGCGCGCCCTGCGCGGCGCGGGCCTTCGAGAAGGCGTCGATCGCAACCGGCGTATTCCCCGCCTCCATCGCCAGCGATCCGAGGTGCGCGAGCTGATCGCCAGTGGCCGGCTGCAGCGAATAGAGCTTCTGTCGAAGCGCAACGGCCTCGCCGAATCGCTTCTGCTCTTCGCGAATGTCCGCGATGGCCTCGATGACGGTGACGCGATCGGGAAAGTGCTTCAACGCCTGTTCCAGCAGCGGCTCCGCGCGATCGATTTCCCCGTCGTGCGCGTAGTGGAGTCCTTGATAAACGTCGACGTCCGGTGAATCTGGCGCCAGCCGCCTGGCCTCCGCGAACAGCGCGTCGGCTTCTGCTCGATGGCCGGTCAACGACTGCGAGACCGCCAGCCTGAGCGTCGCGTCCAGGTTGCCCGGATCCGCCGCGCGGATCTTCTGGAACAACGGAATCGCCTCCCGATATTTCGCGGCCACGAACAGACCTGACGCTTCATCGATGGCCGGCAGCAGCCCGATCATGTCTGCCGGTCGCGGCGCGTCCTTCCGAACGACAGGCGCAGCGCCTGCGCCGACATAGCCCAGGCTCGCCAGCCGCGCCCGCGCGTCGGCATCGAGCGTGTCCGGCGCGCGCGCCGCTTCCATCGATGGCAGCGGATACTCGTCGATGGCTTTCCGCATCGGGGCGGGAAGATTCGCACCTGTTCCGAGGTCGTGCGCTTCCGCGGGATCCTTCGTGAGGTCGTACACCTCGAGACGGCCCGCTTCGATGGCCTTCTGCGTGCAGGCCTGAAGGCCTGCGCTACACGCGCTGGTCTGCTGCACGGCCATGACCTGCGGCTGCCAGCCGTAATCCAGGAAAGGCTTCATGGCTTCTCCGACAACCGGTCCGTCGTCCGTCGTCCGTCGTCCGTCGTCCGAGCCGCGGAGGCTGTGTGCCGAACCGAGCCCTGCCCAATCGAGCATCGTGTAGAACACGCGCCTCGTGCTGACCGCGTCGTCGCTCACGCCGGCGTTGACACCGGGGCCTTCGATCACGAGCGGCACGTGCATGGTTGATTGGTACAGGAGGGTGCCATGCTGGGCTTCGCCGTGATCGCCCAGGCCTTCCCCATGATCCGCCACGAGCACGACTGCGGAGTTTCCGCCGGCGGCAGCATCCCAGGCATCCAGCAGCCGTCCGAGCTCGTGATCCATGGCCGCGATCTCACCGAGATAAGGCGTCGCCGCATATTGGGTCCGGTAAGGCTCCGGCGGCGCATAGGGGTAATGAGGATCGTAGTAATGCACCCACAGGAACCGCGGCTGCGCGGTAGCGGATTTCAGCTCGGCGATGGCGGCATCGGTGGTGTCGCGGGCGCTGCGCTCCGACGAGCCCGCAGGGAGTCGATCGTCGTAGACATCGAAGCCTCGTGCCAGCCCGAACTGGCGCGCGAGCACGAAGGCGGAGACGAACGCGGCTGTCCGATACCCGGCGCCCTGCAGCTTCGCCCCGATCGTTGGAAAGGACGGATCGAGCGTGCGGCCGTTCTGATGTATCCCGTGGCCGGCCGGATAGAGCCCGGTGAGCAGCGTCGTGTGGGACGGCAGCGTCTCGGGCACGGCGGCGTAGGCACGGCGGAAGCGAAGCCCCCGCGCGGCGACACGGTTGAACGCCGGCGTGGAGACCTTCGCGGCTTCGGGCCCAATCGAGTCGGCCCGCGTCGTGTCGAGCGTAACCAGCAGGATCGACGGTGGCTTGGATTGGGACCGGCCGCACGCGAGGGCGCAGGACCACAGCATGAGAAGGAGGACCGCGCGCGTGACGCTCACCACGATTCTCAGCCTTACCGGATATCGCCCGAGTCCGCGATACGCGCGGTCGGTCCTTCGGGCTTTTTCAACGCGCCTCGCGCCTCCCGTCTCGCGCCTCGCACTTCCCGCCTCGCGCCTCGCGCCTCCCCCCTCGCGCCTCGCACCTCCCGCCTCGCGCCTTCGCGCCTCGCTCAATACCACGCGATCGGCGCTTCCGAGAGATTCAGATTGATCTGCTTCGTCTCGAGATAGTGCTCCATGCCGTAGGGGCCCAACTCGCGGCCAAACCCCGACTGCTTGTATCCGCCCCACGGCGCTTCGTTGTAGGTCGGATGATACGTATTCAGCCACAGAATCCCCGCGCGCACCTGTTTCAGCACGCGGATGCCCTTGAAGACATCGCGGGTCCAGACAGCGCCGGCGAGGCCGTATGGCGTATCGTTCGCAATCCGCACCGCCTCCGCTTCGTCGTCGAAGGGGATGACGGCAAGAACGGGTCCGAAGATCTCTTCCTGCGCGATCCGCGCGCGATTGTCGACGTCCGCGAAGATCGTGGGCTCGACGAACGCGCCCGCCGCGAGGGCTCCGCCCGGCGCTGCGCCCCCGATGAGCAGACGCCCTTCGCGTCGGCCAATCTCGATGTACTGCAGGACCTTTTCCTGGTGCTCGCGGGTGACGAGCGGACCCATTTTCGTCTCGCGATTCAGCGGATCGCCGAGCAGGATCCGCCCGGCCTTTTCGATCAGCGCATCCAGCATCCGCACGTAGATGTCGCGCTGCACCAGCAAACGCGATCCTGCCGAGCACACCTCACCCTGGTTGGCGAACGCGCCGAACAGCGCTCCATCGACCGCGGCCTCGAAATCGGCATCGGCGAACACGATATTGGGGTTCTTGCCTCCGAGTTCGATCGACATGCGCTTGATCGTATCGGCGGCCGTCTTGATCACGCTTCGCCCGGTATCGAGGCCGCCGGTGAACGCAATCTTGTCGACGCGAGGGTCAGCGACCAGCGCCGCTCCTGCCGTTGGTCCATCGCCTGTAATCACGTTGACAACGCCGCGGGGGAGATCGAGCGAGGCGAACAGCTCCGCGAGCAGCAACGCGGACAACGGCGTCTGTTCGGCCGGCTTGAGTACGCACGTGCAGCCGGCGGCGAGCGCGGGCGCGAGCTTCCATGCCGCCATCAGAAGCGGATAGTTCCAGGGGATGATCTGCCCGACGACCCCTACCGGCTCGCGAACCACCATCGAGAGCGCCGCGTCAGGCACTTCGAGCGTTTCGCCGTGGATCTTGGACGCGAGGCCTGCGTAGTACTCGAAGCAGTGCGCCGCGTCGGCGACGTCGAACTCTGCTTCGACAATCGGCTTGCCCATGTTGCGCGTGTCGAGCTCGGCGAACTCCGTCGAGCGCGCACGAATCGCTTCGGCGATTTTGAAGAGCAGCGTGCCGCGTTCGCGTGCGGCCATGCGCGGCCATGGTCCCTCGTCGAATGCGCGCCGTGCGGCGCCGACGGCGATGCGCACGTCTCCGGCCGTTCCCTCAGGTACACGTGCGATGACGGACCCGTCGAACGGATTGACGATCTCGCGTTCACCGGCTGCCTCGGACGCCCGCCACTCGCCGTCGATCCACATGCACTGGGCCATGGCCCGTATGTTATCTCCGGCGCGTGCGCCTGGTGATCTGCATGCGGCGACGGTTCAACTCACGAAAGAACGGCTGGGGGGGAACGGCAGCTTCAGGCGCGAGCACGCCGCGCGCGGTGATCGTGCCGTCGAGCAGCATCTGCGCGGCTATGGACGGGGGCGCACCGGTATCGATGTCGACGCCAACGCCCCACTCCGGCATGCCGGGGACATGGCAGTCGAGCACGTCTTCGACGCGGCGGCCCGCGCGTGTACCGCTGAGGCGGACCCGTAGAATCTCGTACTCGTCTGGCGGCTCGTCGGCCTGGACCGGCGGGTGCCTCCTGAGCAATGCCCGCAAGACGTCGCGAGGCGCTACCCGTCGCCCGCGTACGTCCACTTGCTCCCTGCTCGTCAGCCCGAGCGCAGTGAGCAATCGAAGCCGATCGGCCAGGCCGCCGGGAAACGCAATGCGGAAACTGACATCGCGCACCCCCTTGGCTCGGAACGACGCCGGGAGCGTCGCCAGCTCCGAGTGGATGGTGCAGGCGGGGTACTGCACGCCCACGGGCGGTGGAAAACGGACGCGCTGCGCATGGCTCAGAGGGTCGACGAATTGGAGGCGGCCTCCGGTAAAGATCGCTGCCGGCAGTGACGCCTCGTCGAGAACCGTTTCAATCGTGTACGAGGTCTGCAGCGGAGACGCCTCGGTCCGCCGGGCACGATCGATGGTGCCGACTGCGATGTGCATCTCGTCCACGCGATCGAGCCGATCGGCTCCCGCCCGCGCCATGACGTTCACGATGCCCGGCGCCGACCCGATGCCGCAGAGGGCCAGGAGCCCGGCAGAGCGGAACTCACGGTGCCGCTGGAGCTGTTCGCGCGTGACGTGAAACAGTCCCCCGAGGTCGCAGTAGTGGCTGCCCGCCGCGACCGCTGCATCCATCACCCGCATGTTCAGGCTGTGATGGCACGCGTTGATCGTGACCGCGCCACGCGCGAGTACACGACGCAAGGCTCGCGGTCTGGCGACGTCAGCCTCGAGAATGGTGACGTGACGCCGCAACCCGACCATCGCACGGGTGGCCGCCGCGCCGTCGCGATCGACGACAACGATCTCCGTCGAAGCCGGCGCCGTTTCGGCGAGGTCGCGCACGATGATTCGGCCCATCGCGCCCCCGCCGCCCGCAACGACGATGCGGGACATCAGGACGGCAACTCGCCGCGCCGCTGCCGGTAGGGGAACCAGAAGCTCTTCTGCTCGGGGACGAAATCGAGGTGCACGTGCTTCGTCTCGCGGAACGCGTCGAGGCCCTCCTCACCAAGCTCGCGCCCCATCCCGCTCTTGCGCATGCCGCCGAACGGGGCCGCGTCGTTGTCGGTCAGCGGGTCGTTGATCCAGAACGTCCCGGCCTTGATCTCCTGCATCGCCCGCATGGCCCACGTGAGGTTCTGTGTATAGATGTTCGCGCCCAGCGCGTACTCGGACGCCGATGCGACGGCGATCGCCTCGTCTGCGTCTTCGACCACCTGAATGGACGCCACGGGACCGAACACCTCCTCGCACACGACACGCTGCGACGGCGAGACGTGCGTGAGAACCGTCGGCGCGTAGAACCACCCCGGCCCGGCATCGAGCCGGCGTCCGCCTTCGAGGAGCCGCGCGCCCTCAGCAAGCGCGGTCGCGACCTGCTGCTCCACGCGCGTGCGCGCACGCTCCGAAATCAACGGACCGATATCCGTGTCCGGGTCCATGCCGTTCCCGACCTTCAACGTCCGCGTGTGAGCCAGGAACTGTTCTGTGAACCGATCCGCGATCGATCGCACGACGAGGATCCGCTTCGCGGACGTGCAGACCTGCCCGTTGTTCAAAAACCGCGCCCACGCGGCGCCGGGAACCGCCACGTCGAGGTCCGCGTCCTCGAAGACGATGAGCGGATCGATGCCGCCGAGTTCCAGGTTCACCCGCTTCAACTGCCCGGCCGCGCGTACCGCGATCCGCGTCCCGACGGCCGTCGATCCGGTGAAGGCAATGCACCGTACGTCGGGATCGTCGACCAGCGCTTCGCCGACCGCGGGGCCGCCGGTGGCCACGTTCACCGTCCCCGCTGGCAGATGCGCGAGGCACCGCTCCGCGAACCTCAGCGTCGCCAGCGGCGTCAGCTCCGACGGCTTGATCACGACAGTGTTGCCGGCCGCGAGCGCCGGAGCGATTTTCCAGACCAGCAGCAGCAGCGGATAGTTGAACGGGACGATCGCGGCCACGACGCCGAGCGGTTCCTTGATCGTGAAGTTGACCTGGTGCTCGGCCGTGGGCGGAATCGAGGAGCCGTGGGAATTGCGCGCGATCTCCGCGTAGTACTGGAGGCACGCGGCGCACCACTCCACCTCGTCGAGGTTTTCGATCCGCGGCTTGCCGCCTTCGCGCGTCAGCAGCGCGGACATCTCCGCGCGATCCTCGCGCAGCAGGCCCGCCGCACTGTGCAGCAGCTTGCCGCGCTCGAGCGCCGGCATCCGAGCCCAATGACGGCTCGCCTCCGCCGCCGCTGCGCACGCGCGCCGGACATCCTCGCCCGTCGCTTCGGCCACGTCATCCAGGGCTTCGAGCGTCGCTGGATTGACAATCGTACGACGATCGCTGCCGGCGGAGCGGCGCCATCCGCCCCCGATCCACAAATCAGGCATGTGGTAGTCCAGAAATCGCGACAACTACGCAACTACACAACTTCCAGCTACTCAAGGCATCAACTCTCAAATCGAGGACCTTGAGAAGTTGGTAGTTGTGTAGTTGTGAAGTTGTGTAGTTATCTCTTTCTCCCTGCCGCCATCCCCTCCTCGGCCATCAGCTTTTCGATGGCGTCGGGATCCACGGGCACAAACGAAGACATGTTCTCGTACCCGGCCGGCGTGATGAGGAGCATGTCCTCGAGCCGGATGTAGACGCGATCGTCCGGGATCGTCAGAGCGGGCTCGATCGTGAACACCATCCCCGGCTTGTACTCCCCATCGAACCCCGCGGCGACATCGTGCGTCTCGAGGCCGACCATATGCCCGAGGCTCGCGCGGGGGTTGGAGATCCGCGAACGATAGCCGTCGACGAAGCGCGCCGCCGCCTCGCGGTTCTTTGGATTCGTGAACCGGTAGGACGTCATCGCCGCGTCCATCTTCTTTACCGCGTCGGCGAGAATGTCCGTCGCCTTGCCGGGGCGAATGGACGTCATGATCGCCTGATAAAGCCTGACGTAAATGCCGTACAGCTCGCGTTGATCCGGGGAGAAGTGTCCGTTCGCCGGAAACATGCGGGTCACGTCCGACGTGTAGTACTGATAATCCGGCGCGTAATCGAACAGGACGAGGTCACCGTCCTTCAATTGGGCCTGCGCCGCATGATAGTGCGGCCACGCCGCGTTCCTGCCCGCAGCGACGAGGGCGAAATAGGCCGGGCCGAAGGCGTTGTGCGACTTGAATACGTAGTCGCCGATAGCTTCGATCTCGTATTCGTACATGCCGGGATGCGCCGCACGCATCGCTTCCATCATCGCCAGTCCGGCGAGCCGAGACGATTCCCGGAGAAGCGCAATCTCGCGCGGACTCTTGATCGTCCGCATCGTGTCCAGGATTGGATCGAGGTTCTTGAACTCGACCCCCGGCGCCTTCTCACGGAGGCGCGTCATGAACCAGTCTTCCCGCGACGGCCGCTGATCCCACGGGTCCGCTTTGCGCGCGGCGGCGTGCGCGGCTTCCCGATCCGGCGTGCCCGCTTCCCCGGTCTCTCCGCGGAACGTCGTATAGACCGTCCGTCCCCCGAGCGTCGGCGTGACCTTCAGGAACTCGTCCCGAGGCGCCACATGCTCGATGCCGGTGAGGGCTTCCGCCTGCGCGCCTGGTCCGAGCAGCGGTCCTTCAGTGCGCTCCATCCGTTCGTTGGTCGGATTCAGGTAAAGCGTCGTCGTCTTCGACTTGCCGTCAATCGTCAGGATCGCGCGGGGAGTCTCGACGCCGGTGAGGTAGTAGAACTGGGTGCTCTGGCGGAATTTCTCGTAGGCCGCTGTCTCGGTCGCGCCTTGCATGACGACGATGCCGTCACCGATCTGCTCCATCACGCGGGCGCGCCGCGCGGCGAATTCCTCCTTGGGCATCGCGGTGGTGAAGAGGGGCGGCTGCGCCGCAAGACTGATGGTGAGGAGCGCGGCAGATACCGACGCGCAGAAGAGGGTTTTCATAGCGGCCCGATTGTACAGCCGCTCAGCCAGGGCGCTCGGGATCAACTACGCAATCTCGCACCGACCAACTACGCAAGCACCATCAGGCCGATTGGGGGCACCTTGAGTAGTTGGTCGTTGCGTAATTGTGTAGTTGAGAGCGCCTTACACCTTCGCCCGCCCGCCCGCGACGAGCAGGACGACGCCGGCGGCCACTGCTATTCCGCCGAAGATCGGCGGCAGCGGGATCGTGTGGTGCTCCTGTCGTTCCGCCTGAATGGGGCCGATATCCACGACCTTCTTGTTCTGGGTCCAGCTGATGCCCCCGAACGCCAAAGCGATCAGCCCGACGACGATGAGCACGATGCCAAGGATTTTCATGGATTCTCTTCGTGCAATGCCTCTGCCATAAAATGCCGACATTGCGAATCCTGACGCTCGACATCGGGACATCTTCCGTCCGGGCGACGGTTTACAGCGAGCACCTGCGCCCGGTCGGGCCGGCGGCGCAGGTCCGGTATCAATGGCATGTCGCGACGGACGGCGCGGTCGATCTGCCGGCCGTACGCCTCGAACGTGTGGTGCTGAAGGCCATTGATGGAGCGCTCGCTACCCATCGGGGAGCCATCGACGTCGTCGCCACGTCCGCGTTCTGGCACAGCCTCATGGGGGTCGATGGAGAAGGCCGAGCGGTCACGGCGGTGCTGCCCTGGACGGATACGCGCGCGTCGGCGGAGGCGACCGGGCTTCGCGAGCGCCTGGACGAAGCCGCCATTCACGCGCGAACCGGCTGCCGGCTTCATCCCACTTACTGGCCGGCGCGGCTCCGGTGGTTCAAGTCTCACGATCCCGGAGCGTTCGCGCGCGTGCGGCGCTGGACGTCTTTCCCGGCGTATTTGCAGGGCCGCTGGCTCGGACGCCCGGACGAAAGCGTGTCGCAGGCGTCGGGGACCGGCATGCTGGCCGCCGGCACATGGGATGCGGAGCTGTGCCGGGCGTGCGGTGTCGAACCGCGGGATCTGGGCGAGGTGATCGACGTCGATGCGCGCCACGGTGAACTGCTCGGACAATGGGCACATCGCTGGCCGGCATTGAAGCAGGCGCGCTGGATCCCCGCGCTTGGCGACGGCGCGTTGAACAATGTCGGCGCGGGGTGCGTCGACGGGACGCGCGCGGCGGTGATGATTGGAACGTCGGGTGCCCTGCGCCTCGCGTGGCGAACCGGCACGACGCCTGCGGTCCCGCCGTCGTTGTGGCGCTACTGGATCGATCGGGAGCGCGTCATCGTCGGCGGAGCGTTGAGCAACGGCGGCAACCTGGTCGCGTGGCTGCGCGACACCCTGGATATCGCGATCGATCGGAAACTCGATGCGAAGCTCGCCCGCGTCCCGCCCGACGCGCACGGACTGACGGTGGTGCCGTTTCTCGCGGGAGAGCGAAGCCCGGACTATCGTCCCGATGCGTACGCGGTGTTCGCCGGGTTACGACTCGCGACCACGCGGTACGACATCGTCCGCGCTGCTCTCGAGGCTGTGGCGTACCGGTTCCTGGCCATCTTCAAGGATCTCGAAGCAATGACCCGCGTCACACAGATCGTCGCAACGGGAACGGCGCTGCAATCCTCCGCCGTGTGGGTACAGATCCTCGCGGACGTGCTCGGACGGCCGATCACGCTTCCCGCTGAAGGAGAGCTCACCAGCCGCGGCGCCGCGATCGTCGCGATGGAGCAGCTTGGCGCGAAGCGCGCCGCACGGCCGCTTCGCATCGCGAAGACGTTCACACCCGATGGCCGTGCGCACGAGATCTACCGCGCGGCAGCCGCTCGCCAGCAGGAGCTCATAGAGAGGCTCGAGAATCGCGAACGCATGTCAACTCCCAAAGGGCAATTGCGAACTCCCAAGTGAAATAGAGCCAGCGAATCAACGCTCACGAAGGATCTCGCCGAGAACGCGGAGAAACGCGGAGGACGGAGAGAGACGCCGCCCCTGCTCACAGGTGGGTTCGGGAATTGAAAGTTGGGATTTGGAAATTGGGAATTGGGAGTTATCACGCCTTCATCTGAAGATCCCCTTCAGCTTCTTCCCGAACGCGGACAAAAAACCCTGAACCGCGCGACGGATCTGCTGCTTGACCGTTCCCTGATGGATCGGGCACAGACGCGTGGGGATGTCGTCGCCCTGCTTGAAATACTCGGTGTAGACCGGGCACTCCTGCACCGGCTTCAGGTACGAGACGCTGCACAACTGCACTTCCTCGAGCCCGTCAGGCTCTTCGAACGCTGCCGGGGATCGGCGGCGCGAGGCGGCCTTCATGAAATCGGCCCAGACCGGCAGCGCGTATCGCGCACCGTAGGCCTCGCGGCCGATCGTCGCCGGCTGATCGAGTCCGACCCACACGCCGGTGACGATCGACGTCGAGAAGCCGACGAACCACGCATCCTTGAAGTCGTCGGTCGTTCCGGTCTTTCCCCCGACGGGAAACCGGATGCCGTACGCGGTTCTCGCAGCGCTGCCCGTCCCCCGTTCGACGACGTCCTGGAGCATAGACACCATCTGGAACGCCACCTGCTCAGAGATGACGCGCTGCCCCTGCACGGGATCGGAATACGCGACTGCCCCGTCGGCGTCGAGCACCTTCGTAATGCCGCGCGGCTGAACAGACAGGCCGCCGTTGGGGAACACCGAATACGCCGTGGTCAGCTCGAGCGGGGTCACGAGGCCGGTGCCGAGCGAGAGCGATGGCACGTCGGGCAGATCGTGCAGGCCGACGTCTGACGCGAGGCGCAGGACCGGACCGGTCCCCACCTTCTCCTGCAGCAGCGTCGCCGCCCGGTTGTTCGATTCGAGCAGCGCCGCGCGCAGCGTCAACTGATCCACGGTCTCGCCGCCGGAGTTTCGGGGGGCCCATTCATCAGGCCCCTGCGGTTTCATCGAGTCCAGGCCGGAGAGCACGCTGACGGGAGAAAATCCGTGGCTCAACGCGACCGCATACAGGAATGGCTTGAACGCCGAGCCCGGTTGGCGACGGCTGCGCCATGCGCGGTTGAACTGCGATTCGCGGAAATCGCGCCCGCCAACCATCGCCAGAATGTCGCCGGTCGCCGGATCGACGGCAACCAATGCAATCTGCAGGTTCGGATTTCCGAACCGCCGCGTCCAGCTGCTGACCGTCCGTTCCGCCGCTTCCTGCAGCTCTGGAACGAACGTCGTCCGTACCTGCCACTCAGGCGGATGATCGCCGCCGAACCGATCGCGGAACTGCTGCCGCAGGAATTCCTTCGCGTAACCCCACTGCGCTTCGGTTGCTCCGGGATACGGCCGGATCCGGATGCGCGCTTTTCGCGCCGCCTCCTCCTGCGCGGGAGTGATGTAGCCTTCTTCACGCATCCGCTGCAGGACAACGTGGCTCCGCTGGATTGCGCCGTCCAGGTTCGACCAGGGCGACAGCGCCGAGGGGGCCCGAATCAAGCCGGCAATCAGCGCCGCTTCAGGCAACGTGACGCCGCTCGCGCTCCGTCCGAACAGGTTGCGCGACATCGTCTCGACGCCGTACACACCGCCGCTGAGATACACGCGGTTCAGATACAGCTCCAGGATCTGCTTCTTCGTCAGTTCCTGCTCCAGCAGCAACGCGAGAACGGCTTCCTGCGCTTTCCGTCCGAGCGTCTTCTTGTTCGACAGGAACAGGGTGCGCGCGAGCTGCTGCGTCAGCGTGCTGCCGCCTTCCATGCGTCCGCCGCCGCGCGCGTCGCGATATATCGCGCGCGCCGTTCCGAGCGGATCGATCCCGAAGTGGTGATAGAACCGATGGTCCTCGACCGCGACGACGGCGTGCTGCAGATCGGGCGCGATCCCGCTCAGGTCCACATCACGCCGCTGCTCGTCCATGCGGAACCACGGCCGCCCGTCCGCTGAGTAGAACCACGTGTCGCCGACGCCGCGCCGCAACTTGTATACGGCCCACCCGTGTCGCATCGTCCAGACGACGGTGATTGCGGTGACGATGACGAGGCACGCGAAGAAGACCGCGGCCGCGCGGTCTCGGAACCCTGCGGGCAGCTTCACGCCGTCCGCCTGATCTGGAGCACGACAGAGAGCACGAAATAATAGACGGGGAAAAACAGGGAGAGGATCGCAAGCGTCGTCGCGCGTGCGGGCAGCATCCAGATCATCGCGGCAACGGCAACCGCCCACAGCGCGCTCAACGCCAGCGTGGTTCGCATCAGTGTGGGCGTGCGCGACGGGTACACGTAACCGATGCGCACGAAAATCAGCGCGCACAACCCGACGAGTACTGCCGCCGTCACGGCCGGCCCGGCACCCATTACGTAAAGATACAGGACGACGATGTTCCAGTACGACGGGAAGCCGGTGAAAAAATGATCCGCGGTCTTCGCGTCGGGCGTCACGAAACCGTAGAGGCTGCACACGAGCACGGCGCCGCCGATCACGACGGCAACCGGCGCCGACAGCATCCGGAACTGGAGCACGATGATCATCGGCAGCACCACGAAGGTGACGTAATCGACGAGGTCGTCTATGCGCGCACCGTCGATCTGGGGGAGCACCTCTTTGACCCGTGCGCGTCGCGCCAGCAGGCCGTCGGTCGCATCCACGAGCGTCGCGACGAACATCGCGACAAAAGCCAGCCGGATGTTCAACGCGAGCGCCGCGGCAATCCCCGCAAATCCGATCGCCGCGCCGCTGGCGGTATACAGGTGGACCAGCCACGCCCCGATACGGCCGCGCTTGGCGGTTTCCGCCGTCATCGTGTAAAATCTCAGCACATTCCGATCCCCAGCGGAGTGTTCCTTTTTCTCCACAAAACCGCCGCCTGAACGAAGCAGGCGGGAGGTCCGTTCGAGCGATCCGGCGCGCAGCGTCCGGGGTGCACGGACGTGCCTTTCGGGAAACGGATCGCGTAGTGATTTCACGGTATCTCCGACAGCCGCGCTACTACCTGCCCGCTGCCCTGCTCATTGCGTTGACGGTTGGCTATGGCATGCACCGCGCGTGGCGCCAGACAGCACCCCCAGAGCTGCCCTTCTCCGAATTCCTCGCGAAAATCGACGCCGCACAGGTGAGCGACATCAGGTTCGCCGACGGCGGCATCGACCTCGCGCTGAAGAACGGCACTCTCGCGCACACCGTTCCGCCGCCGGGGTTTTTCGCGAGCGGCGCCTTCGTCAACGACCTCGTGCGCCGCGGGGTCCGGATCGACGTCGTCCCGACGCCCGAACCGGGGACGCTGAGCGGCAGTTCGCTCGCGCTTGCGGCCGCCTTCCTCGCCCTGCTCGGCTTTACCGTATATCGCACGACGGCCGGGCGCATCCACACGCCGGGCCGCGCGAAAATCGCGGAGCGCGGCGACCAGGTCGTCACGTTCCAGGACGTGGCGGGCGTGGACGAAGCCAAGGACGAGGTGAAGGAAATCGTCGACTTCCTCCGACATCCGCAGCGCTTTGCCGCCATAGGCGGACGCATCCCGAAGGGGGTGCTGCTCATCGGACCTCCAGGAACCGGCAAGACCCTCCTGGCCCGCTCCATCGCCGGGGAGGCGGCCGTTCCGTTCCTTTTCGCCAGCGGCTCCGACTTCGTCGAGATGTACGCCGGCGTCGGCGCGGCCCGCGTGCGCCGTCTCTTCAAGGATGCCCGGCGTCACAAGTCCTGCATCATTTTCATCGATGAGCTCGACGCCGTCGGCCGGAGCCGCGGCGGCACCTCGCTCAGCCACGAAGAGCGCGAACAGACGCTGAACCAGCTCCTCGTCGAGATGGACGGCTTCGAGGCAACCCGGGGCATCGTCGTGATCGCCGCCACCAACCGTCAGGATATTCTCGATCCCGCCCTTCTCCGCCCCGGCCGATTCGACCGCCAGGTGATGGTCGGCAACCCCGATCTGAAGGGACGCGAAGCGATTCTCAGCGTACACGCACGGAAGATTTCGCTCGGCTCGGATGTGAATCTCCGTTCGATCGCCCGCGGAACGCCGGGCTTCTCGGGCGCGGATCTCGCGAACCTCGTCAACGAAGCTGCGCTGATTGCTGCCCGCGCCAGCCGCACCGAGGTCGGGGGCGGCGACATGGAAGCCGCACGCGATAAAGTCCTGATGGGAGTCGAGCGGCGTTCAGTCGTGCTGAGCGAACTCGATCGCGTGAACTGCGCGTATCACGAGGCGGGTCATGCCGTGGTGGCAGCGCTCGTTCCCGACGCCGATCCGCTCCACAAGGTGACGATCATCCCGCGGGGCCGCGCCATGGGCGTGACGATGCAGTTGCCCGAAGCGGACCGTCATACCTATACCAGGGGCTATCTCGAGGCACAGATCGCGGTGCTCATGGGCGGGCGTGTCGCCGAGGAACTGTTCATGCGCCACATGACCAGCGGCGCATCGAACGACATCGAGCGCGCGACCGACATCGCCCAGCACATGGTCTGCGAGTGGGGCATGTCGTCGCTGGGCATGCGGGCATTCCGGAAGGCCGGCAACGCGTACGACGGTGACAAGCCGCACCCGATGAGCGAATCCCTCGCGCGTCGCGTGGACGAGGAAATCGAGAAGGCGCTGTCGTCGGGTTACGACCGCGCGTGGGACCTCCTGAACCGCAATCGCGAAACCGTCAAGGTCCTCGCGGAAGCGCTGCTCGACCAGGAAGCGCTCGAAGCCGACGAAATAAAGACGCTGCTCGCGCGCACGAACGCTCACGCTTAACCGCGCGCTGCGCCTGAATTGCAGATTGCAGATTGCAGGTTGCAGATTCATTGTTGATTTCGGATTCTTGCTTTTCGAATCTGAAATCTTCAATCAGCAATCTTCAATCAATCCTCAATCTCCAATCTGCAATCTGCAATTCACCGGCGCTTACTGCGCAGCGCCTAAGCGCCTCTCTATCTCTTTGAGCGCCGCGTCTATCTGCTGCTGGCGTATCGGGTGCGTCGTGGCCTCCCGCTGACGCGAGAGCTCGGACTTGGCGAGTTTGAGCGACTCGATCTCGCGCTGCTTCTCTGGATCGATCTTCGGCGCCCCGCCTGCGCGGCGGCGGCGATCGGCTTCACGTTCTTCAATCTGCTCCTGGATGCGCGCCTCCGCGTCGACCAGGCCTTCTCCGGAATCTCCCATCTGCTAAGAATACAGGACACACAACGGAAGTAAGAAGAAAGAAAGACAATAGAGCGTGGCGAAGCGTGATGTGCTCGAGCTCTTCGAGCCCGCCGTGGCGGAGTGGTTCCGTTCATCGTTTGCCGCGCCGACAGCCGCCCAGGCGCAGGGCTGGCCGCCGATCGCACGCGGCGAGTCCACATTGATCCTGGCTCCGACGGGCAGCGGCAAGACGCTGACGGCCTTCCTGTGGGCGATCGATAAGGTGATGTTCGCCAAGGCTGGCAGCACCGCCCGCGGCTCGCGGATCATCTACATCTCACCGCTCAAAGCGCTCGCCGTCGACGTCGAGCGGAACCTTCGCGCGCCGATTGCGGGGATCGCCAATCGCGCCGCTTCTGCGGGGATCCCGTTCCACGCGCCCGCGATTGCCGTGCGAACGGGCGATACGCCGGCGCAGGAGCGCGCGCGGTTTCAGCGCGACCCGGCGGACATCCTCATCACCACGCCGGAGTCGCTCTACCTGCTGCTCACGTCGAACGCGCGAGAGGCGCTGCGCTCGATTGAGACAGTCATCATCGACGAGATCCACGCGCTCGTCCCGACCAAGCGCGGCGCGCACCTGGCGCTGTCCCTCGAGCGGCTCAGCGAATTGACGCCGTCGCCCCCACAGCGAATCGGCCTCTCCGCCACACAGCGTCCGCTCGACGAGGTCGCACGGTTTCTTGGAGGGGCCGCGATTTCGAGCGCGAAGCCAAGACGTGCGTCCGCGGCGGCTCCGCGGCCGCTCGACTCGGAAGCGGCGGTGCACGATGAGTTCACCTCGCGCCGGCTCGCGCCCGAGTTTCGTCCGGTCACGATCGTCGACACGTCGCAGAAGAAGAACCTCGAGCTCACGATCGAAGTCCCCGTCGAGGACATGGCGAAGCTCGGCGAGATCGAGGACATCCGCAGCGGGCCCGCGTCCCAGGCGGGAACACGAGCCTCGATCTGGACCGCCATCCATCCGCGGCTCCTCGAGCTGGTGCTCGCGCACCGATCGACGCTCATCTTCGTCAACAGCCGCCGGATCGCGGAGCGCCTCGCGTCGGCATTGAACGAGCTGGCCGGCGAGGTCCTCGTGCGCGCGCATCACGGGTCGCTCGCGCGTCCGCAGCGCATCGAGATCGAAGATCGGCTGAAGGCTGGCCAGATCCGCGGCCTCGTCGCCACGTCCTCTCTCGAACTGGGGATCGACATGGGCGCCATCGATCTCGTCGTCCAGATCGAGGCCCCGCCGTCGGTTGCCAGCGGCATGCAGCGGATCGGACGTTCGAGCCATCGCCCGTCGACGGGTGCTGCCGGGGGCATCGACGAACCGAGCCGCGGGGTGATCGTGCCGAAGTTCCGCGGCGATCTCGTCGCCTGCGCGGCCGTGACGCGCGCGATGCACGAGGCGCAGATCGAGGCGACACGGTATCCCCGTAATCCGCTCGATGTGCTCGCGCAGCAGATCGTGGCGATGGTCGCCATGGAGGACTGGTCCGTCGACGACCTCTATCGCGCCGTTCGCAGCGCGGCCCCGTTCGCGGAGTTGAGCCGGCCGATGTTCGAAGGCGTGCTCGACATGTTGTCGGGCCGATATCCGTCGGACGATTTCGCGGACCTGCGACCCAGGCTCACGTGGGATCGGCTGAAGAACGTCCTGACGGCCCGGGAAGGCGCGAAGCGAGTGGCCGTCGTGAACGGCGGCACGATTCCGGATCGCGGACTGTATGGGGTGTTCCTGATAGGCGAGCGCGGCCCCGGCTCGCGCGTCGGCGAACTGGACGAGGAGATGGTGTTCGAAAGCCGCGTCGGGGAGACGTTCCTGCTCGGCGCCTCTTCGTGGCGGATCGAGGAGATCACCCACGATCGGGTGATCGTCTCTCCCGCCCCAGGACAACCGGGCAAGATGCCGTTCTGGAAGGCCGATGCCGCCGGGCGTCCGCTCGAACTCGGGCGCCACATCGGAGAACTCGTCCGGACGCTGCGGGCGATGCCGCCGGCCGCCGCCGTCCAGAAGCTGACGAAGCATCACGACCTGGATGCGCGCGCCGCCGAGAATCTCCTGAGATACCTGTCCGATCAGGCCGCAGCGGCCGGCACGGTCCCCGACGATCGCACGATTCTGATCGAGCGCACGCGGGACGAGCTCGGCGACTGGCGCCTGTGCCTCCTTTCACCGTTCGGGTCACGCGTCCATGCGCCGTGGGCGATGGCCGTCGTCGAACGCGCCCGCGGGGAGCTCGGGACCGACGTCGAGACGATGTGGACTGATGATGGGTTCGTCGTGCGGTTTCCGGAGACGGAGGCGCCCCCGGATCCTGCGCTGCTGATTCCCGCGTCCGACGAGATCGAAGCGCTGGTCGTGCGCCAGCTCGGAAGCACGGCGCTCTTTGCGGCGAAGTTCAGGGAGGCCGCGGCCCGGGCGCTGCTGCTGCCGCGGCGCCGTCCCGGCGGCCGCACGCCGCTCTGGCAGCAGCGCAAGCGCGCCGCCGATCTCCTCGCGGTCGCGGCGCGATACGGATCGTTCCCGATCATCCTCGAGGCGTATCGCGAGTGCCTGCGCGACGTGTTCGACATCCCGGCGCTCGCGTCGACGCTGCGCCGGATCGAGGCGCGCGAGATCAAAATCGCGACGGTCGACTCCGTCATGCCGTCGCCGTTCGCCTCGGCGCTCCTCTTCGGGTACGTGGCGAACTACATCTACGACGGCGACGCACCGCTGGCCGAGCGCCGGGCGCAGGCGCTCGCGATCGACCAGGGGCAGTTGCGCGATCTCCTTGGCGACGCAGAACTGCGCGAGCTGCTCGACGCCGATGCGCTCGCAGAGACCGAACGGCAGGCGCAGCAGCTCGAGGAGCGGTATCGCGCGCGGTCCGTCGACGGAGTACACGATCTGCTCCTGCATCTCGGCGATCTCACGGCAACCGAAGTCGGCGCGCGGACCTCGATTCCTGCTGCCGCCGCGCTCGAACATCTGGAGCGGGAGCGCCGCATCATTCGCGTCAACATCGCCGGCGAGGTGCGCTACGTGCCCAGCGAGTACGCCTCGCGGTATCGCGATTCGCTCGGGGTCCCGCTGCCCGTCGGCCTTCCGGAATCGCTGCTCACGCCCGCGCCGGATGCCGCCGTCGATCTGGCGCGGCGGTATGCGCGGACGCACGGCCCGTTCACGACCTCGGAATTCGCGTCACGGTACAGCCTCGGCCGGTCGACCGCGGAGGCGCTGCTCACGACGCTCGTCGCGAGCGCGCGCCTGCTCGAAGGCGAGTTCCGACCCGGCGGCGCCGGGCGGGAGTGGTGTGATCCCGACATCCTGCAAACCGTGCGGCGCCGATCGTTGGCAAAGCTCCGCAAGGAAGTGGAACCGGTCGAAGGTTTCGTTCTCGCCCGTCTCACGACGTCATGGCAGGGCGTCGTGCGGCGCCGAACGGGCCTCGACGCACTGCTCGACGTGGTCGAAAACCTGCAGGGAGCGCCGCTGCCGGCGTCGATTCTCGAATCCGAGATCCTGTCGGCGCGTCTCGACCGCTATGCCCCCGCCGATCTCGATGCGCTCGCGGCCGCCGGCGAAATCGTGTGGCGGGGCATCGAGCCCATCGGCGACCGCGACG
This sequence comes from Vicinamibacterales bacterium, assembly GCA_035495555.1. Classification (GTDB taxonomy): domain Bacteria; phylum Acidobacteriota; class Vicinamibacteria; order Vicinamibacterales; family 2-12-FULL-66-21; genus DATJFQ01. Next base: position 53,199 of record DATJFQ010000025.1, read on the forward strand.
GCCGGGTCGCGCTGTACCTGACCGATCATCTGTCGCGCCTCTGGCGCCCGGCACCGCCGGCCGACCTCTCCGAACGCGAGCGCGCGATCCTCGCGTATCTCGAGCGGCACGGCGCATCTTTCTTTGCCGCGCTTCACGACGCCGGGGGCGGAGGGTATCCGGGCGAAACCGTCGACGCAATCTGGGATCTGGTCTGGAAAGGCGCGATTACGAACGACACGCTGCACGCACTTCGGGCGTTCACGCGCGCGCCAGAGCGGCGGTCGCGCAAGGCGGCCCGGGGCCGTGCATTTCGCAGCCGCCGCGTGGCGCCTCCGGCGGCGGAGGGCCGCTGGTCGCTGCTGCGCGACCGCGTCGCTCGCCCCCCGTCGGATACGGAGTGGTCGGCCGCGACGGCCCAGCAACTGCTGTCGCGCTACGGACTCGTCACCCGCGAAATCACCGGGGCCGAGGGACTCACCGGCGGATTCGGCGCCGTTTACGATGTCCTCAAGGCGCTGGAAGACGCCGGACGCGTTCGCCGCGGGTATTTCGTCGGCAGCGTCGCGGCGACGCAGTTCGCGCTGCCCGCTGCACTGGATCTCCTCCGGTCGCTCAGAGAGACACCCGACCAGCCTGAAGTCGTGGTGATGGCGGCGACCGACCCGGCGAACCCGTACGGCATCACGTTGAAGTGGCCGGAGGATGACCGGCGCCCGACAGACGAGGGCCGACGACAGCCGACTCGAACGGTTGGCGCGATGGTCGTCCTCGTCAACGGCGCCCTGGCTGCGTATATCCCACGCGGCGGCCGCGAAATCACCGCGTTTCTCCCTGAGGACGAACCCGCACGCTCGGTGGCGGGACGGGGGGCCAGTACGGCCCTCGCGAAGCTCGCGCGCGACCGCGGGCTGCTGATCGCGGAAATCGATGGGCGCGCGCCGTCGGATCATCCACTGACGCCGTACCTGATCGAAGCCGGGTTCCACGCGTCAGCCATGGGGCTGCAGATGGTGCGCGCGCCCGGAGGGTCCGAGCGTGCCTGAAGGGGACACGATCTTCCGAGCGGCGCGCACGTTGAACCGCGCCCTCGCCGGTGACGTCGTCCAGCGCTTCGAATCCGTCCTCCCGGCGCTGACTCGCGTGCACGAAGACACGCCGATCACGGGGCGCGTGGTCGAGAGCGTTGCCGCGGCCGGCAAGCACGTGCTCATGCGCTTCTCGGGTGATCTCGTGCTGCGGACGCACATGCGAATGAACGGAAGCTGGCATATCTATCGACCAGGCGAACGATGGCAGCGTCCCCGGCGTGACATGCGGGTCCTCGTCGCCACGGCGCAGTTCGAGGCCGTTGGCTTCAACCTCCCCGTCGCGGAGTTCCTGACGCCCGCGGCGATGCGGCGGCAGGAAGACCTTCGAAAGATGGGACCGGATCTGCTTGGCGCCGAGTTCGATGACGCGGACGCGCTGAGCCGCCTCCGCATGCGTGACTCATCGTCGATTGCCGACGCGCTGATCAATCAGCGCGTGGTCGCGGGAGCCGGAAACGTCTACAAGTCGGAAGTGCTGTTCCTCTGCCGGATCGATCCCGCGACCTGCGTGAAAGAGCTCACCGATGATCGCCTTCGCGAGATCCTGGCGACCGCACGCAAGCTCCTGCGGGCCAACGTGAACGACCCGCAGCGCGGGATCGTGACCTATACGGGCTACCGGCGGACGACACGCCGGTCCGATCCGGCCGAACGCCTGTATGTGTACGGACGCGCGCGCAAGCCGTGCCGCCGGTGCGGGACGCCCATCCGCGTCCGCGCGCAGGGACCGCACGCGCGGCTGACATACTGGTGCCCGACATGCCAGTCGTCTGGATCGCGCTGATCGTCGCGGCAGCCGCATCCGCAGCGGCGCTCTACGGCCATTATCGTGATCTGCCGGGGTGGCTCACCGGGCCGACCATTTGCCGGCTGGATGGGAATGGCTGCGCGGTGCTCTTCCGAACACCGCGCGCACGCGTCCTCGGAGTACCGAACGCAGCGCTCGGCCTGGTGCTCTACGCGATCCTCGCGACAGGGGTTGTCGCCCGCTGGCCCGCGATGTGCCTGCTCGTCTTGACGACGCCAGCCGTGGCCATGAGCATTTTTCTTGCGGCGAGCCTCATTCGAAACAAGCGCGAGTGCCGCATCTGCTGGACGGGCCACCTCGCGAACGCCGTGCTGTTTGCCTGCTTCGCGTTGAGGGCTCTTAGAGGGTAGAGGTTGGAGCGGCGAGTTCGGCGATGGGGGCGCGGACGGGGCGCCCCACGTCGCGCCGCAGGCGCCTCCACGTGATCAGTCTTTTCCGGCGCCGAGCACGACGTGGGGCTGTCCGCGCGGGGCCCCATCGCTCCAAGGTCTGCGAACTATCTTCCGAACTCGATCGTGACCGTCGGCTCGGTCGAGACCTTCACGCCCTGAATGTTCTTCATGTCGGCTGGCGTCGTCGCGTGCTGAAGCTTCGACCAGGCGGCTTCGTCGTTGATCACCTTGTCCATGTCGAGCTGCACGAGCGTGATGTGGTTGCCGTCGACGAAGGGCGCATTCGTCCGCAGGATTCGTCCGTCGATCGCGAGCGAGACGTCGACGAACATGCCCGCGAACATCGGCCGCATCATCGCGACCATCGCCTGCGTTTGCTCCTCCGACATCTGGGTGTTACCGACGCCGAGCTGTGCCAGAGGGGGCCGCTGTACATTCTGCGGGATGTGGATCGTCAACGTCGATGACGATGGCCCTTTGGCGAACTCGAAATCGAACGGATCCTGGCGCGAGTTGCTGTCGCCCCGCATCGCCCGGGCGTCCTCCATCCGGACCTTCAGCGCCTTGATGTCGTCGAACGCAAATCGCGCGCGGTAGCCTTTGAGCGACGGCGTATCGACCGGGGTACCGGACACGAACTTGACGCCCATTTTCTCCGCCTGCTCGCGCGCCTTCTGTTCGTTGAAGATGTCGTCGAGGCGTCCGGCCTGCTGCTGCATGCCGCGCCCGTTGGCGCCAAACGCGGCGAGCATGCTCAAGGCCTGAGGGTTCATCCCGATTTCCTGATCCATCGTGCCGCTGCCATCGGGCTTCAGCGTGATGAGCGTCGAGATGTGAATGCAGCCCGAGCAGGTGAGCATCAGGGCCAGGACGAGCAGCGCGCGTTTCATGGAACGACCTTTCTGGAGAACTCCGTCTACGGCTTCGAAACCCCATCGCCTCAACTGGAACTTGGGAATTTGGAGTTGGCAGTTGGGAGTTATCGATGTTCAGCCGTCGCCTATCCGGCCCTGATGCGTATATACGTTGAAACCGGCATCGCGGACGAACCCGAGGAGTGTAATCCCAGCGGCCTGTGCGAGATCGACGGCCAGGCTGGTGGGGGCGGAGACGGCGGCGAGCAGGGGAATGCCCGCAAGCCACGCTTTCTGAACGATTTCAAACGACACGCGGCCGCTGACCATCAGGATGGCATCGCCGATGAGCTGTTCGTCCAGCAGGAGGCGTCCCACGATCTTGTCGACCGCGTTGTGTCGCCCGACGTCCTCGGCCGCGCAGACGAGGGCCCCGTCGAACGAAAAGAGAGCGGCCCCGTGCAACCCGCCCGTTTCGTCGAATGTCGCCTGGGTATCTCGTAGTCGTGCGGGAAGCGAGGCGATGAACGCGGCAGGCACGCGGGTGCGCCCGGATACCGGCTGAAGAGCCTCGGCGAGATCGTCGATGCTCGTGCGGCCGCAGATGCCGCACGAACTGTTCGCCGCGACGCGCCGTCTGCGTGCGAGCAGCACGCGTCCACGTTCGATCGCGTCCCCCCTGAGGAACACGTCGACGATGTTGTGAAGGTCGGGGTGGTCGGGATGGCGACAGTGTTCGACGGCTCCGATATCCCCGGCGCCGCGGATCACCCGCTCGGAGAAGAGGAATCCCGCCGCGAGCGCCTGATCGGCGCCAGGTGTGCGCATGACGACGGCAAACGATTCGCCGTGGAGACGGATGTCGAGCGGTTCCTCCGCCGCAGTGACGTCCGACACCTGGCGGCGTCCGTCCGCGCCTATGCGCAGGACGTCGACCGGCCGCACCGGCCTGAGATGGTCTGAGATGGACTCCTCACTGGAGAGTATCGCGCATCTTCTCCGACCAGCTGCAGATCGTGGCGATTTCGGCGTCCGTCAGTCTGGCGTCGCGATGGATCAGGAGGTACGACGGCAGCGGCATCCGGTGCCGCCGCGTCAGGTTGCACATCGCTGCGAGGTACTTGTCCTGATCGTCCTGGCTGTAACTGCTCCACTCCGAAAAATTGAACGCCTCGCGTCCCTCGTGCACGTGGCTGGCCACGCCCCAGGACATTGGCGCAACGCCGCTGTACCACGGCCACGTCGTCTCGTTGGAATGACAATCGCGGCAGGAGCGTTCGAGAATCGACGAGACCGCCGGCGGCGCGTGGCGCAGCAGCGAGGCGGCCGGCGGCGTTGCAGGGTTGGTTCGATCCGGACGGACGAACTGTGCACCCGCGAAACTGGCGACAAACGCGATGGCGGCCCATCGGATGGCAGCGTGCATACCTGGAGAGGATGAGAGCAAAGTCGACGCCGACAGGCTGCTCGTGCGCGGTCCGCGTGGGCGCGCAAAAATGGCCGGATTTTCACAGGTGCGCCGCCAGCGCCCACCGCGTCGTTTACGCATTCTGTCTCGACCCGGCGGGAATCGAAAACACACGGACGGGCCCTTATAATGACACGGCACACAGCGCTCCCCCGGAGGTCACGTTCATGAATCGCGCACTGCGTTCTCTCGTCATCCTCGTTCCCGTCGTGGCGCTCGCCGCGCCGCCGCTCCTCGCCGACGTCAAGACCCACGACCGCACGTCGGTCAAATTCGAAGGGTTTCTCGGCCGGATGATGGGCATGTTCGGCGGGAAGGCCGCCAAGGAAGGTCTCGAAGGCACCGTCGCCGTCAAGGGCAGCAGGAAGGCCAGCTTCAACGACTCGACGGGCCGCATCGTCGATCTGTCCGAGGAAAAGGTCTACGAGCTGGACATGAAGAAGAAGACCTACACGGTCACCACGTTCGACGAACTCCGCCGCCGGATGCGCGAGCAGGAGGAAAAGGCCGCGAAGGAGAACCAGAAAGAGCAGCCCTCGCAGCGCGAAGAGCAGCAGAAGCCGCAGAAGGAATTCGAGGTCGACTTCGACGTCAAGGACACCGGCCAGAAGAAGCAGGTGGCGGGCTACGACACGCACGAAGTGATCGCGACCGTCACGGTCCGTGAAAAGGGAAAGACGCTCGAGGACGGCGGCGGCATCGTCATGACGAACGACATGTGGATGGGACCCGTCATCCCGCAGCTGAAGGAGCTGTCGGAGTTCGAGATGCGCTACTGGAAGCAGCTGCAGCAGGGGGTCGGGACCGAAACGATCTCGCCGGAGCAGATGGCGATGGTCATCGGCAGCTTCCCCGGGATCAAGAGCGCCATGGCGCGGTTCGCGCAGGAAGGCGACAAGCTGCAGGGCACCGCGCTCGACACGACGACCACGTTCGAATCGGTGAAGAGCAAAGAGCAGCTCGCGGAGTCGCAGCAGCAGAGCTCCGGCGGCGGCATCAGCGGCATGCTCGCGAAAAAGATGATGAAGCGCGACGAGCCGAAGGCGCGGTCGACCGTGTTCACCACGCACCACGAGTACCTGAGCATCGACAAGGCCGTGGATGCGAACGACCTCGCGATCCCTTCCGACTTCAAAGAGAAGAAATAACCGGAGCATCCAATGAGCGACGAGCCAAGCGAAGGCCGGCGTCGTTTCCTGCGTATGGTTCCCGCGGCGGTCGCCGGTGCGATCGCCGCGCCGGCGCTCGCGCAGCAGGCCCCCGCCGATCTCGCAATCACCAAAGACACGCTCGACTGCGGCGAGAAGATCTTCGGCGTCGACTTCACCGAACCCGAGGAGGAAGCCATCGTCCGCGGCGTCAACCGGAATCTGGATTCGTTCGAGGCGCTTCGGAAAGTCGACATCCCGCTCGATACGGACATTCCGCTCGTCTTTCATCCATACCTTCCAGGCCAAAAGCCGAAGCCGGGCGCGACGCCTGGCGCGGCCCTGAAGGTGATGCTGGCGCCGCCCGCCCCGCGCCGCGCATCGCTCGACGATCTGGCATTCCAGCCGATCACGGCGCTTGCTCCGCTGCTCAGGAGCCGCGAGGTGAGCGCAACAGACCTCACGCGCATGTACCTCGCGCGTCTGAAAAAGTACGGGCCGAAACTGAATTGCGTGGTCACGCTGACCGAGGATCTGGCCCTGAAGCAGGCGGCTGACGCCGACCGCGAGATCAAGGCCGGCCGATACAAGGGGCCGCTCCACGGGATCCCGTGGGGGGCGAAGGATCTCTTCGCCACCAAAGGCATCCCGACCACCTGGGGAGCGGGTCCGTATCAGGACCAGGTTTTCGACTACGACGCGACCATCGTCTCGCGCCTGCATGACGCCGGCGCCGTGCTCCTCGCCAAATTGTCGATGGGCGCGCTGGCGCAGGGTGACCAGTGGTTCCGCGGACAGACGAAGAACCCGTGGCGTCCGGACGACCCGAATCCCAATCGCAGCGGCTCCAGCGGATCGTCGGCGGGACCGGGATCCGCCACAGCGGCCGGCCTGGTCGTCTTCGGCATCGGGACCGAAACGCGCGGTTCGATCATCTCGCCGTCGAGCGTCAATGGCGTCACGGGGCTCCGGCCGACCTACGGTCGCGTCAGCCGCTTCGGCGCGATGATGCTGTCGTGGACGATGGATAAGGTCGGCCCGATGTGCCGGTCTGTCGAGGACTGCGCGCTCGTGTTCAACGCGATCTACGGGCCCGACGGAAAGGACGACAGCGTCGTCGACGCGCCGTTCGCGTGGAACCCGGATCTGCCGCTCTCGAAGCTGCGGATCGGCGTCATCCAGCGCGACTTCCAGGTGCAGCCGCCGGGAGGCGGACGCGCGGGCGCGGCTGGCGCCGGAGCAGCCGCCGGACGCGGTGCAGGAGGCGGCGGTGGACGCGGCGGTGTCTCCGCGGAGGAATTCCGCCGGCAGCGCGAAGCGCAGCTGAAGATTCTGAACGATGCGCTGGAGGTCTATCGAAAGCTTGGCGCCACGCTGACGCCAATCGAGCAGGTCCCTGGGACCGACATCGCCAACGACATCGGGTTCGTGCTCAACGTCGAAGCGGCGGCGGCGTTCGACGACTTGACGCGGAGCGCGGGCATCAACGATCCGTCGGTCCAGCAGTGGGCGAACACGTTCCGCACGTCACGGTTCGTGCCTGCAGTCGAATACATCCGCGCGCAGCGCGCCCGCACGCTGCTGATGCGGCAGTGGGACGAGTTCATGTCGCAGTACGACGTGTTCCTCTCCCCTGCCGGCGGATCGACGCTCGGGATCACGAACCTGACCGGCCATCCCGCGCTCGCCATGAAGGCGGGTTTCAACGATGGCGCGCCGGTGGAGCTGATGGTCACCGGACGGCTGTATGACGAAGCGACCGTGCTTCGCGTCGCGCTCGCGTACGAACGCGCGACCGAGTGGCACACGATGAATCCGAAGATGGACTGGGCGTAAAAAACTCCCAATTCCCAACTCCCAAACGAGCTCCCAATCGAGAGGGGCGTTGGGAGTTGGGTGTTGATTCTCTTGGGAGTTGGGCGTTAATTATTGGGCGTTGGGCGTTGGGAGTCGGGAGTTGCTCAGCGTCAGTTCCGGCGGCGCTCGCTTTTCACCAGCGCCGCCATCGCCTGCCCCTGCTCGTATTTCCCGAGCTTCCCGGCGGCGTCGAGATAAGCGTCGCCGAGATCGCCGGTCAGCGGGTGCGCGTCCGCGGCAGCGACGAGCACCTGCGAGCACTCGTACGAGGAATCGAGGGACTTCGCCGAACGGAGCGCGGCCAGCAGCGTGTCGTGGCTCACGTCCGCACGTGAGACGAGCGCTTTCAGCACGCGTCCCATTTCGTACGAGGACGAGGAGAGGCCGTCGACGGCCTTGAAGAACGGATCGCGAAGCGGCCCTTCCGGAGCCGCGATGGCGAGGGTCTCGAGCAGCAGCGACGCCGACTCGTAGTCGCTCCCGATTTTCGATGCCGCGGCGAGCGCCGGCGCCATGGCATTCCGATCGCCTGTCTTCAGCACAGCAGACAGGACGCGGTGGCGTTCGTAGTCGCTCCCGAGATTGTCCATAGCCTGGAAGAACAACGGACGCGTACGGTCGTCCAGGTGCTGCGTCGCGAGCACGTCACGAAGCACTTCGGATTCGTCGTAGTCGGAGGCGATCGCGCCCGCGTGCTGGACGATGCCGGCGAGGACCGGCGACTCCACCGCCCCTTTCTTCAGCATCGTCGAGTACACTCGGCGCAGTTCGTAGGACGACTTGAGGTTCCCTGCCGCCGCGAAGTACGCCGACCTCGACCCGTCGTCCGACGGCAGGCGATCGGCGATGGCAATCAGGAGCGTCGCCAGCTCGTAGTCCGACTTCAGATCGCGGCCGGCCTGCGTGAGCACGTCGCGGTACTGCGCGGGCGACAGCGATGCCTGCAGCACGAGCTGCTTGAAATACAGCCCCTTGACGTAGCTGGAATCGATCTGTCCGATTTCCGCGAGCACCGCCTGCGGGCCGCCCGCCTTGAGGAAACGCGCGACACGCTTGTCCGCGCCGATGCCGCTGTTGCGAACGAACCGCGGCATCACGGATCGCAGCCACTCGCGTCCTTCCGGTTCGTACGGCCGCTCGATGCCGTTCACCCAGTACCGGCGCTGGAGCTGCCCGTCGTGCTCCTCGATTTCGATCGTGTGCCGGCCGAGGTGCGCCTCGTCGGAGATCTTTATCCGGCCGCCTGGCGATATCGCCTTCACGTCCGTGTCGTCGTCGGTCAGCTCGAACGTGCCTTTGTACTCGATTGCGAGCTTCTCGCCGTTGTTCGACCAGATCCAGTTGCCCGACGACCCGCGCGTGTCGATCGAGATCGACTGCGCGCCGGGCGACGGCGGCGCTGGCGGAGCGGGCGGCGCCGGAACGGCCGGCGGCGCGGGCGGTGCCGGGACCGCCGCTTCCGCTGCCGCGGTCATCGGAGGCGCGGGTGGGGGTTCGGGAGCCAGTGGAGGTTGGGGGGGCGCCGGCGGCACCGGAGGTGCGGGGATCGCCTGCGCCAAATCCTCGGAGGTGATCGTAGTCGCCTGTGGCGCAGCCGATGCCGGCGATTGCGCGCGAGTCACCGGCGTTTGCGTCGCGGGCCTGGAATCCTGTGCCACAGGGAGCGCGAGTTGGAGGGCGGGCAGTTCAGACGGAGGCGTGGCGGCCTTCGCGACAGCGCTGGCCGACGCAGACGTCGATGGCTGCGCGAATGACGTATCAGCGGCGACGGCCATGCCGCCAACGAGACTCAGGGCCGCGATGCCGGCGAGCCAGGCGGGTCCGCTTCCCGCGTGCGACGGCGGTGCGCCGACCAATCGACGGACGCGTTCGAGAAGCGACCCGCCGCTTGCGGCGAGTGCGAACCGCGACGCACGGAAGGTCTCCAGGTCGGCCAGCGCGTGCGCATAGCTCACAGGGTCGCCGCACAGGCTGACCGCCAGATCATCGCAGCAGTTCTCGCGTTCGATCCGAATCCGGCGCGACACCCACCAGACGCCCGGGTGATAGAAGAGGAGCGTTTCGACGAGCGTCTGCAGCAGGTTCACCAGATAATCGTGCCGACGGATGTGCGCGAGCTCGTGCGCGAGGATGGCCTCCACCTGCAGTGGCGTGAGGCCGCCGAGCGCAGCCGCCGGCAGAAGGACGACGGGCTCGAGCCAGCCGACGACGGTAGGCACGTCGACCGTGGCGGACTCGAGGAGGGTGACGACGCGATAGAGGTGCAGCTTTTTCGTCAAGCGCTCCGCCATCCGCTGCCACCCCTCACGCGCCGGCTGCGTCGCGTGCGTGCGCATCCGCTGCACCCAGAGCCAGCCCGTCAACAGCCGCATGCTCAAGATGGTGACGCCGAGCAGCCAGACCGCGAACAGGCCGGCCACCATGTCGGCGCGGAGGGGAATCAGAACGCGCGAGAACGACCATGCAGCCGGCGATGCCGCTACTGCTGTTACTGGCGGCGCTGCCGTCTGCAGGGCCCTCGGCGAGATTCCCTCCACGCGCGGCGCGGCAAACATCGCGGTCGAGCGTGCCCTCTCGACGCGCAACGCATCGGATAGGGCCGTCGCAATCGTCTGTACTGGCGCGGCGCGATACCGCTGCACCGCCGTCACGACGGGCAGCGTCAACATCAGCGCGAGGCCGATCGACGCGACCACGTAGCGGACGTCCGCGGCGCTGCGGCGGAGCGCCGCGAGCGCAACGGCCGTGACGAGCGCGACAACAGCGCCCTGCCACACGAACTGCAGGAGCGCCCAACCGATCGCCTGTGTCAGCGGATATCGCAGCAGCGGCTCGAATGCAGTCATGGCTATGGCTCCCGCTCGGCTTTTGCGCTGTCGAGGATCTGACGTATCTGCGTGAGCTCGTCTGGCGACGCGTGCTTCGAGGCGAGCGCCTGGAGTACGAGCTTCGTGGCGGATCCCCCAAAGGCGCGATCGACGAGGTCGCGGACGAGCTGGCGCTGCGTCTGCTCCTCGCTCGAGTGCGCGCGGTAGATGTGCGTCCGGTCGCGCTCGTCGCGATCCACGAGGCCTTTCTCGGTCATGATCTGGAGAAGCTTCAGCGCCGTCGTATAGGCGGTCGGCCGTTCGCGGCCGAGCACCTCATACACCTGGCGCACCGTGCTGGGCCCGCGCTCCCACAGGATGCGCAGGATCGCCAGCTCGGCATCGGTCGGTCGCGGTGACGAGGGTTTGGACGACATGGGGGCGAGTATCTACGAATGTCTTCGTAGTGTCAACGAAGATCTTCGTAATGAGACGAAATGGGATAATCGGCGGTTCAAGGGGGATTCATTGACGTCTGGGACATACGCGAAATTCGACACCACCGAAGGCTCGTTCACGATCCGCCTGTTCGACAAGGAGGCGCCCAATACCGTCGCCAACTTCGTCGGCCTTGCCGAGGGCAGCAAGGAATGGCGCGACCCGGCGACCGGCGAACGCAAGAAGGAGCCTTTCTACGACGGGGTGATCTTTCATCGGGTCATCAACGGTTTCATGATTCAGGGCGGCGATCGCCTCGGCCAGGGCACCGGCGGCCCCGGCTACAAGTTTGCGGACGAGTTCCATCCGTCGCTGCGCCACAGCAAGGCGGGGATCCTCTCGATGGCGAATGCGGGCCCGAACACCAACGGCAGCCAGTTCTTCATCACGCTCGGGCCGACGCCGCACCTCGACAATCGCCACTCGGTGTTCGGCGAGGTCGTCGAGGGTATGGACGTCGTCCGGAAGATCGGGGCCGTGCCGACCGGCCGCCAGGACCGTCCGGCCACTCCTGTCGTCATCAACAAGGTGACGATCGAGCACGTCGCATAGGTGGACCACGCGTGATGGACGGGGTCTGATGGGCGAGGCGCTGCCGTTCGACGGGCTCGTCGAGCGCGCGAGTCGCGGCGAGCGGCCCGCGCTCGAGGCGCTCATGCCGATGGTGTACGACGAGTTGCGCCGGCTGGCCGCGCACTACCTTCGGGGCGAACGGCCCGGGCAGACGCTGCAGCCGACGGCGCTCGTGCACGAAGCGTATCTGCGCCTGCTGAAGGATCGCCCAGACCGCTGGCAGAATCGCGCGCACTTTGCCGCGATCGCCGCGCACGTCATGCGGCAGATCCTCATCGAGCGCGCCCGCGCGCGTGATGCGCAGAAGCGCGGCGGGGGGCAGCCGCGAATCACGTTCGACGAGCAGCTGCCCGCGCGCGTCGACGGCCCATCGCTCGATGTGATCGCGATCGATGCCGCGCTGGATCGGCTCGCCGCCATGGACGCCGACCAGGCACGCATCGTCGAACTGCGCTACTTCGGCGGCCTCTCGATCGAAGAGACGGCCGAAGCGATGGACGTCTCCCCTGCCACGGTGAAACGTCACTGGGCGCTCGCGCGCGCGTGGCTCGCGAGAGAGCTGGGCGTGTGAGCGACTGGGGGCGCGTGGCGGCGCTCTTCGACGCGCTGTCCGCGCTACCGCCCACCGAGCGCGACGCCGAGTTGGCACGCCGCGAGGACACGGACCCGGCGCTTGCGGCGGAAGTCCGATCGCTGCTGGCCGCTCAGGATCGCGCGGGTACGTTTCTGCAGTCGCCCGTCTGGTCGGATCGCCCGGATCTCCTCGGAGACGATGAAGCGCCGCTGAGCGGCCGGCAACTCGGCCCGTATCGGATACGGGGCGTCCTCGGCCGTGGCGGCATGGGCGTCGTCTACGCTGCCGAGGACACGCGGCTCGAACGGCTCGTCGCGCTGAAAGCACTGCCGCCCAGTATCAGCGGAGATCGAGTGGCTCGCGAACGGCTGGCGCGAGAGGCGCGCGCCGCCGCCGTCCTGACGCATCCTGGAATCGCGACCGTTTACGCACTCGACGAGATCGACGGGCACGTTTTCATCGCGTCGGAGCTGGTGCGCGGGCCCACACTTCGTGAGGAGCTTGCCGCGGGTCCGCTGCCGGAGGCGATGCTCATCGACACGCTCGCGCAGATTGCTGATGCGCTGCACGCGGCGCACAGCCGCGGCATCGTGCACCGCGATCTGAAGCCCGAGAACGTGCTGCGCGACCGGAGCGGGCGGATCAAGATCGTCGACTTCGGACTCGCTCGTCCCCTTGCGCCGGCGACGCCGGGGCTGACCGCGGCAGGCGTGTTCCTCGGGACGCCCGGCTACATGGCGCCCGAACAGCTTCGTGGACAAGCGGTGGATGCCCGCGCCGATGTGTTCGCGTTCGGGGTCATGGCGTTCGAGCTGGCGTCGGGGCGGCATCCGTTCGGGCAGGGCGATTCCGCGTCGCTGCTCGAACGCGTCGTCGCCGACGCACCCTTGGCGCTCGAGGTGCAGCCGGCGGCGCTCGGGCCACTCGTTCGGCGATGCCTGCGGGCCAATCCGCTGGAACGATATCAGTCCGCGGGTGAGATCGTTGCGGCGCTCCGCGGGGTGCGCGGCTCGGGCCACGCCGACACGACACGCGCGGCAGCGGCTGGGGACGCGGTCTGGTGGTGGCAATTCCATCAGGTTGCCGTCGCCATCCTCACGATTGCAGCCGTCATCGTCATCGGCTTCAAACACGCATGGTTCGGCTCGTGGGGCTCGGCGACGTTCGTCGTCGTCCTCATCGCCGCGACGATTTCAGTGACGCTTCGCCTGCACGTGTGGTTCACGTCGCTCGTCCACCCGGCACTCCTTCGGGAGGTCCGTCAACGATCGCTGCGGGGCGCGTTCGCTGCCGAGGCCGTCCTGATCGCCGCGATTGCCGCGGGCTGCACCGTGCTCGTCGCGACGCACCTCTTTACAGCGGTGTACCTCATCGTGACGGCGCTGCTGCTGCTCCTGTCGCTGCTGGTGATCGAGCCCGCCCGGGTGCGCGCATCCTTCGACCGGTAAGCGTCCATTGCCGGGCTTGTCAGGCGCGCGCGGTTTCGACAGGATCGATCAGATGGCAGAGGCATCCGAGTCTGCAAATGCGGGAGAAACGCTGCTCGAGACGCTGAAACGGCGCGAGCGGCACTTCCGTGAATCGCAGCAGATCGCGCACGTCGGGTCGTGGGAATGGGACCTCGAGGCGGACCGCGTCGAGTGGTCCGACGAGATGTTCCGCCTGTGGCGGCTCGATCCGTCGGCGCCATTCTCGTACGCGGACTACCTCGATCGGGTGCACCCGGACGACCGTACGCGGATGCAGGACGTCATCGCGCACGCGCTGCAGAGCGGCGGTTCGTACAACGTCGACCACCGCATCGTGCTGCCAGACGGCGAGCAGCGCTGGATTCACGGTCGGGGCGAGGTCATCGCGAACGACGCGGGTCATCCGATTCGGCTGCGCGGGACGGCGCAGGATGTCACGGACCGTGTCGTCGCCGAGCAGGGCGCGCGCGAACTGTTTCGCGAACAGCTCGCGCGGGCACGGGCACAGCGCGAGCGCGAACGCTTCTACCGCCTGCTGAATGCCGCGCCCGCCATGATCGCGGTCGTCCATGGGCCGACGCACGTATTCGATTTCGTGAACGATCGCTTTCGCGAGGCCACGCGCGGCCTCCCCCTCGTGGGACTCCCGCTGCGCATCGCGCTTCCCGCGAGCCGGCCGGATCTCGTTGCCCTGCTCGACGAGGCGTACGCGACAGGGGAACGGCGGGTCGGAACCGAGATTCCGACCCCTGTCGATCGCGATGGCGACGGCGTCAACGAGGACACGGCGTACTTCGATTTCGTCTATGAACCGCTCGCGGACGAAACCGGGGCCGTCGAAGGCGTCATGATTCACGCGGTCGACATCAGCGATCACGTGGCCGCGCGCGCGCGCGAGCGCGAGCTGCGCGACGCGTTCGAGGAGAGCGAGGCGCGGTATCGGCGCCGCGCCGAGGAGCTGGCGCGGCTGGCGGGGCGGCTCGAGCGCAGCAACCGCGAGCTCGATGCGTTCGCGTACGCCGCGTCCCATGACCTTCGCGCGCCGCTGCGCGGCATCGCGAACCTGGCGCAGTGGATCGAAGAGGACCTTTCCGGCAAGCTTACGGACGAATCACGCGAGATGCTGCAGTTGATGCGGAACCGGATGAATCGGATGGAGTCGCTCATCGACGGCGTGCTGCAGTATTCGCGCGCCGGACGGACCCATGAACCGCCGACCGACATCGATCTCGCCGCGCTCGTCCGCGACGTCGTCGATCTGCTCGCCCCGGATCACGGCCGGGTGACGATCGCCTCGGAGCTGCCCGTCATCCACGGTGAACGCCTGCCGCTGCAGCAGGTGCTGCAAAACCTCATCGGGAACGCCCTCAAGCACGGGGGGGACGGGGTGGAGGTCGGGGTCTCCGCGCACGACGCGGGAGACTTCTGGGAGTTGCGCGTCACAGACAACGGACCCGGCATCGCCCCGGAGTTTCACGATCGCATCTGGGGCATTTTCCAGACTCTCCACCCGCGCGACGAAGTCGAAGGCACGGGCATCGGTCTTTCGCTGGTGAAGAAACTCGTCGACGCGCAGGGCGGCCGGGTCGCTGTCGACTCGGCGCCCGGCCGAGGCGCGACCTTCAGTGTGTGGTGGCCCAGGCGGACAGGAGCGGACGAATCGTGCTAGACGAAAAAGCGTTGAACATCCTGCTCGTCGAAGACGACCAGGTCGATGTGATGAACGTGCGGCGCGCGTTCGACCGCAACCGGATTTCCAACCCGTTCTTCGTGGCGTCCGACGGTCTCGAAGCGCTCGCGATGCTGCGCGACGGCCGGGTCCCGCGATCGCGTCGCATTATCCTGCTCGATCTCAACATGCCGCGGATGAACGGCATCGAGTTCCTGCGCGAACTCCGCAGCGATTCCGCCCTCCACTCGACGCCGGTGGTCGTCCTGACCACATCCAACGACGAACGCGACAAGGTTGAAGCCTACAACCTGAACGTCGCCGGCTACCTGTTGAAGCCGGTCACGTTCGTCAACTTCGTGGAGGTCATGGCCACGCTCAACAAGTACTGGACGCTCGTCGAACTGCCCTGACCGGCATGCCACTCACGCTTCTCGTCGTCGACGACGACGAACTCGATCGGATGGCCGTCCGGCGCGCGCTGCGGCGGGCGCGTCTGGACGCAGACGTCGACGAGCGACTGACCGCCGAAGCGGCGCTCGAAGCCGTTCAAGCGAGGCAGTACGACTGCATCCTGCTCGATTATCGGCTCCCAGGCGCAACCGGAGTCGACGTGTTGACGATGCTGGGCAATGCCGGAGTGCGGGTGCCCGTCGTCTGCCTCACCGGGCAGGGCGACGAGGAGGTCGCGGTCGCCGCGATGAAGGCCGGCGCCGCGGATTATCTGAACAAGTCGAAGCTGACCGCAGATCGGCTCGAGCGGTCAATCCGCTACGCGATCGCGATTCACCGGGCGGAACGGGAGCGGGAGGACCTCCTCGAGCGCGAGCAGCAGGCCCGGGAGGAAGCACAGGCTGCCAACCGCGCGAAGGACGAGTTCCTCGCGACGCTCTCTCACGAACTCCGCACCCCGTTGAACGCCATCCTCGGATGGGCGCGGCTGCTCGCGGCCGGGCAGCTCGACGAAGGCACCGCGCAGCGTGCCGTTGAAATCATCGAGCGGAATTCGCGAATCCAGCTGCAACTGATCGAAGATCTGCTCGACATCTCACGGATCATCACGGGCAAGCTGCGGCTGGAGTCGAAGCGCGTCACGGTACGGAGCGTGGTCGAAGGCGCGCTCGAGTCCGTACGTCATGCAGCAGAGGCGCGCCGCATCACCATCACGTCGCGTGTCGATCCCGACGACCTGTCGCTCGTCTGCGATCCGGGGCGGATGCAGCAGGTGACGTGGAACCTGCTGACCAACGCGATCAAGTTCACGCCCGAAGGCGGGCAGGTGGACGTTACTGCGATGCGCGAGGGCGACATGATCGCGATCAACGTGACGGACACCGGCATCGGCATCGCGCCGGCGTTCCTGCCGTATGCGTTCGACCGGTTCCGTCAGCAGGATGGCGCGCACACGCGCGAATACGGCGGGCTGGGCATCGGCCTCGCGATCGTCCGTCACCTCGCGGAGCTGCACGGCGGCCACGTGGCGGCGTTCAGCGGGGGAGAGGGTAGAGGATCGACGTTTACCGTGCGTCTGCCGGTCGGCCAGACGGCGGCTCCGGTGTGATGACTCTCCACTGCCAAACTGGCGACTGGCGACTGGCCACTGGCCACTGGCCACTGGCTACTGGCTACTGGCTACTGGCTACTGGCTCAGACAGCGGATTCCAGTTCTCCGGCAAGCGCACGTTCGAGCTGATCCGCATCAATCGGCTTGACGAGATGCGCGGCGAAGCCTTCGCTCAGGCTCCGTGCGGCGTCGTGGCTTTGACCGTAGCCGGTCACGGCAATGAACAGCGGCCGCGACGGGTATAAGCGAACGCGGAGCGCCGCCGCGAGTTCGTATCCATCCATGACGGGAAGGCCGATATCGAGCAGCGCGACGTCCGGGTTGAATGCAACGCCGCGGTCGAGCGCCGCCGACGTATCGGCGAGCGCCATGACCTGATGGCCCCAGGTGCTGACGAGTGTCGAGAGCATCTCGAGGGCGTCTGCGTTGTCGTCCACGATCAGCACGCGGAGCGAACGCCCGCTGTTTGCGGGGTGCGATTCACCTGACTGCCGCTGCGGCGCGACGGCGGCGACCGGCAGACGGACGGTAAACGTGCTGCCCTGATCGGGTCCGGCGCTGTCGGCGCGCACGGAACCGCCGTGGAGCTGCACGAGCTGCTTCACCAGCGTCAAACCAAGGCCAAGGCCGCCTTCCTGGCGATCGATCGCGCGTGGGCCCTGCACGAACAAATCGAACACGCGAGGCAGCAGGTCCATCGAGAGGCCGCGCCCCGTGTCTCGCACGCGGAGGACGACGTCGCCGGCCTCGTGGCTCACCGTCACCCAGACCGATCCGGACGGAGGCGTGTACTTGGACGCGTTCACCAGCAGATTGCTGACGACCTGCGCGAGCCGCGCCCGATCCCCGACCACCGCGCATCCGGCAGCAGGAGCGTCCACGTGGAGCGTCTGCTCGCGCTGCTCCAGGAGCGGCGCCGACATCTCGACCGCCTGATCGACCACCTCGCGCAGCTCGAACGTCTGCCGTTTCAACTGGATCTTTCCCCGCGTGATACGGGATACGTCGAGGAGATCGTCGACCAGGCCGGTGAGATGGTGCACCTGACGCTCGATGACGGCGTACTCGCGTTCGACGTCCGGCTTCCGCATGCGGAGCAGGTGGAGCGCCGTGACGATCGGCGACAGCGGATTGCGCAGCTCGTGGCCGAGCATGGCGAGGAACTCGTCCTTCGCGCGCGCCGACGCTTCGGCCACGGCTCGAGCATCGGTCGCCTCGGCCAGAAGCTGCTCGCGTTCGCGGCCGCGCTCCGCAAGGAGGACCGCCGACTGGTTCAGCGCGCCGTCCAGCTCTGCGATCTCGGCCACGCGTGACCGGCTCGCCGACAGCGCGGTGTCGCCGCGTGAGAGGCGTGCGGCGGCGGCGGTCGTCCTCCGCAGATCGCGCGAGACGCGCCCGGCGAAACCCCACGCGACGAACCCGCTCAGCGCAACCGTGAGGGCGCTCATCGTGGCCAGCGCGCGCTCCGACTGACGCGAGGGCGCATCGAGCACACGACGTGGAACGACAGTGGACGTTCTCCAGCCCCACGTATACCCGCGGCTGAACGCGACGTACACCGGCTCTCCGTCGATCGTGGTGTCGGCGGCGATGCCCTCAGGCTGGGTGGCAAAGACCTGCAGGATCTGCGGCTTTGCCGGACGGCCGACAAAACCGTCCGGGCTCCGCGTGCGCGCCACGATGGTCCCGGCCGCATCAAAGAGCGCGCGGGTCCATTCATCGTGCGGGTGGAACTCGCGCTGCAGAATGGCGGTCAGCGCTTCCGGCCGAACGGCCGCCGAGAGCACGTACCGAATCCCGCCATCGCGGAACACGGGAACGCGGATCGCGAACGCAAATGTTCCTCTCGTATCGCGTTTGAGCGTGCCGATCACCGGTTTCCGGGTGGTGATGAGTTCGTGGATGCTGTCCGGATCGACCGGCTCCGGCAGCGGCGCACCCCACGTCTCGCGCGTGTTCATCAGCGCGTGCCCGGACGCATCGAGCACCTGAACGTAATACCAGTTGCTTTGCGTGCCGGCCACCTGGCGGCCTTCGTCGTAGAACCCCCGCAGGTCGCTTGCGGTCAGCAGCGGCGATTCAGCGAGCGCACTGAGCGCGCGAACAGACGCCGAGAGTTCCCGCTCGATCGCTTCCGATTGCAGACGCGCGCCCTGCAGCAGGAGCCGTTCGGCGGACGCACGCTCCGATGCGACGACGCGCCGTACCAGGAAGGAGGAAAAGAGGATGAGCGGAACGAGCGAGAGCGCAACGAACAGCAATGCGATCGATCGAAAAGGCGCCCGCCCGTCCGCCATGGGGACCGTCATTTTACGGGAGATTCTGCCGCCGCGAAAGGTGCCTTACAAGCTCAGCCCGCCGACGTGGTACGCCGATTGGAACACCCCACGCATGGCTTCAGCTCTTCCACGGCGCACACTCGGCCGTACAGGCGCGGACGTGTCGGCAATCGGTGTCGGAGGGTGGCACCTCTCGCTGCCGAAGGTCACGAAGGACCTGGCGATCCGGATCGTGCACGCCGCGTACGACCATGGCGTGACCTTTTTCGACAATTCATGGGACTACAACGACGGCGAGAGCGAGCGGCGGCTGGGGGAAGCGTTGTCGGACGGACGGCGGCAGCATGTCTTCCTGATGACGAAGATCGACGGGCGCACCCGGAAAGAGGCGGCTCGCCAGCTCGACGAATCCCTGCGCCGCCTCCGCACCGACTGCATCGATCTCGTCCAGCACCACGAAGTGATTCGATTCGAAGATCCGCATCGCATCTTCGATGAGGAAGGGGCCCACCACGCGTTGCTCGAGGCGCGCCAGGCCGGCAAGCTCCGGTTCATCGGGTTCACCGGCCACAAGGACCCGCATGTGCACCTGCACACGCTGGATGTCGCACGCGAGCACGGGTTCGCCTTCGACACCGTACAGATGCCGCTGAACGTCATGGATGCGCACTATCGCAGCTTCGGCCGGATGGTGCTGCCGCGTCTCGTTGCCGAGGGCATCGGCGTGCTTGGAATGAAGCCGCTGGCCAACGGCGTCATCCTTCGATCGAAGACCGTCAGCGCGACCGAGTGCTTGCGGTACGCGTTGACGCTGCCGACCTCGGTCGTCATTACCGGCATGGATGCGATGGAGATAGTCGAGCAGGCGTGCGAAGTAGCCCGGACCTTCACGCCGATGACCGACAACGAAATCGCCGCACTGCTCGCGCGAACGGCAGGCGCTGCGCGCCACGGCGGGTTCGAGCTGTTCAAGACGTCGTCCCTCTTCGACGGCACGGCGCAGCATCCGGAGTGGCTGGGAGAAGAGCCGGAGCGGCTGCAGCAATTCGCCGAGTAGCCGGCACAGGACGGCTCAATGCCCGCACGCGGCGGCCGCTGCCGTGTCCAGACAGCGCAGGCCTTGCGGCCGGCTAGCCGCCAGCGAGACTGTAGGCGAGCAGCGCGAGCACGATCGCGCTGATGCCGACGTACATCCAGTTCTTCTCGCGGCCAAACCCGACCAGCGCGAAGAACACTCTCGCGATGGGTGTGGCAATGAGCAGCAGGAGCCCGAGCTGGATGACGCCACGCCCGCTGAGCGTGCGCGCTTCGGACACAATGCCGGCGATCGATCGCAGGTCGCCTGGTTCGCCGCGAAACGTGCTGTAGGCCGGCGACTCGCCAGCGTGTCTCGCCAGGAAGATCGCGCCTCCAGCCGCCACGACGATCGCGGCAAGAACGACACCGGCGCGCAGCACGTGCCCGAGGAGGACCTCGAACGCCTCATGATCACGTTCCGCGACCTGCATCAGCCGCCGACCCGCCCGGTGAACCCGTTGTAGAGCATCTCGATCGCCAGCGCGACGATGACGAATGCGAACAGCGTCCGCAGGCGGGCGGTTTTGGCCTTCGCCAGCACACGCGCCCCAATCGTCGACCCGAGGAGGACGCCGAGCACGACCGGCATCGCGAGCGCAGGGTCGATGAATCCCCGGTGCAGGTATACACCGGCGCTCGCGGCCGCGGTGACGCCAATCATGAAGTTACTGGTCGTCGTCGACACCTTGAACGGGAGCTGCATGGCGCGGTCGAGCGCGAGCACCTTCACGGCACCTGAGCCGATCCCGAGGAGCCCGGACAGCACACCGGCCCCATACATCAGCGCAAAACCCGCCGGGACCCTCGCGACGTGATATGCCACCGGCCCGGCCGGCGTCGGGAACGTCGAATCCAGCTGCAGCGCCCTCGCGATGCGATCGGGTTTCGTCGGGTGCACGTCCGACATCGGATGCGGACGCGAGAGGTACGCGGAATACAGCAGCACGCAGCCGAACACGATCGCGAGCCCGCTGGCGGGAACGTGCGCCGCCAGCGTCGCCCCGCAGAGTGCCCCGATCGTCGTCCCAACCTCGAGCAGCATGCCGAGGCGTACGTTGGAGTAGCCTTCACGGACGTATGCCGCCGCCGCACCGGACGAGGTGGCGATGACCGAAACGAGCGAGGCGCCCATGGCGTAGTGAATATCAACGCCGAGCAGCCCCACCAGCAGCGGCACGATGACGACGCCACCTCCAAGTCCGGTCAGCGCGCCCAGCAGACCCGCGCCGCACGCCCCGAGCGCGACGACCGTCGTGAAGACCAGAACAGTCACGAACGCGCAATTATGGATCGAGGATCGTAAATTAATAAGCATGAGCATTCGCGGCGCGCTCGCGATTGTGATGGTCGGGCTCGCGGTCATCGCCGCCGCCGCCGCACTGTGCCTGATTCTCTTCACCAGCCGGATCGACGCCGAGACGCAGACGTTGAGCGGGGCGGCGGAAGGCATTCGCATCGCGGACTCGCTCGAAGTCTCCCTGCTGCGCTACGCGCTGAATCTCGCCGACCAGGGCGTCCCGCCGGGACGCGTGTCGACAGACGACCGCGCCGACATCGACGCGCTGCTGCACGGTCAGTTCGAAGCGGCCGCTGCCGCGGCGGAAAGCGCGCACGAACGCGAGCTGGTGGCCACAGCCCGCGCGGAAGTCGAGAGTTATCTGGGGTCGCCCACCCCGAGTGTGGCCCGCTCGCGCCTGGCCATCGCGCTGCAGGGCCTCGGCGATCTCGCCGCGTTCAACATCGCGCAGGCGGACACGGCGACGGGCGATGCGGCGCGATGGAACCGCCGGAGCGACATCGCCGCGCTGGTCGTCGCGCTGATGATCGTTCTCGGCACGGCCGCGTCACTGGCCTGGCTCGAAGCGGGGGCGTTTCGACCGCTGTTCCGCCTGCGGCACGCCATCGCGGCGTCGACCGGGTCGAACGACGCGCGGGCGCCGGAGGACGGCCCGTGGGAGGTGCGCAGCATTGCCCGGGCATTCAACGAGATGCGGGATCGGCTCGATGCGCAGCGGCAGCGGCAGCTGACCTTCATCGCGGCAATCGTGCACGAACTCCGCAATCCCATGACGCCGCTCAAGCTGGCGTCCGGCCAGCTCGCGCGTCAGCCGGACTCTGCGCAGGCTGCCCGAGTCTCGCGCGTGATCGGCCGGCAGATCGAGCAGCTCGAGCGGATCACCCTCGATCTGCTGGACGCCGTCCGCATTGAAGCGGGCAATCTGCGCCTCGAACGCGGCCGCTCTGATCTTCGAACGATCGTGGCGACGGTGGCGGATTCCTTCTGCGAGGATGGCGTCTCTCGCATCGAGCTCGACGTGCCTTCGACACCGGTGTGGGCAGCGGTCGACGGGGCGAGAATTCAGCAGGTGGTCACGAATCTCGTGAGCAACGGATTGAAGTATTCGCCGAACGGCGACGTCGTGAACGTCCGCGTGTTTTATGAGGGCCGCGATGCCGTGATCGAAGTCGAAGACCGCGGCGTCGGCATCGAGGCGGAAGACCTCCCGCACATCTTCGAGCCGTTCCGCCGCGCCGTGCACGCGACGCACGGGATTCCTGGAATCGGTCTTGGCCTGTCGATCTCCCGCCGCATCGTCGTCGCACATGGCGGCCGCCTCGACGTGCGGAGCGTCGCCCGTGCGGGCTCGACGTTCACGGTGACATTGCCGGGGACTGATGAAGTGGCTCCTTCAGCGATGCACTAAGGGGTGGCCATGCGCTTCCAGGCCGCGTCCACCTCAGGCGGCAGCTTGTCGCTGTGCTTGATGAAGGCGACGACCGTCCAGATCTGTTCGTCCGACAGGATGCCGTCCCACGACGGCATGCCGGTCATGCGCGCGCCGTGCTTCGTCACCCAGAAGACCCACGCGTCCTCGTCTTCCGGTACCTGCGCAATCAATTGCGGGACTGGAGGATTGAAGCGGTCCCGGAGCGGGCTGATCCTGGATCGCGCGCCGCCGTGGCAAAGGGCGCAGTGCTGCTCATAGAGCCTGGCGCCGCCCGTCAGATTCGCAGCTGTTGCCTCGACCGGGTTCTCCATCTCCGGCTTGTGTTTGTCGGCATAGACGTCGAGCGCGCGCATCGCCAGCGAGCGTTCGAGTCCGCTCGGCGGATTGTCGGCGCCGATTGGATACAAGCCGAGATGAGACACGGCAAATACGCAGACGGCGATCGCAAAGACCGTGAAGATGATGCCGGCGACGAAGCCTTTCATGCGGCGCATTGTAGCGCGAGCCGCGCCGCGGGGCGGAGAACGCGCGAAGCCGTCACACGGCTGTCGGCCGTGCGGGAACCAACGGCGGCCCGACGATCTCGGATTCGAAGATCGCCCCGACGCGTTTGAGCGCGGCGATGTCCGGCGGCGCCGCCGGCGGCAGTCCCTCGCGCTCCGCTGGACGGCCCGCTTGCTGGAAAAACGCTTCGCCGCCGCCTGGCGTCATCAACGTCAGCATGCGCGCCGGGGTGTCCCCCTCGACCACGAAGCTGTGCGGAACGCCCCGCGGCAGGAACACGAATGCGCCGGCCTTCGCTTCGAACGTCCGGTCCCCGCACTGCATCCTGACCGTTCCCTCCAGCACATAGAAGGACTCGTCCTCGCGATGATGAACGTGCATCGGCGGCGAAAACCCTGGGGCGATCAGCGATTCCACGAGCCCGAAGGCGCCGTTCGTCATCCCGGCCGTGGCCTTCATGGTCATCCGGTTCGTGATGAACCAGGTCGCGTCCCCTTCACCCGGGCGCAGGAAATGCGCGTCGGCGGCCGTCTTTGTCGTCATAGATAGATTCTCCTTAACTGCACATGCGTGCAATAACTGCATTGTTGTATACTTCAGACGGAGAATGGCTGTCAAACGTTCTGCACACCCACGCGAACGGCCGCCAGATGCCAGTGGGGCGCGGGGTGCGCAGCGCCGGCGTACGCGCAAAGCAATCGTCGAGGCGACAATCGCGCTCATCGCCGCTGGAAAGACGCCATCCGTCAACGATGTCGCTGCCGCGGCCGATGTCTCGCGCCGCACCGTCTACATGTACTTTCCGACGTTTGATCAGCTGCTCATCGATGCGACCGTCGGCGCGCTCAGCCAGCGGTCTGTGGCGAGCGCGCTCGAGCGCGAGTCGACGGACGTCCAAAGCAGAGTCGACGCGATCGTGCGCGCGTTGAACACGGTGACGCCAGAGGTGGAGAGGCTCGGCCGCGCCCTGATCCGCCTGACGGTCGAGTCAGGATCGGCCGAGCCCGGCGCAGCGGGCATGCCGCGCCGCGGGTATCGCCGCATCGAGTGGATAGAAGCCGCCGTCGAGCCTCTGCGGAATGAACTCGGAAAAGTGAAATTCCAGCGTCTGGTGAACGCGCTCGCGATGGTCGTGGGTTGGGAAGCATTGATCGTCCAGCGCGACGTGTGCGGATTGAGCAGCAGCGAGGGTGAGGAGCTCTCGCTGTGGGCGGCACGTGCCCTGGTGGCCGCGGCCCGCTCCGGCGATCGATCAAATACGTAAGGTGACCCCTTTGATTCGCGAATGACGGTACGCCGTATGAAGAGGCAAGCTGCATGAAACGCTTTCTCAAATGGACCATTTCGCTGAGTGCACTTGCGGCCGCCGGAGTCTACGCTTACCGCGGCATCCAGGCGGGCCGCTCGAAGCTCAAGGACGCCATCGGCCAGGCTGAGGCGGTCGCGGACGAGACCAGAACGGCCCTCGAGCACACGGAAGCGGCCCTCCGCACCGCACGGCAGTCGATCTGACCCGACGCGGTGGCACGGCCAGACGCCAATTACAGGTCAGTCTCGCTCGCTTTGTTGTGGAAACAGCAACGACCCGGCGACCGCGCAGGCCAGCACTGCGGCAATGATGGCCAGCGACGCCGCAATCGGCACATCGTAGATGTCCGCCAGCAGCATCTTCGCGCCGACGAACACCAGCACGACCGACAGCCCGAGCTGAAGGTAATGGAACTTCTCGACGACGCCGGCGAGCAGGAAATACAGCGAACGCAGACCAAGGATCGCGCACACGTTCGACGTGTAGACAATGAAGGGATCGGTCGTGACCGCGAAGATGGCGGGGATCGAATCCAGCGCGAACAGGAGGTCCGTGCTTTCGACGAGGACCAGCACGACGAATAGCGGCGTCGCCGTCAGGCGAGGCGCGGCGGTGCCCGCGGGCGTCAGGCGCACGAAAAAACGCGGACCGTAATATTCGGACGTCACCGGTATCGCCCGGCGGACCAGGCGCAGCATCGGGTTCTTGTCGGGATGCACCTCGTGGCCCTTCCGCGTCGCGAGGCGTATGCCGGTAAAGGCGAGAAAGGCGCCGAACACATACATGATCCAGTGGAATCGCTCGATGAGGTAGGCGCCGCCCGCGATCATCGCGCCGCGCATCACCAGCGCACTCAGGATCCCCCAGAACAGCACCCGATGCTGGTACTCGTCCGCCACGCGGAAGTACGAAAAAATCAGGACGAAGACGAAGATGTTGTCGACCGACAGCGCTTTCTCGATCAGGTACCCGGTCAGGAACTGGAACCCGGCAGGGCGGCCCATGAACACGGAGACCCAATAGCCGAACGCGAGCGACAGCGCCACCCAGATCGTGCTCCAGGCCGCAGCTTCCCGCAGGGATACGCGGTGGGAGGTTCGATGAAAGACACCGAGATCGAGCGCAAGGACGGCGAGCACGGCCGCGTTGAATCCGACCCACATCCATAGTCTGTCCATCGCTTCAGGGTATCGTGTTCAGGAGCAGCAGGAGCACACATGCCGGAAAAGAAGATCATTGCAATCGTTGGAGCAACAGGGGCGCAGGGCGGTGGTCTGGCCCGCGCGATTCTGAACGACACGAACGGCGGCTTCACCGCGCGCGCGCTGACGAGAGATGCCGCATCGGAGAAGGCGCGGGCGCTTGCGGATGCCGGCGCCGACGTCGTCGCCGCCGACGTGAACGACGAGGCGAGTCTCGCCCGCGCGTTCGAAGGCGCATACGGCGCGTTCTGCGTCACGTTCTTCTGGCAGCACATGTCCGCTGAACGCGAACTGACGGAAGCGGCCAACATGGCTCGCGCGGCCAGGACGGCCGGCATTCGGCACGCGATCTGGTCCACCCTCGACGATTCACGGCAGTTCATTCCGCTGACGGACCAGCGGATGCCGACGCTGCAGGGGAAATACAAGATTCCCCATTTCGACGCCAAGGCCGAAGCCGATCGCTTCTTCACCGACAACGCAGTGCCGACGACGTTCCTGCTGACCACGTTCTACTGGGACAACTTCGTGCATTTTGGCGCCGGTCCGAAGCCCATGCCGGACGGCACCTACGCGTTTACCATGCCGATGGGCAACGAAAAGCTGGCGGGCATCGCGTCCGAAGACATCGGCAAATGCGCGTACGGCATCTTCAACCGCCCCGACTTGATTGGAAAGACCGTCGGCATCGCCGGCGAACTGCTCACCGGCAGCGACATGGCCGCGTCGATGTCGCGGGCGCTCGGGGTGACCGTGCGTTACAACGACGTCTCCCCTGACGCGTATCGAGGGTTCGGGTTCCCGGGCGCCGACGAGATGGGGAACATGTTTCAGTTCTACCGCGACTGTCACCGTCACTTCGAAGAGTCGCGGAGCGTCGGCGTCGCCCGATCGCTCAACCCCGCTCTGAAGTCGTTCGACGCCTGGCTCGCCGAGAACGCGAAGGCGATCCCGCTGACCTGATCGGACGAACGCGCTGGCGCGATCTCGGCACCCCGACCGCCGTGGTCACGATGCGGCTCGGGATGTCCTCCGTCGCAACAGGTGCATCACTTCAGCACCGCGATGGCGAAATCACCGGTCTTGCGGAGCACGGTGACCCCGGTGTCGCGCGGGTGCCGTTCGAAGAGCAAATCGACGTTCCCGAACGGGAGGTCGAGATTGCGGACACGAACGTAGTTGAGAAACGACGGCAGCGTCGCGCGGTTCACGCACAGGCGTTTCCCCTCCGCGTCGATCGAAAAATGCAGGCACGATTGAAGGAACTGAAAGACGACGCCGGCGGCCCAGGCCTGCGGCGAGCAGGCGACGGGGTACGACGTGGGACCTTCACCCGTCCGGCGATGGAACCCGCAGAAGAGTTCCGGGAGCCGGTGCCCCTCCACGAAGGCGCTCGCATCGAAGAGGCCCCTGAACGGCCGCTCGAGCAGATCGTCGAAGCCGTATGCGCCGAGGCCGGCGGCAATGATGCCGTTGTCGTGCGGCCACACGGATCCGTTGTGGTACGACATCGGGTTGTAGCGGGCTTCGGTGGGCGCGATCGTGCGAATGCCCCACCCCGAAAACATCTCGGGGCCGACGAGCTGTTCCGCGACGCGCCGCGCACGCGCCGGCGACGCGATGCCGCCAAAGAGGCAGTGGCCCGCGTTGGAGCTTCGGACGCGGCACGGTTGCTTGTGGCCGTCGAGCGCGATCGCGTACGTCGACTCCTCTTCGCACCAGAACCGATCTTCGAACGCGATCCGGAGGCGATCCGCCTGGCGTCGAAGCGTGTCCGCGTAGTCGTGTTTGCCGAGCACCTCCGCCAGCGCCGCGGCGCGCCGCCGCGCGTCGAACACATACGCCTGCACTTCGCACAGCGCGATCGGCGGCTCGGCAAGGGAGCCGTCGGCGTGGAAGATCGAATCCTGCGAATCTTTCCACCCCTGCTGCACGAGGCCCGTCGGTGACTGCCTCGCATACTCGACGAAGCCGTCGCCATCGCGATCGCCGTAGCGATCGATCCAGCCGAGCGCCCGCTCGACGTGCGGCCACAATCCCGCGAGAAAATCGCGGTCGTCCGTCCGATCGAAATACGCGCCGGCGAGAATCACGAAGAGCGGGGTGGCGTCGATGCTGCCGTAGTAGCAGCCGAACGGCACCTCGCCAAGGTTCGCCATCTCACTGCTCCGTGTTTCGTGGAGGATCTTTCCGGGCTCGGCGTCGCGCGCGTCGTCGACGCGGTCAGCCTGCGTCGCCGCGAGATACGACAGCACGCCTTTCGCGATCCCCGGATTGATCCAGAGCATCTGCAGCGCGGTGATGATGCCGTCGCGCCCGAACGGTGTGCTGAACCACGGAACGCCGGCGTAGGGGTACTTGCCGTGCGCCGTGTGCGACACGAGCATGCGCATGTCCGCCGCGGAGCGCAACAGCCACTCGTCGAATCGCTCGCTGGACGACTCGACGACCGCGTACTCCGCCTGCTGGCCGGCCAGCGCGGTCGACGCGTCCTTCTCCGCGGCCTCATACGCCAGCACCGGGGTCTCCGTCGCCTCGCGCTCGCACCGGATCGCCAGCGAGAGCAGCGCGGATCCGCGCGGCTCCAGGTCATAGTCGAATCGAATCATCCGCGCCGAAGTCGCGTTCGGGGTCTCGCTCCACTCCAGCGTCGTCTTTCGCACCTGGCCGTCGAGCCCCCGGTACGTGAATCGGATTTCGCGGCCCGACACGGCAGGTTCGAGGCGCGTTCCATGGCGCTCCCGCTTGGTGCCTCGCACTTCGAAGATGTCGGCGAAGTCCGCCTCGATATCGAACGCGAGCGACACGTGCACCGACGCGGGGCTGTAGTTCCACAGGCGGATCCGTTCGTGCCACGTGGCGTTCCAGAGAAAGCGCCCGCGAAAGACGTGCACCAGATCGCGGGCCAGCAGCAGCCCGTCCTGGAGCGGCAGATCCGGGTTGGTCAGGTCCGCGCCGAACAGCTCGTTTTCCTGTTTGACGCGCGCGCTCAGGACCAGCGGGCGTTGTCCGTTGAGCCGGAGGCGGAACTGTGAGAGATACCGCGTACCTTCGAAGTACAGCCCCTGCTCGTCCGACCCCAGCGCCCCGACGTCGCCGGATTCGTCGAACACGGCGAACATGTCGTCGTGCTTCAGCACCGCGTGCCGCTGAAGGGGTTTCGATGCGGTCGCCAGGATGTAGAACTGATCCTGGACCTGGATCACGTCGTCCATTCATGCGCTCCGTTCGGGACCGCCTGCGTGCCCGTCAACGCGCGGTCGTAGAGATCGACGTAGCCGTCCACCATCGTCGCAATCGAGAAGCGCGACTCGACAAAACTCCGGCACTGTTCCGGCGGAATCCGCGGCTGCTCGATTCGGCGGGCCATGTCGTCGACGTCGGAACAGATCCAGCCGTTCACGCCGTCCTGCACCACCTCCGCCACCGCGCCCCCGGGGAACGCCAGCACCGGCGTGCCGCACGCCATCGCCTCGATCATGACGAGGCCGAACGGCTCGTCCCACTGGATGGAAAAGAGCAGCGCGCTCGCGCCCGCCAACAGCGCGTTCTTCATCTCGAAGTCTGCTTCGCCGATGTACTCGACGCCGGGATCGTGCAGCCGCGGCACGACTTCCGTGTCCCAATACTCCCGGAACACCGGCTGGATCTCGCCGGCGAGCCTGATCCGCCTGCCCGCGCGCCTGGCCGCATCGATTGCCAGGTGCGGCCCCTTGCACGGCGCCATCCGGCCCAGGAACGCGACGTAGTCGTCCTTGTCAGGCGTATACGTGTAATCGCTCACCGGGATGCCGTGCGGAATGACCGTCACTCGGGGCATCGGCTCGAGTTCGCCGAGCCAGTGGGCAATCGCGACGTAGTGAACGTCGGGATACCGCGCGTATTGTTCCGTGAGGACCGGTTCGTGAGGATGGTGGATCGTCAACACGACGGGCGCGTCGACGAAGCGCGTCATCGGCAGCCCGACGAGGTCGTTCAGATGGATGATGTCGGCACTTTTCGAAGCGTCACGGATCGCCCACGCCGTGTGGTCGGCGTTCTTGAGCTGACACCGCACGGGATTGTCGGGCGGCCAGTCGGCATGCGGGTAGATCGATCGAACCGGACACGGGAGGCGCGAGTCGCCGTTGGCATAGACGGTGACCTCGTGTCCGCGAGCGTACAATTCGCGGGCAAGGTTTGCAATGAATAGCTCCGTACCGCCGTAGCGGCACGGAGGTATTTCGATGAAAGGCGGACCAATCAGAGCAATGCGCATGGTATGGAGGAGTGTCGTGCAAACCACGGTGCCTCATCCATGAGCCTCATCTGAGCAGCGGAGACCGGCCGGGATGTGCCGCGCCGATCGAGGGGCCTCCCGCGGCCGGGCGGAGCTCCCTGGTGATGATGAAGACGGGTGGACGGTGTGCTCAGAACCTGATGATCATCGAGTCTTCGCCCGACGACTCGGCAGCCTCAGGGACGTCGGCGAGCTGGATCCGCAGGTTGCCGGGATTGGTGGCGTGCGCGTAGGCCGTCGCGAGGGAAATGACGCCGGCACGCACGAGCTTTTCGAGCTCGCCGTCGAAGTGCTGCATGCCGTCCAGCTCGCCGTCGCGCATCGCATCGAGCAGCGACTTGCCCTCCCCGTCGCCGGCCTGCATGTACTCGCGCGTGCGCATTGTCGACTTGAGGATTTCGAGCACCGCGATGCGTCCGCCGTTCATTTTCGGCACGAGACGCTGTGAGATGAAATAGCGGAACGATGCCGCGAGACGCGTACGGATGGTGTGCTGGTCGCTGGCTTCGAAGGCGCCCACGATGCGGTCGACGGTCGTCGAAGCGTCGATCGTGTGCAGCGTCGAGAAGACGAGATGCCCCGTCTCGGCGGCGCTCAGGGCGATGTCGATCGTTTCGCGATCGCGCATCTCGCCGACGAGAATCACCTTCGGCGCCTGGCGCAGCGCACCGCGAAGCGCGGCAGCAAACGTGGGCGTATCGCTGTGCAGCTCGCGCTGGTGCACGGTGCCCTTCTTATGCGGGTGCAGGAACTCGATCGGGTCTTCGATGGTGAGGATGTGCTCTGCGCGCGTTTCGTTGATTCGATCGATCATCGCGGCCAGCGTCGACGATTTGCCGGAGCCGGTCGGTCCCGTCACGAGCACGATGCCGTTCTTCAGCCCGACCACGTCTTCGAGCGCCGACGGCAGCCCGAGATCGCCCAGGCTGGGGATCCGCGAGGCGATGACGCGCATGACGACCGCGAAGCTGCCGCGCTGGCGAAAGACATTCACGCGGAATCGTGTGCGCTCGGGCAAAGAATAGGAAAAATCGCAGGCGCCCTGCTCTTTCAGGGTCCGGAGCGCGTGCTCGTTGCCGCCGATCAGTTCACGCGCGAGATGGAGCGTGTCCGGCGCCCGCATCACCGGGCAGCCGGGAACCGGCACGGGCGTCAGTTCGCCGTGGCGCTCCACCTGCGGCGGTCGGCCGGGTGAAAAGATGAGATCGCTGATGCCCGGCCCGGCGTCCAGCATGGCGTGGATCAGGTCGTTGGCCTGAACCGCAGCAGGCTGCCCGGAGGGTTCACCGAAAACCTGGGTTTCGTAGGACACTAGACGACAGTATACGCCAATAAGGCTGCCGTCGGCGACTTCACCAGCGACGAGCAGTGCGCGCAGCGGCGCGCACGCTGCGGCGGTGCGTCGAAACAGGATGTTTCCTCTATTTCACGACTTCCGGCTGCAGATGCTCGCCGAAGAAGTCCTCGACCCGGTGCCACGCGTCGCGGACGACGAAGCTCCGGTCGAAGTAATGGAACTCTCCGGGATACATCATAAACGTCGTGAGGCCGCCCTTGCCGGCCTTGAGCAGGGCGTCGATGAGCATCGCCGAATTCAGGAACGGCACGTTCACGTCGGCCGTGCCGGCGAGCACCATCAACGGCCGCTGGAGTTTGTCGATGCGCGACTGCGGGTCCGCCTGCTTGTAGACCTCAGGGTTTTCCTCCGGCGTCCCGATGCGGCTCGTCGTCCAGCCGCCGTGATACGGGTCCTCGTAATAGAGGTGGTAGTCGGCCGGCCCCGCGACATCGACTGCAGCGCGGAACCAGGTCGGTTCGCTCGTCACGGCGATCAGCGTGAAGAACCCGCCGTAGCTCAATCCCCAGACGCCGACACGATCCTGGTCCACGTACCCGAGCGTCTTCAGATACTGGTACGCCATGCGCGCGTCGGCGGCATCCTTGCCGCCGACGTCCATGTAGACGTCGTTGCGCCAGTCGCGGCCATACCCGATGCTGCCGCGATAGTCGGGGGCGATCACCACGTATCCCTTCTGCAGCAGGTACTGGTGGAATTCGTAATACACGCCTTCGTTGCGGTCCGGATGGAAGCCGTCGTAGCTCATGTTCACGCCGTCGGGGTGGATCCAGACGATGGCCGCATGCTTCTTCGTGCGATCCAGGTTCTTCGGCACGAAGAGCCATGCAGGTACCGGCTTGCCGTCGGGCCCCGGGTAGTGCACGAACTGGGGTGCCACGAACATCGAATGATCGATCTCCGCCGGCATCGACGACGTGAGACGCGTCGACTTGGCATTCGCCGCCGCGGCGGCGACGAAGAGGTCCGGCGAGTTTTGGGAATCCGTGTGCTGAAAGAGAATCCGCGAATCGTCCGGCGACCATTCCGGCGCCGTGTCGACACCCTTTCCGGACGTCACTGTCGTGATCGTCGCGTGCGCGGGGTCGTCGCCGATTGTCGCGAACTGAATGTGCCGATCGCCCGGCGCTTCGGCCGTATTCGCGTCCCACGCGATCTTCTTGCTGTCGTGCGACCAGACGGCCCGCCAGTGTTCGCCGGGGGTCTTCGTGATCTGGACCGGCTCACCGCCAGACGTCGGCATCACATAGATCTGATCCCAGCCGGTCGAATCCCCGGTAACGAGCAGCCATTTGTGGTCCGGGGAGATCGACGACACGGTCGTGTTGACCGCGCTGAAGAACTTGTCCTCGTGCTCTTCGTGAATCGTCTTTGGCGCGCCGCCGGTGATGTCGATCGCTTCCCAGGTGCGCGTCTTGTTGTCCGCAGAGGTTCTCAGCGAAAGCGTGTGTGTGGCGTCGAGCCAGTTCCCGCCGCCCCCGCGGCCGCCGAATCCCCGGCCGCCGCCACCGGCCAGCTCGCGCGGCGTCCCGCCGGCTGAGGGAACGGCGTAGCTCTTGGCGTCGCCGGGCGCCCGCTCCGTCGCCACGAAGATGATCTTTGCCCCAATCTCGGGAGGCGACGAATAGTGCGGAATGGTCTCGCCGGGACTGCCGCTCGAATACGCGACGGTCGCGCCGTCGGGCGACCACGAGACGCCCTGCACCGGGGCATCTTCGTGCACGAGCGTCGCTGCGCCGCTGCCGTCGACGTTCACGACCATCAGGTCGGACGCGATCGGCGCATTCTGTGCCGGTTCGGGACCCGTGCCGGGACCGCGCCCCCGGC
>DATJFQ010000026.1:0-62509 GCA_035495555.1 Vicinamibacterales bacterium
CCGATGACGCGCGTCCGCGAAGACCTGGCCGGCGTCCCGGTTCCGCGTCCCTAAGAGGCGCCCTGCAAAGGGCGCCCCCCGCCTCGCGCCTCGCGCCGATGCGCCTTGTCTTGCGATGGGACCCCCGCTCGGACAGCCCGCGTCGTGCTCGGCGGCCGGAAAGACATGTCGACGAGGAGCCGCCTCCGCGCGAAGCGGGCGCCCGTCCTCGCCCCCATCGCTGGTGAGGCGTCGCGCCTGCCGCCTCGCGCCTCGCGTCTCGCGCCTCGCGCCTAATACCCGCTCGCCTTCGCTTCGTCGCCGAGCTTCTTGCCGTTCCTCCACGTGTTCGGGCACAGCGGGTGCGAAAACACCGACGGTCCGTCGACGGCGCTGAAGGTGATGTCGTCCGCGAACTCGCCTTTCTCCGGATCCAGGCCCGCGAGGTGACGCATGCGTTTCGCGATTTCATGGTCGGCGCACGCGGTGTCGCCGCTGACGCCGAGGCCGCCGACGCGCGTCTTGTTCCGGTAGAGCGGGACGCCGCCCCCGAACGCGATGGAGCCGCCGCAGATCTTCCCGTTCGTCTTGTTCATGTCGGCGGGCGCCACGAGGCAGTCCGGGCTGAACGGGTTCGGTTCCGCGACACCCCACAACGAATGTGTCGGCTGTGTGAGCGTGTACAGCCGCGCCGTCGACATCGGCGACGCATCCGTGCTGTACGCATTCGCCGTGTAGGCCTTGGCTTTCGCAATTGCCTGACTCCCTGGCCACGCGCTGGCCGGATCATCGGTGGCAACCGCGGTTGCGCAGATTTCACCCGCGCGGTCGACGATCGACGCCCACTCCATGCGGCCCGACATCAGGCCGCCCGCTTCGCCCTGCGCGGGCGCTTCGCGCAGCCACTTCCTGAGATCATCGGCGGACGGCAGGTCGCGGCAACTCGCGGGCGCCGCGCCTTCTTTCGCGCCGCGGCTCTGATCCGCGGCGCTCCCGGCCTGCGTCGTCGCCGGATCCGCCGCCGATGCCTTCTGCGATTCCACCTTGTTGCATGCGGCCGAGAACCCGGCGGCGAGCGCCGCGCAGACGGCCAAGCGGATGGTGGCCTTCATTTCAACCCCTCCAGGTAAGTGACGAGCGCCCGCAGGTCGTCGCCGGTGAATGCGGTGACGTTCGGCATCTGCGCGTCGGGTTTCATCGACTGCGCGTGCGTAACCCACGCTTCGAGATAGCCGCGGCTGTTCGGATACGAGTTGGCGGCGATGGCCTTCCGGCTGCCGACATGCGTCAAATCCGGCCCGACGAGGCCGTGCGCGTCCGTGCCGCGAATGGAGTGACAGAGGACGCAGGCGTTCGTCATGAACACGTCTTTGCCGTGCGCGGCCACCGGATCGGTGGGCGCCGCCGCCGGTTTGCGCGCGCCTGCGAGCCAGGCCTGGAATGCCTGCGGCGGCTGCGCGTCGACCAGCAGAATCATGTGCGCGTGCTGTGGCCCGCAGTACTCGCCGCACTCGCCCCGATAGAGCCCCGGCTGATCGACCTGGACGCGGATGCGGTTCTCGAAGCCCGGCACCAGATCGACCTTTCCGTGCAGCCGCGGCACCCAGAACGAGTGGATGACATCGCGCGTCTGCAGTCTGATGTCGATCGGCTGCCCCGTCGGCAGGTGCAGCTCGTTGGCGTCCACCACGTGTTCGCTGACGGTGTCGCCGAAGTGATACTCGATCTCCCACCACCACTGATGTCCGGTAATCGTGATCATCGGCGGCCCGGCGTGCTGCTCGTGATCCCCCATCGGAAATTTCCGCATCGTATTGAGCGTCAGCACGAAAATCGTGCACAACACGACGGTGGGGACGAAGAAGCCGCCGAAGACGATCCAGCGCTTGTCCGCCGGCGCATCGTAGGGCGCGTGCTCTTCGAGCGTGCCGCGGCGCCGCGCCGCAACCCAGAAGATGAGCACCCACATCACGACGGTCACGATCGAGAACGTGATGAGGATGAACCAGCCGAGGCGCGCGATGCTCTGCGCCTGCGGACCTCCCGGCGCGAGCATGGGCTGCACGCCACGGCAGCCCGCGACGCCGAGCGCCGACGCGCACGAGAGAACGCCGACCGCAATCCGTCGCAGTGATCGCATTAGCTTGGTGGCTGCGGCTCGTCGGGCGTGCGGAGCGACTTCACGTACGCCACGAGCTTCCAGATCTGGTCTTCGGGCAGCCGCGTGCCCCACGCGGGCATGCCGTACGCGCGCCCCTCCGCGATCGAATCGAAAATTTGCGCGTCGGTGCTGCCATAGACCCAGTCGACGTCCCGGAGACTCGGGCCCATGCCGCCGCCCGCGCGTCCCCCATGGCAGCCGGAGCAGTTCATGCGGACGAACAACACGCGGCCGTCGGCCATGGCCGAAACGTTGTCGTGATAGGGATTCGGCCGCCGCTGCGGGTTCTGTGCCGGACCGGGCACAGGGCCGACGGGTGTGGGCACGGGCGGCGGCGCCGCGTTCGAGGCGACGTCACCGGCTGCGTGCTCGCACGCGGCGAGCGCGAGCGCGAACGACGCCGCAGCGATCCAGACGAACGGACGCTGTCGGTTCATCCCTGCACCTCCGTTCCCGCAGCGCCAAACGGGACGCCGTAGTCTCTGAGAATCGATTGGATCTCGTGCTGCCGCTTCTGGATGACGTCGTCCAGCGCGGCGGCGAGTGCCTGGTCCTCGCGGCGCACGCCCATCGAGATGTCGTAGACGAACGGCAGAAAAGGCATGTCGACCTCCGGCGTGACCGGATGCATTTCAAGCTGCACATGGGTGCGTCGCGCCACGTACCCCGCCAGCGGTCCCCACGCGATGGCAACGTCGACGTCGTTGCGTTCGAGCGCCGTCATCAACCCCCACGACGGATGATCCGTCGAGTAGTCTCCGTAGACCGTGTAACCCGCGACGTTGTCCAGGATGTGGCGCGACGCCAGCGCCTGCGCGGCGGGCGGATTGTCGTAGTCGTCCCCCGTGATTTCGACGCCGACGCGCAGGCGGCGCAGCCGCGGATCGTCGAGCGACCGGATGTGGAGTCCGCGGGAGCGGTTCGAGACGAAGTAGTAGGCCGATCGATAGTACGGTCGCGTAACACGCACCAAATCGAACGACGAGGGCACTCCGATCACCACGTCGCACTCGCCGGCCTTCAGCGTCGTCCTGATGAAGCCGCGACGCTGCGGCTGCCAGTAGTACTTCACCGTCCGCCCGAGATCGCGCCCGACGAGTTCGGCGATGCGGTTCTCGAAACCCTCATGGCGCGCGTTCGAGAACGGCATGTTGTTCGGATCCGCGCACACGCGCAGCACGTGAGGATCGGGCGGAACGCTCGCGTGGTCGACGACCGGCGGTGCAGCGAGATGCACAGGCGGGTCGACTCGCGCCTGCAACGCTCGCCGAGGCCAGGCGCTCGCGACGAACACGAGCGAGCCGACGAGGATCGCCACGCTCAGCGCGGTCTGGTTAGAACCCGAAGACATACACCGTGCTCCCCGGAGCTGTGTACTTCTTGATGTCCTTCATCGCTCCGACGACGCCCAGGCCCGCGTACGGATCGTCTGCCGAGATCGACGGAAACGCGACCGCCCCCATCCATCCGCCGACGCCCGAGTAGATCGCCACGTACTGCTTGCCGTCGGGTCCAAGGAAGGTGATCGGGTTGGCGATGATGCCCGACCCGGTGTGGAACTTCCACAGTTCGGTCCCGGTTCGCGCGTCGAGCGCAACGAACCAGCCTTCGAGGGTGCCGTAGAAGACGACGTCGCCACCCGTCGCGAGCACGCCGCTGTATACCGGGAGGACGGCATCCTTCACGCCCCAGGCCTTCTTCGCGTGAGCGACGTCCCACGCGACCAGCTCACCTTGATAGCCGCCGGGCCCGGGATACATCTTCACGTCCGCTCCGAGGTACGGCGTGCCCGCGATGTAATTGGCTTCGATGCCCTCGTAATCCATGCACGTGTTGTGCGACGGGATGTAGAGAAGGCCGGTGCGCGGCGAGAACGCGGAAGGAATGAAGTCCTTGCCGCCGGTCGACGAGGGGCAGATGCCGGACGTCACGACTCCGTAGTGCGTTTCCATCTTCGGATCCGTCTTCTCGAGTCCGGTCTTCAGGTCGTAGCCGGACGCCCAGTTCGTGGAGTCGACGTATTTTTCCGCCGAGAGCAGCTCGCCCGTCTCGCGATCGAGCACGTAGACGAATCCGGTCCGCCCGGGATGGATGAGGAGCTTGCGCGGCTTGCCCTGCCAGTCCATGTCCAGCAGGACGTTCTCCATGATGGAGTCGTAGTCCCACGAGTCGTGCTTGGTGACCTGGTACGCCCACTTCGCTTCGCCGGTATCGGCATCGCGCGCGAAGATCGTGCACGACCATTTGTTGTCGCCCGGCCGAAGGTCGGGATTCCAGACGCCCGGATTGCCGGAGCCGTAGAAGAACAGGTTCGTTTCCGGGTCGTACGACATGTAGCCCCAGACGGTCCCGCCGCCGAGCTTCCATTGGTCGCCGCGCCAGGTGCTCACGCCGAGGTCTTTCCCTTGATCCTTCTGATAGAAGGGGTGGAAGTTCGCACCGATCTTCACGTCCTTGTCCGGCCCCGAATTGTAGGCGCGCCA
Source organism: Vicinamibacterales bacterium (assembly GCA_035495555.1). GTDB lineage: Bacteria > Acidobacteriota > Vicinamibacteria > Vicinamibacterales > 2-12-FULL-66-21 > DATJFQ01. The sequence goes on from DATJFQ010000026.1 coordinate 4,624, forward strand.
CAACTCCTTACCCGAGTCGACGTCGAGCGCGGCGACGTACCCGCGCACGCCGAGTTCCCCGCCGGAATTCCCGACGATGACCTTGTTCTTCACGACGAGCGGTGCGCCGGTCATCGTCTCGCCGTAGTTGATGTCGCCAACCTTCGTGCGCCAGGCCTCGTGCCCGCTCTCGGCATCGACGGCGACGACGTTCGCGTCGAGCAGGCTGTAGATGATCTTCCCGTTTGCGAACGACGCCCCCCGGTTGACCACGTCACAGCACGCGATACCGACGGCGCGCGGGTCGGGATGAGGCTCGAAGATCCACTTGATGGCGCCGCCTGGCTTCGTCAGGTCGACCGCGATCAGGTTGTTCGGATACGGCGTGACGACGTACATCGTGTTGTTGATGACCAGCGGCTGGCCTTCGTGTCCGCGGTTGACCCCGGTGCTCATCGTCGTCACAGGGTGGAGGTTCTTGACGTTGCTCGTGTTGATGGTGCTCAAGGGGCTGTAACGCAGGTTGGCGTAATCGCCCGTCGGCATCGGCCAGTCGCCATTCGCGAGTGCCGCGATCGTGTGGACGCCCGGCGCCGCGCCCGGGACCGTGCCCTGCGGCGCCTCCGGCCGTCCGTTCGCAGGCGTGTCGCCGCTGCACGCGAGACACGCGGCGGCGACCGCTGCGGCGATGGCGAGTCTCCATTTCATCGCTGTTACCTCAAGGTGTACAGGTAGGCCGCCACGTCACGCGCCTCCTGGTCTGACAAGCCGAGAGTCGGCATGGCGGTGTGGGCCTCGATCGTTTGAGGCGATCGGATCCAGTGAACGAGGTTTTCGGGTGTATTCGGCACCTCGCCCGCGATGAACGTGCGGCGCGACCACCAAAGCAGCGGCGGACCAACGAGCCCCCGCGCGTTGCGGACGCCGGGGATCGTGTGGCACGACCCGCAGCCATAGGCTTCGATCACCGCGGGACCGTGCGCCGGGTTTCCCCCCTGCACCGACGGCGAATACGCGACGCCGTATGCGGGATTGTTCCCGCGACAGGCCGTTCCCGCAGGCGCCATCAGCACGACCGTCAGCAGCAGGGCGGTTCTCATCGGATGTGCCCGCAGTCGAAGAGAAACGCCGACGAAAGGCCGCCCCAGAAGATCGCCACTGCGAAAACGGAGCTGACGAGAAATCCGCCCAGGGCCATGAACTCGACCCGATCACCCGCTTCCGTCGCCATCACATCGTGCGCCGTCGTGCGCGCCCGCCACCGCGACCACCCGCGGCTGATACCCGCGAGCGCCACGAGGAACGCGAGGACAGAGATCCCGAAGAGGGTCCATCGCACGGATGCCGGCGTCATCGCGCCACAGGTGCGCTCGCCGAAGAACCAGCCAAGCAACCCCTGCACCGCCCACGCGGCGGGCGGCGCCAGCAGCGCGAACCACAGCCCTCTCGCATTGTCGTGTGCCGCCGATGCGGGAGCGGTTGCGGGTTTCATCGCTTGATGTTTGGCGCGATATAGAGCAGCGCAACGATCAGCAGCCAGACGAGGTCGACGAAGTGCCAGTACAGCGACGCGTTGTGCAGTGAACGATGCGGCGGCTTCGTGTTCGGCCCCATCTCCGGCAGGGCGAGCACGTAGGCGAGCATCAGGAGCCCGAGCAGGAGGTGCGCGCCATGGAAGCTGGTGATGGTGTAGAAAATGGAGCCGTAGGCGTCCGTCGTCGGCAGCAGGGTCTTCAGGTGATTGCGGTACTCGAGGACCTGCAGGACGATGAACGCGATGCCCATCAGGATCGTCGCGCCGACGAGCAGGCGCGCCGTTCCCTTGCGGCCTTCCTTCTCGGCGCGTTCGCCGGCATGCAGGACGACGCTGCTCGCGAGCAGCACGACGAGCATGATCAATGCGAGCCGCATCTTCGGGGGCTCGGGCGGCCACGGGCCACGGGAGACGTGCCCGAGGTAGTAGTACGTGAAGAACAGCATCACGAACAGTGACGCTTCCGTGGCGATGAACATCACCATCGCCCACGTGCCGCGCCGGTCGTCGATGACGCCGTGCGGCATCGCCACGCGCGCCCCTTCGGCAATCGTCGTCATGCGGCGACCCGTTCCGGCTCAGGCCAGAGCCAGGCGCCGGCGATGATCAGGCAGGCGATGACGGCCGCGAGCGCAATCCCCATCGACTTCAACAGCAGCGCCGTGAACATGACCGTCATCGCGATGGACATGAGGAAGGGCATGAGCGTGTCGTCCGGCATCTTCGCAATCGAGATCGGCACGGCGTCGAGGGGAGAGGTCACCACGGTGACGCGGCCTTCGTCGAAGACGCGGTCGTCGTCCGGGTCGAACTCCTCGTCGAAGTCGTCCCAGAGCGGATGCCGCGTGGCGACGACCGGGATGCGCTTCGATCCGTAAACGGCGGGCGGAGACTCGGTTTCCCATTCCATCGTGTCGGCGTTCCAGGGATTCGGGCCGGCGGGGACGCCGTACCGGAGACTGCGGAAGAAATTGACGATGCTGACGAGGATGCCGGCGGTCAGCACGAACGCGCCGACCGTCTCGAGCATGTTCAGGCTCCCCCAGCCGGTGACCGCGGGATACGTGTAAATGCGGCGGGGCATGCCGAGCAGCCCCAGGATCTGCATCGGAAAGAACGTGACGTTCAACCCGACGAAGATCAGCCAGAAGCTCCATTGCCCGAGTCGTTCGTCGAGCATGCGGCCCGTCATCTTCGGCAGCCAGTAGTAGAACGCCGCGAACACGGGCAGCATGTTGGCGCCGACGAGCACGTAATGGAGGTGCGAGACGACGAAGTACGTATCGGTGAGTTGCCAGTCGAAGGGGATCGCCGCGGTCACGATCCCGTTGAGGCCGCCGATCACGAAGACGAGCAGGAACCCGAGCGCGAACAGCATCGGCGTCTTCAGAACCGGGCGCCCCTGCCAGAGCGTCGCGACCCACGCCAGCACCTGCACCGCGCTGAAGATGGAAATCGTCATGCTCGCGGCGCTGAAGAAGCTCATCGCCATCTGCGTCATGCCGGTCGCGAACATGTGATGGACCCAGACGCCGAAACCGACGACACCGGTCAGCACGGTCGCAAACGCCACCCACGTGTAGCCCACGATCGGCCTGCGCGCGAAAACGGGGATGATCATCGAAATCATCCCGGTCGCCGGCAGAAAAATGATGTAGACCCACGGGTGCCCGAAGAACCAGAACAGTTGCTGCCAGAGCATCACGCTTCCGCCGTGCGCGACGTCGTAGAAGTGCGTACCCCATTGCCGATCCAGTTCCAGGAATACCAGCGCCGCGGTGAGCGGCGGCAACGACAGGATGATCGAGGCCGAAATGGTGAACGTGCTGTAGAAGAACAGCGGCATGCGGCTGATGGCCATCCCCGGCGACCGCAGGCGCATGATGGTCGTCACGAAATTGATCGCGCCCGCCGTCGTCGAAATCGTCAGGAAGAGCAGCGCGAGCGCGAAGAAATCCATGTTCAGGCCGGGCGAGTACTCCTTCAACGTGTAGGGCACGTACGCGAACCATCCGGCGTGCGGCGCCTGTCCGACGAAGGGGCTCGCATACAGAAACAAACCCGAGGCGAGGAAGGTCCAGTAGGTAAATGCGTTGAGGCGCGGATACGCCATGTCGCGGGCGCCGCTGAAGAGCGGAATCAGGTAGTTCGCAAACCCGGACAGGATCGGGGACGCATACCAGAAGATCATCGTCACGCCGTGCATCGTGAAGATCTGGTCGTACTGCTCAGGCGTGAGCACGGCCGCTTCGGGCCGCGCAAGCTGAATCCGGATCGCCAGCGCCTCGAGCCCGCCGACGAGGAGAAAGGCGAATGCCGTGACGAGGTAGCGCAGGCCGATCTCTTTGTGGTCGACCGTCGCAAACCAGCCCCAGACGGTCTGTGGCCGTTCCCAGAGGGCAAGCAGACGCCGCCGGATCGCCGCGTGATCCTTACGCACAGCGAAGCGGCTGAGGGCAAAGTGTATGCCCGATTCCGGACGGTCCAAGCCGTACCGGAGGGACGAAAACGTCTTAAACCCGAAGACGTATGTAGCTTTGGCGTACGAGGAGGCGCTGGCCCACCGCGGTCAGGCTGCTACGGTCGAGGTTCGTCCTGAAAAGCCCTCGAGGTCGACCATCGTCCATCGTCCATCGATCATCGCTCCGCGGATTGTGGCGCGGACAGCAGGAACCACCGCCAGAGCGCAGGCGTGGTTCCGTCCACCCGCTGTACGATGACGTTCATCGGTGAGGGCCGCCGATCGCGTGGAGCGATATCGAGCTGGCGATGGAGGGGCCGCGGATTCGACTGCAGGTGCTGCAGCAGCTCCTCGGCGGCGCGGCGATCCTTGAACCACAGCACCGCCGGCTTTCCGACCATGTGGCGCTCCGATGAATGGAGCAGCAGGAGCGCCTCACGGTTGGCTTCGGTGACGACGCCGTGGTCATCCGTCAGAAAGCATGGAATGGGAACGCGGTCGAGGAGATCGCGATGGCGCGTCGTCAGCGCTTCGAGACGCTGTTCGAGCTTGCGGCAGTGTTCCTCCACCCGGCGCAGCTCGATGATGACTTCGCCGACGAGCGAGGAGACCTGCGCCAGTGTGTCCGGATGGTCCCGGAGGGCACGTTCCGCTGTGCGAAGAATGCGGGCGCTGAGCTGCTCGAGATAGGTCGCGCGATCGCCACGGCGCCTGGAAACGGCCGCGGCAGGCGTCGATGTGTCGTGGTCCATCAGTTCGATGTCCTCGGCGGAACTATATCTGTGAGATTCCGTCGTGTCCTACGTCCCGCCGGACCTCGCCCGGCGATCTTCGGCTGGCGCTCCACGCGTCGAGGTCAGGTTCCTGGCGCTGTTCACGAGCGACACGTGCGAGAACGCCTGTGGGTAGTTGCCGAGCAGCCGCTTGTTCCGGGGATCGTACTCCTCGGAGATGAGACCGAGATCGTTGGTGAGCGCCGCCACCCGTTCGACGATGCGGCGGGCCTCGTCCTTGCGTCCCTGCAGCGCGTAGTTGTCCGCCAGCCAGAGCGTGCACGGCAGGAACGCGCCCTCTCCTGGCGGAAGACCGTCGACGTTGCGCGTCCCTTCGTGCATCGGATAGCGCAGCAGAAAACCGTCGCGCATCAAATCGTGCTCGATGGCCGCCACGGTACCGAGGATGCGGGGGTCATCGGGCGGCAGGAAGCCGACCAGCGGCAGCAGCAGCAGGCTCGCGTCCATGTCGTTCGAGCCGTAGTACTGAGTAAAGGCATTCCGGTCGCGATTGAACCCGTTGGCGCAGACCTGGTCGTGAATCTGCTGACGCACCTCACGCCACCGATCGACGGGGCCGTCGTGGGTGAACTCCTCGATGATGTGAATCGCGCGATCGAATGCCACCCAGGCCATCACCTTCGAGTGCGTGAAGTGCCGCCGCGGGCCACGAACTTCCCAGATGCCTTCGTCGGGCTGCTGCCAGATGCCTTCGAGGCCATCGATCAGCACCTTCTGCAGCTCCCACGCCGCGTGATCGGGCTTGACGCCTGAGCGCAAGGCCAGGTGCATGGCATCCATCACCTCGCCGTACACATCCAACTGCCGCTGGCCGGACGCGGCATTGCCGATGCGCACCGGCGCCGAGTTCTCGTACCCGGGCAGCCACGGCAACTCGAATTCGCGCAGCCGCCGCTCACCCGCGGGTCCATACATGATCTGCAAGTCGGCGGGATCGCCCGCGACCGCTCGCAGGAGCCAGTTGCGCCACTGCTCGGCTTCTTCGGTGTACCCGCCCACGAGGAGCGCGTAGAGGGTGAACGTCGCGTCGCGCAGCCAGCAGTAGCGGTAGTCCCAGTTGCGCACGCCCCCAATCTGCTCGGGCAGCGACGTCGTCGGGGCCGCGACGATGCCGCCGGTTGGCGCGTAGGTGAGCGCCTTCAGCGTAATCAGCGATCGCATGACGAGGTCCGGATATTCCCCGTCGTACGTGCAGCGCGCGGCCCAGTCTTCCCACCATTCGCAGGCCCCCTCGACCGCCTGAAGGGGTTCGACGTACGGCGCAGATTCGTGAGAAGGATGCCACACGAGCAGAAACGGCAGGCGGTCGCCCGCTTTGACCGTGAATTCCGATCGCGTGGTCAGATCGACCCCGTGCGTTCGGACGGGAGACCACAAGGAGAGCGCGTCGGGGCCGGCAATCGCGAGCAGCACGCCGTCGATCCGCCGCACCCATGGGACGACCGACCCGTAATCGAAACGGATGACGAGCTCCATCTGCATCTGCACTTCGCCGTCGACGCATTCGACAATGCGCGCCAGGTCGACGCTGTTGTCGCGCGGGGGCATGCAGTCCGTGATGCGGACGGTTCCCGTGGAGGTGCGGAATTCGGTTTCGAGAACGAGCGATCGCCCGAGATATCTTCGCGACGTCGCGCTGCTGCCGTCGGAGGGACCGATGAGCCAGCGGCCGTGCGACGGATCGCCGAGGAGCGCGGAGAAGCACGCCGCCGAGTCGAATCGCGGCATGCACAGCCAATCGATCGATCCATCGCGACCGATGAGCGCTGCCGTGTGCGTGTCGCCGATGAGCGCGTAATCCTCAATCCGCTGCGCCATGGCTTCATCCTATCAAGCCGCCCTTCATCCTCGTGCCGGGCGTACGCATTGCAGCCTGCGCAGGTGTGCCCGGCTGGCTTGCGGCGGGATTCTGGGGCGGCGTTGCAGGGGCGGCACTCGTCGTCGGGGCCGCGTTCGGATTCGGCGTCAGCATCGGCAGGCAAATCATCGCGGGCGTGATGGCGTTTGGCAGCGGCGTGCTGATTTCGACGCTGTCGTTCGATTTGATCGACGAAGCGTATCGACGGGGTGGATTCGACGCCGTCGCGGTTGGGTTCCTCGGCGGCGCCGCGGTGTACACGGCGCTGAACGTCTGGCTCGCGAGCAAGGGCGCGAAGCATCGGAAGCGGTCCGGCGGCCAGCAACCAAGCGAAAGCGAACATCCGGGCAGCGGTATCGCCATTGCGCTCGGCGCATTGCTGGACGGCATTCCCGAGTCGATGGTGATCGGGCTCAGCCTGCTGCACGGAGGCGCCGTCAGCGGCGTTGCCGTGACCGCAGTCTTCATTTCCAACATCCCCGAAGGGCTCTCGAGTTCGGCTGGTATGCGTCAGGCCGGCCGCTCGGCGGGGTACGTGTTCGGCGTCTGGATCGGCATCGCGGTCATCTCCGGGTTCGCTGCGCTCGCCGGATACGTCCTGTTTCAGGGCGCGTCGGCGAACGTGATTGCGGGGACGACGGCCGTTGCAGCCGGCGCGATCCTCGCGATGCTGTCCGACACGATGATTCCGGAAGCCTTCAGCGATGCGCACAACATGGCCGGGCTGGTCACCGTGTTCGGGTTCCTGCTCGCGTTCCTGCTCACGAAACTTCAGCAGTAATCCCTCACGGCCGGGCCGTAGCCGGACGGTACGCCTCGGCCGCGGAATTGCAACGGTTCGCGCCGAATTCTCCCCGTTTTCGCCGTCGATGCGGTACGTCGTCTGCACACATCTGCAGGGGGATGGAGCAATCAGAAAGGAGCATGAAACGTGAACGTGCGGAAATTCCGATGGACGGCATCGACCGGGATCCTGGCAGCGGCGGCAATGTGTGTCGTGATGGCCGCGCCGCCGGCGCTCGCGCAAGGCGCGCGCTGGAGCGAGCGAACGATCCTGCAGTTCGACCGGCCGGTGATGATTCCGGGCAAGGTGCTGCAGCCGGGCACTTATATTTTTCAGCTCGCGAATACGCTGGGCGATCGGGACATCATGCAGGTCTACACGACGGACCCGAACAACCCTGATCACGAACGCGATCTGATCGCGACGACCGTGACCGTTCCCGCCAAGCGCCCGAAGGCAAACGGTGACGTCGTGCTGAAGTTTGCGAACACCGAGGGTCAGGAGCCGGTCGCGCTGAAGGCGTTCTTCTATCCTGGGACCCTGCGCGGCCACCAGTTCGTCTATCCGCAGAACGAAGCGATGAAGATCGCGAAGGCGACCCATACGCTGGTTCTGTCGCATGACATCGAGGGCAGCGACATGGAAAAGGGGACGATCTATAACCTCGACGCCAACGGGCAGCGCACGGCCTGGCAGCAGGACCCTGACGTGGCGCGGGAGTGGGCCGCATGGGTGTCGACGCGCCAGCCGTCTCAGCACGCGCGCACCCGCTGGATGCACGACAACGACGTGGTCGGGACCTCAGGGCATGCTGCGTCGACGGGATCGAACATGACCTCCGAGCAGCACGCAGACGCGATCACCCGGCTCGTGGACCAGGCGCTGCACGCGTCGGGTCGGACGATCACGATCGATCGGTCCACGCTGGAGCAGATTCGATCGCACGCGGAAGCCATTCGAAACGGCGGGGGACAGCACTAACCACCCGGCATGGCGTCGCTGGAGCATCTTCTCGGCCAGCCGTCGAGCAGCCTGAGGGTGCTCCTCGTTGCCGCGCACCCGGATGATGAGACGGTGGGAGCAGGCGCCTTGCTCTCGCGTCTCAGCGCCGGCGGAGCGCGGCTCGCGGTCGTTCACGCCACCGACGGCGCTCCTGCCGATATGACCGACGCGTCCGCGCACGGCTTCCCGACACGGACTCTCTATGCCGCCGCTCGCGAAGAGGAGCTGCGCCACGCCCTCGCGTGCCTGCCGAACGCGGTCGAACGATTCCCCCTCGGCTTCGTCGATCAATCGCTCGCGTTCCGGCTCGGCGACCTGACGGACGCGCTGGCCGGCGTCCTGCGCGCGTTCCATCCGTCAGTCGTGCTGGCACACCCCTACGAAGGCGGCCATCCCGATCACGATTCGGCCGCGCTCGCCACGACGCTCGCGCTGTCGAGGACGGGCCTCGCACAGCCGTCCCGGCACATCGAGTTCACGTCGTACCACCTCTGGAACGGGATCCTGCGTTCGGGATTATTTCTCCAGGGTGACGAGGGAGCGACGATGTTGGAGGCCGATGAGGAAGCGGAGCAGTTGAAGCAACGGATGCTGCGGTGCTTCGTCTCGCAGCGCGACACGCTTGGGCGCCTGGATACCGGCGCGCGCGAACGGTTTCGCGGCGCGCTCCGCTACGATTTCCGTCGTCCGCCGCACGAGCCTCCGCTGCTGTACGACCTGTACCACTGGGGGATCACCAGCGAGCAATGGCTGGCGCGCGCCGCCGCACTGCTCGACGCGGAGGGTGCGTGATGCCGCTGACGGTCGTCCTCGCGGCCTATCCGCTGGCGCTCGTCGCGCCGGGCTGCATCGGCGGCGCGGAAGAGATCGTGCGATTGATCGACGCAGGCCTGCACGCCGCAGGTCATCACGCGGTCGTCATTGCGCAGGAAGGATCCCGTGCGACCGGCACGCTCGTGCCGACCCCGGCGGTCGATGCCCCCTACGACGCGCGCGCGCGCGCGCACGCCTCCGAGTCTGTCCGCCGGGCGCTCGACTACGTGACGAACCGATGGGCCGTCGACGTGGTGCACTTTCACGGAATCGATTTTCCGTCGTACGTGCCAACGGCCGAAACGCGCATGGTCGCGACGCTCCACCTTCCGATTGGCTGGTATCCCGCTGATGCGCTCGAGCGGGTATCCGCGCGAGTGCAATTCGTGTGCGTGTCGCACTCGCAGCAGCGATCGGCGGACGCGGCAGGGCTTCGAGCCGGCCTCATCGAGAACGGCGTTGATATCACGCCGCTGCCGGTCGCCAGAAAGGCAAGTTACGTGGTCGCGATGGGACGCATCTGCCCTGAGAAATCCTTTCACGAAGCGATCGATGCGGCCCGGCTCGCAGACGTGAATCTGCTGCTGGCCGGACGGGCGTTTCCGTTCGAGGAACACCAGCGCTACTTCCAGGAGGTCGTCCGCCCGCGGCTGGACGGCCGGCGGCGCTTCGTCGGCCCGGTCAACGCCGCGGAAAAGCGGCGTCTGCTGGCGCGGGCCCGTTGCCTGCTGGTCACGAGCCGTGCCCCTGAGACGAGTTCGCTCGTCGCGATGGAGGCGCTCGCGCTCGGCACGCCGGTGATCGCGTTTGCGTCCGGAGCGCTGCCCGAAATCGTGGAACACGGTCGAACCGGGTTCATCGTTCGGGATGCCGCGGAGATGGCCGCGGCGATCCGGGTGGCGGACACCATTCGCGCCGAGGACTGCCGGCGCGCGGCGGAAACGCGATTCGGCGCCGATCGCATGTGCGCCGAGTACATCCGCATGTACGAACAGCTCACGGCAGAACGGTCCACGGCGTGCGCGTGATCGGGCAGCCGTCGGAATCGCGCTTGCATCAATCGCTCGGGGACGATCGTATTTTCCGGGAGGCACGATGGCGGCAGCACATCCGTTGACGGATCACGAGGAAATCCGCAAGTGGGCGGAAGCTCGCGGCGCGAAACCCACCTGCGTTCGCGGCACGGGCGGCAAGGGCGATACCGGAATGATCCGGCTGGATTTCCCCGGCTACAGCGGTGCGGGCAAGCTCCAGCCCATCTCCTGGGACGACTGGTTCGCCTCCTTCGACGAGAACAATCTCGCGCTGCTCGTGCAGGACACGCTCGCGCGCGGCGGTAAGAGCAACTTCAACAAGCTCGTCGCGCGGCGCACTGCACAGGGACGGCAGAAGAGCCGGCGCACCGGAACGTCGCGCAGCTCCTCGCGGACCTCAGGCCGGAAAACCTCGTCCGCGGCAAAGGGCGGCGCGCGCAAGACCTCGTCACGCGCAACGTCGAAATCCAAGAGTGCCGGGTCGTCAGCCGGCCGCAAATCGTCGAGCTCGCGATCGACCGGAAGCCGGGCGGCCTCAGCCCGATCGGCCTCGACGCGCTCGGCATCCGGCCGATCCGCCGCGCGATCGAGCGGACGGTCCTCCACGCGCTCGACCGCACGTTCGTCGTCGCGGAAGCGCTCCACCAGGAAGTGACGCATGTCACTCGCACCCTCGACGAAGTTCTCGTTCTGGACCGTGGTGCTGCTGATTGTCGGCCTGATCGTCATCGTGTGTATCGCGTACTTCGTCGTCACGCCGCACGTGTCGTGAGGCCGCTCTACCGGCCGACGGCCGACGGATCGATCCACACCGGCGCCTTGTGGACAGGGACGCACTCGTGCGGGGGCGCCCAGTGCCAGAGCGCATCGAGCACTATCACGGCGACGCGGCCGCCGTCCCGCCGCAACTCCTTGATCGGAGTCCCCAGCGGCGCCGTGTCGCCCTTTCCGCAGGCATCCGTCTCACCCACCGCGTCTTTGAAGATGCGCGTGCCCTCTTTCGTGATCACCGGCCGGTAAAAATCGCGGTCGTCGGTGATCGCGCGGTAAAACGCGTCGAGGTACGCGTGCGCGAGCTGCGCACCATGCGCATCCACCGTTGTGCTGTCGATCGCGCGGCTGATACCGTCCTTCCGTGAGGCGAAGTCCTGCCGCATGCGCTCCAGCAGCGCCCGATCGAACAGCGTGCGCGCGCGCTGGACCTGAGCGATGACTTCGGTGTCGATGTCCGACGCCGAAAAGTCGTGCGGGAACACGTGATCGAACCATGTATGGCGTCCCGTAACCGCACCCGCCAGATCGAAGTCCTGAAGCACGGGAACAGCGCCGGCTGCCGTTCGGTAGGCCCCCATGTTCCACAGCTTCTTCCTCGCATCGCACCGGTAGCGATCGCCGGCCGCCATCATGAGGCACCAATCGAAATTCCCGATCAGCGCCTCCGTGAACGCGACGCGCGCCGTTTCTTCCGGCGTGAACATCTCCTGCGCGTTCGTGAACTCGTCCGGCGTGATTTCAGCCGTCGCTCCGATCCGGCGCTTCAGATCGTCATCGTCTTCGACGATCAAGGCATTGCGGGTCAGACCGCCGTGGGACGGCGCCGACGTATCGACGTACGTGACCCGGGCCGGGCGTGTGCGCGGCGTACGCGCACCGGCGGCGTCGGCCATGCGATAGACGACGCCCTCGCGCCACGGCGATTTGTCATTCGCCAGCCGTCCGAACGCCCGGCTCAACTCCTCACCCGGCAACTCGCCGCAGTGCGTGTTGATCTTGAGAGTGTGAACGCCGTCGAACACTCCGCGGCCGCCTTTGACCTTCAGCTTCAGCTTCGGGAACGTGCATTCCTTGCGGCTCGTGTTTCCGCGGACTGAAAGCTCACCCTCCAGGATGCCCTCCGAGGGGGTCGTTTCACCCGCCTGCACACGTGCCGGCACGGAGAACGCGTCGTCCTTGTCGCTGCGGTCGAATAGCTGCTGCAGCGGCGCCTGAATCGTGAAGGAGATGACCGAGGGGTCGTCGAAGAAGCCGACGTCTGCTTCGAGGTACGGCGCGATCAGGAGCGCCAGCGCGCCAGCGAAGCATGCAGAGCGGATGAGCCGCGACGCCGTCATGAGCGCCGGGTATGCGAGGCGCCTGCCAACGACAGAGCCAGGCCTGAAGGCCAGTCGGACGCCTCCAGGCCTGCGCGACAGCGGCGAAGCCGCGGTCTCAGAAATTGAACTTCACGGCCAACTGCATGATGCGGGGACCGTTCGATGACGTCGGCTGCCCGAAGTTGGAGACGTGGAGGAGCGTCGTGCCCGACAATGAATAGAGCGTCGTGCGCACGCCGTTGATGTTGTCGCTGTTGAAGAGATTGAACGCTTCCCAGATCAGCTGGATTTTGGCACCCCCGACCGGGAAGTCTCTCGCAACACGCGGATCGAACGAGACCTGCTTCGGCAGGTTGTATTGGTTGCGCTTCGTGCCGGGCGCGATGTCGTTGCGGTTATTGCCGTCGTTGTTGACGTCTGCGCTCACATACGCGCTGTACGGCTGGCCCGACTGCGCCGAGAAAATGCCCGCAAACGTCCAGCCGCCGAGTACGGGTCCGTGTTTGGCGGGGTCAGTGGTGTAGACGGCGCTGGCCACGAACCGGTGACGCTGATCATTGTTGCCCGGTGCGCGATCGACGTCGAAGTCCGCCGGATCGGACGCGAACTTCGCGTCGTCCGAGCTGGCCGGCACGACCGCGGTTGCGTCTGGAACCGTGTCGGTCACCTTGCCGAGCGTGTAGGCGGCACGTGCCTGAAGGCCGCCGGTGAACCGCCGGTTCAATTCGAACGTGAGGCCGTTGTACGTCGACACGGCGCTGCTCTGGAACGCGATGATGCGGGCGAAATCGGTGAACGGTCCCGGCGCAAACCGATAGTGGTCCAGCGTCTGGCCATCGTCTGTCGTGAAGGTGACCGGGCTCGATGCGCCGATGTTGATGTCGGTCGATCGCGGCAGCTGATCGCCGTGTACGAACAGATAGCTGATCGAAATCGACGTCGCGTTGTCGAGCGCGAAGTCAACCCCCGTGCTGGCCTGCTGCACGCGCGCATTCTGGTAATTCGAGTCGAACACGAAAATCGTCGGCTTTGGCAGCGCGACTCCGGTGGGAATCCCCGGGAGCGTGGCGGGATAGGTCGGCACCAGGTCGCCCCTGAACGTAATCGTCTGCACGTTGATGCCGTTGTTCGAGTGCGCAGTGCCGACCATAATCGACGGCGTCCGCCCGTAGAAGAGCCCGTACCCGCCGCGGACGACGTACCGTTTGCCCGATGGCGACCACGCGACGCCGAGCCGCGGACCGAAATTGTTCGTGTCGGTGTTCAGCTTGCTCGTGTCGATGCCGGCATTGAGCAGTTGGGGATCCGGGTTCTGGACCTGCGGCTTCGCGAACTTCTGCAGGTCGTAGCGCAGGCCGGCGTTGAACGTCAGCTCCTGCGACAGCCGCCATTCGTCCTGCACGAAGAACGAGTACTCGTTGATGTTGGGGTGCGTCGTCGCTCCGGTGGTGCCGGGGCCCGCGAACGCCTGCACGTACTGTTCGCCAGCGCCGGTTGGCCGGCCTCCCGCGAACGACGCGAGGCTGTTGAACGTGTACGAACCGGAGAAGTTGCCCGGGAAGAAGTTGAGGATGCGATCGAACTGCAGGTCGGCGCCCGCCCGAATCTTGTGCGCCGCGGCGATGTAAGTGACCGTATCCGCGAACTGCCCGCGCTTGATCGTGGTTTCGCGCGGGCTGAAGAAGTTCCGGCCGATCGTCAGCACCGTCGACCCGCCCTGCCGGATGGTGGCTTCGGGCTTGTCGCTGTTGGCGAGGCCGGGCTCCTGGTCCTTCGCCCACTGACCGCGGGCTTCGTTCAGCATCCGATTGCTGAAGACGCTGCTCAGCGAGGCGTTGAAGGTACGCGTGCGCACGTTCGACGCACCGGTGTGCTCGAGCGCGTTCTGAGGACCGCCATTCTCGAAGCCCTGGCCGGTGAAGTTCTGATGGTTGTAACGAAGCGTCAGGCGCTGCGAACGCGACAGCTCTGAATCGGTCTTCACGAAGAACACGTCCTGGTTCTGGGTGCGCGTCCAGCTCGTGGCCAGCGGCGTCAGTGTTGAAAGCGCCTGCTGCCCCGCCGCGTCGAGGACCGTCCCAGCCGGCAGGTTGAGGAACACCGCGTTGGGCTGGGTGTTCCGCTGCCCGTCGTAGTTGGCAAAGATGAAGTGCTTGTCTTTCTGCAGCGGACCGCCGAAACTCGCGCCGAACTGGTTGTAGTGATACGGCGACTTCGGCCGGTTGTTCAGCACGTTGATCGGGTCGTTCGCGTTGAGTTTCTTGTCACGATAGAACTCGAACACCGATCCGTGAGGCGTATTGGTTCCCGACTTCGTGACGACGTTGATCACGGCGCCGCCCGCGCGGCCGTACTCGGCCGAATACGCGTTCGAGTTGACCTGGAACTCCTGCACCGCGTCCTGGCTGAATTGGTACGGCGCGCGCCCGGAGCCGGTGCGGCCGAGTGTCTGCCCGAAAAAGGTGTTGTTCGTGTCCGCCCCGTCGACCACGAGGCTGTTGAGCGTGCCGCGCTGGCCGGCAAAGCTGATGTCGCCCGTCCGCACGTCCCGGGTGACGCCTGGCGTCAGCAGCGCGAAGTCGATGAAATTCCGGCCGTTGACCGGCAGATTTTCGACGCTGACGGCGTTCACGGTCGAGCTGACCTGGCTCTTCGTCGTCTCGATGATCGGCGCCGCGCCGCTCACGTTCACCGATTCGGTCATCGTCGATACCGTCATTTCGAGGCGCAGCGAGAGCGTTTGACCGACCGTCAACGTGATATTGCGGCGTTCGACGGTTTGAAAACCGGAAAGCTGCGCTCGAAGCGTGTACGGGCCGACCGGGAGCACTGGCGCATGGAACACGCCCTCCGCGTCGGTGACAGTGTCGCGCGTGGCGCCTGTCGACTGGTGGGTCAGGCTGACGGAGACGCCCGGCAGCACGGCGCCCGTGCTGTCCACGATCACGCCGTCGATGGAACCGGTTGGACTCTGCGCGAATGCGGGAGCGCAGACGCAGAGCAGCAGCACGACAAATGCAAGAACAAAACGATTTCGCATAGACCTCCGTTGGCCGGAAAGATGAGCGGCGGAGAGACTACCCACGAGGTACTCCCCCCGTCAATTTTTGTCCGGGGGCTTCGCCCCGCGGACCCCCTGCACGCCCCTTCGCGGGGGCGAATACCGCGCGCGAGGCGCGGTATCCTGCAGCGATGGATCAGCCCGTGTTTGCGAAGCACGTGACGCTGTTTGCTTCGCTCGAGCCGATGGTCCTGGCGGAAATCCGAGCGGCCGCGCACCTCAGATCCACTGGCGCGGGCGCGTTGTTCTTCGCGGAAGGAGAGCCGGCCAGCTCGTTCTTCGTGCTGGAAACAGGTTCCGTCAAGCTCACGCAGGTCACGCCGGAAGGACATCAAATCGTGATGCGCCTGCTGGGACCCGGCGACGCGTTTGGTGGCGTCGCGGCGTTCGGTGGCGCGGTGTACCCGGTCGGCGCGGAGGCCGTGACGGACAGCGCGGCGCTCGAATGGCCTGGCTCGACGATGGCGATGCTGATGGAGCGGCATCCCCGGCTCGCCATCAATGCTGTGCGGTTCGTCGCCGAACGCCTTTACCTGCTGCAGGAGCAATTTCGCCAGCTCGCGACCGAGCGTGTCGAGCGCCGCGTGGCGCGCGCTCTGCTGCGGCTCGTCGAACAGGCCGGCCGCCGCATCGAATCCGGCGTTCTCATCGACCTGCCGCTCTCGCGCGACGACATCGCGCAGATGACCGGCACCACCTTGTATACGGTGAGCCGCATCATCAGCCGGTTCGAGGCGGAGGGGTTGCTGGAGGGGGGACGGCAGCGGATGGTTATCCGTAACTCTCAGGGTCTATTGAACATAGCCGATGATATTCCCTGACGCTTTCAACTCCCAACTCCCAACTCCCAACTCCCAATTCCCAACTCCAATTCTCTCGAGTTTGCGCCGGAGCAAAGACGCCGGCGCGGCGATCCGCGATGCTTGGGTGCGGAAGGATCCATCGAATGACTATTACCGAACACACCACAGTCGGCGAGATCGCGTCGACGTTGCCGTCCAGCGTTCGCATTTTTCAGCGGCACGGCATCGATTTCTGCTGCGGCGGCAAGAAGCCGCTTGCATCGGCCTGCCGCGAACAGGGCTTGTCGTTTGAAGACGTCTCGAACGCGATCGAGACGGCGGCGGCCGGGCCGAAGAACCACGATCGCGACTGGCAGCACGAGCCGCTGCACGTGCTGGTCGCGCACATTGTCGCGACCTATCACGACGCGCTCCGCGAGGAGCTGCCCCGCCTGGAGGCGATGGCCGCGAAGGTGGTTCGCGTCCACGGCTCGAAGGCGCCGCATCTGGCGCGGCTCAACACGATCGTCAACGAACTGGCGGAGGATCTCAGCGCCCACATGGACAAGGAAGAGATGATCCTGTTCCCCGCCATCGTCGCGCAGGAATCCGGGACGTCGCCGCACGGGATGCCGTTGTCAGGCCCGATCCACGTCATGGAACACGACCACGACCGGGCGGGCGATCTGATTGCGGAGATGCGCCGGATCACCGGCGATTACGTCGCACCGGAATGGGCGTGCCAGACGCTCCGTGCGCTGTATCACGGGCTCGCGGAACTCGAGTCTTCCATGCACGTGCACGTGCACCTCGAGAACAACATCCTGTTCCCGCGGGCCCTCGATCTCGTCACCGCCTGATCAGCGCCACAATGTCGAAGATCCCGCTGCGGCCGCCGCATCCCGAGCGCATCTGCTGGGGATGCGATAAGTACTGCCCGGCCGACGACCTCGCCTGCGGCAACGGCACGATTCGCACGCAGCACCCGTGCGAGCTGTTCGGCGAGGACTGGCTCGAATGGGCAGACGGCCATACGAGCGCCGCCGCGGCCGCGCCGGACGAACCGCGCACGGCGAGCTGAAACGGCACGTCAAGAGTGGACACGGCTCCCGCTCGTGCGGGTGAGTGTCCCACTTCCGTTGCCTGGCGTTGTATCCTCCGAGCGATACTTCGCGATATGGCCGGGCTCGGACGCATCGCCGCACTTGTCCTCACACTGGCGCCGATTCTCTTCGCGTCCAGCCTCCGGCCCACGACTGCGCAATCGACCGACATCGATCTCCTGGTCTCACGCGTCGGCGATCGCGTCGCCGAGTTCTACAAGCGTGCGCAGACGGTGATGTGCACCGAAGAATCGACCGTGCAGCCCATCACCCGTGACTGGTCGAGTGCGGGCATGCCGCGGACCGTCGAATCGGACCTGCGTGTCGAAATGCAGGGCGGCGACATCGACCTGCCGCTCGAACCGACGGTCGTGCGCGAGGTCCGGCGCGTGAACGGCCGTCCGCCGAATCCGCGGGACGCGAAGAGCCGGTTCGGCTGCACGGACCCGAACCCGTTGTCCCCCGAACCGCTTGCGTTTCTCCTGCCCGCTCATCGCGAAGAGTATCGATTCACCTCGGTTCGCGAAGGAAAGGAGCACGATCGCGCGGCGCTGGTCATTGCTTTCCAGACGACGACTCGCAAGAGCCGGCTCGAATTGTTCAAAGACGAGCACGGCCACGACGACTGTTTCGGCGCGAAAGGCACCGAGTCCAGGAGCGGACGCGTGTGGGTGGACGCGGCGACCGACGATGTCCTCAAGCTCGAATCGTGGCTCGATGGTCAAATCGAAATTCAGGTGCCGTCGGATTTGCAGCGGCGCGACGGTCTGCCGCCGTGGGTCATCGTCGAGCGCGACGACTTGACGCTTCGATACAGGACCCACCAGTTCGCCGAACCTGACGAAACGCTGCTGCTGCCGGAGACGGTCGAATCCCTCACGATCTACCGCAACGCCCTGCAGTCGACGCGCCGGCGCGCGGTCCTGAGCGACTACCGTCGATTCCTGACTTCCACCCGCATCAAGCGAACGGCAGGCGGTGGATAGTCCCCGCCGGGCCCGCACTGAATCGATCACCGGTTGAGTTCAATCAGCACGACGTTCGAGTGTTCCTGCACCTGCTCGATGACGAGCTGCCGGCCGTCCGGCGTGATGTCGAAATCGCGAACGTTGACCGCGGGACCGAAATTCGTGAGCTGACGCTCGATGCCGGTTTCCAGATCGACCATCCAGACGTCCCGGTGACTCATGTCGCCGCGCAGGAATACGAGGGAGCGGTTCCCGTCTGCGAAGGCGACGTGCCGCGCGCCCCTCGAGAGCGTCAACGGCGGCATCGCCCGCGACGCGGTCCGGCGGTTGCGGGCCGGAATCTTTGCTGGATCCACCCGCAGCCGCCAGCGACGGCTCGGGGGACACCGGAGCCAATCCCAACAGTGTCGCGACGCGCAACCCGCACACGCACCATATCGTGGTCAGCGGGGGCACCGTAACGTCCATCCCGGGCGGCTTTCGTGTCACCGGTGCGGCCCTGATCACCGGAAACGGGAGCACGGCGCCGTTTGGCAGTTCGTCCACGGTGCAGGTGGACGTGACCGGCGGCGACCTTGTCTCCCCGTCGAACATCAAACTGACGTTCGGGGGCGATGCGGTGGCGCATTTCGGGTCGCAGGCGTTCTCCGGCGTGGTGGTCAGGGCGCAGTAAAACGCGTCGACCCGGGTCGGCAATGGCCCCACCGCCGGCCCGGGTGTCTCTTTCATTTGGAAACCCCCTTTCACTTCGCAACACCCTCCCGAACCATTCCGGCCCCGAACCGCAGCGGAAACCGTTCGAACAGGCCTGTTCCTGTGAGGAGCGCCCGGACCGGTTCTTGCGACTACGACCCGCAAGAAGGTGCACAATGCCGCTTGGTCGTATTCTCGTCGGGGTCGATGATTCCGTGCCTGGCCGTGCCGCGTTCGCGGAGGCGCTCGCGCTGGGCCGCGCCCACAGCGCTGCCGTGATCGCCGTTCACGCCGTTCCTGCGAAACGGCCTTTCAGTTGGCGCGCGCGCGAGCGAACAGCGCTGATGAAGGGGCTGCGTGCCGAAGCGAAATCTGCGGGCGTTCGACTGACCACGAGCGTTCAGCATGGAAACCCGGCAGGCGTGATCCTGCTGCACGCGATTTCACGACGTCCCGATCTCATCGTGGTGGGCACGCATCAGCGGACGGGGATGGAGCGCTTGCGGAAGAAATCCGTCGCCGAGCAGGTCGCCGTCAAGGCGGCTCAGCCGGTGCTCGTTGTACCCATTCGGGACATGAATCCGCCGGCCGCCTACACGACGATCGTTGCGGCGGTCGATTTCAGCACCGCATCCGATCATGCGGTCGAGCGCGCGGCGGAAGTTGCCGCGGGAACCGGCGCGACGCTCACGCTCGTGCACGTCGTCCCGGGCGCGCTGACTGCCAGCACCCCGGATTCGCTGTATCCGGGAGCGCTGGATTACCAGCACCTCCTGGTCCGCGACGCCTGGCGCCGCCTCCAGGAGCCGACACCGGAGCTGGCCATCCCTGAAGGGACCGTGCACGCACGCGTGCTCACTGGAGATCCGGCAACGGAGGTCTCGCGGTTCGCCGAGGCGAGTCGGGCGGATCTCATCGTTGTCGGGCTGACGCGTCGAGGGACGTTGTCGAGAGCGGTGTTTGGAGCAACGGCGGCGCGTCTGGTGCGGCTCGCAACACAGCCGGTGCTCATCGTGCCGGAAGACTATACGCAGGTATCGAGGAGGAACCGTGTTGTACCGAGGAATCGTGCATCCGCCCGCGGCGATCGCGGAGACGCGCGGGGCGTTCGACCCCCAGCCGACAGCCGCATCGCAGCAACGCGCCATTGAGCGCGCCGTCGATATCGTGCTCGACGAATCGTTCCCGGCGAGCGATCCGCCGTCGTGGACGCCGGGGATCGCCCGTCCCCCATCGATCGGAGACAACTCAACCACGCGAGGGGAGCAATGAACCGGATTCTGGTGACGGCCGACGGCAAAGACATCAGCGCGCAGGCGCGAACGTACGCGGAGTATCGCGTGTTTTCGACGCTGACGCAGCATGTGCCTGGCTTTCGCGAGGCGTGCATCGTGCTGCGTCAGCTCGATGCCGCCGAACCGTACGACGCGATTGGGTGCGACGTGACCGTGGCGCTCGAGCCTGCGGGCACGCTCCGCATCCGTGCGACAGGACCGCACGTGTACGCGGCGATCAACACGGCCATCGAGCGGCTCACCGACGTCGTCGAACTCGATCCGGCCGAGGAGCGCCGGCTCGGATAAAGGTCGGCCAGCGCACTGCCCGCGCCCCACCGTTGATAATGGGCTTCGAGAGACGCCTCACTTCGTTCGACGGCAGGGCGCGATTCGATGACTACACGTGTCCGTTCCTTTATTTCTGCCGGCTTTCTCGTCGCTGCTGCCGGAATTCCGCAGCTCGCCGCCGCCCAGATGCCGCAGATGGCGCACGATCACGAGATGACCATGCCGTCTGCGCGCGAAGGCTCCGGCACCTCCTGGCTCCCCGACGAGACGCCGATGTATGCGGTGCATCGCGAGGCGGGTCCGTGGACGTTGATGGCACACGGCGCGCTGTTCGTGCAGTACCTGCACGAGAGCGGAAGCCGCGGCAGCGATCAGGCAGGAAGCGTCAACTGGTTGATGGGAGCCGCCGATCGCACGGTGGGGAACGGGCACGTCGCACTGCGTGGCATGGTGAGCCTCGAGCCCTGGACGATCCGCGGCTGCGGCTATCCCGACCTCCTCGCGTCGGGCGAAACGTGCAGGGGCGACGTGATCCACGATCGACAGCACCCGCACGATTTGTTCATGGAACTCACGGCGACCTACGATCGGCCGGTCGCGCACGACATCCGGCTGCAGCTCTATGGCGGGCCGGTGGGCGAGCCGGCGCTCGGGCCGACGGCGTTTCCGCACCGCATCTCCGCGATGCCCAGCCCCCTTGCTCCGATCACCCACCACTGGCTCGATGCGACGCATATCGCCTATGGCGTCGTCACCGGCGGCGTGTACGGGAAGCGGTGGAAAGCGGAAAGCTCGGTGTTCAACGGCCGTGAGCCCGACGAGCATCGAACGAATCTCGAATCGGGCGCGCTGGACTCGTGGTCGGGCCGCGTGTGGTTTCTGCCGACGAGCCGGTGGGCGCTGCAGGCTTCGGCAGCACGGCTGACGGGCGCCGAAGCCGACGTGCACAGTGCGCAACGGATCGATGTCAATCGGATCACGGCATCAGCGACGTATCACCGCATGGCATCCGCGGAACGGATCTGGGCGACGACGATCGGCTGGGGACGCAACCAGGAACCCGGCGGCACCGCGACCGATGCGCTCCTCGCCGAAACCAACTGGTCGCCCGACGAGCACAACACGTGGTTCGGCCGCTTCGAGCTGTCGGGAAAATCCGGACACGATCTCGACGTGGCGACAGACGACATCTACACCGTCGCGAAAATGCAGGCCGGGTATACCCGACAACTGGCGCGAGTCGCCGACGTTCGCCCCGGCGTCGGCGCTGGTCTCTCGGCCGGCATCGTTCCCCGGTCGCTGAGTGCGGTCTACGGCGACCGCATCAACTGGGGATTTGGGATTTTCTTCACGCTGCGTCCGGCGGCGTCCAATCGGGCGATCCACTGAGTTGTGCGTGTTTCTGAGAGCGGCTTGTGACCCGCCTGATGCGCCGGACGAGAACGGCCCGAAGCCGCGTCGCCGCGCGGTCGACGGCTGCGTAGGCGTCGACGGCCGTCGCGCGGGCGAACACGCGGCCGATGCGCGCGACCGAGGCCGAGATCACGCAGAGTTTGTCGATGCCGCCGCGCGGCCCGTTGATGTCCTCGAAGATCACTTCGAGGCCTTCAATGCGCGGCTCGAACGATCGTCGGGCGAACTCGAGGCGACGCCGCGCGTACTCGCGCAGCGATTCCGATACGTCCAGATTGCGACCTCTCACCAGGATGTCCATGCCCCATGAGAGCGCAAGAACTACGCCGGGATACCCGCCAGAATGACGGGCAATCCGGGCGGGTGCTTCGGTGACGCCCTTTCAGAGCGAAATCACCTTGCGTTTTGTAATTCAGCCTGGCGCGTTTGTTCAGGCCTGGACTTCGTCGCCCTTGCGGGGGTAGCGCGTCGCGCCGATGAGACGCGAATCCGTTCGGACGCCCAGCGGCTCGCGGCCCGACCGCACGCTGCGCAGGATCCAGCGAAGCGCCGGGTACGTGGTGGCGGCGCCGGCGCAGACGAGCGCCAGTCCGATTTTGCGGCGCCGCTGCTCGGGCAGCCGTCCCGCCAGGAGCAGTCCGATCCCGATCCCGAGGGCCGCGCGCGTGGACACGACGAAACCCATGACCGGTAGAGGCAGCGTTACTGTTCGCATGATGCGTTCACCGTTGCAAAGATGGTGCAGAGTCCGGCTCAGGCGTGACGGTCCCGCTTCGGCCCGGCCGCGTACCTCAGCACCCTGACGTTTTCGACCGTGACCAGTGCGCCGCCTGTGATCATTTCATCGAGGATCGGCAGCAGCCGATCGACGTGCGCCTGATCGTCGACGACCTCGATCACGACCGGGAGGTCCGTCGACAGTTCGAGGACACTTGCGGTATGAATGACGCTGCTGGCGCCGAACCCGGCAACGCCATGGACGATCGTCGCTCCGGCAAACCCTTCCGATCTCAGCCGCTCGAGCAGCGCGCGCGCGAGCGGCTTGTGGTGCCACGTGTCCGACTCGCCGAGAAAGATCCGGATGAGGCATTGGACGCCGTCGAGAACGCGCATCGGGCTCTCCTTCACCGCGCGAGCGCCGCGCGGGCGAGTACCAGCCCGCACCACCCGGCAATCGCGCAGCCAATCAACGTGACGATGACGTTGGCCAGTGCGGCCGCGGGCGCGCCTTCTTCGAGCAGCCGCAGCGTGTCGTAATTGAAGCTCGAGTATGTCGTGAAGCCGCCGACGAAGCCGATCGTCAGCGCGGCGCGCAGCGTCGCAGACCAGCCGAGCGTCATCCCGGCTTCCATGAACACGGCGATGAGGAACGATCCCGCGACGTTGACGATGAGTGTGCCGTAAGGGAGGACGCTGCTGATCCGCTGAGCAGCCCAGAGCGCGATGAGATAGCGCATGCCTGTGCCGAGCGCACCGCCCGCGCAAATCCAGAGGACTCGTATCATGCCGTGTCGCCTTTCCATCGGGCACGGCAGCAGGAGGAGAGTGGACTCCTACGGCTGAACCCGCAGGAGTCATTGGCCGTCGGTGTTGATCGGAGACGGCGGTTACGGCGGACTCCACCGCCCGGAAATTTTCGGCAGTGTGACGCGACCAGGCGCCGGCTGTCAACTGCCGCGCCGCTGACCGCCCGGTTCGAGTTGCGCGCGATGACCGCGCGCGTCTGCCAGTGCGGGCAACGCCATCAGCAAAAAGGCAACGGAGAACAGCGGCCAGTTGAACGTGGTCGGCAGCACGCGCAACACCGCATCGCGTCCGCCCGGAAGTGCCCGCCACGCATCCACCATGAAGGCGGCGAGCGCGAGCAGGGCGCCCACGCTGCCGAGCACCCACGGCCATCTGGCCGAGCGTGCCTGCTCGCCGGACTGTGACGCGAACGTACCCCACAGGATCATGAGCACCGCAATGCTCACGGGCGCGAGCACCGGCCCCCACCACGGAAGCGGCAGCAGAAAGAGGACGTCCCAGTCGAGCAGCGTCTTCGGCCAGCCGCACATCACGCGAAGGAAGACGTAATAGAAGACGTCCCAGACGCCGAACGCGACCGCCGCATACCCGATGCGGCGCCGCCACGTTCGGCCCGCGAGCAGACCGATCGCCGCGATCATGACGAGCGTCGCTGCCTCACGCCATAACTCGACACCACCGAGCGCTGCGTTGATCGGCAGCGGGTTCGCCTGGTAAGGCTCGATCCGATCGACGAGCCCGCGGATGTAGAAGACGCACGCGGCTTCGACCCACGCCATCGCGATGGCAAACGCGACTACGATCGCCCATCGCGCGCGCTCGGGCCCCCGGGCGCTCATCGGGCCTCCACCGCCGCGCCGGCCAGCGGCATTGCGCCGGCGATCTGACGGATGCGCGCCTCGACCCGGTCGATGACCTCGTCTGGCGTCGACGTTCCCGCGGTCAATCCAACGACGCGGGCCTGATCGAACCAGTCGGGCTCCAGGTCCGCGTCGCTCTCCACGTGGTGCACACACGGGCAGTGGCACGAGCACGTGTTCACCAGTTCCCGGGTGTTGTTGCTCGACCGGCCGCCGACGACGATCACGACGTCGGACTGCCGCGCGACGTCGATCGCCGCCGACTGTCGCTCCTTGGTGGGTTTGCAGACCGTGTCGAAGAATCGCACTTCGGAGCGAGGAAAGCGGCGCCGGATCAGGGCGACGAGATGCCGCACCTTCTGCAGCGGCTGCGTCGTCTGAGCCGCCACGCCAATCCGCGCGTGTTCGTCGAGCGCGAGCACGTCGCAATCGTCGAGGACAACGTCGAACCGATCCAGATCGCCGGTGAGGCCGCGCACCTCGACGTGGTCGCGCTGTCCGATGATGACGGGGTGGTAGCCGTCGCGCACGAGCGCCGCGACGGCGCGGTGGGCGACGCGCACGAGCGGGCACGTGGCTTCGACGACGCGAAGCCCCAGGGCACGCGTGCGCGCGAGCACGCGCTCAGACGTGCCGTGTGCCGTTACCATCAGGGTGGCGGTGGTCACGTGCGCGGGATCTTTCGCGACCGCGATGCTTCTGGCCTCGAGCGACTCGAGCACCGTGGGGTTGTGGACGAGGTCGCCGAGGATCGTGAGCGGAGCCTCCGCTGCGTGCTGCAACGCCAGCGCAATGGCGTCGCGCACGCCGAAACACATCCCGAGGTGTTGCGCGCGGAGGATGCGGACCGGTTGAGGAATGGCCATGCTTTAGAGTGTAAAGCGGTAACTTTATGATGTAAAGTTAATCCTGCATGTCGAGAAGTCGGACGGAAACCATCCTGGCGTGGGGCGTTGTGGCCGCCGGCTTGTTGCTGGCGTTCATCGTCGGACTCTTCACGTACATGAACGTCACGGCCACCCCGTTGCACCCCGATCCGCAGAAGGTGCCGTCGGTGATGCGCGCGGCACCGCCGCCGGAATGGGCCGATGCCGCGGGGAAGGCACGGCAGGCGGTACGCGCCGCGCTGATCGATCAGAACCTGCCCGGGCTGTCCGTCGCGGTTGGCGCTGGCGGCGGAATCCTGTGGGCTGAAGGATTCGGGTACGCCGATCTCGAGCGGAAGATCCCGGTAACGCCTGAAACGAAATTCCGGATCGCGGGGGTCTCCATCCCGCTCACGTCAGCGGCGGTCGGTGTGTTGCTCGACAAACACAAACTGGACCTCGACGAGCCCATTCAAGCGTATGTGCCCCGCTTCCCGACCAAAAAGTGGCCGGTCACGCTGCGGGAGCTGATGGCGGACGTTGCGGGGATCAGGAATGACGCTGGCGACGAAGAGCCGCTGATGGTCCGGTGCGACCGAACGATCGACGGCCTGCGCCGATTCGCCGACGCACCGCTCTTGTTCGAACCAGGCACGCGGTACCACGAGTCGAGCTACGGGTGGATCCTGGTGAGCGCGGCGGTCGAAGCCGCCGGGGACGAGCCGTTCTCCACGTTCATGCGCGCGCGGATTTTTGACCCGCTCGGCATGAGCAGCACGAGACCTGAAGCTGCATCGGAGCCGATTCCGGATCGCGCCACGTTCTACTACCCGCGATTTGCCGGAGATCCGCGCTACGGTCCCGATCCCGCTCGCGAGGGGGATCAATCCTGCTTCGCCGGCGCGGCCGGCTATCTGTCGACGCCGACGGATCTCGTGCGATTCGGCAACGCAATGATGACGGGCAAGCTGCTCCAGCCGTCGACGCTCGAACTGCTCCAGACGCCGCAGCGGCTCGCGTCCGGTCAGCAGAGCGAGTACGGCCTCGGCTGGAAAATCGAGACGGTTCCGCTTGCCGGCAAACCGGTGCGGGCGGCAGGTCACGGCACCAAGCAGGACTTCATCGGAGGAACGGCGTCGTTCATCACCTTCCCCGAAAGGGCGCTGGTTGTCGCCGTGACGTCGAACATCTCGTTTGCGAATACCCATGACATCGGCGTTGCAATCGCGCGGGCGTTTGCGGAGTCCGCCGGCTCACGATGAGCGAACGAAGCAGGACAGGAGCGTGAGAGTATGAGCAAGGATCGCGCCTCTTGTCATCGTCAGCCCTGGCCATCGCCGTCGTCCTGTCGCCGTTTCTGGCGCTTCCGCTGGTCGGCTGGCTGGCGACGCGAAGAGATCCGGCGCCGGTTCTGCTTGCGCTTGTTCCGGGCGGTCTGACGGCGTACTTCGGCTACACGTACTTCCGGGTTGCCGCGCATGGACCGTTTGTCGTGGCCCGCCCGTGGGCCCCGGCGCTGAATTTATCGCTCTCGTTCTATTTCGACGGCCTGAGCACCGTGTTCGCGGTGCTGATTGCGTTCATCGGAACGTTGATCGTCGTGTACGCGACGCGATATCTCGCCGGCCACGAGGACCGTGGCAGGTTCTTCGTCACGCTCTTTGCGTTCATGGGTTCGATGCTCGGCGTCGTGCTGAGCGACAACGTGATCGGTCTCTTCGTCTTCTGGGAGCTCACCGGATTCACGTCGTTTCTGCTGATCGGCTTCGAGCACGAGCGGCCCGCGGCGCGGTCGGCAGCGATGCAGGCATTGCTCGTCACGAGTGGAGGAGGCCTCGCCCTGTTGGCAGCCGCCATCCTCCTGATGCAATCCAAGGGAACGGCGAGCCTCGCGACACTGCTGACGACTGGCGGCCTCGCCAGCGATCCTCGATACGTGCCGATCGTCTCGCTGCTGCTCCTCGCGGCATTCACGAAGTCGGCCCAGTTCCCGTTTCAGTTCTGGCTGCCGAACGCGATGGAGGCGCCTACGCCCGTTAGCGCCTATCTCCACTCCGCGACGATGGTGAAGGCGGGCGTGTACCTCGTCGCCCGGATGACACCGATCGCCGGCGGCACCATGACATGGACGGGAACGATCGCCGTGATCGCCGTGATCACCATGACTCTTGGCGCCGTCCGCGCGCTGCTCGAGACCGATCTGAAACGCGTCCTCGCGTACTCGACGATCAGCGCGCTCGGCATTCTGATATTGCTCTTTGGCATCGGTACGCCGGCCGCGGCCGCCGCGGGAGTCGTGTACCTGCTCGCACACGCCTGCTACAAAGGCGCTCTGTTTCTCGTGGCAGGCGCCGTTGAGCACGAAACGGGCACGCGAGACGCATCCTCGCTCGGCGGACTTCGGCAGACGATGCCGGCCACGGCGGCGGCGGCCGCCCTGGCGGCTGCGTCGATGGCCGGCATACCGCTGTTCTTCGGATTCATCGCCAAGGAACAGTTCTACGGCGCGGTGCAACTGGCGGGCGCCGGTGGCGCAGCGATCGGAGTGCTCATCGCGCTCGCGGTGGTCGCGAGCACGTGCCTTGGCGCTGCCGGATTCATTGCGGGGCTTGCGCCGTTCTTTGCCAGGTCGCAGACGACACCATCGTCACATGATGCGCCTGCGGCGATGTGGCTCGCACCGCTGGGTCTCGGTTGCATCGGCGTCCTGCTCGGCATCGTTCCAGGACTGGCGGCCGGACCTGTGTCGCTCGCCACCCTCGCCGTCACGGGCACGTCATCGGCCGTGGCGCTGGTTCTGTGGCACGGCCTCAACACCACGCTGGTGCTCAGCGTCGTGACGCTCGCAGGATCGGTGGCCCTGTTCGTCGTCCGCGACCGGTTGTGGCAGATCACCTGGCCGGTCGGCCTGCGGACCGAACGTGTGTACAGCGGGGTCGTGAGCGGTCTCGATCGCGTCAGCCGCCGAATCGCACCGGCCCTGCAGAGCGCCTCTCTGCGGTCCTACGTGCTCACCGTAATCGTGACGGCCGTTGCGCTCGTCACGACGGCTGTCGCAACAGGCGGCGTCCTTCCGGAACCGCGGCGGTGGACGCCGGTTCACTTCCACGAGGCGGTCCTGGCGCTGATCGTCGTCGCTGCGGCGGTGTCAGCTGTGTTCGCGCGGTCGACCATGGCCGCCGTGCTGTCGCTCGGGACGGTTGGCTACGGTGTTGCCGTCCTCTATGCGCTGTTCGGCGCGCCCGATCTGGCGATGACCCAGTTCGCGGTGGAAACGCTGACGGTCGTCATTTTCGTGCTCGTCTTCTACAAGCTGCGGGGGTTCGGTGATCTCTCGTCGCGGCTCGTGAAAGCGCGCGACGCGGCGGTCGCGGTTGCCGCCGGAGCTGTCGTGATGACGCTGGTCCTGTTCGTCGGCGCGTCCGGCACCACCTCACGCCTGGCCGGCTACTTCGCGGATGCCGCTCCACACCTCGCCCACGGCCTCAACGTCGTCAACGTGATCCTCGTCGACTTTCGTGGCTTCGACACGCTCGGCGAGACGACGGTGCTCGTCACCGTTGCCGTCGGCGTACGCGCGCTGCTGCTGATCGGAAGAGAGAAGCGCTCATGAGCTCGACGCTGTTGCAGACAGCCACTCGCGTGCTGATGCCGCTGTTGCTGCTCTTTGCCGTCTTCCTGCTGCTGCGTGGCCATAACGAGCCCGGCGGGGGATTCGTCGGCGGCCTCGTCGTCGCGGCGTCCTTCGTGTTGTATGCGATTGCGTTTGGCGTCGAGGCCGGGCGCCGCGCGCTGCTCGTCAGGCCTTCGACGCTGCTCGGGATCGGGCTCCTCACCGCGCTCCTGAGCGGGGTTCCGGCCGTTCTGGGCGGACGCCCCTTCATGACTGCCCAATGGACGGAGATTGGCGCTGGACCCGAATCGATTGCGCTCGGCACGCCGCTCGTCTTCGACGCCGGTGTCTTCCTGGCCGTCGTCGGCGTCGTGCTGACCATCGTGTTCACGCTCGCCGACGTGAGCCGGCCCGAGGAGTGACATGGAACTGCTGCTTGCCGTCGTTGCCGGCGTCCTCTACGCGACAGGGATCTACCTGATGCTGCGGCGGCGCCTCGCACAGTTGATCATCGGTCTGGCGCTGCTCTCGAACGGCTCGAACATCCTGATTTTGTCGGCGGCTGGTGTCACGCGCGGAAAGCCGCCGCTCATCGTCGATCCCTCGCTGCCCGTGCCGGATTTCGCGGATCCCGTTCCCCAGTCGCTGATTCTCACCGCGATCGTCATCGGCTTCGGCGTGCTCGCATTCGCGCTCGTGCTCGCGCGGCGCGTGTACGAGTCCGCCGGTTCCGACGACATCGACATGCTCGGACCTGACGCGGCGTGACGATGCTCGCGCTGCCGATTCTGATACCGCTCGCGACCGCGATCGCCCTGCACCTGCTGCCGCAGAACAGCCGGCTGCTCAGGACCGTCGCGTTCGCCGGAGCCGTGATAATTCTCGCAGCCGCCGTGTCCGTCCTCGTGACCGTGGAACGGGACGGCATTCAGGTGCTCCAGGTGGGTTCCTGGCACGCGCCGTTCGGGATCACGCTGGTCGCCGATTTGTTCAGCGCGCTGATGATCGTCATGGTCGGCATCATCGGCGTGGCGGTTACGGGCGCCTCGTTCGCGGGCGTGGATCCGCGCCGTGAGACGTTCGGGTATCACACGCTGATTCACGTGTTGTTGATGGGCGTCTCCGGCGCATTTCTCACCGGTGACATCTTCAACCTCTATGTATGGTTCGAGGTGATGCTGATCGCCTCGTTCGTCCTCATGTCGCTGCACCGCACGCGCGCGCAGCTCCACGCGGCCTTCACTTATGTCGGGCTCAACCTGCTGGCGTCCGCTTTTTTCCTGACGGCGATCGGTCTTCTCTACGGGCAGGCGGGGACGCTGAATCTCGCGGACCTTGCGCAGGTATGGCCCACCCGCCGCACGCCGGGACTGGACGCGGCGCTCTCGATGTTGTTCCTGACGGCATTCGGCATCAAGTCCGGGCTGTTTCCGCTGTTCTTCTGGCTGCCGGCGTCGTACCACACGCCGCCCGCCGCGATCGGCGCGCTGTTCGCCGGCCTGCTGACGAAGGTCGGTGTGTACTCGATGATCCGCGTGTTCACGCTGCTGTTTCCGGATCCCGCTGCGGGGCTGTATACCGCTCTGCTGGTCATGTCCGCGCTGACGATGATCGTGGGCCTTGCCGGCGCGCTCGCGCAGTACGATCTGCGCCGGGTGCTCTCGTTCAACCTCGTCGGACACATTGGTTACACGACGGTGGGCGTCGCGCTGTGGACACGCGCGGCGCTCGGCGGGTCGATTTTGTACCTGCTGCACCACATGCTGACCATCTCGGCGCTGTTCCTGGTCAGCGGGCTGTTCCTGCGACAGCGGCGGACGACCGACATGCGCATGCTCGGAGGTCTGTATCGGGCGCAGCCGCTCGTCGCGTGTCTCGCGCTCGTGCCCCTGTTCTCGCTCGCCGGCGTCCCGCCGCTCTCTGGATTCATCGCGAAGCTCGCCGTCATCGCACCCCTGCTGGGCGCCGGGCAGTATCCGGTCGCGGCGATCGCCCTGGTCGTGAGCCTGCTGACGCTTCTGTCGATGGCCAGAGTGTGGGAAGAGTGTTTCTGGAAACCCGCTCCGTCGGCCGCCGCCGGTTCCCAGCCTCGGCTCGGTGCGGCGATTCTGGCTCCGATCGCCTTTCTCGTGATGCTGTCGGTTGGTCTGGCCGCGCTTGCGGGGCCGGTCTCGGGCATGACGATGAACGCCGCGCAGCAGTTGCTGAGCCGCGACGGCTACATACGTGCCGTGCTTGGCAGCGAGGTGGCACGTGCTGCTCGCTAACCTGCTTCTCGCGGTCGCGTGGGCGGCGCTGCAGGGAGAGTTTTCGCTGTCGACGCTGCTCACCGGCCAGGTCATCGGATATCTGATCCTGCTGGCGCTCGTGCACGGCGGGGTGCTGCCGACGTCCCCCTACATCGGGCGGATCCATCGGGTCGCCGGACTGGCCGCGTATTTCTTCTGGGAGCTGATCCTCGCGAACGTCCGCCTGGCGATCGACGTGGCGACCCCGAGTTATCGCATGACACCAGGGATCATTGCGGTGCCGCTGGATGTGACCCGCGACGGAGAGATCCTGCTCCTCTCGATGCTGATCAACACGACGCCGGGCAGCGTTGCGCTCGACCTGTCGCCGGATCGAAAGACGCTGTATGTGCACGTGATGTACATGACGTCGCCCGACGCTGCTCGTCACGAGATCAAGCACGGGTTCGAACGACGCGTGCACGGGGTCCTTGGGTGAGCGGCTGACATGCCCCACGCTGAAATCGCATCCGTCGTCGCACTCGGCATGCTGGCAATCGCCGCCGCGCTGAGCTTCGTTCGAGTGGTCAAGGGCCCCACGCTTCCGGACCGTGTCATCGCCGTCGATCTCATCGGCGTCCTGATGGTCTGTCTTCTGGTCGTCACGGCGGGCGCGACCGCACAGCAGGCGTTTCTCGACGTCGCGATCGTCGTTGCGCTCATCAGCTTCGTGGGAACCGTCGCGTACGCGCGATATATCGAACGGAGCCACTTGTGAACGACTGGCTCTCGGCAGGACTCCTCATCGCGGGCGCGACGCTCGCGCTGCTCGCAAGTATAGGAGTCCTGCGCATGCCGGACGTGTTCACGCGGATGCAGGCGTCGACCAAGGCGTCGACGCTCGGCCTCGGCTGCCTGCTGGTGAGTCTTGCGCTCCGAAACCCCCAGTTGTCCTTCGTAATTAGGGCGGCCGCCATTGCGGCGTTCATGCTGATGACGAGCGCCGTGGCGGCGCACGTCATCGCGCGGGCGGCGTCGTTCGGGGGCGCACCGCTCTGGCAAGGGACCCGCGTGGACGAGCGTCCGTCGAGCGCGCGTCATCCGGGTGGGGCTGCCCCGTCCAGGCCCGGCGATGAGGCGGCCGGGCAGAATTCTCGCGGCTCCGTGTAATAGTCGCGCCTTTCGCGCGTCTAGGCAGGTGAGGCGCACGACGTGACGACGGCTACCCTGCAAATGGTCGAGTTCATCGAGATGAGTTCCATGCCGGTGCCGGCGGGCTTTGCCGCCCTGTACGAGCGGCACTACGAAGCGGTGTTCCGCGCGGCTCTGCGTGTCACCGGAAGCCCGTCGGATGCCGAAGACGTGCTGCAGACGGTGTTCCTTCGCGTGCTGTCCGGGCGCGAGCAGGACGAGGCGGGCCGCCGGCCGGCGGCGTACTTCCGCCGCGCCGCAGTCAACGCCGCCGTCGATCTGCTGCGCCGGCGCGCCGTTCACGCCGAGACGGCGTTCGATGACGGTGCACCGCACGCCGCCGTCGATCCGGCGCTGCTGCTGAAAGAGCAGCTCCGCCGTGCGATCGGGACGCTGGACCGCGACGACGCCTCGCTGTTCCTCTTGCGGTACGTCGAAGGGCTTTCGAACCAGGAGCTGGCCGACGTGTTCCAGCTCGAAAAAAATAATGTTGCCGTGCGGCTGCATCGAATCCGAATGCGGCTGCAGGCCGAAATGGAGCGTTAGGCCCATGTCCGAAGATCGGCTCGAAAGAGCACTCGAATACATGACAGGGGAGACCGTGGAGACCGCGACGCTCGAGGCCGTGCGCGCTCGCGTCCTGGGCAACCTGACGAATGCCGCCGGCGCGGGTTGTGCGGAATTCCGCGCCGATTTCGGGGCCTACATGAGCGGAAGCCTCACGGGCGGAAGGCGCGTGCTTCTCGAGGACCACATCAGCCGCTGTTCGCCGTGTCGCGTGGCGCTCGCCGACATGAAGGGCGAACGTCGCGTGATCGCGATGCCGCAGCGGTCCTCGTCCCGCTGGCGGCGATGGGGAACGATGGCGGCGGCCGCCGCGTTGATGCTGGCGGTCGTGTATAGCGGCCGTGACACCCTCGACGCGTGGATGGCCCCCGGCGGCCCGCGCGCCACCATCGTGTCGTCCACCGGCGGCCTGTACCGCCTGACCGGCGGCGTGCTCGAGCCGGGCGCGCCAATCGGCGAAAAGGAAGCGATTCGCACGGGGCCGGACGCGCACGCGGTCCTGCGGCTGGCCGACGGATCGGTCGTCGACGTCAATCAGCGAACGGAGCTGTACGTCACCGCGGCATGGAGCGGCCAGGCGATTCATCTGCAGCGGGGAGACGTCATCGTCCAGGCGGCCAAGCAGCGCCGCGGCCATTTGCGCGTGCTGACGCGCGATTCGATTGCGTCGGTGAAGGGGACGGTGTTCGCCGTGTCCTCCGGCATGCCGGGGTCGGTCGTCTCGGTCGTCGAGGGGTCGGTGGAAGTGAAGCAACCCGGGCGTGACGTGATGTTGAGGCCCGGTCAGCAGGCCGCTTCGAACGCCGCGCTCGCCACGTCCGTTGCCGACGCCATCGCGTGGAGCCCTGACGCGGGCCAATACCTGCAGCTCCTCGCATCGTTCGCGAAAATCGAAGGGCAGGTGCAGTTCTCGGGCCCGTTGCGCACCAGTTCCGCGCTGCTCGGGTATCTTCCCGCCGGCGCGTTCGTCTATGGCGCGGTTCCGAATCTCGGGGGAAAAATTGGCGACGCCATCAGCGCGGCGGAGCAGCAGGCTTACGAGAACGCCGCGTTTCGCACATGGTGGAACTCTGAAACGGGGCTGCAGTTGAGAGCGATGGTCGATCGTGTGCAGTCGGTGAGCGCCATGCTCGGCGACGAGGTCGTCTTCTCGGTTGCGGTCGCAGGCGCCGGCGACGACGTGCCGATCGTCATGGCCCGCGCGCAGGCAGACAAGCGCGCCGCGCTGACGAACGCGCTCGACGAGCTGTTCGCCCAGGCGGGGGAGTCGTCGCGGCCGTATGCGATAAACGGCGATCTGATGGTCGTTTCGGACTCGCCCTCACACGTTGCCTGGGCGGTCAGTCACCTGGGGCAGGGGGCGGCGTCTCCGTTCGCGAGCGCGATCGCGGAGCGCTACCGTCACGGCGCCGGATGGTTGATGGCGATTGATGCGGCGCCGGTGATCGAGATGGCGTCTGGCGATGACGCACCGCCGATCAAGCTTGCCGACATGACGGGCGTCAAATACGTGTTCCTCGAACAGCGGTCTCCGGAAGGCGCGGAGGAGAACGAGGTGACGCTCATGTTCGGAGGTGCGCGCACCGGCCTGGCGTCATGGCTGGCCGACAGCGGATCCGGCGGCGCGGCGGAGTATCTCTCCGCGGACGCACTCGTCGCCGGGTATGTGTCCACGCGGGAGCCGGGGCAGTTGTTCCAGGAGTTCACGGCGCTCATGACGAAGCAGCATCCTGAATTCGAGAACGATTTGGCCACGATGGAGCAGAAACTCGGCGCCGGGTTCGTGACGAACCTGACGGCAGCCGTCGGGACGGAAGCGGCGTTCGCGCTGAACGGGTTCTCCGTCGCGGGTCCGACGTGGCTCATGGTCGGCCTCGCCAACAATCCGGCCGTGATCGACACCTCGATCGCGAAGCTGGCGGACGCGTTCAACGCGGAGCTGCCGGCCGACCAGCAGGACAAGCGAATCGTCGTGGCGCAGGAAAGCGTCGGAGGCCGCGTATGGCACACCGTCAAGGGTGGAGCGCTGCCGGTCACCATGACGTGGACCTACGACGGCGGCTACATGCTGGTCGCGTCGGATCGCGCGAGCGGCGAGCGCGCCATCGCGACCCGGTACGGCGGCTCGGCGTTGATCTGGTCGGCGGCGTTCCAGAGCCAGCTCCCCGCATCTGCTTCGATGCATCCGTCCGCGTTCGGCTGGCTCAACACGAAGGGAGCGCTCGGTATCTTTTCGGGCCTGTCGCCGAACCCGGCGCTCACCCAGTTGCTCTCCGAGCGCGATCCGGTGCTCGTCACCTTCGATGGAAACCCGGAACAGATCCACGGCGCCAGCCGTACCCGTCTGTTCGGTGTCATCATCGACGCGATGCTGGTGGAGAGTGTCGGTCGGACGCTGACGGGCACGCAGTAGGACGCTGACGGGCATCCCTGTGGAGACAGCGCGTCACTGATTGTGAATCCGATACCTGTCATCGAACTCGAAGACCTGAAGGTCAGGCTCGGGCGGCGGGAGATCCTCCATGGGATCACCTGCCGCCTTGGCGTATCTGGCACTGGTAAAGCCATCGGGCTGCTGGGCCCGAACGGCGCCGGGAAATCCACGCTGATCCTGACGCTGCTCGGCTTCCTGCGCCCGATCGCCGGACGCGCGCGCATCCTCGGCGTCGATTGCGCGCACAACATGGGCGACGCGCGCTCGCGCATCGGCTACATGCCGGAGAACGACTCGTTCATCGGCGACATGACCGCGGTGGGGTTTGTTCGGCAGATGGCGGAACTGTCGGGGCTGCCGCAGGAAGCGGCGCTCGAGAAGGCCCACCAGGTGCTCTTCCACGTCGGCCTCGGCGAAGCGCGGTACCGCGAGCTCCGCACCTACTCGCTCGGCATGAAGCAGATGGCGAAGCTCGCGCAGGCGATCGTGCACGGGCCGGAGCTGGTCATCCTGGACGAACCGACGAACGGCCTCGACCCCGCCGCGCGCCGGCGCATGCTGAAACTGATCGCCGAGATGAAGAACGAGCAGGGGATGAACGTGCTCGTCTGCTCTCATCTGCTGCGCGACATCGAGCAGGTGTGCGACGAGGCGGTGATCCTGAAGGATGGCGCGATCGTGCATCACTGCAATCTCGAGGAGGAGCGTCGGTCGAACCGCTCCTTCGTCGAGCTCGAGGTCACCGGCGACGATGGCAACCTGCGCGCGGCGTTGCCGGAGATCGGCGCTGAAGGCGTCCCCGAAGGACTCGGCCGCTGGCGCATTGTGCTCCCGCCCGGCGTGCAGGTCGATGCGATCTGGGATCTCGCAGGGCGGCAGAACCTGCTCGTCAGGAAACTCACCCATCGACGGGATACGCTCGAGGAAATTTTCCTCAAGGCGATGGGCCACATTGCGCACACCCCTGGCGAAGCGGGCGTGTGAGTTCTCGACCGCTGACGTACCGGCATGTCGGTTTATAAACGCGGATACCAACGATATTCAGGCCAGCTCACGACACCGTGGGCCAGGTTCCTGGTTCTGCCGCGCTACGCGTGGCGGCGGCTGTATCAACAACGCCTCGTGCTGCTGCTGACGATGCTCGCGTTCGTCTGGCCGCTGGTGTGCGCCGCGTTCATTTACCTGACCAACCACGCGGAACTGCTGCAGGGGCTCGACCCCGAATTCCGTCAGTTCATTCAGGTGGACGGGCGTTTCTTCTCGATCTTCATGTACGTGCAGGCAGGCTTCGCGGTGTTCATTGCCGCGTTGGCGGGGCCCGGGCTCATTGCGCCGGACCTTGCGAACAACGCGCTTCCGCTGTATTTCAGCCGTCCGTTGACGCGCTGGACGTACGCGCTCGCCAGGCTGACGGTTCTCGTCGGCATGCTGTCGGTGGTCACGTGGATGCCCGGGCTGATCCTGTTCGCGTTCCAGGTGGGCCTGGCCGGCGGATCCTGGTTCCGTGCGAACTGGACGCTCGGCGTCGGGATGATCAGCGGATTTCTGGTCTGGCTGTTGATCCTGAGCCTGGTCGCGATGGCCAGCTCCGCGTACGTGAAATGGCGCGTCGTCGCCGCCGCCGTGAGTCTCGCCTTCTTCTTCATCCTCAGCGGCGTCGGCGAAATGATTGATCAGGTGCTGCGCGTCACCTGGGGACACATCATCGATCCTGCGTGGGCCGTCAATCAGGTCTGGTGTGCGCTGTTGGGCGTCGAGGCTCCCGAAGGCCCGGGCGCAGCGGCGTCGGCGGTGGCGCTCGCCGCGATGATCCTGCTGCTCGTCCTCGTGATCGAGCGGAAGTTGCGTCCGGTGGAGATCGTGTCGTGAGCGCGTCGGAACGCGCGAGCGCGGACGCGGCCGTCGTCTTCAACGAGGTGTCGAAATTCTACGGCGACGTCCTCGGGGTCAATCGCGTCACGCTCAACATTCCGCCTGGCATCACGAGCCTCGTCGGCCCGAACGGGTCCGGGAAGACGACGCTCATGAACCTGATGACCGGGCTCATTCACCCCGATCATGGCTCGATTCTGATGCGCGGCATTTCGCCCCGCGATCCCGAAGCGCTGATGCGGATCACCGGGTACGCGACGCAGTACGACACCGCGCCTCGCTGGGCCACCGGGTTCACGTTCATCACCACCGGCCTGCTGCTCTTCGGGTATTCGCGCACGGCGGCGGAGGAGAAGGCCTGGAAGGCGCTCGAGCGCGTGAGCCTCACGGACGCCGCGAACCGGAAGGTCGCCGGTTATTCAAAGGGCATGCGGCAGCGCGTGCGGCTCGCTCAGGCGATCGCGCACGACCCCGAGGTGCTCGTGCTCGATGAACCGCTGAACGGCCTCGACCCGCTGGTCCGGGCCGAAACGATCGCGCTCTTTCGCTTGTGGGCGAACGAGGGGAAGCACGTCATCCTTTCGAGCCACGTCCTGCAGGAGGTGGATCTCATCAGCGATCAGGTCGTGCTGATCGCCAACGGGATGATCATCGCGGAAGGCAGCATTCGTACGGTGCGCGAGGAGATTGAGGAGCACCCCAGCCAGTATCTGGTGCGCTGCCACGATGCATCGGGCGTGGCTTCGCTGCTCTTCAGCGAGGACCACGTCACCGAAATCCGGCTGAACAGCGATCGGATGGGCTTACTCGTGATGACGACAGACCGGGAGCAGTTTGCGCGCGCGCTCGGACGGATAGCGCTCAATGGCCACCGGATCGAGGGCGTCGTCCCGGCGGACGAGAACGTCGACGCGGTCTACGAGTACTTGATTGGAGGCGAGTGAGATGTCCGCTGCTCATCACTCTTCCTCTGGGCGCGCCAGACCCGTCGGTTTTTCCCGGCTCAAACAGGTGTGGACGATTGCGAAGGTCGAACTCCGTCGGGCGTTCTTTGCGAAGCGAGGTCTGTGGGTCTACGGCCTCGCCCTCCTTCCAGCGGTAATTTTCTTCGCGCATGGCCTCCAGGTGAAAGTGCGCGCAGAGCGTTTGACGCGGCGCGGCCTCACGGAAGCGGCGGTGATAAATACGTTGCGGGAAGGAGAAGCGCTCGCGGACGTGAAAGCACGGGTCGGCAAGCCGGCAGAAGAGCGCTGGGGAACACGAGTCCGTCGCGTTCGGAACACGGCCGTGAACAAGGGGACTACGGCGCACGTCATCGACCCCGCCGTCGACGCGCGTTTCGTCCGCCTGAACATCACGCGGCCAGCTTACAGCGGCGAACAGGTTGCGAAAATCTTTGACTTCGAAATTTACGGGGCCGATGAGCGGCAGAACCTGGCGCTGGGGCATCCCGCGACTGGAAGCGCGCCGTGCAGCCCGTCTCAAGGGCCCGAAAAGGCGGTGAACGGCAGCGTCGGCGGCGGCAAAGACGACCAATGGTGCTCCGAGGACTGGCCGCTGTTTCTGCAGGTCGATTTGGGCGCGATACGTCCGGTGAAGCGGTTCGTCGTGAAGCACGCGAGCGCGGGAGGGGAGAACGAGGACTCGGACACTCGCGACTTCAACATCCAGGTGAGCACGGACGGCAAGCGGTTCACGACCGTCGCGACCTCTTCCGGCGCCCGCTATGCGGATGAACGGACGGAGTACCGGGATCTCGTGTACTTCGACGGGCGTCGCGAGGCGCGCCTGCTGTTCGTCGACGGCAAGCTGGATTCGATGCGGATCGAACCGCTCCTGAACTTCGAAGAAGATCGCACCATTTTCGCCGGCATCTTCCAGTACTTCTATCTTCGCCTGGCAATCTTCTTCGGCTGCCTGGGCATGTTCATGTATCTGTTCAGCGGCGAGATGAGCAACCGCACGCTCCATTACTGGTTCCTCGCGCCTGCGCGGCGCGACGTGCTCCTCGCCGGCAAGTACGCGGCGGGACTGATCGCGTCGACCGTGATCTTCGCCGGCGGCGCGCTCCTCGCGTTCGGCGTGATGGTATGGCCGCACGAGGCCGTGGAGCTCCAGTCCTTCCGGGCTGCCGGCGGCATGGCGCAGGCGTTCTGGTACGCGTCCGCGGCCGCGCTCGGCTGCGTCGGGTACGGGAGTGTCTTTCTTGCCGTCGGCCTGTACGTTCGCAATCCGATTGTTCCGGCAGCCGTGCTTCTCGCGTGGGAAGGGATCAACGGCGTGCTTCCCCCCGTCCTGCAGAAGATCAGCATCCTGTACTACCTGCAGTCCCTGTGTCCGGTGCCGGCGCCGATCGACAGCAACGCGCCGACGCTGATCCGCCTGCTCGCGTCGCCGCCCGCGCATGCCTCACGTGCAGCGGCGATCGTGGGGCTGCTGGTGCTCACGGCGGCGGTCTTGTGGATAGCCAGCCGCGCTGTCCGGACGATGCAGATCTCGTACGGCGCGGAAACCTAGCAGCCCGATGTTCGCGATTTCCGGCTTGTCTTTCACGCCGCCGCTTTGATCCCCCGGAAGAACATCCGGCCGCGCGCGAGATCGCCGTTCATGCCGACAGCCGTGGCGTGGTGGGCCGCGACGCCGCAGAAACCTGCAGCACGGAGCCATGCGGCGAGTTCGCTCGCGGGATAACAGCGCTGGTTCACCTCGACGTCCGTTCGGTGCCAGCCGTCGGAGCATCGAAACATGGTGATCAGCGTCCGGCCCAGGTGTGCAGACTCGTCGTAGCTGCCCCGGACGAAGAGTGCCGCGTCAGATTCCACCACCGCCGAACTCTTCGTCCATTCGGTCCTGTACGCTTCCTCCGTGTTGACGTCGAACACGAACACGCCGCCGGCCCGCAGCAACTGGCTCGCAAAGCGGAACGCCGATCTCACGGCATCGGGTGACGTCAGATGGTTGATGCTGTCGAAGGTCGATACGGCGGCACTGAATGATCCGCCGGTGAGCGGGCACGTGGGAACGTCGGCGCAGAGGAGTCTCGCTGCGGGTGCGCGCCGGCGGGCGCAGCGGAGCATCTCGATCGATGCATCGATGCCGGTGACGTCGTACCCGCGTGCGACGAGCTCCGCGGTGAGATGTCCGCTGCCGCAGCACAACTCCGCGATCGAGTCACCGGCCCTCAGCGTCGAGTAGAGCAGCGTCTCGAGCGCAGGCCGGGCGGCGTCGTGAAACCGCGGTCCCCAGTAGCGGTCGTAAAACCACGCGAGCGGGTCGTACTCACGAGAGGCCATCGCGCCAGAGACTCAGGCTGCAGCGATCGACCGCGCCCCATCGATACTTGTACGGTTCGCGCCCCCGCAGGAAGTCGAACTCGCGGCATCCCGCCGCGATCGCCTGCTCGATCGCGTACGCCATCAGCAGTGTGCCGGGGCTGTAGGCGTCCCACGACGGATCGAAGCCGGCCAGATAACTGAACGCGCGCGCTCCGCGCACGAGCACGTATTGCACTCCGATGATCTCGCGGCCGGCGTACAGGGCATGCAGTTGCACCAGGCCGCTCCGCGCGAGGAGGGGGGCCGCTGTCGTGTGAAAGCGCCGGACGCGGTCGTCACCGAGCACGCCGGGCAGCCCGCGCTCGTGCCACCGCTTCGTGTGCAACGCGATCAAGGTTCGCATGACCGCCGGCACGTCGTCCTCATGTGCAATCGTCTCGAACCGCACGGAGGCATCGTCGTTCAGCCGTTCGCGATAGCGTTTGAGGTTGCGACGAAGTCCGTGCGGTAGCGAGAGATGCCACGCTGAGGCGGTTTCCGGAAGCGCTGCGACCGGAGACGGAGACGAACTGCTCACTTGCCACCGTCCCGTCCCGCGCGCCGCCCGCACCCACGCGGCGTCGGCCGGGACGTCGTTGAACCGGATCGGCAGATGAAAGCTGGACAGTTCCTGGTCTATGGCGGAGCCGATCCCTTCAGACGAATCGAGGAGGACCGGCCCGAGGTAGTCGCCGACACCGCTCCCCGCCAGCTCGAGCTGAGACGGCTGCATGACAGTGGGCACGACCGCACGAAGCTCGGCGTCATGATTGCGGACCGTGATCACGCGGACGCGATCCGGCGCCCAGGTTTCGTACCAGGGAAGAATCCACTCCGGATACTGAAACGGCGTGACGTCGGGCGCGCGCGCGGCAAGCGTCCGCCACTCGGGTTCCAACGCACGCGCGTCTTCCAGGGACGTCGTCGAGGCGACCGTCAGCCGCACGGCCATGCATGTCGCCAGCGTGCAAGTCTTCAACCAGCCTGAAAAATGCGCGACTGTCAGGCGAAACCGATCAGCGCCAGCCGAGAGCCGGCGCGACGTGCTCGAGGATGCTCTCGATCACGTGCGCGTTGTAGTCCACGCCCAGCGTGTTCGGTACTGTCAGCAGCAGCGTGTCCGCAGCCGCGATCGCCTCATCCGCGGCGAGCTCCTTGATGAGTACGTCAGGTTCGGCGGCGTACGAGCGGCCGAAGATCGCTCGCGTGTTCGCGTCGATGTAGCCGATCTGATCGCGATCGTGCGTGTCCCTGCCGAAGTAGGCACGGTCGCGGTCGTCGACGAGCGCGAAGATGCTCCGCGAGACCGACACCCGCGGCTCGCGCCGGTGTCCGGCGTTTTTCCAAGCGTCGCGAAACACCTCGATTTGTTTGCGCTGCTGCACGTGCAGCGGCTCGCCGCTTTCGTCGTCTTTCAACGTCGAACTCTGGAGGTTCATCCCCCGCTCCGCCGCCCAGCGGGACGTGGCGTTCGAGCCCGAGCCCCACCAGATGCGGTCGCGCAGGCCGTCCGAATGCGGCTCCAGGCGCAGCAATCCCGGCGGGTTCGGAAACATAGGTCGAGGATTTGGCTGCGCAAACCCTTCGCCTTTCAGCAGATTGAGAAACACCTCGGCATGGCGTCGTGCCATGTCGGCATCGGTCTCTCCCTCGGCCGGCGTGTGGCCGAAATGCCGCCACCCATCGATGACCTGCTCAGGCGAGCCGCGGCTGATCCCCAGCTGCAGCCGGCCGCCCGCGATCGTATCCGCCGCGCCCGCGTCCTCAGCCATGTAGAACGGGTTCTCATAACGCATATCGATGACCGCTGTGCCGATCTCGATTCTCTGCGTTCGCGCGCCCACGGCTGCAAGGAGTGGAAAAGGGGAGCCGAGCTGGCGCGCGAAGTGATGGACACGGAAGTAGGCGCCGTCTGCGCCCAGTTCTTCGGCCGCTACGGCGAGGTCGATGGACTGGAGCAGCGCATCGCTGGCGGAGCGCACGCGTGAGCCGTACGAATCACTCCAATGCCCGAACGACAGGAAGCCAATCTTTTTCAACGACATCTCATGTTCTTCACGACTGTGTCCGCCCTAATCCCATCCCGCGCTCAGCGTGCGGTCGGCAGAGACCAGCCGCGCCGAATCGCCACCAGCCGGAAGCCGAAGCAGAGCGCTGCACCAGTGAACGTCGCCGTCGCCGGAGGGAGATGCAGCACGTTGCCCCCAACGACGACGGCCGCGGCGGCCAGCGCTGCAACCGCATAGAGATCCTCGCGCAGCACCGTCGGGATCTCACTCACCAGCACGTCGCGCACCATGCCGCCGCCGATACCCGTGAGCATTCCCAGCAGCGGCGCGATCAACGCATTCATGCCGAAGGCCAGCGCCTTCTCGGTCCCGGACACGGCGAACAGCGCGAGCCCGGCGGCATCGAAGAGCAGGATCGGTGATCGCAGCCGTTCCAGCCGCGGATGCCAGAAAAAGAACACGACCCCGGCGGCGAGCGAGACAGCCACATGTGCCCACCCCGTCAGCGCCGCTGGGGGGACCGCCCCAATCAACACATCGCGGGTGATGCCTCCCGCATTGCCGGCGACGAACGCAAGAACGCATACGCCGAAGATGTCGAGTCGATGTTGCACTCCGACAGCCGCTCCGCTGAGCGCGAACACGGCCGTGCCCGTGAGGTCCAATGTCAGCAGCAGCCGGCGGATCTCGAAGTACTTGTGCAGTAGTACGGTTGGATCAGTCACGGCGTCTGCGACGTTGACCACACGAGCAATTCAGCACATCATTGAAGAGTGAAGGCGGTGGCCGCCGTTCTGCTCGTCCTCATGATTAGCACATTCGCCGCTCCGGTGACGTGTGTCGGTTGGGAGGGATCCGCCGCTGAGCGGCGAGCCTGTTGTCAGCGCGCTCATCATCAGCACTGCCACGATCAGGCCAGCGCCGACACCTGCTGTGCCGCGCACGACCAGGGATGGCACGCGCCGTCTACGGCGGCGTCCCAAGTGGCCGCAGCGGCATCCGGTGTCGCAGCAGTCCTGCCGGCCGGAATCTGGGATTCCGACGTACTCACGTATTCGATGGCGGCCCGTTACACGACCGCCGCCGCCAGGCATCTCCACGGTCCTCCACTCCTCCAGGCTGCCCCGCTCCGAATCTGATCGACCGCGCGTCGTCTTCTGTCACTGAACTGTTGGTCTGTCGATCGGAGGGGAGACATGCGTTCTGAACGTACGAGCACGATTGTCGCATTGGCGGCCGTGGCCACCACACTCGTCTGTTGAGCGTTCCCAGTACTGTTCGTGACCCTCGGGTTAGGGTCCGTCATTGCGTCCGTTCTGCAAGCGGCTCCGTGGTTCGCGACGATCGGTCGCTACAAGCCGCTGCTGTTCAGTGGTTCCGCGGTCCTGCTCGCGTTGAACTACTGGCTCGTCGTCGTCCGCCCTCGGGCGTGCGCGCCGGGAGAACTCTGTCATGTCGACACACCGTTCATGCGCTTCAATCGGCGGCTTTACTGGATCTCGGTCTCGATGTTCGGCATCGCGGCCGCGATCACATACGGCGGCCTCATGGTGATCAGATGGCTCGAACCCTGACGGCTTCACTGATCCTCGCGCTGGCGATCACAACGCCTTTGCACGCCTCGGGACATGGTCCGGTGTTCGGCGGCGCCACCCCGACACTCGGGAAGCATGCCTGGCAATTCGACCAGGCGTGGATGGGGCGTGCGACGGGAAACACCATGGAGCAGGCGCTCCGCAGCATGATCAGCGTCGGCATCACCGAACGCCTGCAACTCTCCGCATCCGTTCCCGCGCCACTCGTCACCGGGACAGAACCACCGATGGGGCGGATGACGGCCGCGATGTCCGATGCCCCCAATCTCGAGGCGATCGGCGGATGGCGCTTTCAGACGCGTCCAGCGGGTCACGGCGCCAGGGTCGAGTCTACGCTCTACGTTGGCGCGTCCGTTCCGACGGTTGCTGAACGCGGCGGCATCGAATCCAGTCCAGCGATGTCCGTTGCAGCCGCCACCGGTTACGCGTCCCGAGTCCATTACTTCTGGCTCGGCGCCGGGTACGAGAAACGGTTTTCGCGCGACGGGGACCAATGGGGCAATGTCGGCTACTACAGCATCGTCTATGGGTACCGTCCGCCGGCGCTGAGGCTCGATTATCCGAAGCCGGACCTGAGATTCTTCGTGGAAGCCGAAGGGGAGGTAAACGGGCA
Organism: Vicinamibacterales bacterium; assembly: GCA_035495555.1. GTDB lineage: Bacteria > Acidobacteriota > Vicinamibacteria > Vicinamibacterales > 2-12-FULL-66-21 > DATJFQ01. The sequence goes on from DATJFQ010000026.1 coordinate 49,250, forward strand.
CGCACGATCGGATGGCGTGCTCGACGCGAACAGCGGCAGCCACATTCTGCTCGTCGGACCGACGACCCTTCTGCTCTACAAACAGTACGGCCTGTCCGGTGGCGTGCTGTTCCCCATCTATCAGCGAACGAATGGCATTCAGCCGCGCGAGCACTTCCGCGTGGTCCTCAACGCGACCTACTTTTTCTGGCTCAAATGACTGGAGGGAACTTGCGGAAAATTTCGATGGCACTTCTCGCCGTGCTCCTGCTCGCACCGGCGTCGGCGATCGCGGAACTTCGACATGTGCAACTGAACGTACTGGGCATGGATTGAGAGATCTGCGCCCACACCGTGCGTGTGGCACTCATGAAGCTCCCAGGCGTGGAATCGGCGGTGGTTTCGCTCAGGAGCGCATCCGCGGACATCCGTTTGAAGCCCGATAACCACGTGACCATGGCCGAGCTGCGGAAGGTTTTGAAGGAGAACGGGTACCCGACGCGGGACGCGCAGATCGAAGCGCGGGGACGGATCGAGGATTCCGGCGGCGCGCTGACCTTCGATCTCCTGAATGGCTCGTCGATGCCAATCGAAAGCAACGAAGGCGGGGGAAAACCCGCTGGAGAGATCGTGCTGATCACCGGCATCTCCCGCGCCCATCCGAATGCACCCGACGGCATAATCTTGCGCGGGGTGAGATGACGATGCACGCCGCGGATCACTTCGGAGGCGATCATTCTCTCATTGCATAGACGCGGACCTCCGCGCGCTGATTGCCGCGGTGTGGCACAGCGAGATACAGCCGTCCCGTGTCCGGCGTGAACAGACTGGTACGCGCGCCGGGCGCGGTCGCGGTGCGCGTGAGACGTGTGAGATGCGCCGCGTCGCTTGCGTCCAGGACATCCAGGAAGCCTTCGCCGCCAGAGACATAGAGGCGTCCCTGCTGTTGATCGAAGAAGAGATCGTCTGTGTCGCCGACGGTTTCAGTGCTGCCGAGCACCGTTCCCTTCTGCGTGTCATACACCAGGACGCGCGCCGGCCTTCGGCAGCCGACAAACAGCCGATGGTTCGTTTCGTCCAGCGCCATCGGGTAGTTCGATCCAGCCGCCGTGACCGGCCACGTCGCGACAACCTTCATCGCCGTGCGATCGACAACCGCGATGTGACCGGCGGACGGCACATTGACGAAAATTCGGGGCCCGGATCGTTCGAGCTGAAACGATTCCGGATGACCGGCGAGGCTGGCCCTGCCAACGACGGCGCCAGTCGTTGGGTCGATTGCCGCGATCGCGCCCGCGCCGTATCCGACATACAGCCGCTTCGCCGCAGGGTCGTATCGGACGTTATCGGCGTCGTCTCCCAGGGCGACACTCCTGACGATGCGATAGTCCGAAGGGTCAAACATCTGGATTCCTTTCCCTTCGCCGTTTGCGACCGCGACGACGTGAGGATCCGCCAATGCCGCGATGCCCTGGGGTTCGCGGAACCCAGCGAGGCTCCTGGCGCGCGACCCGCTTCGCACGTCCAGTACTTCGACGGTGTTGTGGCCGAGCGCAGCGACGTAGAGTCGCTGGGCGGATGCATCAAAGGCGAGGTGGTCCATGCGTCCTTCCACGCCTGGCAGCTCAATCGTCTGGAGAAGCCGTGGGCCGGCCGACTGAGTCCAGGTGGGAGTCAGGGCGGCTGCGGCGAAAATCGTGGCTGGCAGCAGCAGACGCATATCCGGTCCTCCGGAGAGACGACGCCTCAATGCTTCGTGCCGAGTTCCGCCAGCGCGGCCTTGAAGCCGTTGGCGAGCTTCTCGGCAGGTCCGGTGCCCCAGTAGTGCAGGAAATAGATTGTCGGGTTCGTCCCGGTCATGTGGTGGTGAATCGCCACGACGGAGATGCCGTTCTGTCGCAGCGCTTTCAGCACCGGAGTGACTTCGCTGGCAAGCATCGCGACGTCGCCAGCGATGGCGGCCTGCTCGTCCGTGCCGACGAACGCGGCCCACGTGTTCAGGCCCATACGGGCGTTGATGGTGGCGCCCATTTCGGTCAGTTTCAGGTCGTCGCGGCCGACGGTGATCTTGTAGACGTCGCCCGACTGCTCGCCCTGATGCCCGGTGATCTGCGCCAGCTTGGCGGTGTCGAGCTTCGGTCCGGACGATTTGCCAGCCGGTGCGGTTGATGGCGCGGGCGTGGCCGCCCGCCCTTTCCCAATGAGGTCGAGCGCGGGCTTGACGTTTCGCGCCAGTTCCATCGCGGATCCATGCCCGTGGACGTGCATGAAGAACATCCGCGGCTCGTCCCGGAAGAAATGGTTGTGCAGCGCCGTCACGTCCAGACCGTGTTCCAACAGGGCCGACATTACGGGATTGACCTCGTCCTGCAGAAGAACGAGATCTCCCATCATGACTTGCGACCCGCCACTCGCTTTCGTCATCGCGATCCAGCCGCCGAACCCGAATGGCGTGGGCGTCTTCACGCCAGCGACCGTCACCGAGACGTCGTTGCGAGGGATGTTCACCTTCAGGACGTCCGATTTGAAGTCACCCTGGCGGCCCAGAAACTTCAGGACCTCCTGATATTCGGTCGGGACCTCCTGCGCGCTCGCGAATGCAGGGACCAGAAACAGAAGGACGGTGAAGAAGGCGGAGAAGGCACGCATGACTGATCTCCTTGGAAAGACCTGACTCCACGACTGTAGCGCAGTATTCAGAAGCCCGCGAAGTGGGTCGGAACGAATAAATCCGCTCCACCGGGTAGAGTAAGACCCGTTGTCGGCTTACCGCTTCTGCAGCAGCCCGGTCCAATCGAGCACGACGGTCAGGGAGGTTGGGGAGGTGGCGCCGACAGGCAGCGAGACGAGAAACTTGTCGTCCAACGCGTCGAATCCCGTCGCGCTGCGCGGCAGCGAAGACAAGGGGTGCGGCGCGCCGGTGTGAAATGGCGGCCCCGGTGTCACAGGGGTAGTGAAAAACTGGCCATCGCCAGGGCGGCAAAACAGCAGTTGTCCGGAACGCGTCCACCAGCCGTAGAGCACGCCTTCATTCGTCACGCGGTACGGCTCGCCAACGTCCGGGAACCCGCCGACGTAAAGTTCCGGGGTGCCGCTCTCGTCCGACGTATACGCCACCCATCGTCCGTCGGGCGAGAACGTGGCGTTCCTTTCATGAGCAGGGCTTGTGAGATACGGCATCGGCGGCGACTTGCCATCGACCGGCAATATCCAGAGATCGTTGCCTGTGCGGGGGTCGTACTCCTCGAACAGGATGTATCGGCCGTCCGGCGACCAGTCGTTGAGATTTCTGAACAGCTTCTTCGAAACGAGGAGCGGCTGCTCGGGTGCTCCGCCGTGCACGTCCTTCATGAAGAAATCGGCGCCGCCATTGCGATCGCTGATGAAGGCGATGCGGCGGCTGTCCGGCGACCAGATCGGCTGGCTGCTCACCCCAGGGCCATTGGTAAAGCGCACGACACCGCCTCGGTCGAGGTCGACGATCCAGATGTCGCTCTGACCGGGAGCGGCTGCTCGGACGACGGCGGCGTGCCGGCCATCCGGGGAGATGCGAATAGCCTGATACGACGCTGGCGGCATTCCGAGGGTGCCAAGCTCTTTGCCCGTCGGCGCATCGAGCCAGACCAGCCGCATATTTTGCGGAACACTGGCCAGATACGTCAGCATCCCGGTTGCTGAGGCACTCACGACGGGAGCGCCGTTGTACTCGGTGTTGACGTGCGCGGGCATTTCGGCGACAGCCGCCGATTCGGCGGAGAGGTGGAGGGCCGCGACATCCAGACGCCGCGCGACCAGTCCGCTCTCCGATGCGTAGAGCAGGTAGTCGGGCGCTGCAAAGGTCACCCCGGTTTCGAGTGCGGCCAACAGCGTTCTGCCGGGGCCGTCCAGGGATCCCACGTAGATGTCCAGCTTGCCGTTGCGCGGCGGAAGCGTGACGAACAGGAAATGACGTCCGTCGGGCAGGAACACGGGAAACCGGTGCGCGGTTTCGTGGCGGCTGACATCAAGCGTCGTGACAGGTTGCGGTTCGCCGCCGTTGGCGGAGACCCGCATCAGTTGCCCTTCGACTGACGGGGCGAACACGATGGTGTCGGAGTCGTTCCACGTGCCGCCGCGCGCGTCGTTCGCGTCGCAGACAATCGTCGTGGTCGCCGTGGCCAGGGTGAGCGTTTTCAGCTTCCCTCGCATGAAGAACCCGATACGGCGGCTGTCCGGAGCCCAGAACGGCAAGTACGCCTCTTCCGTTCCCGCAATTGGACGCGCGGCCGTTCCGTCGAGCGAACGAATCCAGAGTTGAGAGCCGGTGCCGCTCTGGCCCGGGCCGGCGGACACGCCCGTGCGGAACACGATCGTTCGTCCATCGGGCGAAATCGCGCTCTCGCCCGCATCGTCGAACAGCGACGTGCCCGCAGCAGGCAGCACCGACAGGCGGCGCGTCAACGGGGTTGGGGGGCGATGCCACAGCGCCACCGTCGTGATCGCCACCAGCGATCCGACAAGGGCCCCTGCGATGCCGGCGGCGACGAATCGTGTCGTTGAAAACGGTGCCTGCCGGGGCGAGCGAATTTCGTCGACGCGCGCCGCCTCGAGTTCCAGCCGCGCGTCGCCGATGTCGCGGAGGCGGCGCTTCGGGTCTTTTTCGAGACACCGCGCGAGAAGGCGGCGCAGGGACTCCGGAGTAGCAGGCGGCAGCGCAGACCAGGTGGGCTCTTCCTTCAACACGCCGGCGAGCACGTCCGAAGTGGTTTCTCCGTCGAAAAGCCGGCGGCCGGTCAGCATCTCGAAGAGAACGACGCCGAAGGCCCAGATATCGGCTCGGCTGTCTACCGCTTTGCCGCGGGCCTGCTCCGGACTCATGTAAGCAGCCGTGCCGAGGATCATGCCCACGCCGGTGACCATCGCCGGGGTCGTGATTGTCGCTTCGTGCGCGGCCTCGTTGCTGTCGGACCTCTCGATCGCCTTTGCGAGTCCGAAGTCGAGCACCTTCACCTGGCCATCGCCGGTGATGGAAATGTTGGCCGGCTTCAGATCGCGGTGGACGATACCTTTCTCGTGCGCTGCCTCGAGCGCGTCGGCGATCTGCCCCGCGACGTCGACCGCCTCCGGCACGCGCAGTGCGCCGCGCGCAAGACGCACGTCCAGCGGCTCACCATGAACCAGCTCCAGAACGAGAAACTGGCAGCCGTCAGCCTCATGAAATCCGAAGATGGAACCGATGTGCGGGTGATTGAGCGCGGCAAGGACATGGGCTTCGCGCCGGAATCGCTGGAGCCGGTCGGGGTCGCTGGCGAGCAGAGCCGGAACAATCTTGAGGGCAACGTCGCGCTGCAGCGACGTATCGCGCGCGCGATAGACCTCTCCCATGCCGCCGCTGCCGATCAACGCCAGGATTTCGTATGGGCCGAGACGTGCGCCGGAGGGCAGAGACAGTGAATCCGCGCGGATTATACACTGCCCTGACGGGGCACGATCTGGACGCAGATGCAATCGATGCCGGGAATCATTGCACGGCATTGCACGCCGGATCCTCGCCCGGTGTGAAATCCATTCTGGATAGCGGCCCCTGCGCGCGGACTTGGAATGCGCACCATGAGGCTCACTACGGGTAGTGCGAGAACAATCGTCGCGCGAAGTTCTATTCGCTGACGCGAGCCGGCTGCAGACACCTCGAGCGCGAAGCCACGAATTGGCATCGTCTCGCCGGCGCGATCACTTGGATCGTGAAGCTGCGGGAGGTCTGATGCCATGGACCGGCGGGTGCAGATCCTTCGGCTGCGCCTGCGTTCCCTCTTTCGAGGTCGAGCGCTCGATCGCGAACTGGAAGAGGAACTTCAGGATCATCTCGCGCGCCAGGCCGAAGAGAACAGGAGCCCCGGTTTCGCCGCGACCGGGCTGTTCAGCATCGTTGAACACGGAGCCGCCTCGATTCAGCCGGCAGATGCGCTTCGGCCCGACTGAGCAAGGGTCTGCCGCGCCAATGGCAGGAACCGGAGCTTCAGGATCGGAACCAGGAGGAGCAATTCTCAAGCGCGGCGACCCATTCGCGCGCGGCATCCCACTGAGTGCGGCCGGTGGAGTGTCGGGTGACCCTGCGCGCGAGCATTCCAGAGACGTGAATCGCGCATTCGCGACCCATAACCTTTGCGGCGTTGTTCGAGGACGTCGAGTTAAAGTGCCGATGACTGCTGGCGCAGTCCGCGCCGGTGACGTCGTGAGCTCACTCGGAGGCATCGCGCCGCAGCTTGTTTGCAATCGCGAGCGAGCGGAGGCGGATGGCGGAGAGAGTGGGATTCGAACCCACGGTAGAGTTTCCCCTACACACGCTTTCCAAGCGTGCTCCTTCAACCACTCGGACATCTCTCCGTGTCTTGAGAATCGTTTACGAGCCAGTGGCTGAGCTCGTAAACCCGTTCAGAATTGGGTCGGACCTCCTAATGTCCCAAGATCATTCGGCCCGCGCCGTTTGGGGCGAGCCGGCGTTATGCCCGACTGAACGTCCCAGTATAATCCGCGCTCGGCGCCCTCGAATCGAGCATCTGAATGTCAGCGCGCGACCGCATCATCGCGCTGTTGAGGAGGCACCGCCAACGGCCTGTACGACGATTCATCGCTCAGATCGCGACTCATGGCACGTGTCGCTGGCAGCACTCAGCTGAGTTCTTGCGCGAGTCCTATGAGAAGCGCTTCAGGCCCACGAATGTAGCAGAGCCGATACGCGTCTTTATACTGAACGACTTCGCCCACGAGCTGCGCGCCTCGCTTGCGGAGCCTCTCGAGCGTCTCGTCGACATCCTCCAAGGCGAACATGACGCGTAGGTAGCCGAGAGAATTCACTGGGGCGTTCCGGTGATCGGCGACGACACCCGGCGTTATAAACCGGGAGAGCTCCAACCGGCTGTGGCCGTCCGGCGTGCGCATCATCGCAATCTCGACGCGTTGATCGCCTAACCCAGTGATACGCCCGGCCCATTCTCCTTCGATGGTGGCTCTCCCTTCGAGTTCGAGGCCGAGCTCACCAAAGAAATCAATTGTCGCTTCGAGATCATCGACGACGATCCCTACGTTGTCCATCCGTTTAAGTGCCATTCCGCTCAATCTATAAGGTGAACGTTTAATCTGACAACCGACCGCGGAGCGATCATCAGACAGAGACTCCCAACGACGACCAGGATGCTCGAGAAATTGCGCATGACGGATTCCCTCCTCCACACGAGGCATAAACCGGACCGTCGGCGGGTTGCCGACGTCCTCGCTGTCGGTTAACGCGGAAACCAGTCAGAACCCCCTTAATCGCAAAAATCACTGGGATTAGGGCACCCTGATTGTCCGGGAGACCGGCTCAGAATTCTCCACACGCCAGGCGACGAGAGCCAGCCAGATCATCCACACGAGGTTCAGGACTTCAGCCAGCACGATGGCGAAGGTATGCGCTGGCGAGAAGCCTTCGGAGCCGGCAGTCCAGCCCTGCACCAGGTAAGTGACGCCGGAAAGTCCCATCAGTAAGGCGATCGGCCGTGGCATCCGTGCCGTTCGCACGACGGCGGCGGCGAACAGCAGCACCGCAAGACCCAGCGCGAAGTTCTGGTAGCTCCTCATTCCCCATTCGAGCCAGCGGATGGCTTCTGCCGTGGCGAAGCGCGCAGCCTTTTCGGCCTCCGGGGCGTTCGCCCACGCGTTCACGGCTTGCTTTAGGGCGACACCATCGACCGCGAGGACGCCGCCGCACAGCGCGAACGTCACCAGCGTCGAGGCGGCACCGAACCGAGCCGCCCATCCCGCCGTTCCTGCCGGAGCGTCGAGCGCAAAGAACAGGGCGAATAATCCGCCGAGGAAGATACCCATGCACATGAACTGAGCGGCGTGGACGGCGGTCCAGGCCGCGCTATCAGAGTAAGCCGCGAATATCGCGTGGTGATTGTTCGCCTCCCCGCCGGTGTGCAGCAGCGTGACGACAACGTACAGAAGCTGCCCGACGAGCAGCAGTGTGGCGGACAGGCGCAGCGACGAGCGATCGAATGTTCTGCTGTTCATGACGGTGCTCCTCGTCTGATTCACGGAACGACGTCGAAGTGCGCCATCATTCCGGCCGCGTGGTGCTCGAGGATGTGGCAGTGGTACATCCACGAACCGGGTCGGTCGTCCGGATACCAGGCGATTCGCACCGTTGCCTTCGGAGGCACGTTGACGACGTCCTCCATTGATCGAAACTCCGGCGCCTTTCCGTTGACCGCGAGCACCTGAAAGAAGAAGCCGTGCAAGTGGAACGGATGATCCATCTTCGTCTCGTTGATGACGTCCCACACCTGCAGTTGGCCGACCTTCACCGGCTCGTCATGGTGGTGGCGCTCACCGTTGACGACGAAGTCCAATCCGCGGCGAAGACTCATCTTGAAGCCGAGTTTCACGGTCCGCGTCACAGCCGCATCTCCGGTGACGAGCGGCGCGATCTCGCGAAGCCGTTCCGGGACGCGCGCGGTCGACGGCTTTCGCGACGCGACGCGGATTGTCCCGAACCGTTCGATCCCCTTCTTCCCGGCCATGCGGTAGTACGGCAGGTCCTCGATATTGAGAACGGCGCCTTCGTTCTCGAACGGACCGACGGCGAGTTCCACGCGGTCTGCCGCTGGAAGGAGTACTTCGGTGACCGTGACGGGAGCCTCGATCAATCCACCATCCGTGCCGATGATTTGGAATGGCCTCCCTCCGAGTGACAGGCGCACGTAGCGGGCGCTCGACGCGTTGACGATGCGCCAGCGCTCGATCTGTCCTGCGGCAATCGTCAGCTCGGGCTCGGACGTGCCGTTGATCAGCCGCACGTTGCCTTCGCGGCCGTTATGGCGATCCATCAGGCCCCCGAACTTCGCGATCTGTCCGGTCTTGTCGACGCGGAGATCGTCGAACACGAGGACCTTCTCATCGTCGAGCGCCAGTTCGTTGGCCGCGCGCACAATCAGCGCGCCGTAGAGGCCCTTTTCGAGCTGTTCGGTCTCGTTGAGGTGCGGGTGATACCAGAATGTGCCGGCGTCCGGCGGCGTGAAGCGGTAGGTGAAGGTCTCGCCCGGCTGGACGGGGCGCTGCACGACCTCGGTCCCGTCCATTGCCGCCGGAATCCGCAGGCCATGCCAGTGAATCACCGTCGGCTCGGGCAGTCGGTTCGTGAATTCGATCTCCAGCGGAACGCCTTGCTTCGCTTCCAGGACCGGACCGGGTACCTGACCGTTGAAGCCGTACCCGCGGACGGTGCGGCCGGGCGCGATTTCCCATTCGACCTCGCTCGCCTCGAGACGGTATCGGACGACTTCGCCTCCGGGCGCCAGCGAGCGGAACTGGTCTTCGGCCCCGAACGTCGCCGTCGCCGCTTTGGTCTCGCAGTGATTCGCCATCTCCATGCCCTCCGTTAATCTCACGTCGCGGGTGATCCGCTGACAATCGTGAGAATAAAGGGCCGGCAGGGGCCGAGGATTGAACGGTGGCGCCGATTTCCTTGAATAAACCTGCTATCCGCGCGGCTGCGGCGGGGCCGGTAGCTCGAAGGGTGAAGGAATTTCGAAGAATTTCCCGCGCATCATGACCGACGGGGGGATGCCGAACATCTGGTAGAACGTGCGGGTCAGGTGGGCGGCGTCCGCGAAGTCGGCCTCGTGGGCAGCGGTCGAAATCGTGCGCTCACGGCCGATGACCACCATGGCTCGGGTCAGTTTTCGCCACAGCATGTAGCGGCGGAACGGCAGGCCGACCTGCTGTTTGAACAAGTGCGCGAAGCGGCTCGGCGACAGGAACGCGAGCGCGGCGGCGTCTTCGATCGACATCCGCAGGTCGTCGGACTGGCGGATCGCGGCGAGTACCTTCGTGACCCGCTCGTCGAGCCTCCGGCTCGGGGGAGCGCCGGCGCAGAGCCCGTGGACGCAGTGGCGCACGAGTGCGCCAATTTCCAGACTCTCCAAAGGGCGCTCGAGGAATTTCCGCAGCTCCACGGCACATGGCTCGATGCGCGCGTCGGGGACGATGGTGATGTCCTCACGCAGGGATGTTTTGAGCCATACACCCTCGCTGGATTCGGGATCGACGAACACCATCGCGCCAACCGCTCCGTTCCCGTTGTATGAGTGAACCACATCCGGCCGGACAATAAAGCCGGGTGTCATCCGCCAGTCGCCGCTCTTGCCCACGATCCCAACGCGGCCTTCGACGGTGAGCACGATCTGAATGGCGTGATGCTCGTGAGGCGGAACGATCCCTTCGCTGCGTCCGAGCGCGGCGAAGCCGCCGTCCCACAGATACCAGTCTGGCGTGCCAGTCCACCGCGACAGCGCGGCGGCACCATCCGAAGCGCGTTTAGTCGAGGACATTAGCCGAAACGTTCAAGAACTTCAGCGTCTACGTTCAATCCTCTCACGAGTGCGCATCGCTATCGTCGAAGACGTCGCGACGCTCGCCGCCGCGAGCCCAACTCTCGAGGATGAACCGATGAAGAGTTCTCAGCGGACGGTTGATCTCGTCGTAACCGGCGACGGCGGCGACGCACTCGCTACGGTCGTCGACGCTGTCAGCCGCGGCCAACGGGTGCTCCTCGTGTTGCGCGCAGCCGACACGCGAGCAACACGACGGTTTCGACGCTACCTGCGGCGAGGGGCCAAGGCAGCGGACGGTCAGCTTGCAGTGATGACGAACGCCGAAGTCGTCTGCGTGGACGGAGTCCATGGCGTGGAGGCGGTCGTCATCCGGCACGGGCGGACCGGACATCTGTGCGCCGTCAACGCATTCGCGTTCCTGTCTTTCGACGGACGCGATCAACTCAGCGGAGTGTCTGACAAGTGCAGTCCCGGCATCCGTGCTCCGCGCACGTCCCGCACGATTCAATGAGTCGCTTCTTGAGGGCCGCCCTGGCGCGAAAGACGCGCACCCCGGCATTGCTGACCGAGAGATCCCGCTGCGCGGCGAAGTCTTTCACCGGCATGCCTTGCACATCAATCGCCTGCAATGCATCGGCGTACTGCGGTTTGAGAGTGCTCGCCAGGCGTCCAATACAGCCGCAAATTTCAGCTTCGATTTCCGGTTCAGGCGCGGCGTGCGTCTGGAGCTCGGTCGCGAACGCCTCCAGCGCCCGGCCGGCGGTCTCGCGCCGTCGAAATCGATCGATTGCGGCGTTTCTGAGTGTTCGATAGAACCACGGCACGAGACCTTCGTCGATCGGAGCCTGGTCCGGCCGCTCCATCACCTTGACGAAAGCATCTTGCAGGATGTCTTCGGCCAGCTGGCGGTCCCCGACACGGCGTTCGAGATAGCGCAGGAAAACGCGATGGTTCTCGAGCAGGACGTCGAGCGGAGCCGACGAGTCATCCGTTAGGGGTTCCGAGCCAGGCATCGAGGTCAGTATAGCGAGCGTGGGAAGGTGTAATGCGTGGGCACCCGATGCGTCATCAGTCTGAAGGCCGGCACTCGGCCAGGCTGATAAAGGAGATTCAGATGTCCAAGAAGAACACCGAGACCCGTCGACCCGGATGCCGTTGCGGCGCGACCTGCTTGTGCGGCAGTGGTTGCACCTGCTCGCGCTCATAACGACACTGACGTGCCGCGTCCGCCCGGGACGCGGCGCGTCGCTACATGTGCGGCGGGAGTTCACGATCTTGAACACGGCGTGCGCTTCTCGCGAGCACCTACCGAGACGGACGGAAGCGCATCGACTCGCCTCCGCCCACTGCACTGGGGTTTTGTGTCAAAACTGCAGACGGTCAAAGACACCGCATTCCGCTTGTAACGGGTCGAACCGTCCGGCCGTTTCGTTGAATAGGCGGCTGCTGCTCTCAGACGAAAGGCAGCTAGCGCCTCGGCAGGACTGTCGTCTGGCGTGTGTGGTTCTGGCCGCGCGTCGTTTTCGAGCTGACCCGTCTGGGACTCCGGTCCCAGCATCACGACAGCTGGCGAGAGAACTCCATATACTTCGCCGTTTCGTCAGCCACCGCTTTGCCGTGAAGCGATTCGACGACAGCAAGGGCCATATCGATGCCGGCCGCGACTCCAGCGGACGTCACGATTCCGTCGTCGACGACGCGCACGTGTCGCTCTACGACGATTGTCGAGTCGAGGCTCGCAAGGAGATCGTGCGCGTCCCAGTGGGTCGTGGCACGTCTCCCCGAGAGTAGACCAGCTTTCGCGAGCAGCAAGGCGCCGGTACAGACTGACGTGGTCAACTGCGCCTTGCGGGCTGCATTCTGAATCCACTCGCGAACGTCGAGATCGTCGAGGAGCGGGCGTGTGCCGAATCCCCCAGGAATGACGAGCAGGTCGATCGCCGGCGCTCCGTCGAAATCAAAGTGCGGCAACACGCGCAACCCACCTGTCGCATGCACGGTGTCCGTTGAACGCGCCACAGTGAACACGTTGAACGCGGCCGACACGTCGGAACGCCGCGATTCGACACCGGCCACGAGACGCGTCCGCGAAAACACCTCGAACGGGCCGGCGAAGTCGAGTACCTCGACACCGTCGAAGATGAAAATGGCGGTGTTCAACTTCTTCATACTGCACTCTCGCCAACAACTCGCGGCGAGTCTGCACGCGTTAAGATCCACGCGAGACCGGCTGCAGCTCCGACGTCATACGCCAAACACCATGCCGGCCACGAGGCGGGCACGCTAGAGTTCGCGATGATGTGGCTGTGAACGGCGTCCTGAACGCCGTGGCCAGCGAGGGCTGCCACGACTATCCATGCGTTCGCCTTGAATCCCGCCACGGCCGCGACCGCGAACAATGCCATCATGTCCGATTCAGCACGGTCGGATAGAACGCTCGATCGCGATCGAAGCCGACGCACCTGGCGAACAGGAGATGGTGAGCCCCGACTCGTGCTGAGTTTCGCAGCCCGTCCGTGTTCATTGGTGCCGCTGCACAGATCGAAGTACATGCACACTGCACGTATCGTGGCTAGCGCTCAGCTGAGTTCTTGGGCGAGTCCGATGAGAAGCGCTTCAGGCCCACGAATGTAGCAGAGCCGGTACGCGTCTTTATACTGAACGACTTCGCCCACGAGTTGCGCGCCGCGCTGGCGAAGCCTCTCGAGCGTGTCGTCGAGGTCGTCGACGGCGAACATGACGCGGAGGTAGCCCAGAGAATTCACCGGGGCCTTGCGGTGATCCGCGACGCGTTTTGATTCGCGGCCTTTTCCGAACCTCCTGCAACACTCCCAATGCTCGACGATCTTCCCATTCTCCAGACGGAAAAGCCCAGTGATTCATGTAGGCTTGCGGACGGCTTGTCCCCTCACTGACGGCTCGCCGTTTT
>DATJFQ010000027.1:0-3155 GCA_035495555.1 Vicinamibacterales bacterium
AGTTTCGCAGCGATCGCGCGACCGATGCCGCGCGAGGCGCCCGTCACAATCGCGACGCGATCGGTCAACTGGATCATACTCTGCCGGGGGGCTTCGCCCCGCCGGTCCCGCCTGCACGCGCGCTCGCGGGGACCCCTTGGATCCCCGCTCCGCTCGCGTGGCTCACTCCCTGCGCTCGTTCGCTTGGCCGCATGTCTTACAAACCCGCTTCCAACACGGCCAGGTCGTCGGGCCTTTCGACGCTGAACACTTTCACGCTGCGGTCGATCTTCTTGATCAAACCAGCGAGCACGTTTCCGGGGCCGAGTTCGATGCACGTCGTCACGCCTTCGGCGACGAGCCGCTTGACGACGTCCTCCCAGCGCACGGGCGACGAGACCTGCCGGACAAGCGCCTCGATGGCGTCCGCAGCAGTCCGCTTCGGCTCGGCGTCGACGTTTGCGACGACCGGAATGCCAGGCGCGTTTGCAGGGATCGCGCGCAGTTCCGGCGCGAGACGCTCTTCTGCCGGCCGCATCAGAGGACAGTGAAAGGGCGCACTCACGGACAACGCGATGACGCGCTTCGCGCCGGCAGCTTTGGCGCGTTCACCCGCGCGCGCGACGGCGGCGGTATGGCCCGCGATCACGACCTGACCGGGCGCGTTGAGGTTCGCGGGGGTCACGACCTGGCCTTCCGCGGCTTCCTCGCATGCGCGCGCCACCGCCTGTGCGTCCAGGCCAAGGATGGCAGCCATCGCGCCCTCGCCTACCGGCACGGCTTCCTGCATGTATTGCCCGCGGCGGCGGACGATGCGCAAGGCATCCGCGAAGGATAGCGTACCGGCTGCGACGTGCGCCGAGTACTCGCCGAGGCTGTGTCCCGCGGCAAACGCGGCATCGATGCCGCGCGATTTCACGAGCCGCGCGACGGCGGTGCTCATGGCGAGGATGGCCGGCTGGGTGTTCTCGGTCAGCATGAGCCGGTCGTCCGGCCCTTCGAAGCAGAGGGCGCTGAGCGACTCGCCGAGCGCGCCATCGGCTTCCGCGAAGGTGTCGCGGCAGATCGCGAACGCATCGGCGAGCGACTTGCCCATGCCGACTCTTTGCGCGCCTTGGCCGGGAAACACGAAGGCGATCATGACCGGTTCGGGGGTTCGGCGGTTCGGGGGTTCGGGCGTTCGCGTTCGCGTTCGGGTTCGGGTTCGGGTTCTCGTTCTCGTTCGCGCGTTCGAACCTCGTCATAGCGCGCCGCCTCTCGGCGAAGGCGTGTGACCAAATCGGCGTCGACGGCGCGCACGGCCATCGTGACGGCGTTGGCGATCGCTTTGGCGCCTGACCGGCCGTGGCCGATGATGCACAGGCCGTTGAGGCCGATGAGCGGCGCGCCGCCGTATTCGGCGTAGTCGACGCGGCGGCGAAAACGGCGGAACGCCTGACGCGACAAGGCGTAGCCCATGCGGCCGCCGAAGGTGGAGGCGAGTTCGTCGTGCAGCAGACCTTCAATCGTGTCGACGAGGCCTTCGCTCAACTTCAGCGTGATGTTACCGGTGAAACCGTCGCAGACGATGACGTCGGCGTTGCCGGCGAAGACATCGCGGCCTTCGATGTTGCCGATGAATCGAACGGGGGCGTGCTTCATCAACTGGTGCGCGTCGCGCGTCAACTCGTTTCCCTTGCTCTCTTCCTCGCCGACCGACAAGAGTCCAACGGTCGGGTCCTCACGATCAATCGCGACGCGAGCATACGCGGCGCCCATGACCGCGTACTGCACGAGATGCTGCGGACGGCACCCGACGGTCGCGCCCGAATCGAGCAGGATCGCACGGTCGTGGCGCGTGGGAATGATCGTCGCGATCGCCGGCCTGTCGATGCCCTGAAGTGTTCCGAACGCTGCATGTGCTGCGATGACGGAGGCGCCGGTGTGGCCGGCACTCACGACGGCATCCGCGCGCCCGCGGCTGACGCAATCAACCGCCACGCGAATGGACGCGCGCGGCTTCCGGCGCAGCGCCACCGAGGCGGCTTCCGACATCTCGATGCGCTCCGGTGCATCGACTACCTGCACGTCGAGGCCTCCAGCCGCCGGATGACGCGCGAGCTCGTTGCCGATGGCCGTCGCGTCGCCGACGAGCAGCAGTCCGACCTGGAGATGCCGCGCGGCGACGAGCGCGCCGTCCACGATCACGGACGGCCCGAGATCACCGCCCATCGCGTCAATGGCAATGCGCATGGAGATGCGGCGCTCCGAAGCGGCCTGAAGCGCGTTCGCGGATCCTGTCGCGAACAGCCCCACTTCGTCCCCGGCGCTCAAAAGCCGATTCGACGGGTGAGGCGCCTGCGCGGCGAAGCTGGGCGCCCCGTTCGCGCCGCCTGCCTGGGCGCTTCAGTTCTGCCCCTACTCCTCTTCGACGGCTTTTACCTGCCGGCCGCGATAGTAGCCGCAGTTCGGGCAGACCTGGTGCGGGAGCTTGGACTCGTGGCACTGCGGGCACTCGCTGCGGCCGATCGGCTGCAGGGCGTCGTGCGTGCGTCGCTTGGCCGTGCGAGTCTTCGAGTGGCGTCGTTTCGGATTCGGCATCGGAGTTGGCTCGTTGATCAGCTTTCTTTGGCGCCCTTGAGCAGATCGCTCAGGACCTTCAGCCGCGGGTCGACCCACGACGGCTTGCAGTTGCAGGGATTGGTATTCAGATTCGCGCCGCACTGCGGACACAGGCCCTTACAGGCGTCCGAACAGAGCGGCTTCATCGGCAGCGCCAGCAGAAACTGCTCGCGCATGAGGTCTTCGAGGTCGATCGCGTTGTCGTGAAAGTACGCAGTCGACAGGTCGTCGTCTGCGACCTCGCGTTCCCCTCCGCCCTGGTTGAGGTCCGCCGACATATATTGCAGGTCGAACGGTGCGTCGACCGCGACGTCGAACGGCTCGAGGCAGCGCCCGCAGTTGCGGCGCAGTGTGCCATCGATGCGGCCGCTGACACGGAACACGTCGCCCTGCTTGTGAACGTCCATGACGAGATGGACGGGAGAGACGATCGTATAGTCCTCGTCCGCGTTCGCACCGCTCGCTGTGAACGCGGCGGGGTCGTAGGTGCGGTCGAGGTGTTCGTCTCCCCGGCCATGGCGGCCGAGGTGGCTCAGGTCAAAGAGGATGGACACAGGTTCGTGCTCCCGGCTCAG
>DATJFQ010000028.1:0-22948 GCA_035495555.1 Vicinamibacterales bacterium
TCGATGAATTTGCGTGCCTGATATGTCAGGCCGCCGATGCTCTGAGGCAAAGAAAATCCGCTTCGCGGCCTTCGGGCCTTCGGGATCTGCGCGGCACGCCGTCAGCGCGTGCATCGTGGCTCGAGCCTCGATGAATGTGCGTGGAACGTCGTCGGCGCGTGGGTGTCCTGCGACGATGGCGCGATTGTTCGCGAAGGTCACGGATTCGTGATCGCGCGCACGAAAGCGGAACACCGCGCGACCACGGACTCGAAGCACTTGGCATGCGGCTGCACGGAACGGCAGGCGTTTGCCCAAGTTCACCTCGCGCGTGCAATGGCACCGTGCTTGCCGTTTGGCGGCCAAACAATATGCACTGAGGGAGTACACGATGTGGAGCTGGATCAGTTGTTACGTGACCGGTCATGACTACAGCGTCTGCTGCGAGCAGGGCCGCATTTTCCTTCGCTGCGTCGTCTGCGGACGCCGCTCGGAAGGCGTCGTGGTCTGCAGCGGGCACGGACACGCGCACGCACAGCACCACTGATTGACGCCGCGCGCCGCGGGCGGGGAGAATATGAACGGCCCCCTTTCGCTCGTGGTGACGCGACCTGAACGCACCTCCCTACCTGCTTCGTCGTCTGCGCGATCTGGGCGCGCTCGATCAATCGTCCTGCGATCGCCTGCTGCGCGACGGCATCGTGACCTCCGCGGATTTCGAACTGGCGATCGCCGAACGGCGGCCATGGATTGCCGCACGCCCGTCACTCGCCAAGACCGCCGCTGAACTGGCCGCGCACAGGCCGCCGCTGACCCTCGGCCGGGCCACCGACGTCCTGGAGACGCTCAGCACCCGGCTCTCCCGCGCCTGTCCGTTGATCGATCACATTGAAATCTCCGGTGATGTCCGCCGATACGCACCGCTCATCACCAACCTCTCCGTCGTTGCGCGGGCCGCTGATCCGGAACGCGTGATTTCAGCAGTCGAGCAGGTGCCTGACGTCACGGAGGTGGCGTTCCGCACGGGACGACGCGCGGTCCTGACGTTCCTGCGGTCCGAGATCGACGTGCGGGTGGCGCCGCCCGATGAATTCGGGACCGTCCTCTTCACGGCTACGGGCCCGCCGCAGCACACCGCGGCCGTCCTCGCCAGGCGCGGCGCGAGGCTCACCCCGTCCGAACTGGAGGTGTATGAGTACGCGGGCCTGACGTTCCTTCCGCCGGAGCTGCGCGATCGACCGGACGCGCTCGACCTCGCGCAGCGCCAGGTCGCGCATCCACTCGTCTCGCCGACAGACATCCGCGGTGACCTGCACATGCACACCAATGCCAGCGACGGCCGCGACGCGCTGGAAACGATGGTGAACGCGTCGGCAGCGCTCGGTTACGAGTACATCGCCATCACGGATCATTCGGAGCACGCGGCCGCAGCACGCACGATCACGCTCGACGGACTCAAACGCCAGCACGACGCAATCTGTATTCTCCGCGAGCAGTTTCCGCGAATGGCCATCCTTCAGGGGGTCGAGGCGGACATTCTCGCCGACGGGAGCATCGACTGCCCCGATGCCGTCCTCGGCACGCTCGACATCGTCCTCGCGTCGCTCCACGAACGCCACGGCCACGATGGAGTCCGGCTCACCGAGCGGTGCCTGGCTGCCATTCGGCACCCGCTGGTCTCGATCATCACCCACCCGTCCAACCAGCTGGTGGGCCGGCGCGCGGGGTACGACATGGACTACGACCGGATCTTCGCCGCGGCGGCGGAGACCGGGACGATTCTCGAGATCGATGGCGCCCCGAACCATCTGGATCTGGACGACAGCCGGGCGCGGGCTGCGGTGCTGGCGGGCGCCATGGTGTCGATCGACAGCGATTGCCACCGCGCCGATGCCCTCGAGCGGCAGATGCGGTTCGGGATCGGGACGGCGCGCCGTGCCGGCATCATGGCCTCGCAGGTCGTCAACACGCGTCCGCTGGCAGAGCTCCGGCGCGTGCTGGCCCGCAAGCGCGCGGGCTCCTGCTAAACTGGCACTTCCACATGGCAATCTGGCGAACCCTCGCTGGCGCGCTGCTGGCAATGCTGCTCCTGCCGGCGGCCGCCCCTGCCCAGCCGGCGCAGCCGTCGCCGGAGGAGGTCGCGCGCGCCGTCCAGCGGCATTACGACCAGGTCAAGGACTTCACGGCCGATTTCACGCATACCTATACGGGCGGCGTGCTGAAGAAGACCATCACCGAGCGAGGCACCGTCCAAATCAAGAAACCCGGACGGATGCGGTGGGAATACACCTCGCCCGAGCGCAAGACGTTCGTATCGGACGGCCACAAGATTTACTCCTACGTCCCCGCCGACCGGCAGGTCATGGTCGCGAGCATGCCGAAAGAGGACGAGGCCACGACCGCGGTCTTGTTCCTCGCCGGCAAGGGCGACCTCACACGGGATTTCGCCGTGAGCTTCACGAGCGGCGGCAGCGACGATACCTGGGCGCTCCGGCTGGAACCGAAGCGGAAGCAGCGGGATTACGACTGGCTGGTGCTCGTCGTCGACCGCAAGACCTACCAGATTCGCCGGCTCGTTGCTGCCGACCAGCAGGGCGGCACGTCCACGTTCGACTTCACGAACTATCGGGAGAACACCGGTCTGGCCGATAAGATCTTCGCGTTCAGCATTCCGCGAGGTGTGGATGTCATTACATCGGGCGGAACGGACTGATTTCGGGTACGCCCGCCGGGTGCTCGCGATCGCGCTTGCGTCGGCGCTCTCCGCCTGCGCGACCGGCAATGCGCTCCGGGCAGCTCATTCCGCCGAACAGGCGCATGACTACGACCGCGCGGTCGTCGCGTACCGGAACGTCCTGCGCGCACACCCGGGGGACCGCGAGGCACGTATCTCGCTCGAGCGCGTGCGCCTCCGGGCCGCGCAGGAGCACACGACCCGCGGCCGCCAGCTTGCCGCGAACGGCCGCTTCGAGGACGCGCTCGTCGAATACCAGCTCGCCGCGGAACTCAATCCTACCGACGCCACGGTTGATGCCGCGCTCAAAGACATCCGTCAGAAGCTCCGCACGAAGGTCCAGGTGGATCACGACGGCCGCACGGAGTTGCAGGCGCTCATCGAGAAGAGCCGCAACGTCGCACCGCCCGGCCTCGAGTTGCCCCAGACGGCCAAGCTCCCGTCGTCGCTCGTGTTCGGCAGCGGCGCGACCGCCCGGGCTGTGCTCACGGCGATCGCGCGCTTCGCCGACATCGGCCTGGTCTTCGACCCGACGTTCCGCGATCAGCCGCTGACGATCGACCTGCGCAACGTCAGTCTTCGCGATGCGCTCGACTCCGTGACGGGCAGTACCCACACGTTCTATCGCGTCACCGCGCCGCGCACGATCACGATCGTTCCCGATACACCCGCCAAGCGCCGCGAATATGAGGAGTCGGTCGTCCGCACGTTCTATCTGAGCAATGCGGACCTGAAAGAAGTCATCGATCTCCTGCGAGTCGTGATCGACATCCGGCAGATCTCCGCGATCAGCGCGACCAATGCCATTTCCATCAAGGACACGCCCGAGCGCGTCGCGGCGGCGGCGAAGCTGATCGCCGCGATCGACAAGGCGCGGCCGGAAGTCGTGATCGACGTCGAACTGCTGGAAGTCGACCGAACGCTGCTGCGTGAATACGGCCTGCAGGTCGCATCGCCAGGCCAGCCGGGGATTTCCGGGTCAGCCGACGTGAACCGCGACAGCCTCACACTCCAGAACCTCCGCAGCCTGACCTCTGCGGACGTGTTCATGTCCGGCGTGCCCGGGATCTACTACCGTCTGCTGAAGAACGACACCGCGACCCGGATGCTCGCGAGCCCCGAGCTTCGGACATCCGAGGGCATCACGGCAACAGCCAAGTTCGGCGACCGCGTTCCGGTCCCGGTGACCACGTTCGCTCCGATTGCCGCAGGGGGCATCAACACGCAGCCGATCACGTCCTATGTGTACGAAAACATCGGCGTGAACATCGACATCACGCCGCGCACGCATCATGACGACGAGGTGACGCTCGGATTGAAGGTGTCGCTCTCCAGCATCTCAGGGACCGGCTACGCCGGCTTGCCAACGTTCGGAAACCGCGAAATATCCACGACGATCCGGTTGAAGGACGGCGAAACGAACATGCTCGCCGGCCTGATCCGCGACGATGAACGCACTGTCCTGTCCGGAATTCCGGGCTTGAGCGATCTGCCGCTGATCGGCCGGCTGTTCGCGAGCAATCACCGCGAAGCGGACCAGACGGACATCATTCTCACGCTCACCCCCCACATCGTCCGCGTGCTCGACCTGAACGAGTCGGACCTGCGTCCATTCGTCGTCGGCGGCGACTCCCCCGCTCCCGCGTTCCCAGGCGTCATTCCAGCCGTTCGCGAGCGCGGCGATGAGGCGCCCCCGAACGAGCCGTCCGCCGTGATCCCGTCGGGACCTCCGACCGCGCCAGCGGGTGCCGCGCCGGCGGGGGTGCAGCAATTCCCGCAGCCGCTCGTCGGCACTCCCCTGCCGAACGTGCCAATCGTGGTGCAGCCTACCGCCCCGAAGAAGCCCGGTGGTGGCGGAAAAAGATAACTACGCAATCACACAACTTCCAACTGCACAAGGTGATTGCGCTATTGCCGCTCGAGCAGTTGGTAGTTGCGAATGGCGTAGTTATCTTCGACGCGCCTATTACCTTCTCAATTCCTCTTCTCGAGCGCTCAACAACAAGATAGCTTCATCGCGCGAACACGGCGCGAAGCGCACGGTGTCGCCGGGCGCGAGCTGACCGGCGACAGGCAGGTCGGCAGTGATCACGCTCGCGATGATCGTGTAGCCGCCCGTCGTCTGCCGGTCCGCCATCAGCAGGATCGGCTGGCCGGATGACGGCACCTGCAGCGACCCGACGGCGGTCGCCTCCGACAGGATGTCTGCGCCGCGAACGTGCGTGATCGGCGGCCCTTCCAGGCGATACCCCATCCGGTTCGAGTCGGGTGAAATTCGAAAAGGCTCACTGCACAGGCTCCCCCACGCCTCTTCGTGGAACCGGGCGCGGTGCGGCCCCTCCATGATTCGGAGCGTCGCAGTGCCGTCGGTCAGCGGCAGCGGGCGCGTGCCGCAGAATCGTAACGTGGCACCTGCAGTACCGACCGGGAGAAGGTCGCCCGCCTGCAGCGCCCGGCCGCCGAACGGTCCCATGTGACTGACCAGGTGCGTGGAGCGGCTACCGAGCGTCGGCGGAACATCGATGCCGCCTCTTACAGCGAGCGTGGCTCTCGCCCCGCGCCTGCGCTGTCCGAAGACGATGCGTTGGCCGCGCTGGACGGTAAACGGAACGCTCGTGGATACCGGCAAACCATCGACGGTCACATCGAATTCGGCCCCCGCAATCGCACACAAGCCGTCCCCCTCCGCGACCAGTTCGGGGCCAATCAAGGTCACTTCGATCGCCGCCGCCCGGTCGTCGTTGCTGACGAGACGATTGGCGAGCCGATGCGAGTACCAGTCCATCGGACCGGCAACCGACACCCCGACGGATTGATAGCCCACGCGCCCGAGATCCTGAATCGTGGACAGGAGACCGCTCTTGACGACGCGAAGCGCGGTCACACGTCGCCCCACTCCGTGCTCGATCGATACGTTTTCACGTCAATCGGACTGAACCGCACGCGATCGCCCGCACGCAGCAGGAACGGCTCCTCGCGCCCTGGATCGTACGGCCTGACGGGACACCGGCCGATGATGTTCCAGCCGCCCGGCGTCTCGGCGGGATAAATGCCGGTCTGCCCGCTGGCGATGGCAACCGAGCCCCTCGGCACGCGCAGCCTCGGTGTCCTGCGGCGCGGCGCGCCTATCGCGGGATCGACCGTCGCCATATACGCGAAGCCAGGAACGAACCCCACCATGTAGACGCGGTACTCCCGCGCGTAGTGACGCCGCACGACCTCGTCCGCACCCGTGCGCGCAAACGCGGCAACCTCCGGCAAATCGGGGCCGAGATCGCCCCCGTAGCACACCGGAATCGTGACTAGCCGTCCGGGCACTGCAGCATCGGCCGGCCGCGGCTCCGCCAGGATGCGATCGAGTATCGGCCGGACGGGAGTCTTCGCTTCGACGAGCGGCCGCACGTGAACCATGACTGTGCGGTAGCCGACGACGATGTCGCTGACCGTCTGGAGGCGGG
This sequence comes from Vicinamibacterales bacterium, assembly GCA_035495555.1. Taxonomy (GTDB): domain Bacteria; phylum Acidobacteriota; class Vicinamibacteria; order Vicinamibacterales; family 2-12-FULL-66-21; genus DATJFQ01. Next base: position 6,172 of record DATJFQ010000028.1, read on the forward strand.
CGGCCTGAATCCGGGCGGCGATGTCGAGCGCGCGAGCGTTGACGTCAGGATCGAGACGGTCGGCCAGCTCGATCAGCCATGCGGAGTCCCCCGCCGGCACGATCCGCTCCGGCATCGCTCAACGTCCGGCGCGCGCGCCGAGCGCGGCCAGCAGGCGGTCGTGGATGCTGTCGAACCCGCCGTTCGACATGACGATGACCAGATCGCCCTCACGTGCGTCGCGGGCGACGGCCGACACAATCTGTTCGACGCCGCCCGGCATGAATCGCGCGTCCTTCCCCGCCTCGCGCAGATCGTGAACCACCTGCTCCGGCGACAGCCGCTCCGCCTCGGGCAGGGTCGAACGGAACACGGGCGGAAGGACGACGACGTCCGCGTGGCCGAACGCTCGGGCAAAATCGTCCTGGAAAATTTTCCGGCAGGACGTGGCAGACCGCGGTTCGAAAATGGCCCAGATGCGGCGGTCAGGATACGCGGCACGGACGCCGGCGAGCGTCTCGGCAATCGCGGTTGGATGATGCGCGAAGTCGTCGTAGACCGAGATCCCGGCCACCGTGCCGCGCAACTGCATCCGGCGGCGGACGCCCCTGAAGGCGCGGAGCCCGTCGATCATCGTTTCAGGGCTCAGGCCGGACGACGCGCCCACGGCGATCGCGGCGAGCGCGTTGCGGACGTTGTGCGTTCCGAGCAGCGGTAGGCGACACGTGCCGATCGCCGTCCCCTCGCGCCGGATCCCGAACGTGGTGGCGCCGGCTTCGACGTGCACCTCGTGCGCCTGCCAGGTCGCCCCATCGGAGAGCCCGAATGTCTGAACGGAGGATTTCGCGACACGCTGGAGTGCCATCGCCTCTGGATCGTCCGCACACAAGAGGAGCAGCCCGCGTCTCGGCACGAGGTTCACGAACCGGCGGAATGCGACGCGGATCGATTCCAGGTCCGGATAGATATCCGCGTGGTCGTACTCGATGTTGTTCACGACGGCGACGTCGGGCAGGTACTTGAGGAACTTTGCCGTCTTGTCGAAAAAGGCGCTGTCGTACTCGTCGCCTTCGATCACGAACTCGCGTCCGCCCCCGATGCGGTAGCTGCTGTTGAAGTTCTCGGCGATCCCGCCGATGAACACGCTGGGATCGGAGCCGCCGTGGGTGAGCACCCATCCTGTGAGCGCCGTTGTCGTCGTCTTTCCGTGCGTGCCGGCGATGACGACCGAGCGCGCTCCCCACAGAAACTGGTCGCGCAGCGCCTCGGGCAGCGAACAATAGCGAATCTTTCGATCGAGGACCTCCTCCAGTTCCGGGTTCCCGCGTGAGATCGCGTTGCCGACGATGACCAGATCGATGTCGGCGGTTATATGTTCTGCGCTGTAGCCGTTGTACGTGGTGACGCCCTGCGCGGCCAGAAACTCGCTCATGGGCGGGTACATGTTCTGGTCGGATCCGCGCACGTCGTGGCCGCGTTGCTTCAGCATCGCGGCCAGGGTCGCCATCGCAGTCCCACAGATGCCGATGAGATGTATCCGGCTGTTAGGCATGGGTCACCGCCGCTTCCTCGATCACGACCGCCGGGGACGGCGCCGTCACCACGCGCGCGCGAACGCCGAGCGGCAGCGTCAGACACGCACCGTTGGTGTGGCCTGACGGCAGCCCGAACAGGATCGGGCCGGGGAAATCCGCGAGGACGTCCGCGACGATCGTCCGAATCTCCGGTCCCGCATTGCCGGGTTCGTCGCACCGCGGCAGCTCGCCGAACACGATGGCTGACGCGCGCGCCAGCAGGCCCGCCTGCCGAAGCTGCGTGAGCATCCGATCGATTCGATACGGACGCTCACCCACTTCGTCGATGAAGAGGATGTGCCCCCGAGGCGGATCGAACGCGAACGGCGTGCCCAGCGACGCCGCGAGCTGGGTCAGCGTGCCGCCGAGCAGCATGCCCGCTGCTTCCCCCGGCGCGAGCACTTCGAGCGCGGGATGCGTGATCGCGCCCGCGGGTTCGGCACGCATCACCGCGCGGGTGAACGTGTCGAGATCGTATCCGGCCTCACCTCTCGCCAGACGCCCCTCGATCATCGGTCCGTGAAACGCCGTCAGGCCGCAGCCGGTCGTCAGCCATGCGAGCAGCGACGTGTTGTCGCTGTAGGCAATGAACGGCTTCGGGGCCGCGCGAATCTCCGTGCGATCGAGCAGCGGCAGGATCTGCATGCTGCCGTAGCCGCCGCGGACGGCGATCAGGCCGGCGATGGAGGGGTCGGTCCACGCGCGGCGGAACGCACCGGCTCTCGTCGATGCGTCGCCGGCGGTGTAGAAGTGCCTGGCGAACACCGACTCCTCGTAGACCGGTTCGAACCCGAGGCGTCGAAGTTCGGCTGCACCGGCATCGAAGTCGTCGCGCGCGAACGCGCTCGCCGGTGCAACCAGGGCGATGCGATCACCGCTCCTCAGCGCGCGCGGGCGCCGCATGGTGTGTTCCGGTGACGTCGCGGGTCTCTCATCAGGCAAACCTCGCCATCTCGGCGGCAATCTGCTGGTGCTCGTCGCGCCCCAGCGCGCTTTTCAGCGCGGGGCCGCTCAACGGTGCGACGCGCCTGCCTGCGAGGAACCGCTCCTTCACTCGCCGCCCGCGCGCGAGCGCGTCTTCGATCCGCTTCGAGGAAATACGACCGGCCTCGACAGCATGGATCACGGCTTCGAACGCCGCCGCCTGCTCATCGGCGCGGGGGGCGCACATCAGCACCGCGTCGCATCCGGCCGCAATCGCCTGTACGGTGGCGTCGCTATGACCGTAGCGTCCGCTGATGGCCTTCATTTCGAGGTCGTCGCTGAGCACGAGCCCGCCGTAACCGAGGCGCTGCTTCAGCAGACCGTCGACGATGCGCGGCGAGAGCGTCGCCGGGCGCTCTTCGTCCAGCGTTGGGATGAGGATGTGCGCCGTCATGATGGACGCGACGCCTGCCTCGATCGCCGCCTTGAACGGCAGGAGTTCCACCGCGTCCAGCCGCTCGGGCGGATGCTCGATGAGCGGCAATTCATGATGCGAATCCGTGGATGTATCGCCGTGTCCCGGAAAGTGCTTGCCGCACGCGGCGATGCCTTCACCCTGGAGCGTACGGATGATGGCGACGCCGAGCCGCGCGACGTCCTCTGCCCGCTCCGCAAGCGCGCGATCGCCGATCACCGGGTTCTTCGGATTCGTATGGACGTCGAGGACGGGTGCGTAGTCCAGCGAGATGCCGACCGCCTTCAGCTCCGCCGCGAGTGCCCGGGCGAATCGCCCGGCGAGCTGCTCGTCGTTCGCGCGGCCGAGCGTGATCATCGGCGGCCACTCCGTGAAGGGACGCCGGAGCCGCGCGACGCGGCCGCCTTCCTGGTCGACGCTCACCCAGAGCGGCAGATCCTGGGCGAGCGCCTGCGCCTGCCGCGACAGCTCCGCCACCTGCTCGGGCGTCTCGATGTTCCGCGCGAAGTAGATGACGCCGCCCACGTCGAACTCGCGCGCCAGACGGCGCACATCGTCGGGAATCTCGTGGCCGTCGAAACCGACGATCGCGATCTGCCCGATGTGGCGGCGAATGTCCCGGAGCGACATCGAAGCATGATATCGCAGGGGCTCGACCGGATATCATGGCATCCGTGCAGAACATCCACGCGTCCGCGCCGACGCGGATCGATCTCGCCGGCGGCACGCTCGACATCTGGCCGCTCTACCTCTTTCACGATCGCGCGCAGACGCTGAACGCCGCGATCAGCATCCGCGCACGCTGCGAGATCACGCCGCGGTCCGACAAGCGCCTCGTCATCGTGTCGGAGGACGCCGGTCAGCGCGTCGAGGTCGATCACTGGTCGCAGCTCCGCGACGGACACGATTTGAAGCTGCTCGGCAAGCTCCTGCACTACTTCCGCGCCGAAGGGCTCGAGCTGCGTACGCGGTCGGAGTCGCCGGTGGGCGCCGGCATCGCGGGATCGTCGGCGCTCAACATCGCGGTCTGCGGCGCCTTGAACCAGTGGAGCGGAGGCCATCGGTCCGCGGACGAGATCTTCCAGATCGCGATGAACGTCGAGGCTCAGGCCATCGATGTGCCGACCGGCGTGCAGGACTACCGCCCGGCGCTCTACGGTGGAATTTCAGCCGTCGAACTCGGCGTCGACGGCGTGCGGCGCGTGCCGATCGCGGTGAAGGCGGAGGATCTGCAGGCGCGGCTCGTGCTCGCGTATACGAACGCCTCGCGCAACTCGGGCATCAACAACTGGGAGGTCACCAAGCGCCACATCGACGGCGACCGCGGCGTCCAGGAGCGTTTCGCGCGGATCCGCGACATCGCCGCCGCCATGCGCAACGCGCTCGAGCGGCACGACTGGCCGGAGGTCGGCCGTCAAATCGCCGCGGAATGGGAGAACCGCAAACGGCTCGCGCCGGGCGTGACCACACCCGAGATCGACGCGATGCTCGAAGCTGCGCGCGGGGCGGGCGGGCTCGCAGGCAAGGTGTGCGGCGCCGGCGGCGGCGGCTGCCTATTCTGCTTTGGACAGCCGGAGGCTGTCCCCGCGATCCGGGAGGCGCTGGCATCCGCAGGCGCGAAGCTGCTCGATTTCCGAATCGAGGAGCAGGGGCTCATCGTCGAACGCCAGCCGTAGCGCGTAGCCACGATGGGGACGCCCCACAGTAGAAGCGATGAGTGCCGATCAGATTGCAGAGATTCGGAAGCTGTACTTCGAGACCTCCCCCGCCACGATCCAGCGCGACCTCGATCGCGCCATCGACATCCTCAAGACGCTGAAAGACGACGACGAGCGTGGCAAGGCCGCCGTGTTCATGGAAGGCCTTGCCGAAATGAGACGCGAGTGGAAGGCGAAGAAACGATGATCGGTGACCCGGGTCAGTATTCCTGGGTCACCTTGTAACTGGTCCCCGCAATCGTGAACGTGCCGTTCCGCATCGCGCCCGTATTGTTGTCGACCGTTCCAATGCTGATGGTCCCCGACCCCGTGCCCGACACTGTCCTCGGCCCTCCGGTCCCGTTCAACGTGATCCAGGGCTGGTCGATCGACGCGCTCCAGGTGCACGTGGATGTTGGGGCGGTTACCGCAACCGTCCAGGCCGACGCGGGTGCGCCCGAGTAGAAAGTGGTCTGACTCACAGTCACGGACGCGCACGTGTCCGTCTCCGGGGGCGGCGCCTGTGCGGTCCTGACCGACACGCTGTCGAGCGTCCCCGTTGCCAGAGCCGACGTCGTGTGACTGGAGACGGCAAGGCCAGCGAGGATCTGCGTGCCCATTGGAATCGTGTCCGAGTCCACTTTCGTCCACGTCACGCCGTCAGCCGATTGATAGGCGGTGATCGTGCTGCCCGCGCGATCCAGCCTCACCCAGCGCGGCGCGGTGAACGCCCCGCCGCCGGTATTCGTGCTGACACCCGCCGTCGCGGTCCGGCGCTGGAACGCAAGCCCCTTCGTGTTGGAGACGAGCATCAACGCCTGTTTCGATGAGGGATCGAGCGTGTCGCGGAGCATCACGCCGACCTTCACCCAGGCCGCTTCGGTCGATACCGTCTTCACGCGCGCGACGATGCTGCCGTCGCCGGAGAGCGTCGTATATGTGAAGTGGAAGGCGTCCGCCGTGTTCCAGATGTCCGCGCCAGCGCCTTTCACGGTGAACGTTGTCGTGCCGCTGTCGTACGACGCGCTGCCGGCCACGCCGACCGCACCGATGTCCTGATGCGACCAGCCCGACGGAAGCGACCCTGCGGGTGCACTCACGATGACCGTCACGGCCGCCGAGGTGGCCGAGTTTCCCGCTGCGTCCCTTGCCACGGCGGTCAGCACGTGACTACCCGGCGCCGCAGCAGTGGCGTCCCAGTTGAACACGTACGGCGAGGCGACATCTTCCGAGCCGACGTTCACGCCATCGACTTTCAATTGCACGCCGGCGACCCCGACGTTATCCGATGCGGTCGCCGTCACGCTGACGCTGCCCGACACAGTCGTCCCGTTCGCGGGTGCGGTAATCGCGACCGCCGGCGGTGCCGTATCGCCCGGCGGCGGCTGTCCCGCAGGCGTCACCGACACGCGATCCACTGTTCCGGTCGCGAGCGTGGTCGTCGTGTGGCTCGAAACGGCGAGGCCGGCGAAGATCTGCGCGCCCATCGGAATCGTGTCCGAGTCCACTTTCGTCCACGTCGCGCCATCAGCCGACTGATAGGCGGTGATCGTACTGCCCGCGCGATCCAGCCTCACCCATCGCGGCGCGGCGAACGCCCCGCCGCCCGTATTCGTGCTGACGCCCGCCGTCGCGGTCCGCCGCTGGAACGCGAGCCCTTTCGTGTTGGAGACGAGCATCAATGCCTGCTTCGATGAGGGATCGAGCGTGTCGCGAAGCATCACGCCGACCTTCACCCAGGCCGCTTCCGTCGATACCGTCTTCACGCGTGCGACGATGCTGCCGTCGCCGGAGAGCGTCGTATACGCGAAGTGGAAGGCGTCCGCCGTATCCCAGATATCCGCGCCGGCGCCTTTCACCGTGAACGTCGTCGTGCCGCTGTCATACGATGCGCTGCCGGCCACGCCAACCGCGCCGATGTCCTGATGCGACCACCCCGACGGAAGCGGAGACGGCGGCGGTGGTGGGGGGGGCGGCGGCGGCGTGACGGGGAACGTCGTATCGCCGCTGACGCTGACCTGATCGAAGTCCGCGGTCATCCACACGTTGCGCTGGGCGGATGCGACGTAGGCGCCGATGTACACGGCGCTGTTCATCGCCAGCGTCGTCGACCCGAGCGACGTCCAGTTCACGCCGTCAGTCGACGCGAACGCGGAAAACGTGTTGCCGACGCGAACGACGTCGAGCCACGTCGGACCCGGCAGATCGACCGATGCGAGCCTGGCCGGGAGGCCGCCGAAGGCGGATTTCACCCGGAAGTCGGCGCCCTGGACGATCCCTTCAGACGGACGGCCCGACAGCGACAGGTAGCGCGCCTTCGGATCGAGCGACTCGCGAATCATGATGCCCGCCTGATTGCCCCAATACTCCTGGAGCGTGTTCAAACGGATGCGCATCTGGCCATCGCCGGTCCACGGCTGATAGACGTAGAAGAAGCCGTCGTTGCCGACGGAGAGATCGAGACCGTCGCCGTTGATACGGAAACTCGTGGGGCCGGAGAGCGCGATGAATCCCGGACGCGTGACAGCGCCGACGTCCTGCGCGCGGAACGGCGCTGGCGGCGACGGACGCACCGGCGCGGTGTCGGGGAAGGCGCCGTTGATCATCCGCTGATACACGTTCCTGAGAATCTGCTGCGTCTGTGGCGCAACCTCGGACCAGCCGATGCTGCCCGTCGTGAAGATCGTGGCGCCGGACGAAGCGCGCCAGACGCCCATATCGGCGAAGTTGGCGAGCGCGCTCGTCGCCGGCGAGTGGCCGACCCGTTGAAACGACGCGGGCGTCGCCGGGCCGACGCTGTCGACCTCGTAGCCGAGGAACGTGGTGCCGTCGGGATTCAGCAGGCACTGGCCGTTCTTGAGACCCGTGCCGGTGAGCAGCCAGTGCGACTCATCCTCGATGCAGAGGGGGGGCCTCGCCTGGGTGACATACATGGTGCCGGTCATCCGATCTTCCGAGCGATTGACCGGCTTCAGCCGCCACTCCGTCGTGGCGTACTGGGTCGTGCTCATCGGATCCTGCGCGACCAGTTCCTTGTAGCCGACGATCGTCCTCGACGGGTCACCCGTCAGCGGGCTGTTCTCGTACCGAATCTGCCAGTACGAGACGTTCCCGGCGATGGACGCGAAGTTGACCCCGGCCTGGATCGCGCGGTCGACGTTGTCGCGCATCGCCCAGGACCAGTACTCGGTGTGACCCACGATCTGGAGCACCTTGTGGTTCACGATCGCGTTCGGGTTGTTGTCGAGATCCACGTCGGTGGCGTACGACACGTCGTAGCCTTCCTTCTCCAGCCACGTGAGCATGTTCAACTCGTTGCCGAGATACGTGGCCGTGAAGAACGAAGACGTCCCGTAGCCGCCGTCGGCGTAGTACGGACGATTGAACGAGACCTTCACGGCTTTGTTCGCCGTGTCGTCGCGGTCCTCGAGCGTGCCGTACAGCGACTTGCCTCCCCAGACGTTGTAGGCCTGGTACGTATTCACCGACTGAATCATCAGGATGTCGCTATAGCGCGTGTCGTCGCGCACGGTGAAGATCAAGTACTGCTGCGTTTTGGTGGTGCCGGAGGTGAGCTTGGCGATGTACATCCCGCTCATCCAGTCGGTGGGATCGGCGGATGCGGGAATGTTCAGCGAGTAAGGATTGATCCAGTTGCATTCGACCATTCCGAACGAGTCCATCGGACACGCCGGTTGCGCCGTGCCGGGCAGCGTGACCGTCAGCATCTTCCGCGCGCCCGCTCCGCCGTAGTACCCCATTCGGTACACGTCAATCGTGTACGACGGTTCGCTTGTGTTCACATACAGACGAATCGTCTCGCCGCGGTTCACCGATGTCGCCGAGGCGTAGCCCTCGATCACACCGGTGGCGTAGCCGGGTTTGGTGAGCTTCCATCCCGGGTCGCCGGCCTTCGCGTTTTCAATCTGAATGGAGTTGCGCGTCTGCGCTCTGGCTGGCGGCCCGCCGCTCGTCGCCGCAAATGTTGCGAGCGCAGCGGCAGCAGCAATCGTCCGGAATCGGCCACACGCAAGACGCGAAGTTCGACGCGACGGCGACTTCCCCATATGTGTTCAGATCCCGAATGTCGATTGCCGGATTGCTTTCAGTGCCCCGTTCGCGACTTCGTCATCAATTTGCGCGCCACCACGCGGAGCGCCTCAGGAACGTTCCGATCGGTGGTCAGCATTTTGAGGTCGCGCTCGGTGAGCCGATGGATCATCTGCATGGAGATCGCGGGCGGCGTCTTTGGATTACGGCAGAGGCCGAGCACGACGCCGTAGTTCTTCGACCAGCCGCGGTTCATGCCGATCGTGCGAAGCACCTCTTCGGACACGTTGCCGAGCTTCGTGAACTGCTCCACTTCGGATTCCGTCAGCTTTGGACTGCTGAGCACGGCTGCGGCCACCATGCGATTGGTGTCGCGAACGAGCTGCGAGCGCTGTTCGCGAGTGCCTTTCATCGCCAGCTTCACGCGGTCGATCACCGGCAGGGAGGACAGGGGCAGGCGGCCCTCCGCCTGATCATCCGGCGCCGCCTCCGGGAGCGTCGCGAGCGTGTCGACGAGCGGCGCATCACCATCGACTGGGCCCGCTGCAGCGTCGACGCCCCGCGCGGCAAAAAATTGCCGGATTTCGGAAGGAATATCGCCCTTCGTGAGTAATGCCCCGACCGCCTCGCGGGGCAACGCGTCGAGGGTAGAGTTCGCTGTGTGCGCGACTTCCTGATCCGGATCGTCCGACAGCAGAACGAGCAGCGCGATCTGTTCGTACGCGCGCGGCGCCAACGCACCCTGTGCCGCCAGCAGGCGTACCTCGCGCGCGGCCTCGCCGCGGCGGAAGAGATCAACGAGCGGAGAACGAAACCCTGGGTCCATGGTCAGCCTTCACGATTCACCTCGGCCGAGGCCGCACGGAACGCCGCGACGGTGTCCTGCGCCTGCTGCGCGCTCGTCACCGACAGCAGCGATTCGATCGCCGCGACCCCCGCAGCGCCGCCGCGCATCGCGGCGCGCGCGTTCCCGGCGTGAACGCCGCCAATAGCGAGCACGGGGCGTCGCGCAGCCGCACACACGGCTCGCAACATCTCCAGACCGGCGATCGGATGTCCTGCCGGCTTGCCGCTCGACGGAAACACGGTACCGAAGAGCAGGTAATCGCACGCGGACAACACGCGCGCGCGGTCGATATCGTGGACGGAACACCCTATCAGAAATTCGCGCGGAGCGATCGAGCGAACGCGGTCGATCGAGACGGAATCTTCACGCAGGTGCACCCCGGCAGCATCGGCAGCCATCGCGATATCGAACCGGTCGTTCACGACGACCTGCGCCGGCGCGGCACGCGTCGCAGCAACCGCGTCGCGCACGAGCGCCGTCAACTCGCGATCGGGGAGATCGCGCTCGCGGATCTGCACCAGGTCGACGCCGGCGCTCGCCAGCCACGCGATCCGTCGGATGAGATCGGAACAGGACAACCCGAGACGCCGCCGGCTCGTGACGACGCACAGCCGGGGGGCCATCAGGCGCGTGTCGTATCGTCGACGGCGTCAGGCGCGTCGTCGGAACGCCAGCGGCCCGCGAAGAGCGACGCCAGTTCGCCGAGCCCGGCGAGAACGGTAATCACCCCGACGCCGGTCGCGGCGCCTCTGACGTACGGACTCTGGACAACGGCTTCGATGCGAGGCCGTCCGTCGGTGAAGCCGTTGCGGTCCCAGAACACAGTCCACGGCGCAAGCGTTAGGATGAGGCCCGCTTCGAAGAAGTACGCCGCGAACAGAAGCCGCGTGACGGTGCGAATCGTCAGTCCCCTTCGCCGGGCGTCCGTGCGGCGGTGCGAGCCGAATCGAGGTCGGCCAGGAGCGCCTTCGCCTCCGGCGCCGACGGAGCGGGCGCGCCAGCCGCGCGCTCGAACCATTCAACTGCGCGCGCGAAGTCGCCGCGGTCGCGGTACACACGGCCAAGCATCGCGGACGCGTCGAAGCGATGCCGCGGGGCCGCGGCGGCCATCGTCAGTGCCTGAATCGCCTCCTCCGTCATGCCCATCTCGAGGCACGTCCGCGCCACCTTCATCTGCTGCGCGGCCTCGTCGTGCGTCGCGTGATCGGTGACCGCCTCGCGAAAATCGTGGAAGTCGTCGGTATCAGCCATTCAGCTAGACCTCGAAGAGCGTGGGCGGCCGGAACGAACGCCGATGCACGTCGGAATACCCGAACCGTGAGACGGCATCGAGGTGGTCGCGGGTTGCATACCCCTTGTGACGGTCGAAGCCGTACCGCGGATCGCGATCGTGAAGCTGCTGCATCAGGCGATCGCGCGTCACCTTCGCGACGATCGACGCCGCCGCAATGGCGGTGCACCTGGCGTCGCCGTGCACGACGGGCCGCTGGGCCATCGGAATCTCGGGAATCCGGAACGCGTCGACCAGGACCATGTCGGGCAGCGGCGCGAGTGAGAGCACCGCGCGCTGCATCGCCCGCAGCGAGGCCTGGTGGATGTTGAGACGGTCGATCTCGTCGGGTTCCACGCTCGTGACGGACCACGCAACCGCCTTGCGGGTGATCCGCTCGTAGAGCCGTTCCCGCTCCAGGGCCGTGACCGTCTTGGAATCGCAGATGCGCGGAATGTAGCGCTCGGGATTGAGGATGACCGCTCCGGCCACTACCGGTCCCGCCAGACACCCGCGCCCCACCTCGTCGACACCCGCCACGTACACGAACCCCATGCGCCTGAGCGCATTCTCGAGGGTCCGGAACGAACGGACTTTCACCACGGGGAGGACCGTACAATCGGTGAATTGGTGAATTCGCGAATGGGTGAATTGTAATCCAGCAGCTCAATTCACCAACTCACCAATTCACCAACTCACCAATTGTTCAGGACGCTTGTCGCCGGCCGGCGTCCTTCATCCGCGCGGCCTTTCCTTTCAGCCCACGCAGGAAGTACAGCTTCGCGCGACGGACGCGGGCAGTACGGACGATGTCGATCTTGTCGATCGTCGGCGAGTGCAGCGGGAAGATCCGCTCGACGCCCTGGCCGAACGACACCTTGCGGACGGTGAACGTCGCACGCGCGCCGCCGCGATGCATCCCGATCACCATGCCTTCGAAAATCTGGATGCGTTCCTTGTCGCCCTCGCGAACCTTGACGTGCACCTTCACGGTGTCCCCGGACTTGATCGCCGGGCGCTTGGCGAGCTGTCCACGCTCGACGGTCTCGATCCCAGTCATTGTCTGTCTCCTTTAGATCGGCGGGGGCCCCTGCACCCCGCCTGGCTCTCTTCATTCCACTCGCGCTTCGACGCTCGCTCCATTCCGTTCGCGTCTGGCGATTCCTTCAGCAGGTCCGGACGATATCGACGGGTCCGTTCCAGCGCCTGTTCGCGGCGCCAGCGCTCGATTTCCGCGTGGTGCCCCGACATGAGGACGGACGGCACCGAATACCCTCGAAAGTCCGCGGGGCGCGTGTACTGCGGGAAATCCAGCAGCCCTCGCGTGAACGAGTCCCCTTCCACGGACGCCTCGTCGCCTACGACGCCCGGCACGAACCGCGCTGCCGCATCGACGATGACCAGCGCGGGCAGCTCGCCGCCCGAAAGGACGTAATCGCCGATCGAGATCACGTCGGTCGCCAGTCGCTCCCGGACGCGCTCATCGACCCCCTCGTAGCGACCGCACAAAATCACCATGTGATCCACGGTGCTCAGGCGCCGCGCCACATCCTGGGTCAACCGCTCGCCGTCGGGCGACGTCAGGATCACTGTGGACGCCGCCGCGCGGCGCTGCGCCGCGATCGTCTCGACCGCGGCGAAGAGCGGCTCCGGCTTCAGCACCATCCCCGGCCCCCCGCCAAACGGCGCGTCGTCGACGACGTGATGCCGATCGGTCGTGAACCTCCGGAGATCGTGCACACGAACGTCGAGGATCCCCGACGCGATCGCCCGCCCGATGACCCCTTCCGCGAGGCCGGCATGGACCATCGTTGGAAAGATCGTGACTATGTCGATCCTCAGCCGGGGGGCTTCCCCCCGCCGCTCCCCCTTACACGCTCTCTCGCGCGCCGCTTCGCCCGCGCGCTCCGAACGCGTGCCTCGTTCGCTATCGCTCATTCGGACCACCACGCGTCGGCACGTTCAGCTCGATGAGCCCTTGCGGCGGATTCACGATGACCACCTTCGCCGCCGGATCCACCTGCACGCAGATGTCCGCCACGAGCGGAATCAGCACTTCCCCGCCAGGCGCATCCACCACGAGGATGCTGCGATTCATCGGACCATCGATCCGCACGACGGTGCCGACTGTTCGGTGCGCCAGATCGCGTACTTCGCACCCGATCAAATCGCGGTGATAGAACGTGCCGTCCGCGAGCGGCGCCACGCGGGACGCCGCAATCGTCAATTCCGCCCCGGCGAGCGATTCGGCGGCGTCCATGGTCTCGACGCCCTCGAAGGCGACGATCGGGCGTCCCTGATGGAATCGCACCGACACGATCCGTCGTTCGCTCGAGCGCCCGTCCTGCTCGATCCGGAGTATCTGCCCGGCAACGAAGCGCTCCCCGGCGAAATCCGTTTCGGGATTCACGATCACCTGGCCGCGGTTCCCGTGTGCTCGAGCGACTCGCCCGACCAGCAGCGACTCGTCAGTCTCTGAAATCGACTGAAACCTTCTGTCCATCCATGTCCGCCGCGCAGCTCGCCAGGGTGCGCAGCGCCTGCGCGGTACGCCCCTGACGGCCGATCACGCGACCGAGGTCCCCGGGCGCCATGGTCAATTCGATGATGGTCTGCCCGCGTCCCTGACGCTCGCTGACGTTGACCGCGTCGGGCTTGTCCGCGAGCGCTCTGGCGACGGCCTCGACGACGCTCCCGGCCCGGCTCATGAAGCGGGCTGCTCCGACGGAACAGGCAGCGCTGCCGCGGGCGCGGGCACCAGCGCTTCGTCGGCCGGTACGTCCGGCATGCGATCGACGAGCGTCCTCACGGTATCCGACGCCTGCGCGCCCTGCTTGGTCCAGAAGTCATAGCGGTCACGCGCGACCCTCAGCGTCTCCGGCGTGGTGCGCGGATTGTAGTACCCGAGCACCTCCACGAACGAGCTGTCGCGCGCGGCGTGGGAATCCATCACCACCACGCGGAAGTACGGCCGCTTCTTGGAACCTGCCCGTCTCAGTCTGATCGCCAGCATTCGATGTCCTCATCCCTTGGCGCCCGGCGCCGCGGCTCACGCCGCGGTTCGCTCCGCCGCCTCGCACTTCGCAGGTTACCCTGCATGTTTCCTGTTCAGCCCCGCATCATGCCTTTCAACGCACTCAGGTTGGGGCGCTTGCCTTTCCCGAGTCCGGCCATCCCGCCCATCGCCTTGAGCATCTTCTTCATCTGGATGAACTGCTTGAGCAGGCGATTGACGTCTTCCACCGACGTGCCCGATCCCTTCGCGATCCGCTTCCGCCGCTGCCCGTTGATGATCTGGTGATTGCGGCGTTCCTTGAGGGTCATCGAGTTGATGATTGCCTCGACGCGCAGCAACTGTTTGTCGTCGACCTGCTGCCGCGCCTGTTTCAGTTCCTTGATCGCGCCCATCCCCGGCAGCATCCCGACGATCTGCTCGAGCGGTCCCATCTTGCGGATCGTCCGCAATTGATCCCGGAAGTCCTCGAGCGTGAACTCGTCGAGACGGATCTTCTTCTCGAGCTTCTCGGCCTCTTCCAGCGAAACCGCTTCTTCCGCCTTCTCGATGAGCGACAGCACGTCGCCCATGCCGAGGACCCGCGAGACGACGCGGTCGGCATGGAAGGGTTCGAGGTCCTGCAGGCGCTCGCCGCTGCCAACGAACGCAATGGGAACGCCGACGACGGAGACGACCGACAACGCCGCGCCGCCCCGCGCGTCGCCGTCCATCTTCGTCAGGACGACGCCAGTGACGCCGATCTGCCGGTTGAACTCGCCGGCGCTCTTGATGGCGTCCTGGCCGGTCATCGCGTCCGCGACGAACAACTGATCGACGGGCTGCACGGCGGTCTTGATGGCCTTCAGCTCCTCCATCAACTCGTCGTCTATGTGCAGCCGGCCCGCGGTATCGACGATGACGATGTCGAACCCGCTGTTCTTCGCTTCGGTCAGCGCGCCGGCCGCGCGCTTGACCGGATCCATTTCGCCCGCGGGTTCGAACACCCGCACGCCGGCCTGCTTGCCGACGACGGACAACTGCTCGATCGCGGCGGGACGCCGCACGTCGGTCGACACGAGCAGCGGATGGCGTCCCTGCTTGGTCAGCCATCGTCCGAGCTTTGCCGAGGTCGTCGTCTTGCCCGAGCCCTGAAGGCCGAGCAGCATAATGACGCGGGGCCGTTGGCTGGTCGGCGGGAGCCCGCCCTGTGCGTCGCCGAAAAGCGCCAGCATTTCGTCGCGGACGATGCGGATGACCTGCTGGTCGGGCGTGAGGCTCTTGAGGACTTCCTGGTCGACGGCGCGGTCGCGCACGCGGTCGATAAAGGCTTTGACGACCTTGAAATTGACGTCTGCCTCGAGAAGCGCCATGCGGATTTCGCGCAGCGCCAACTCGACGGTTTCCTCGGTCAGCCGCGCCTGGCCACGGATCTGGCGGAAAACGTCCTGCAGACGGGTGGAGAGAGAGTCGAACATGGTGACGAAGTGACGAGCGCCCTAAGCTGCTCAGGCGCAAACAGTTATCGTAGCTGAAAACCAGTCCAGGTTCAAGGCGGGAGTCCCGCCGGCCGGGCCGGCGGGAGGCTTGTGACTTGGTGATTCGGAAGGGACGCCGATGTGAGGGGCGGCGGGAGAGCCCTTTCAGTTCCGTCTGATCAGCGGGCGCCCGGTCCCGAGGTGCATCGGCACGACACCGCGGCGGTCGATCGCCGCCGTCGACAGTGTGCTGCAGACGCCGGGGTCCGGCGGGAACGGCTGAAGCGTGCCCGCATACTGCGGCTGCGTTCGAGGCCGGATGTGCTGCTCGAGGGCATACGCGAACGCCAGGAGTTTCGGTTCCTCGAGGAAGCCTGCGTACATCCACATTCCTGCCGGCCGTCCATCCGCCGTGAAGCCGATCGGAATCGAGATATTCGGGTAACCCGCAACGGCCGCCTGTTGCGAGGCGAACGTCTCGCTCGGTGCGACGATCGCGTCGACGCCGCTCGCGAGCACGGCGTCGATGCCCTGCGCGCGTGACAGCAGCAGGCAGTTGGCCCGCGCCGCCAGGTAATCGGCATCCGTCAGGTCGCCGCTCGTGGAATCCGCCAGTTGAAAGAGCTCCTGTCCGTAGTACGGCATCTCCGCCGTGCAATGAGCGAAGTTGAACGCGATTAAATCGGACAACGTGCCCATGGACGTATGCGTCAGCCCCGCGAGATACGCGGCAATCTGTACTTTGAACTCCATCAGCAGCACGGTGAGCTCGTCGCCGGCGTACGCGAAGATATCGCCGGTGTCGCACGACACGATATCTGCGCCGAGCGCCGCCATCGCATCCAGGCCGCGATTGAACACATCGACGATTGCCGGGTCTGCGTTGTAGTCGGCGGTCAGGAACCGTTGATCCACGCCGATCCGCTTCCCGGAGAGGCTGCCGGCCTGCAGGAACGCGGTGTAGTCCGAAGGCAGCGCGTGCTGCGCCGCGCCTCCGAACGGCGACTGCATGACGCCCAGCAGGATGGCGAGGTCCAGCACCGTGCGTGCGAGAGGACCCGCGGTGTCCTGGCTGTGGGCGATCGGAATGATCCCCTCCTGAGAGAGCAGGCCCAGGCTGGGCTTCAGACCGAACACCAGATTGTTGGTGGAAGGGCAGACGATGGAGCCATCCGTTTCTGTTCCGACCGCCGCGGCGCAGAGATTGGCCGCCGCTGCGACCGCCGAGCCGGAACTCGAGCCGCAGGGGTCGAAACTCAAAAGGTACGGATTCCGCGTCTTGCCGCCGCGGGCACTCCATCCGTTGAAATCCAAAGGGGTGAAGCCGCGGAAGTTCGCCCACTCGGACAGATTCGCTTTCCCGAGGATCACTGCGCCTGCCGCGCGCAACCGCTGCACGATCACTGCGTCCCGCGGAACCCGGCTCCCGACGAGCGCAAGCGATCCTGCCGTGGTTTCGGTCTGGTCATCGGTGGCGATGTTGTCCTTCAC
>DATJFQ010000029.1:0-6032 GCA_035495555.1 Vicinamibacterales bacterium
CGGGCGGCATGAGACAGATGTTCTCCGCTTCCTCCGCGGCGCGGGTCTGCGCCACGAACATCTGTTCGATCGAGGGCGTGCCGCTCGGCAGGCTCAGGAACAACAGACCGGCGGCGGACGCCGCCGTCAGGACGAGAGTACGGTGCATCGGTGTGTGTCGCTCCAGGTCACGCGGAAAGGTCCTACCAATCAAGCCGCCCCGCAGGGCTCCGATTGTAATCGAAGCCCTGCGTCGAATGTCTAGAAGGTCACCTTCGCGCCGAACTGGAACTGGCGCGCGGTGCCGACGATGGAGGTGATGCGGCCGGCGGTCGACACGGGTCCGGCCGCGTTGAACACGGTCGCGCTCGGCAGGCCGAAGTTCGTCCGGTTCGTGATGTTGAACCCTTCGGCGCGCAGCTGCAGGTGGGTGCCGCCGAGGCCCAGATTCTTGAACACCGCCAGATCCCAGCTCGCGTAGCCGGGCCCGCGCACGGTGTTGCGCCCGAGATTACCGATCGTGCCCGCCGCCGGCAGCGCGAAACAGCTGACGTCGAACCACTGGTCGGGATTGCCGGTGACCGGATTCGACGAGCAGCCCGCCACCAGATCCGGCCACTGGCCCGCGCCGCCGGATCGCGGCAGCGCCCGCGCCCGATCGAACCCGAGCACCGGCGTGAAGGGCACGCCGGAGTGCAGGGTGAGGATGCTGGACAGCTGCCAGCCCGACGCCAGCGCGTGCCCGACGCCCGACAGCGACTGGCCGAACGGCAGCACCCACGTGGAGTTGAACGTGAAGTTGTGGCGGATGTCGAAGTCGGACGGCCCTTTGTTCAGCGACGGTATCGCGAAGTAGGGCGGCTGGAAGCTGTTGTCGAAATCGCCGCTGCCGACCGCCTGCGACCCTTCGTCGATGGATTTGCCCAGCGTGTAGGACGCCTGCATCGACAGGCCCGCGGACAACCGGTGCGTCGCGCCGAGCACCAGCCCGTTGTACCAGGACTGGCCATCCGTCGAGCGGAGTCGGATGCTGGCAAACGCCGGATTACGCCGTACGGAATCGACAGGGAAGAAGAGCGTCCCATCCGGCTGCACGATCGGGACCGCCTGGTTGTACTCGACATTGCGGAGCTGGTTGTAGCCGCGCGCGCCGATGTAGCCGGCCGTCACGGTCGTCCGCCCCGGCAATTCGCGCTGGAACGCCACGTTGTACTGAACGCGATACGGACTGTCGAGATCGTACTGCAGAAGATCCAGCCGCAGCGGGGCCGCGCCGGCCAACGGCGCGGTGGGGAACGGCGGATTCTTCGGATTGATGGCGGCGTAGAACGGCGGCGTCCGGTTGCCGTACGCACGATAGATGTTGCTGAGAATCGGTTCGAAGAAGTAGCCGGCCCCCCCGTGCACCACGTTCCGCCCGTCGCCCGTGATGTTCCACGCGAAGCCCGCTCGCGGCGCGACGTTCTTCAGCGACGGATTCTTGAAGATGGGTCCGCCGACCTGGAACTGGTCCGACTGCAGATCGGGCAGCGCCGACGAGCGCCCGCCCAGCTCCTTCGGTACGGTGAAGAACTCGTAGCGGACGCCGAGGTTGAGCGTCAGGTTCGATCGAACCGTCCAGTCGTCCTGGCCGAAAATCCCGATCAGATTCTGGCGCCAGCGGCGGTCCGTCGTGGACCCCGGCGCCTGACCTTCGAACGTGTTGGCGCGTGCCGCCAGGAAGTTGTCCAGCGACGTGAACGCGTAGACGCCGCCGAAATCGAACGACGAGTCCTGATCGTTCATGTACCGCGTGAAACTCACCCCCGTTTTCACCGCGTGCGCGCCGCGCGACCAGGTCAGCGTATCGAGCACCTGGGCGCTCTTGAGATTCACGAACGTCGGCGTATTCGAGTCCGGTCCCAGGCCGCTCAGTCCCGAAATGGTGATGATGCCCAGCCGCGACCCGGGAATGAACTGCAGGCCCGGATCGAAGTCCTGGTGTTCGACGTTGGCCGTCTGCTCGAACGCCTGGTTCCAGGCGACCTTGGCCACGTTCAGCAGCCGCGGGCTCAGGACCCACTTCTGCTCGCCGACGACCGATTGCGACTTCGTCCGCGTGGAGGTGGTCCACAGCGGAATCGGCTGGTCCTGATCGACGTTGGCCTTGTCCCACGAATACTTCAGCGAGAACGACATCCGATCGTTCAGGTTGTGGTCCACTTTCCCGACCGCGAGCGTCTCGCGGGTGGGCGACACCGTCTGGTTGATGTAGTCGCCCGTGGCGCCCTTCTCCGCGCCGTTCGGTTCGGGGTACAGCGCGAGGTACGGTCGCACGACCGGATTGATGTCGCTGCGCGCCCGCGTCGCGCGGCTGGGGACGGTGGCGATGATGGTCTGCCCGAGCCGCTGCCGCAGCCCTTCGTAGCTGCCGAAAAAGAACGACTTGTTCTGCACAATGGGCCCGCCGACGGACCCGCCGAACTGATTGCGGTTCAGCGGCGGAATCTCGTCGTCGGGCGCATCGAAGAACGTCTTCGAGTCGAACCGGCTGTTGCGGTTGAACTCGAATCCCGTACCGTGCACATCGTTCGTGCCCGAGCGCGTCACCGCGACGACGATGCCGCCGCTGCTCCGTCCGTATTCCGCGCTGTAGTTGTTGACCAGCACTTCGAATTCCCGAATCGTGTCGACGCCGAGCATGCCACCGGCCGCGCTGCCCGGCGAACCATTCCCCTGGGTATTCACGTCGGCGCCATCGAGCTGATAACTGATCTGGTTCGGCCGCGCGCCGGCCACCGACACCTGAGTCCCCATGCCGCGGTCGACCTGCTGCGCGGTGGTCGGCGATGCGGTGACCCCGAGCTGCAACAGCGTGAGCTGGCTGAAATCGCGTCCGTTCAGCGGCAGCTCGCGGATCTGATTCTGATCGACGAGGCCCGTCACCGACGATTCGCGCGTTTGTACCGTCGTCGCCTCGCCGGACACGTTGACCGTTTCAGCGACGCCGCCCAGTTCGAGCTGCACGTCGATCTGGTTGTTCGAACCGACGGCGACGGTGACCGCGTGGACCTGCGCGGTGCGGAAGCCGGAGAGTTCGACGTTGACGTCGTACCTGCCGGGGTTCAGCGCGTCGGCCCGGTACCGTCCGGAAGCATCCGTCGTGAGGATGCGGTCCTGGCCGGTCTCGGCGTTGTGGACCGTCACCGTCGCGCCCGGAAGGGCGGCCTTCGTGTTGTCGGTGACGACGCCGACGATGGCTCCGGTCGTCACCTGCGCTGCGGCGTCAGCCACGGTCCCGGCCGCGAGTACCGCCGCGAGGCCGAGGATCCGTATCAGCGCTGCTGCTCGGACTACCTGCATTGCTTCCTCCTATGGTCAGGCCATTCGGGTGCCCCGCAGCGTGCCGCCGCGCGCGCACCAAGTCAAGCAAAAAAACGCAGCGGCGGTCCGTTTCGCGCTCGAATGGTCCGACCAAAGCCTTGACTTCCCCAGCCCCTCCGCTTACTGTGTCGCATGCCCCGACGGGTTCTTCTGGCGCTCGCCGGCTGTGTCGCATTCGGCGCCCTCGGCTGGCAGCCAGGGCGGCCCGCCCCCTCCCCCGCCAGGACGCCGCTCCGGACGTTGATTGCCGATCCCCGGCTCTATGCGCTCGAGCGCGACAACGGCTGCCTGGACACCCCCGCGCCCGCCGCCCCGCAGGCGTGGCCCGACTGGGCCGCGGCGCACATCGCGGGCGGCGACGTTGCGCCGTCGCGCGTCGTGAGCGACCCGTATCCCACGCTGCACAGCGTCGCCGTCGACGCCGAGCACGATCGGGTGGTGATGACCGATCCGAACCGTCACGCCATCTGGACATACGAACGCACCGCCGCCTCGCGCGGCAGCGAGGCCGTCACCGCCCTCACGGGGATTCGCGGGCCGTCCACCGGCATGATGTTCATCGCCGCGGTCGCCATCGATCCCGAGGCGCGCGAGATCTACACGGTCGACAACGACATCGGCGATCGGATGATGGTCTTTCCATACGACGCCGACGGCAACGTCAAGCCCACGCGGTTCCTCAGCGTGCCGCACCAGGCCTGGGGCGTGTCGATCAACCCGGTCCGCAAGGAAATCGCGATCAGCGTCGAGGGACCGCGCGAGATTGTCGTCTACGCGCAGCACGCGAGCGGCACCGACCGGCCGCTGCGTATGATCCGCGGCCCGAACACCGGACTCGGCGATCCGCACGGTGTCGTGTTCGATTCGGTCAACGACGAGATCGTCGTCGCCAACCACGGGAACCAGAACGGCCGGCAGACGGCGCCCGGCAGTGTCAGCGGGGGCCGCCGCAGTGCGGGAGAAGCGCCGCCTCCGATCGTGGGCGGGCGGTTCGAGCAGGCGTCGATCACCGTCTATCCCGGGACTGCCGCGGGCGACGTCGCCCCGGCGCGGCGGATTCAGGGCGCGAAGACCGGCCTGAACTGGCCGATGGCCATCAGCGTCGACACCGCGCACGACGAGATCGCCGTCGCGAACAGCGGCGACAGCTCGATCCGCGTCTTCCGCCGTACGGCCGACGGCGATGCGGCGCCCGTTCGCGTCGTCAAAGGGCCGCACACCGGCATCCGCGGGCCGATGGGCGTCACCATCGATACGAAGAACAACGAACTGTGGGTCGCGAACTATGGCGAACACACCGCGCTGGTGTTCGACCGGGCCGCCGCCGGCGACGTCGCGCCGAAACGCATCCTGCGCAACGCGCCGGCAGGGTCGCCGACCGTCGGCTTCGGCAATCCCGGCGCCGTTGCCTACGACTCGAAGCGGGACGAGATCCTCGTGCCGAATTGAGTCAGCGAGCCGAGGATCTCGGCGTTTGCCAGGCTGGCAAACGGGAACGCCAAACCGACACGGGTCATCGCCGGCCAGACCGCGCGCGTCAGCCGGACGATGCACGGGCTGTTCTACGACGCGAAGAACGACGAAATCGTGGTGCCGGTCGCGCTCGGCGGCGCGATTCTGACGCTCGCCGGCGGCGCGAACGGCGGCGACCCTCCGCTGCGGGTTGTACAGGGAGCAAAGACAGAACTGGTACAGCCGGACACGTTGACGGTCGACGTCAGGCACGACGAAATCATCGCGGACTCGGGCAACGACAGCATCATCGTGTTCCCGCGATCCGCGAACGGCGACGTCGCGCCGATTCGGCGCATCGGCGGACCGAAGACTCAAATCAGCAACATCTATGGTCTTGCGGTCGATTCCGTCCACAACCTGATCGTGGTGAGCAACCGCGTCGAGACAGGCGGCCGCGCGTCGGAGGATGCGATTCTCGTCTTCAATCGGACCGACGACGGCGACGTCGCCCCGCGGGCCAGGATCGCCGGACCACATACCGGCATCATCAAGCTGCGACAGCTCATCGTCGACGAGGACCGCGGACAGATCTTCGCGACCGTCAAGAACAACTTCGAGAACTACGAATTCGCGCAGGAACGTCCGTCACCCTGGGACCCCGACAAGACAGGCTTCATCGGCGTCTGGAGCATCTCTGACAACGGCGACGTGCCGCCGCACGGCGTGATCAAAGGACCAGCGACAGGACTGGTCTGGCCGGCTGGCGTCGCCATCAACCCCAACAACCACGAAGTGTACGCGATCGACAGCGTCAGCAACGCGCTGTTCATGTTCCGCGTCCCCGAATTCTTCAAAAAACCATGAAGCGTACTTTGATTGCCCTCGGCATCGCGGTCGCCGCAATCGCGGCGGCAACCCACATCCACGTCGTCGCGCAGTCGTCCTGCGACAACCTGCTCTCCCCCCAACGGGAAGTCAAAGGCAAGAAGGTCGGACCGACCTCGTGCCTCATGCAGGAGGCCGACATCCATTACGACGGCGGCGCCTACAAGCGCGTGGACATCGGCCTCGACGGCACCGTCGACGGGTACGCGGCGAAGGTCGGCGACTACAAAGACTATCTGACCAACGGCCCCGACCTGGTCTTTCCGCAAACGTGGGGACCGCGCCAGATCTTCTTCGCGGTCGCGAAGTACGAACGAGCCAAGGGCGCATCGCTGACCGTCGTGTATCCG
>DATJFQ010000030.1:0-42073 GCA_035495555.1 Vicinamibacterales bacterium
CTGGATCGTGAAGGTGCCGCGCAGCCGGATGTCCTCCGACGAGGCGCCCACCATTACCGTGAACGTGCCCGGTTCGACCGTCCAGTGCATGCCCCGATCGAGGAGCGCGAGATCCGCCGGTCCCAGCGTGAAGTGCACGCGTTTGGTCTCCCCGGGCGCAAGCGCCGCGCGGTCGAAACCGCGCAAGACTTTGTCGTAATAGACGACGCTCGTCACATCGTCCGACACATATAACTGCACGATTTCATCGCCGGCTCGCGTGCCGGTGTTCTGGACGTCGAGCGAGACGTCGATCCGTCCGTCGGCGCCCTGGACGGCCGGCGACACGCTGAGGTTCGAGTATTTGAACGTCGTGTAGCTCAGGCCGTAGCCGAACGGATACAGGGCCCCATTCACCATGACCTTTCGCTCGGAGGCGCCAAGACGATCCGTCGGAAGCTGCGAGCCGCGCTTGTATGGAAAGTTGAAGGGAATCTGCCCGACCGTCTTCGGAAACGTGATCGGGAGCTTGCCCGATGGATTGTAGTCGCCAAAGAGGACGTCCGCGATGGCGGTGCCGCAGAACTCCCCCTGGAACCAGGCTTCGACGACGGCGGGCACGTGGCGGTCGACCCAGTTGATCGTCAGCGGACGGCCGTTCAGGAGTACGACGACGACCGGTTTGCCGGAAGCGACGGCTGCCTGGACGAGCGCCAGCTGGAACCCGGGCAAGTCCAGACTCGTCCGCGAACGGCTCTCGCCGACCAGTTCCGCACTCTCGCCGACAGCGACCACGATCGCATCGGCCTGACGCGCCATCTCGCCGGCCTTGTCGAGCTCCGCCTGCTCGGCGGCATTGGGCGGCACCGGGAGGATTTCGCTCTCCGGATACGTAACGTCGGTGAACTCGGCACCTTTCGTGTACATGACGTTCACGCCAGGGCCAACCTTTGCCTTGATGCCATCGAGAATCGACACGACCGAGAGGTTGGCAGGCCCGTAGCGGCTGATCGAGCTCTGTGTTTCAGTCGCATTCGGTCCGGTCACGAGAATCGACTTCAGGTCCTTGCGGAGCGGCAGCACGCCATTGCGGTTTTCGAGCAGCACGATGGATTCGTGCGCTGCACGCAGCGACGTTTCCACGGCATCGGCGCTGCGGACGATGCGGTCGGCGGCTTTGGGATCGGGGACATAGGGCTGATCGAACAGGCCAAGCCAGAACTTCACACGCAGCACGTCGCGCACCCGGTCGTCCACCACGCGCATCGGCAGCCGCCCGTCCTTCACGAGCTGCCGAACGGCGTCGATGTACACGTCGGGCATCGTGAAATCCGTTCGCACGTCGAGCCCCGCCTCAACGGCCTGGCGCACGGCCTCCGGGTAATCGCCGGCGACTTTATGCTTGGTCTGGATGAACTCCACCGCCGCGCTGTCCGAGACGACGTACCCTTTGAATCCCCACCGCGTGCGCAGGATGTCCGTGAGAAAATGGCGGCTTCCGGTGATCGGCACGCCGTCATAGTCGTTGTACGAGCTCATGACGCCCAGCGCGCCGGCGTCCTGAATCGCGGCGCGGAACGGCTGCAGGTTGACCATTTCGATCTCGCGGACGGTGGCCTCCGGATCGGTGCGCTCGGCGCCGTCGCGTCCCCCTTTGGGAATGCTGTAGACGGCGAAGTGCTTGGGCGTCGAGACGACATGCTGCGCCTGGAGCGCGCGTACCTGGATGCGCCCGAGCTCGGACGTGAGATACGGATCCTCGCTGTAGGTCTCGACGACGCGGCCCCACCGTGGATCGCGCGCGACATCGAGAATCGGGGAGTAGACGTTCGTGTAGCCGAGCGCCCGCGCTTCGCGACCCGTGATCGTGCCGATGCGCGCGACGAGATCGCGATCCCAGGCGCTCGCGACGCCAATCTGCGCCGGAAAGCTCGTCGCGCGATCGTGATTCAGCCCTCGAATGCCTTCCGTCGTGAAGTCGACCGGGATCCCCAGCCGGGTGCGCTCCACGAACCACTTCTGGATCGTGTTGATCGCTCCGGCGTGCACGGAGAACGGATAGGTGAGCGGACTCTGCGGGTGCGGGCCGGCGCTGTTCCCGTACACGCCGTTGAGCTGCTCGTCGATGTTGCCGATGCCGTCCTTCCAGATCATCTGATCCCACGCCGGGGTCGGCTGCGGGTCTTTCAGCACACGCGAGTAGCCGTACAAGGTGGCGAGCTGGCAGCTCTTTTCTTCCAGCGTCAGGCGCGCGAGGAGATCCTCGATGCGGCGGTCGACAGCGACGGTGGGATCCTCGAAGGGATCCTTTTGTCCGTTCTTGTCGAAGTCGATCCAGCCGTCGTGGTAGATGGCGCCTGCTGCGGGCTGCGCACGCTGGAAAACACCAGCGGGTGAGAGCGTGATCGCCACGACGGCGCCGATCATCGTGAGCCGTATCATCGGGTGCTCCTTTCAGATGATTTGCGGGCCGCGAGGACTTCGCCGTCCGGGTGGCTGCCGTAGAAGCCGTCGAGCGGATAGCAGCCGGACCTGAGCCCAAGGCGCGGGGCGGTCGTGCAGTCGCTGAACGTGCGGCAGATCGATTTTCGACGCAGTGGACGCCCGGCGAGCACGTCGGCCGGCAGCTCCGGATACGACAGCACCATGCGGCCGATGCCGACAAAGTCGGTGAGTCCGGTCCGGACGGCATGCTGCGCGACGTGCGGCAGCCACTCCTGCAGATAGCTGTACGCAGATCCGACGATCGCCATCGACGGGAATTCCCGCTTGAGGCACGCGGTAGCCGCAATCTGCCGGGCCACCCCGACGAGCGGATCCTCTGGCGGATCGTACCCGTCGCTCGGCGGAAACAGCGCGGGCCGCTGCACGTGCGGGTTGTAGTATGGACTCCCCGCCGTGATGCAGACCAGGTGGATCCCGAGGTCCTGCACGATCTGAAGGAACGCCCGTGCGTCATCGAGGTTCGGGCCGCAGCCTGGTTCCCGGGTGATCCCGAATCCGCTATACGGGTCGTCCTCTTCGACGCCGTGTCCGTCTGCGTCCTTTCTGTACGGTACGGTGTCGAACGCCGACACGCGCACCGCGATCGCGAGCTCCGGAGCCTCGGCCCGAATTCCGTCGACGATGGTGCGAAGAAAGCGCGTGCGGTTCTCGAGCGGACCGCCGTAGCGGCCCGGTCGCCCGACGGCACCGAGCAGCTCGTGTCCCAGGTAACCGTGGCAGTGCTTGATGTCGACGAAGTCGAATCCCGCCGATGCCGCCAGCCGCGCCGCGACCACGAAATGCTCGACGAGGGCATCGATCTCCTCGTCGGCGATGATGCGGACGCCGTCGGGAAACCGCCGGTCGAGGACGGGATGGGCAGCGGCGGCGAGCGGCTCGGGGCGATCGCGGGCCGATGGCCGCGCGTATCGGCCGGAATGCGTGAGCTGCAGACCGATGCAGAGATCCCGATCGGCGTTTGCGCCGAAGGCGTTTCGGTGCGCGGCGACGAGGTCGTCGCGCAGCCGAGCGAGCGCCGGCTGTGTCGCCGCCGTGAGTAAAAGCTGGTTCGGGTTGGCGCGCCCATCGTCGCGCACGGCGACGGCTTCGCCGCCCCAGATCAACTTGGCGCCGCTCTCGCCGAAGCGGCGCCAGCGGCGGCGGGTGAAGTCCGATGGCGCGCCGCCCGGCGTCCCGTCCCAGCCCTCCATCGGCAGGACGCAGAAGCGATTGCCGACCGTGAACCCGTCGACGACCGTGCGCATCGCCAGCGGGGAAGCGGACCCGGATGCCAACTCCTCGTCGAAGTCGAGCTCGACACCGAGGGCGCGCAAGTGTGCCCGGAATGCGTCCGGAGTCTTGAGCGCCGCGACGCGCGGAAAGGACGCGCGGCCAGTCACGAGGCGAGCGATCCGTTGTCTATTTTGATCGGCATGCTGCGCTTCATCGCCTCGTTTGACGCCAGGCACCACGCTGCCGAGTGCATTGCCGAGACGGGCCCGCACGCGAGCGGGGTGCCGGCACGGATTGCGGAGCAGAAGGCGTTGATTTCGAGGGTGCTCGGCGAGGGCTGCTTGGGTTTCGCCGTCTGCTCGCTCGTGGCGCGGGCCGCGCCGCCGGCGCTGGCGGGCTTGGTCTCGGACGCCTCGAGCGCGGCGCCCGCACCGGTCGGACCGACTTCGATCCCGGTCGCGCTTGCGTCGCTGCCTTCGGAAAAGAGCAGCGCGTCATTTTCGTTGCGGATGATGAGGGTTCCTTTCGTGCCGTAGAACCCTTCGTACCGCTCGTCGAACGCATTGGATTCGATCGACGAGAACGTGGCGGTAATGCCGCCTGGGTACTCGAAGAGCGCGTAGACGTGGTCGGGAACCTCGCGGCCGTCGTTGAAGCGATAGATGCCGCCGGACGCCTGTACGCGCTGCGGCATCGATCCGAGGAACCAGTTCGCCGCGTTGACCTGATGGCTGCCGAGCTCCGCGAACAGTCCCTGCGAATACTTCCAGTAAAGCCGCCAATTCCACAGGTGATCCCAGGTTGGATAGCCCCATTTCGAGGGATCGTAGTCCGCAGACGGCGGTCCGCCGGGCCGGCGCCAGTTGCCATTTCGGTGCCACACGAGACGCGCGAAGTGCACATCGCCGAGCAGTCCCTGCCGGATCACGCCTTCGTACGCAGACCGGTAAATCGGGTTGTAATTGCGCTGGTAGCCGATCTCCAGCACGCGGCCGCTCTTGATCGCCGTCTGCGCCATGCGTGTGTAACCGGCCGCGTCCCACGCCATCATCTTCTCGCAGAGAACGTGCTTGCCCGCTTCGAGCGCGCCGCAGACGACGTCGGCGTGCGCCCA
This sequence comes from Vicinamibacterales bacterium, assembly GCA_035495555.1. Lineage (GTDB taxonomy): Bacteria > Acidobacteriota > Vicinamibacteria > Vicinamibacterales > 2-12-FULL-66-21 > DATJFQ01. Next base: position 4,811 of record DATJFQ010000030.1, read on the forward strand.
CAGGGGGACGGCCACAATCACCGCTTCGAGGTCCTCGTGCTCCAGCATGTCGCGCCACTCGACGTAGTGCTTCGCGGCAGGCCGATGCGCTTTCGCGAGCAGGTCGTCGGCATGCTGGAGCGATGCCGGGTTGATATCGGCCATGCTGCGCACGTCGGCCGACGCCGGATCGAGGCGTCCGAGCAGGGCGCGTCCCTGGCCGCCGACGCCGATGAAGCCCACGCGGACGGGGCCGCCGCGCGCCGGTCCTTTGACCGCGGCCGCGGCGCCCAGCGCCGCCACCGCGGGCACACCCGCGATTGCCTTCAGGAAGTTCCTGCGGCCGATCGCCATCTGTTCGGGAGTGAGGTTCATGACAGCTCCAGTCTGACGCCGGGACAACGCCCGTACACTTCGACCCGTTCGGACACGTCGTCCAGCACGAGCACGGCCTGCGTACCTTCGTGCCGGGCACAATAATCCCGCGCACGCTCCGGTCCTCCGATCAAGAACGCCGTCGAAAGCGCATCGGCGTCCGCGCCGAACCGCGTGAGCACACTGGCGCTCAACACGCCGGACGCGGGACGGCCGGTGCGCGGGTCGATCACGTGCCCGTACCGGACGCCGTCGACTTCGAAATACTGCTCGCCGGCGCCGCTGACGCCGAGCGCCGCATCCTGCAGCCAGACGCGGCCCACGCGACTGCGCGCCAGAGTGGGCCGGAGATCCACGGGCCAGCCGCCTCCGTCGGTGCCGAGCGCAACGACGCTGCTGCGTCCTGCCGAGAGAAGCGCGCGCGGGACAGCGGCGTTCCGAAGAAGGTCGGCCATGCAGTCCAGCGCGTGCCCCTTGCCGATCGCGCCGAAGTTCAGCTCGACGCCGTCGCGATCGAAGCCGACGGTGCGTGCGGCGGGATCGAGGCGCACGTGGTCCATGCCGCTGCACGCCCGCGCGGCCGCCAGCTCCGCGTCATCCGGGATCCGCCCGGCGCGGCGCAGAAATCCCCATGACCGGCTCAGCGGCGTCGAAGTGATGTCGAACGCCCCGCCGGTGGCGTCGTGCAGGTTCCGGCAGCGTGCGAGCAGCGCGAAGAGATCCGCCCGCACGGCGATCGGCTCCCCGGCCGCGCGGCGGTTCACATCGGCGACGTCACTATCGTCGCGAAACACCGTCAGCACGGACTCGATGCGCTCCGCTTCGTCGAGCGCCTCGCGCGCCGCCGCGATGGCGAATGCGTCGCTCTCGGTGAGCACGACCTCGAATCGGCACGCCATGGCGAGGCGATGCACCCGAATCCAGTGTTCGCCGTGAGGTCGATCGCGCGCGAACTCGAGGGTAAGGAAATTTCGCCGTGAAACGCCACCGCCCGACATCAGAACACCTCGCGGTCCACCCGCTCGCGGCGAACGTCCTGCAGGCCGGGGCAATTGCGAAGGAGAAAGTCGCGGACGGCCCGAAGCGCGAAGAGCGCGCCGCCGGCGGGCTTTTCGGCCCGGACGTCGGTCACTTCCGCGCCGTCCACGTCCTGGAGCCGGACCGCCGGCCGCGCTTCGTTCCCGTCGAACGTGAACTCGGCGTCGCGAAGCGTCAGATTGGTCACGTGCCGGCCGAACAACGCATACGCCGGCATGCGGCCGAACATGTCGGGCTCCGGATAGTCGGGTTCCTTCTCCTCGGGCTCCAGCGCCGCGTCGCCCGTGGTGCCGCCGCCTTTGTACGCGATTCGGATGTCCCGCAGCCGCAGGTCTTCAATCGGATGATCGGGAATGCCGCTGACGATGATCCCGGCGGCGCCGTCGACGCCCGACGCGACCACGCCGGTGATCGACACGCGCCGGATCACACCGGGCGCCGGATGCTCCGGTCCCCGCGCACGGCTTCCCAGCCGGATGAAGATTGGCGCGTTCACGATGTCCCGCATCGTGAGATTGGAGATGGCGACGTCCTCGATACGGCCGCCGTCCACGCTCTCGATGGCGAGTCCGCGGCTGTAGTCGAACACGCAGTTCGAGATCGTGATGTTCTTGAAGCCCCCGTTGCTCTCGGTGCCGAACTTGATGCGGCCCGTCGTGCCGCGCTTGTACTGGACGGTCCGTTTGAAGGTGCCGTCGAGGAGCGTGCCTTCGTCGTAGCCGCTGACCTGGCAGTTGGTGACCGTGACGTTCGCGGTGGCGCGGACGACGCCCAGCGCGAAGCTGCTCTTGAGACAGATCCCGTCGTCGAACGGCGAGTTGACCGTCAGGTTCGACAGGCGGACGTTCCGGCAGGCGTCGACGTCGATGCCGTCGCGGTTGGTATCCATCTTGACGTTGTCGACCGTCAGATTGTCGACGCCCGTCGCGAGAATGGCGAAATGGCCGCCGTGCAGAATCGAGACGTCGCGGATCGTCACGTTGCGGCAGTTCTTCAGCGCGATCGCCTTGTTGCCCGCGTTCTTCGGAGGATTGCCGGATCGCGTAAGACCGGTGCCGTGAATCAGCCCGGATCCCGTGATGGCGACGTCTTCGAGGTTCTCTCCCCAGATCAGGCTGTTATGCCAGTGGCTGTGGCCGAAGTCCTGATACATGTCCCACGGATTGGGCTCCGGTTCGTCGTACGGCGCGCGGGTCTCCGGCGCGGCCTCGATTGTCGCGCCCTGGCCGATGTCGAGCGCGACGTGACTGCGCAGATGAATCGACGTGGACAGGTATGTGCCGGCGGGAAACACGACCGTCCCGCCGCCCGCCTGGTGCGCCGCGTCGATCGCGCGATTGATGGCGCCGGTGTCGAGCGTCCGGCCGTCGCCCGAGGCGCCAAAGGCACGGACATCGAATGCCGCAGGGGCGGCGCGCCCGGCGCCTGCCTGCGCCAGAACCGCGTCGTTCCGGGGCGCCCACGTCACCAACACAACGAAGCAGCCGACGGCGGCAGCTACACGGTGGCTATGCATGTCGGACTCCTTCACTGATACGGGTCCACACCGGACCGCCGGGGAACTGATAGGCGACCCTCGTCTCCTGCCGGATCGTGCTGCTGTAGCCCGGGCTCGACGGCGGCATGTAGCGGCCCCCGCGCATCACGACGGGATCCACGAAATGCTCGTGGAGGTGATCCACGAATTCCGTGACGCGGTCGTCCATACGTCCGGACACCGCGACGAAGTCGAACATCGAGAGATGCTGAACGAGTTCGCAGAGCCCGACCCCGCCGGCATGGGGGCAGATCGGGACGCCGACTTTTGCCGCCATGAGCATGACGGCGAGGTTCTCGTTGACGCCGCCGAGCCGACATGCGTCGATCTGACAGAAGGACACGGCGCCGGCCTGGAGGAGCTGCTTGAACACAATCCGATTCGGACAGTGTTCGCCGGTGGCCACACCGATCGGCGCGACGGCGCGTGCGATCGCCGCGTGTCCGAGAATATCGTCCGGACTCGTCGGTTCCTCGATCCACCACGGGTCGAATCGCGCCAGCGCACGAACGCGATCGATCGCTTCGGCCACCTCCCAGCGCTGATTCGCGTCGATCATGAGACGCCGGTCGGGACCGATGGCATCCCGCACCGCTGCGACCCGGCGCTCGTCGTCGGCTGGCGCGCCGCCCACCTTCACCTTGAAATGCGTCCAGCCGTTCGCGAGCGCCTCGCGGCACAGACGGCAGATCGCGTCGTCGGAGTAGCCCATCCAACCGGCGGAGGTCGTGTAGGCGGGGTAACCCGAGTGGAGGAGCCGACGCTCGCGATCGCCGCGGAAGGGTGCCTGACGCTCGAGGAGCTCCAGGGCTTCATCGGGCGTCAACACGTCCGAGATGTATCGGAAGTCAATCGCGCGCACGATGTCGCGCGAGGTCATGTCGGACAGAAGCTTCCACACGGGCTTCCCGTCGCGCTTGGCGTGCAGATCCCACACGGCATTGACGACCGCCGCCATCGCGAGGTGAATGACGCCTTTCTCCGGCCCGAGCCACCGCAGCTGTGAATCGCCGGCCAGCGAGCGCCAGAACGCCGCCTGGTCCGCGATGATATCTTCGAGCGTGCGCCCCACCACGAGCGGTTCGAACGCCCTTATCGCGGCCGCGCAAATCTCGTTTCCGCGTCCGATGGTGAAGGTGAACCCGTGTCCTTCGAGATTGGCGTCCGTCCTGAGGACGACGTAGGCTGCGGAGTAATCCGGATCGGTATGCATCGCGTCGGTGCCAGCGCCGCTGCGCGATGTCGGGAACCGCAGGTCGATGACGTCGATCGCCTGTATTCGCATTGGTCGGTCCGCTAGTCCGCCGCGCGTCCGGCGCGTATCCGGTCGAGAGCGACGGCGACGACGATGATGGCGCCCGTAACGATCTGCTGCACCCAGCTCGCCAGTCCCCGCTGAGACGATCCCACCTGGATGACCGTCATGATTGCGGCGCCGATGACCGTGCCGGCGATCGTTCCGCGTCCGCCATTCAGGCTGCCGCCGCCGATAATCACCGCGGCGATCACGTCCAGTTCGGAGCCGAGTCCGACAGTGGGATCGCCCACCGCGATTTTCGAGAACTCCAGGAGACCTGCAAGGCCCGCGAACGCCCCCGAGATGGCGTAGACGACGATGGTGGTACGGTCCATCGCGACGCCGCAGAGGCGGGCGGTCCGCGGATTCGAGCCGATTGCGAACACGTGCCGGCCGAACCGTGTGTAGCGGAGCACGCCGGCGACGAGCAGCGCGAGCAGGATGAGCAGCCACACGCCCCACGGCAGCGACAGGCCCCGGCGCGCACGCAGCAGATCGTTGAGCCACGTAAACGGAGCCTCGATGCGGTGTTCCTCGGCGAAGCCTTTTGCTGCCCCGCGTACGAGCAGCATCGTGCCGAGCGTCACGATGAACGGGACCACTCGAAGGCCTGTCACGAGCACGCCGTTCACCACGCCGCAGAGCCCGCCCGCCAGGACGCCGGCGGCCGCGGCCATGAGCGGCGCTGCACCCGCACGGAGACGCAGGGCGATCACGACGGTACTGAGCGCGATGATGGACCCGACCGACAGGTCGATGCCGCCGGCGATAATGACGACGGTCATGCCGACCGCCGACATGCACACGATCGCCGTCTGTCGCGCCATCAGGTCGAGGTTTGCCGGATCGAAAAACTGCGGGCCCACGAGCAGTCCGAACACGAGCGCCACGCCGATCAATCCCAGCGCAGTGCCTGCGCGGTCGAGGACCGTGCGCGCGGTCATGCGCGGTTTCCCCCGGTCATTTCCAGCATCAGCTCGTGTGCGCTCTGCAATCGACCCTCCGCCGGCGTGCCCATGCGGCCGCGCCGCATCACCGCGATACGGTCACACACGCCGAGGAGCTCGGGGAGGTAGCTGCTGACCAGCAGGACGGCGCGGGCCGGCTGCGCCGTGTCCGCGACGAGCGTATCAATCAGACGGTAGATTTCGGCTTTGCTGCCGATGTCAATGCCGCGCGTGGGCTCGTCCAGCACGAGCACGTCCGCGTCGTGATGCAGCAGACGCGCGAGCGCGATCTTCTGCTGGTTGCCGCCCGACAGTTCGCGCGCGGCCTGATCGGGATCCGAGCACGTGATGTCCAGCCGCTCGATCCACCCCACGGCCGTTTGCCGCTGGCGCCGTGGCGAGACGAACCCGCCGCGTCCGAACGGAGCGAGCCGCGTCAAGGTCAGGTTGTCGCTCACGCTCAGGCTGGCGGCGACCCCCTCCCCCTTGCGGTCCTCGCTGAGGAAGCCCATGCCGGCGCGCCAGCAGGCGCGCGGCGTACGAGGTCCTTCGACGACGCCGAGGCGGACGCGCCCCGCGCGAACGGGCTCGAGCGCGAACAACGTCCGGAGCAGCCTCGTGCGGCCCGAACCCATCAAACCGGCGATGCCGAACACCTCGCCTCGCCGGAGCTGGAACGTCGCAGCGCCGGGCTCGAGGCCGACCACATCGAGCAGCACGTCGCCGGCGTGGCGCGGCGTCCGGGGGAACAGATCGCCGACGGGCCGGCCGACCATCATCGCGGCGATATCCTGCATGCGCGCGTCCCGCGCCGCGCCTCCGCCGGCATTGCAGCCGTCCCGCAGGACCTCGAAGCGGTCCGCGAGGGCCTGCACGTCCTCGAGGAAATGCGAGATGTAGACGATCGCGTGCCCTTGCGCCCGCAGCCGCCGCAGCAATTCGAACAGCCGCCCGGCATCAGCGGCGCCGAGAGAGCTCGTCGGTTCGTCGAGCACGAGCACGCGACAGCCCACGGCAAGCGCGCGCGCGATTTCGACGATCTGCTGCGCTGCGGGCGAGAGCGCCCGCGCGATCGCGTCGACGGGGATATCGTCGTGCCCGAGTTCCCCGAGCGCACGGCGGGCGGCCTCGCGCATCCGCGGGCGGTCGACGATCCCGAAGCGCATCGGTTCCGCGCCGAGCAGGATGTTGTCCATCACGCTCAAATCGGGCGCAAGCGACAGCTCCTGATAAATCATCGCGACGCCGGCGCGGCGGGCGTCGATCGGACTGCGCGGCGCATAAGGCGCGCCGTCGAGCCGCATCGATCCCGCGTCGGCCTGCAGCGCTCCGGCGAGGATGCTCATGAGCGTGCTCTTGCCCGCGCCGTTCTCGCCGACGAGGGCGCAGATCTCCCCGCCGGCGACCGACAGGCTCACGCCGTCGAGCGCCACCGTCGCGCCGAACGTCTTCCGCACGCGGCGCATCTCGAATCGCGGCCGCGCGCCCGTCAGTTCGTCAGCCACTTGGTCAGATCCGGATGGATCAGCGCCTTCGTTTCCGGCTCATTCATGTTGTCGCGGGTGACGACGTGCACGCCGGTGTCGATGCGCGGTTCCACCGCTTGTCCCTTCAGGTGCGCCACCATCGTCTTGACGCCGAGGTAGCCCATGCGGACCGGGTCCTGTACGACGAGACCGTCGATGGCGCCCGACGACAGTCCATCGACGAGGCTGTCAGACGCATCGAAGCCGACGAACCGGACCTTTCCCGCCCAGCGGTTGTCCTGCAGGACGCGCAGCATCGCGAACGACGTCGACTCGTTCGGGCAGAAAATGCCGTCGATGCCGAGCGTGCCGTCCGGGCGCTTGTAGGTGCTGAGCAGGGATTCGGCTTTTTTGTAGGCGCCCTCTACGTCCGTGCCGCCATACTGGTTCGCGCTGACGACCTCGATGCCCGGGTGTGCCGCCATCGCTTTCAGGAACCCGGCCTCCCGCTTCGCCGTGCTGTCGCTGCCCTCCGAGTAGCGGAGCAGCACGACCTTACCCTTGCCATGCAGCGTGTCCGCGAGCCGCTCGCCGCCGAGGGCGCCCCCCTTCTCATTGTCGGTCGCCACGAAGCTGACGTAGTCGTGCCCCTGCAGTCCCGAGTCGATGACGACGACAGGGATGTTGCGCTGGGCGGCTTCGCGCACCGGCTCCACCAGCGCGCGTTCGTCGAGCGGCGCGAGCACGATGCCCGAGACGCCGCGGCTGATGAAGTCCTGCACCTCCGAGATTTGCGAATCACGATCGTCTTCGCGGATCGGGCCTCGCCAGACGATCTGCACGCCCAGCTCCCGGGCGGCCTGATTGGCGCCGGCGTGAATGCTCCGCCAGTACACGTGCGAGGTGCCCTTCGGAATGACCGCGATCGTAACGGCATCTCGCGCGGCTGGCTGTTTCGATCCGCAGGCCGCCACGGCGAGCAGTGCCGCCCCGGTTGCCGCCAGGAGCGTCCGTTTCATGCACGTTCCTCCACACGCGACAAATTCCAGAACCGCTGTGCGGTAACGCCCAGTACAGCATCGCGCTCGGCGGCGCTCAGGGTCGACACCGCGTCCACGACGACCTGCATGATGGCCTCGTACTCGCCCGCGACGGTGCAGACGGGCCAATCGGAGCCGATCATCAGGCGGTCGGCGCCAAAGCAGTCGAGCGCGGCATCGATGTATGGCCGCAACGTCTCGGACGTCCAGCTCGCCCAATGCGCTTCCGTCACCAGGCCCGACAGCTTCGCACAGACATGCGGCAGGGCAGCAACGCGCCGCAGCTCGCGATACCACACGTTGAAGCCGTGGCCCCGGATGTCGGGTTTGCCGAGATGATCGAGCACCAAACGATGCCGGGGAAACGCGGCGGCGAAGGCTGCCGCGTCCGCCAGCTGCCTGGCGTACACGAGGATGTCGAACGCGAGGCCGCGGGCCTCGAGCGCGGCGATGCCGCGCCGGACATCCTCGCGCGCCAGGAATCCGTCGGGCTCCGCCTGCACGATATGCCGGATGCCGACGAGTTTGGGGTGCGCGAGGCGTTCGAGACGCGCCGGCACGTCCGCCGCGGTCAGGTCCACCCACCCCACGACGCCGAGGATGAACGGATGCGTATCCGCGAGCGAGAGCAGCCACCGGGTCTCGCGTTCCGTCTGACGCGCCTGGATCGCTATAGCTCCGTCGAACCCGGCCGCCAGCATGAGCCGCTGCGCCTCGGTCGGAAGAAAGTCGCGCCGCAGCGCGCCAAGGCTGTCGTCGATCCAGTCGTATTCGGCGGGATCGTAGCGCCAGAAGTGCTGGTGGGCGTCGATGCGGAGCGCCGTCACGGTCCCACCACCACGACGAGGCGCCCCGGCCCGTGGACGCCGATCGTCAGCGACAGTTCGATGTCGGCCGTCCGGCTGGGACCCGTGATAAAGGTGCAGCACGCCGACTGCGCCATCCGATCCGCGGCGTGCGAAAACACCTCGGCGGCGGTGGACACGATGTCGTCGCGCCGCACGATGGCCACGTGGACGGGCGGCAGCAGCGACGTGCTCCGCGGTGCGCCAGGGCCTGAGAGGAGCACGAGCGAGCCGGTGTCCGCGATGGCTGCGTCGCAGCCGGTGAGGCCGACGTCGGCGCTCGCCTGGTCGGCGTACGCCGCATCCCACGGAATGCCGTCGGAAACCACCGTGGCAGTCCCGTAGGGCAAACGCGCCGCGGCCCACGACACCGTGCGGTGGCCGCTCACGTGCGCCTGGACGCGCGCGCGGACGTCGCCGTCCGACGCTTCGACGAACACTTCCACGCCGAGCGCGCGCAGCTCCCGGACGAACCGGGCGAGGACGTCGTGCCGGTCCCTCTCGTCAGGCGGCGCAGCGCCGACGGGAACGCCGGGGACCCGGCCCGCCGCTGCCGCGCGGTCGACACGGGCGAGAATGGCGTCACGCGCGGTCATGCCGCGCCTCCGTTCGTGACCGCCACTGCCGCTCGAAGCTGCGCCGGGCCGGCGCCCGCAAATCCCGGCACGTCGTCCAGGCGCCAAGCGGACCGGGCGCGCGATGAATCCAGCCGTTGCGGGCGCGTTGCCGCAGCACGGCTCCGCCGAGCCGGGCCACGATGCGGTACATGGGCGGTCGCGCCGCGGTCCACGCGAAGGCGCGCATGCCGAACCGCAGCCACGCCGGCTGCGGCGTGCACGATACCGCCTCCTGCCGCATGGCGATGAGCATCCGTGGAATGTCGAGCCGCACGGGGCAGATGTCGCGGCACGCGCCGCACAGGGAGCTGGCGTCGGGCAGCGCGGCCCAGTTGCCGATTCCGCGCAGCCCCGGCGTCACGACAGCGCCCACAGGACCGGGGTACGTGTCGCCATACGCATGTCCGCCGATATTCCGGTACACGGGGCAGACGTTCAGGCAGGCGCCGCATCGAATGCAGCCGAGGATCTCGGCCGACTCACCGGCCAGCAGCCGCGTCCTTCCGTTGTCGAGCAGCACGACGTGCATTGATTCCGGGCCGCATGCGTCGCCCGCGCGGCGAGGGCCACGGACGAGCGTCGTATAGGCGGTCAGCTGCTGGCCGGTCGCCGATCGCGCCAGCACCTTCAGCACGGCATCCAGATCTGCCATGGTTGCGACGAGCTTTTCGATCCCCATCAGGACCACGTGCACGCGGGGAAGTGTCGTCACCATGCGCCCGTTGCCTTCGTTGGTCACGAGGCAGATCGTTCCTGTCGCGGCTACGCCGATGTTTGCGCCGGTGATCCCCATGTCCGCCCGCAGAAATTCCGCGCGCAGTTTCGCCCGTGCGTACCCCGCAAGCACCTGCGGGTCGTCGCTGTAGGGCACCCCGAGCTGTTCCTGTAAGAGCCGTCCGACCTGTTCCCGCGTCATGTGCACGATCGGAAGGATGATGTGCGATGGACGGCTCGCCGCGAGCTGCGTCACGTACTCGCCGAGATCCGTCTCGACGACCGCCAGTCCCGCGCGCTCGAGCGCGGCGTTCAGGTGCGTCTCCTCGGAGACCATCGACTTGCTCTTCGCAATCCGTCGGACGCGAGCCTCAGCAGCGATGCGAACGATAATCCGGTTCGCGTCGTCTGCCGTGTCCGCCCAGTGCACCCGGCATCCGTTCTCGGTGAGCCGGCTCTCGAACTCCCGCAGAAGGGCGCCGAGGTTGCGCAGTGCGGTCATGCGCGCGCGCCGCGCAACGTCGCGGACGTAGTCGGAATGTTCGAGGGAATCGAGCGCAGTGGATCGACGCGACCGGAGCTGCGCGGTCGCGCGGTCGAGGGCTTCGTGCAGCGTGCGGTCGGACAACGCGGCGCGAGCGCGCCCGTGAAACGTCAGCGGCATTGCGACGCCGCTCATCCCAGCGCCTCATCGAGAAAGCAGGCGAGATGCTGCACGCGCACAGACAATGCCCGCCGTCGTGCGCCCCCTTCCAGGTGCAGGACGCAGCCGAGATCGCAGCTAACCAGCCGCTCAGCGCCGGACGCCGCCACGGCCGACAGCTTTCGATCGAGCATCCGTCCGGAGATCTCCGCGTTTTTGATCGAAAACAGCCCGCCAAACCCGCAACATTCCTCCTGATCCTCCAAGGGTACGACCGTGGTGCCGCGCGTCGATGACAGCAGCGACGGCGTGTTTGTGACGCCGAGGCCGCGGAGCAGGTGGCACGAGCTGTGGTACGCGACGCGCGCGTCCAGTGCGCCGCACGTCGCGCGTCCCGGCGGCTGCTGCAGCAGGAACTGGCTGAATTCGACCGTGCGCTCGGCAACTGCACGAGCGCGGTCGCGACGGTCGGGATCGCCCTCGAAAAGCCACGGGTACTGGTGGACGATCATGTCGGCGCAGGAACCTGACGGCACGACGATCGGCCCCGTCGTATCCGCGAGGACTGCCAAGGTATGTCGGGCCACCGCGCGCGCCTCATCGGCGAAGCCGGCATTATGCGCAGGCTGCCCGCAGCACGTCAGCCCGCGTGGAACCTCCACATGGAATCCCATCCGCGCCAGCACGCGCGCCGACGCGAACCCGACCTCTGGATCAAGGTCGTTGACAAGGCACGTCGGCACGAGCTGGACAATGGATGACGTGGGCATGACAGCGCGATCCGCCGGACGATTCCGGCCTCGTCAACCCCTCCGGGACTCCGCCCTCACGGCGGTCTCCTCGTCGACCTTTAGTCTGAAGATCGGACGCATCTCGGCCCACCAGTCACCGTCGGGCCCGCCCGCCACCCGCGCCTGCATCGACTTCATCAGCGACTCCCACTCGGCAACCCGCGGATGTGAGGCGACGTGCAACGCAAACGCGCGGCGGAAATCGGGAGCGTCCGTTTCGACGATCATCACGAGGCGCCGATCGAGCAGATAGATTTCCATCTGCCGGATGCCCGCGCGGCGCAGACTCTCCAGCACCTCGGGCCACACACGCCGATGATGAGCGGTGTAGGCGGCGATGGTCGCCGGATCGTCCCGCAGATCGATGGTGAGCACGGTGCGGGTCATGGATGCGCCATCACTCTCTGTCGCGCGCGGCCAAGCCGATCGATCCCCAGCTCCACGTCGTCGCCGGGCTCGAGATACACCGGCTGCGGCCGCATCCCCAGCGCGACACCGGCGGGCGTGCCCGTACTGATCACGTCGCCGGGCAGCAACGTCATGAACTCGCTGATGTAGCTCACCAGCGTGGCGACGTCGAAAATCATGTTTGCGGTCGTGCTCTGCTGCCGGACGACCCCGTTGACCGTCAGCCACATCCCGAGTGCCTGCGGATCGGGAATCTCGTCGCAGGTCGCCAGAAATGGTCCGAGCGGTGCGAACGTGTCGGCGCTCTTCCCCTTCACCCACTGTCCACCGCGCTCCAGTTGAAAGCTCCGCTCGGAGTAATCGTTGTGGAGCGCGTACCCGGCGATGTACGCCGGGGCGGCGTCGCGCTCCACGGAGGCGGCGCGCCGTCCGATGACGACGGCGAGTTCGACCTCCCAGTCCAGTTTCGAGGCGCCGCGCGGGATGACCACCGGATCATTCGGACCGGCGAGTGCGGTCGTGGATTTGAAGAACAGCACTGGCTGCTCGGGAATGGCCATCCCGCTCTCTGCGGCGTGGTCGCGGAAGTTCAGACCGACGCAGACGATCTTGCTTGGGCGCGCGATCGGGGGACCCAGACGCGCGCCCTCCGGGACGCTCGGCAGGTGCGCGCGTTCGTCGTCGAGCCATCCGGCGAGCGCCTCGAGCCCGTCCTCAGCGAAGAACGCTTCGTCGAAATCGCGGCCGAATGCCGACACATCCCAATAGGCGCCGTCAGCGAAGACAGCCGGCTGTTCGCGTCCCGGCGGTCCGACCCGCGCGAGTTTCATGCGACGAGCACTCCGCCATCGATCGGGTACGCCTGGCCGGTCACGAAGCTCGCTTCGTCGGAGCACAGATACAGCGCGAGGTGCGCGACTTCCTCGGGCCTGCCCATGCGGCCGATGGGCTGGTATTCCGACAGCCGGCGAAGCACCTCCGCTTCGCGTCCCGGATAATTGGTCGCCACGAAGCCGTCCACAAACGGCGTGTGGATGCGGGCCGGGCAGATGCAGTTGCAGCGGATCCCGCGCTTCACGTAATCGATCGCAATCGACATCGTCATCGTGAGGACGGCGCCCTTGCTCATCGAGTAGGCGAACCGATCCGGCACTCCGACGAGCGACGCGATCGACGCCATGTTCAGGATGACCCCGCCGCGTTCGCGGAGCATGATCGGCACCGCCGCGCGGGCGCACAGGTAGACACCGGCCACGTTGACGCGATAGATCCGTTCCAGGTCCTCCGGCGTCGTCTGCTCGATCGTGCCGACGTGGGCGATGCCGGCGTTATTGACGAGGATGTCGATGCGACCTTCCGATGCGTCGAGTTGGGAGAACAGGGCGTCAACGGCCGCGCGGTCGGCGACGTCGGTGCGGTATGCGGTCGCGGTGTGCCCGCCGGCGCGGATTGCCGCCGCGATCGCCTGCGCGGCCTCGCCGTCCCGGTCCACGGCCGCGACGCGCGCTCCGCGCTGGGCGAACAGTGTGGCGATAGCGGCCCCGATGCCCGACCCGGCCCCGGTGACGACGGCGATTTTTCCGTGAAGATCGAACATGCCGGCCGGCCGGAATATTTCATACTTTACCGGTAAAGTCAAAAGTTATCGTTTACTTTACCGGTAAAGTAGCGGGCGTGACCGGAACGAGACGGTAGCGGTATTCGTACGGACGGTTCCCGGGAATGCGGTACGCCGGCAGCGGCCAGGCGGCCTGGCTCCAGCTGTTGACCCCGCCGACCCCCATCTGACGCAAATCGAGGTTCAGGTACGTTTCCGCACGGCGAGGCAGTTGAAACGAATACGACGCACCTTCCTCGTCGGCCTTCGTCACGTGTGCGGCTTCGACGCTCAGCAGCGGCTCGCCGACCGCTGCGACGCCGATCCCGCGATCGTTCGTCAGCGCCACCCATCGGACATCCGTCTTGTTCCCGTTCTCTTGCGGGCGGGAGTACTCGACCCACTGCGCTCCGACGGTCGATTGGTACACGCCAACGCGCTCGAACTGCCGATCCACGTACGTCTCCGACGGCCCCCGACCGAGCCAGGTGAGCCGCTCCAATCCGGGGCTGACGACGAGCTCCATGCCGAACCGGGGCATCATCGGCACCGGACGCTCTCCTGGCGTGTAACGCCCTTCGACGTCGATGTCGCCCGCGGGGGATATCGCGTACGTCATCGCGTAGCGACCCGCAACGAGCGGCAGCTCGGTGTCGACCGTGATCCGCACGCTTCCCTGCGCCGTGCGATCGAGGCTGATGGCCGACACGCGCCAGCTCTCGCCGGCGTGGCGCCAGACCGTGATGTCTTCCGCCGGATTCTTTCTCGCGTCACTGATCACGGACTTCCAGGCGCCGAGATCGTTGTCGGTCATCGCCCGCCAGAAATCGGGCAGCGGTCCTCGATCCAGCAGCCGCACGCCGTCGTAACTGTAGCTGGCGATCGTCGCGCGAACCCGGTCGAAGACGACCGCGACGTGATCGCTGGTGATGCGGATGAGCTGCCCGTTCTCCCGCACGTTGAGCGGCGCCACCGCCTGCGCCGCGCCGCTCGCCGGCTGCGATGCGGCCGACGGCGGCGGCAGCTCCCACTGTTCCCAGCCGATCTCGTCACCTTGGGACGACCACAGCGTGCCGGTTCGATCGAGGAACCGCACGGTCAGCCAGTACTCCTGCGTGCCGAGGCTCGGGCGGCGGCGATCGGGCAGGCGCGCCGGGACCGGCATCGTGAATTCACGCGTACTGCGCGGCGGCACATCGAGGACGGGTAGTTCGCCCGACGCTACGGTGGCCCCGGTTTCGTCGGTGATGTCCCAGACGCCGGTGGCTCGATCCTTCGCGTTGACGAAATCGTACCAGTTCGTCACGCGGAACCGGCCGGCCGCCAGGTCGATCGGCTCCGCGTGCAGTGGCGAGTACACGTACTTGATCGCGTCGAGGGCCGGGTGCGGCGTCCGATCCGGACCAACCAGCCCGTTCTGGCTGAAGTTGGCGTCGTTGCGGATTCCGAGCGGATCCTCCCACCAGCCGCCGTACGCGAAAAAGGTTCCGCCGGGGCGCGGCTGCCGGATCCCTTGATCGACCCAGTCCCAGACGAACGCACCCTGCGCATTGCTTCCGGAATGAAAAATGTTCCAGTACTCCTTCAGGCCGCCGTTGCTGTTTCCCATCGCGTGCGAGTACTCGCACAAGATCAGCGGTACATCGGGCCGCGCTTGCGCGCGCTGCACCAGGGCCGCCGGCGTGGGGTACATCAGCGAGGTCACGTCGCTGTTCGGACCGCCATAGTTTCCGGATCCCTCGTAATGGACGGGGCGCGTCGGGTCGCGCCGCTTCGCCGCCTGATACGCGGCGGCCATGTTGAGACCGTCGCCGCATTCGTTCCCGAGTGACCAGAACACCACGGACGCATGATTCTTGTCGCGCTCGATCATGCGCGTGACGCGGTCGACGTACGCAGGCGTCCACTTGGGATCGTTCGTCAGGCGGTTGCGGGGATTGGTGCCGAACCCATGGCACTCGATGTTCGCTTCGTCGATCAGATACAGGCCGTATCGATCGGCGAGGTCGTACCATGCGGGGGCGTCCGGGTAGTGCGACGTACGCACCGCGTTGATGTTGTGCCGCTTCATCAGCTCGATGTCGCGGATCATCAGCTCGCGCGAGACGTAATGCCCCGTGTCGGGATCGTGCTCGTGGCGGTTCACTCCTTTGAACAGGATCGCGCGACCGTTCACCAGGATTCGGCCGTTCCGGATTTCCACGGTGCGGAATCCCACGTGGAACGGCACCGCTTCGAGAAGGCTCCCCGACGCATCGCGCAGCATCACGACCAACTCGTAGAGGTAGGGATCCTCGGCGGACCACTTATGGGGGGCGCGAACCGGAACAGAGATGTGCACCGTTGCGTCGCCATGGGCGGCCACGCGTGCGGCGGCCATGCGGCTGCCGATCCCCGCGCCATCGGCGCCGCTCAGGAGCGCGGTGACGCTTCCGCGCCACGCGGCGGCCTGGCGGCTCTCGAGCCACGCTGTCACCTCGAGCCGGCCGTCGCGATACGCCGCGTCCAAGGGCGTGCGGATTTCGGCGTCACGCAGGTGGATCGAGCCGGGGCTGGAGAGGTACACATCGCGGAAGATGCCGCTCAGGCGGAACATGTCCTGGTCCTCGAGAAACGAGCCGTCGCTGAACCGGTAGACTTCGACGGCTAACGTGTTCGCTCCGGCGTGTACGACCGATGTGATGTCGAACTCTGCCGGCGTCCGGCTGTCCTCGCTGTAGCCAACCCGAGTGCCGTTGACCCACACGTAGAATGCCGAGTCGACGCCGTCGAAGTGCAGGAGCACCCGGCGGCCGTTCCACTCGCCTGGTACCTCGAACGTTCGCAGGTAGGACCCGACCGGATTGTTGTCGTGCGGCGGGTGCGGATCGTTCCGATCGTAGGGAAAGGCATAGCCGATGTTCACGTAGATCGGCATCCCGAATCCCTGCGTTTCGATGCTGGCCGGCACGCGGATGTCGTTCCATCCCGAAGCGTCGAACCCCGGCCTGAAGAAGTCCTGCGGCCGAGCATCGGGCCGGGGCGACGCGTGGAACTTCCACGTACCGTTCAGCGATTGATACCACGGGGACGGCGCTCCCGAACGCGCGGCCTCGACCGACGGGTACATCACCATCGTCGCGTGCGGCGCGTTCGTCCCCTGGTGCAGGATCGTGACGTTGTCCCATTCCGGAGCGGCCGGTGTCTGGGGGGTTGCGGCGACCGACGACGCCGCGAGCAGCGACAGGACGATCGCGGACGGTCTCATAGGGGCCTCATGGCAGCCGCCAGACGTCGGCGGCGTGAAGATCGTCGAACGATGGAAGCGGCAGCGACGGCCAGTCCGGCGTCGCGGTCACAATCTCCACCCGACCATTAATCAGCAACGCCGTATCCTCGATTTTCGTGCCCGTGATCGTCGGATTCCACGCGAACGCCTGGGTCGGATGCACGGTTTCCTGCGACGCGGGGTGCGCGATCCATTCTCGAGCGCGATACGCGATGGCGCCGCCCTGATGATGCCGTTGCTCCTCGCCGCGGAAACCGGCGTCCCGATAGGCGGCGGCCGCGGTGTGGTAGAGCGCCGACGCCCCATGGTGGTCGCGTGACGCGGCGAGCAGCGCATCGAACACTCCGGCTGCCGCCCGCGTCCCGCCGGCGATGTCCGCAGCAGCCGCGCGATCGGCGACGATCCTCGACATCGACACGACGAGCCCGTCGCGCTCGGCGCACACGGCAGTCATGACGATGTGGCGCCATCGAGCCGCGGTGGGGACCGGATGACGGTAGCGCCGCAGGCGTTCGTCCGAGCCGACGAGCGTCACGATTGCCCGCGCACCGACGTTGGCGACCGCTTCGGCGGCGCTCCGAGCGATATGACGCTCGTCGTCACCCGGCGCCAGGTTGTGGCACAGACGCGTGACGGCGCCTGCGACATCGCGTCCGAGCGCACGATATCGCTCGACTTCGGCCGGCGTCAGATGCGTGCGCGTCCGCATCAATGCGGTCTCCGCCGGGGCCGTGCCCGGCAGCGGCCAGTCGGCGGCGATCGTATCCGAGTGCGTCAGGCCGCGCGCCACCGTCAGTGCACGAGCGGGGTCCGCCTGATCGTCGGTCCAGGAATACTCGATGGGCTCGTAGCCGTATCCCGACAGCACCTCGTCGAGGAGCCGCGGCATCTCGATCGCGTTCGCGAGGACGAAGCGGCCGCCGTCGGCTGTGATGAGCAGCCGCGCGCTGCCGATCTCGCGACTCGAATCGACACGGTTGCCGCGCCCGCCCGTCAGCCACGCGATGTTGTGATGGGCCGCCACCAGCACGCCTCCGGCCCCGACCGCGCGCGCGAGTGCCGCCACCCGCTCTGCCTTTCCCTCGTGCTCAGCGCCGTCCTGCGCCATCACGCCTCCAGATTGGGTGCAAAACCCAGTCACTTTAACGGTAAAGTTGTATCACGAGGAGGCGTGATGCGGCTGAAATCGGCGGCGATGGTGGCGGCTGGTCTGACGGTGGGCGCGGCGGGCGCCGGCGTGATGCGCGCCGGGGCGCAGTCCGCTCCAGGCGGCTATGTGCTCGAGCACGACACGGACGTGGCCAAGACGGAGCCCGGCACCCACAAGGGCGGCGGGACGACGACCGGCTATTCGTTTTTCGCCAGAACGCCGGATCTGAAGCTCGTTTTCCGAAAGCGCGCCATGAAGCCAGGCTCCGCGATCGGATATCACCTCCAGAAGGAAGACGAAATCTATTACGTGCTGAGCGGCACGGGCGAGATGACGGTCGACGGCAAGACGTTCACGGTCGGGCCGGGCACGGCCATCCTCACGCGCCAGGGCAGCTCGCATGCGTTGAAGCAGACGGGGGCGGAAGATCTCGTCATTCTGATCAATTACGAGCAGCAGCCAAAGTGAATTGAAGAATCCAATTCACCAACTCATTGCGCCGTGTATCGCTTCGCCCGGCCGGTGCGCCCGTTTGTCACTGAGAAACTGCCGTCGCGCCGGGCGGAGACGCGAATCGGGAAGGCCGTGGTCTCATCCAGGTTTGCGATGAGCGCGCTCTTGCTGTTGCGTGCGCCCGGCATCCTGGCGAGATGGAGCTGCCAGAGATCGCGCAGCCCCGGCGCGTCGTACACGATCTGCCGCGCGGCCGGCTCACCGCCTTTCTCCGGGCCGTTGTTCATGATGGCGACCATCGGCCGCAGTGCGTTCACGAGCTGCGGCGATCCCGAACGCGCCAACCCGTGGTGGCTCATCAGGTAGACCGACGCTCCGCCGAGCCGGTTGGCAGGGCAGACGAGCGGCTGCTCGGCGTTCCACGTGAGATCGCCGAGATCCACGAAGCGGAACCGCCCGAACTGGATGACGAGCCCAAGCGACTGTCCGTTCTCAGATACGTCCGGCTCCTTCGGCGTGAACGCGTCGCACGATCCATTGCGCGCGCCGCCGCCGGGCATCGCCCGCGCGAGGTGCTCGCCGGCGGCCGCGACGACGGTCACGTCCACGCCTTGCAGCGGCAGGCGATCGCCCGGCCGTGCCTGCAGCCGCCGCGCGGAGCCGACAGCGCGCGCGTACGCTCCGTATAGCGGACCCGCCGATGGGTCGCTCACGATCGGGGGGCCGTGATCGACGAAGGTGCCGACGGACAGCGCTGCCGCAATTGCCGGGACGTTGCCGACGTGGTCGGCGTGATAGTGCGTGACGACCAGATAGTCGAGCCGCGTCAGGCCCGCCTCGCGGATGGCCGCGAGGACGCGTTTGGCATCGCGGTCGCCGAACCCCGGATAGCCGGTATCGATCAGGATCGACTCGCCCGCAGGCGAAACGACCAGCGTTGCTTGTCCGCCTTCGACGTCGATGAACGTGAGATCGAGCGTGTCGCGCGGCGCGGCCGCAGCCAGCGCCAGCAGCACCCACGCGATGCGGCCGGTACGAACGGCAGACCGGAGCGCGCCCGCTAGGAACGAGGACATGTAGATCTCCTCGGACGTCTCACAGGATCCGCAGCCTCCGAAGAGGCTGGCCCGCCGGCACGATCGCCACCGTTTCACCAGGCGTGGTGGCGATGTTCAGCAGTGGTCCGGCTGCGCCTTCAGCCTTCCGCCCATTCCGGAAGGTTGTGACCGCTGACGTGCCCCATGGATTCGTCAACCGCAGCCGGCCGCCGTGCTGCGACTGCACTTCGACGACCAAGACCCGCCCGTGCTCCTGCGCCGCACTGATCACGAACGCTCCTCTGGCGAGAAGCGTGAACGCCGCGTCCCAGTCCTTCGGCCAGGCGTTGAACACGCTGACGGCATCGTCGGTGAGGGAATCCGGATGGCTATCGAGCAGCGACGTGTGCAGCCCGGCCGCGAGACCGGCGATGTGCTCGAAGTCGATCGCGCCCGGACCCTCGCGGAGCCGCATGTGATTACGAAAGATCCGCGGTCCGCCGCCACCTTGGGGATCGATGAAGCTGCCGAGCCGCGTGAAACCGAGAAACCGCCGCTTCAACTCCGGCTCAGGCCCGATCGGCTCGATCGCGCCCGGGCCGTTGTAGACGAACGCGCCGTATGGCCGGTCGAGGGCGATCTCGCTGCCCGTCCCGCACGGCGCGCCCGGTTTCGCCGCTACGAGGTGCGCGGCGACCTCGTCCCACTTCTCCCGAAGCGCGTCGTCGACGTGCAGGACCGCCGCGGCGTTCGACGCGAGCGGAAGAATCATGTGCATGCAGGCGACTTCGTACGAGGCATCGCGCGAGTTCCACGCGGACTCGCCGCTGTTGGTGTGGGTGATGTGGTAAATGCCCTGGCCATCCTTCTGCAGGTTGGGAAAGTTCCGGTAGAACTCGGCGGCTCCTTTGATGAACGGGTAGGCGCGGTCGCGCAGCCAATGCGTGTCGCCGGTGAACTGATAGCGCTGCCACGCAAGATTACCGATGCGCGCCGCGACGCCAAGGATGTGCGTCGTGCTTCCGAAAATGCCGGCTCCCTTCGACGTGAAGACGTACCGTCCGTCCTGCCACGTGCCGTCGCCGCGGTAGTTCCAGCGGCTGTTGTGACGGTTCTTGTTCTCCGCGAACCGATCGAAGGCTGCCGATCGCGCGTCGAACGGCTCCCGCACGAGAACCAGATCCTGCAGTTCGCGTCCGATGGCATCCGGCAGTGGCTCCGGACCGTTGAAGAACGTCGTTTCCGGGATCCAGACGCCTTGCGAGCCCCACTGCTGCCGCGCCGCGAGCGCGGCATTGTCGAGCATCCCTGTGTACATGTCGAACAGCGGATCCATCAGCTCGACGCGGTTCGCGGGCATCAATCCGCTGTAGTAGGCGCTGGTATTGGCCCACCAGTACTGGGATCCCCACCGGCTCATGTCCCCATCGGTCTGCCAAACGCCGCCGCCGAATCGCGGCGGATAGGCGCCGCGTGAGCTCGAGGCCATCAGATACAGATAAAAGTCGTAGTTCTGCTCGACGAAGTCGGCCTGCCCCGACTCGCTATGCAGGTATACCGTGCCGCGCGCCCAGAATCGATGCCACCAGCCGGCAGCCGCGATCCGAAGCGCGGCAAACCCGCCGGCTTTTACGGCCTCGACCTCCGCCAACGCCTCCTGCGAGGGTGCTGCCGACGGTTCACGCGATTCCGCGGTGCCAATCAGAATCGTGAATGGCCCCGAGGCGGCAGCCGTCGTGAGCCGCACCGTCGTCTCGTTCGCATAGCGGGCGTGTGAGGCGCGCCCGACCACCGCAATCGCCACTCCTGACGCATCGTCGAACTCTCCTTCCCGATACCGCTGCGTCAACGCGATCGCGCCGCCTTCGATCGACAGCATCGAGGTCGCGGTCTGCGCGGCCGTGCGGAATACGTTTGCGTGATGCGCCCGCAGATCCGCCGTGCGGCCGCTGACGTACTGCATCTGGTAGCGGAGCATCCGCAGATCGACGGCAATCGGCTCCGGCCGGGCGCGAGCGTCATCAATGTCGATGGCGATCACATCGTGGTCCGGAGATGCGAGCACGCGCGCAGTAATCCCGTTCCCGCGCGCCGTCATCAGGCCGTCGTAGATGGAGAGGTGCTGATGGAACGCCCCGCCGGCAAACACCTCCGCACCCTCACCGGTGTCGAACGCGACATCGACGAGCCCGCAGCCGTATCCGTAGTCGGAGTCGGCGCGCGGAAAGCTGAAGGTCGTCGAATCCATCGCGTGCACGTCGACGCGGTTGATCTGGAAGTGCAGCGCCTCCGGCGTCGTCCACACCAGGCTTCCCATGCGGCCGTTGCCGACCGGCATGCCTTCCTCGGGGCGCACCGCGGGCGACGCATAGTCGAGATCCGCCCGCGCGAGCTGCGCGCGCCGATCGACGTGAATCAGAGACTGTGCGTGACCCGCCGGCGGCGTGGCGAGCAGGACGGCCGCGATGAAGCGGATGGGATGACGCATCGCGTTGTTCCTCCTGGCGGCGCGCAGCGTATCATATGTTTTACGTTTACTTTAACGTTAAAGTGCGATATCTGTCGGGCGTCAGAGGAGGCCCGATGGCACTGCTGCGCCCACCCGGTGTGTCGTTGCTCGCGTTCCTGGCGCTTGCCGCGTCGCTGCACGCCACGGGCGAGCGGCAGCCGCCCTCGCCTCGAGACTGGGGAGCGCTCTCCGTCACCGTGACGCACGAGGGTGGGGCATGGACGATCGCCGGACAGCACAACACGGTGATCCTCTCCGAAGCCGATCTCGCGCTGATCGTTCGCGCGAGCGGCACCGAATGGCGGATGGTTCCGTCCGGCACCCGCGATCTCCAGGCACGCACGCGGGGCAGCGATCGCTGGTACCGTCTGGCCGATGCGGCCGAACAGCAGATCGTTCGCTACGCCACCGGTTATGCGTCCGGCGTGAAGCTGACGCTCGGAGGATTTCGGATCCCCGGGCAGCCGTCGGCGCCGCCGGCCGACCTGCGGCTCGTCCTGACCGTCGCGATCGAAAGCGGCGACGAGAACGTGCTGTTCGATATCGCCGCAGTCGAAGGATCAACGACGATCCGCGAGCTGAACTGGCCGACGTCCGTCGACGGACGAGCCATCGACGCGACCGTCCTCAGCAATGACAACGGCGAGCTGCTCCCGCGCGATTGGCCGTCCCCGTACTACCCGATTCACCGCGCGAAAGACGACGACAGCATCATTCAGAGCCATCTGATCGAATCGTGGTCGATGTCGTGGTGGGGATTCGAAAAGGGGCCGGCCGCCATGGAGGTGATCGTCGAGACGCCGGACGATGCCGCGTATACGTTTTCACATCCGGCGGGCGGGCCGACCTCCATCGGTCCGTCGTGGCGTCCGCAGCTCGGCCGGTTCGGCTATATGCGGCGCCTGCGGATGGCGTTCCTGCCGAAGGGCAATTACGTCGATCTCGCGAAGCGCTATCGCCGCTACGTGATGAACAGCGGCCTGTTCGTGTCGTTGAAGGAGAAGATCGCACGCAATCCGATCGTGGCGGACCTGATCGGCCGTCCAATGGCAAGCGCGCGCATTCTCCGGAACGTCAATCGTGAAAGCCCGAGGTACGACAAGGCGCATCCGGACCGGAATCATCAGCTGACCACGTTCGCGGAGTACGTGGCGCGCCTCCGCAAGCTGAAGGCCGCCGGCTTCGAGTCACTGAACGTCGTCGCGTCCGGATGGCCGGCGCTCGGATACGACCGGCAGCATCCCGACGGTCTGCCTCCGACGACCGAAGGCGGCGGCTGGGAAGGAATGAAGGCGTTCTTCGACGCGTGCGGCGAGCTCCGTTACACGTGCTGGCTGCACGATCAGTATCGCGACTATTATCCGGACGCGCCGTCGTTCAACAAAGATCTCGCCGTGCGCGAGGAGGACGCGGCGACCGCTTCCATACAGTTCCCGGGCACGCGCTTCCATCCGCACGACTGGAAGGATGGCGCGATCCCGATGATGAATTACTGGGACGGCGGCCCGCAGGCGTATCTGAACAACCGCTTCATGCTCGGGCACGTCGAGAAGAACTACCGCCTGATGGCGGAGCACGGCATTCACCCGCAGGGCAGCTACATGGACGTGTTCGGCTACATCCCGCCGGATCAGGATTTCAACCCGGAGCATCCGAGCACGCGGACCGAGTCGATGGCAGACCGCGCGCACGTCTGCGCGTGGGTCACGCACAATCTCGGCCTCGTCGGCGTCGAGGACGGGGCCGACTGGCTGATTCCCTATGTCGACTATGCGACATCGCGGTTCAACCGAAACCCCGGCAGCGGCAACGACGAGACGTCGCACGACGCCATTCCGATTCCGCTCTACGACCTCGTGTACCACGATGCCATCGTCACGACTGAGTCGCCGTCGAATCTGCACGGCTTTCTCTACGGCGCGGCTCCATCGATGAGCACGGACCCGAAAGACGTCGATCGGATTCGGCGCATGGCGGCGCTGCACGAGCGCGTCGGGCTGCTCGAGCTCACGAACCACGAGTTCCTCGATCGCAACCGCACGCAGGAGCGCACGACGTTCAGCGACGGGACGACGGTGACGGTGGACTGGACGGCAGGAACGGTCGCGATCTCGCCGGAGGTGGGCAAGTGAGATCGCGTCAATCCCCAGTTGCCAACGCCCAATGCCCGAGGCGCTTGCTGATTGGCATCGCAGTGATGCTCGGCGTCGTGGAAGTCGTGCGCGGCGGTTCGCCGCGTGCGGAGTGGCTGGGCGAGGCGCGGTTCGGGATCATGACGCACTACCTCGCGGACTGGCGGCAGCGCACTGACGGCGTGCCCGTCAGCGTCGAGAGCTGGAACGACCTCGTCGATCACTTCGACGTGAACCAGCTGGCCGCGCAGATCGCGTCCACCGGCGCGAAGTATCACATCCTCACCGTTGGTCAGAACTCTGGCTATTACGACGCACCGAACGCCACGTACGACCGGATCGCCGGGCAGAATCCGAGCCACATGTCGAGGCGCGACCTCATCGCCGACATGTCCGCGGCGCTCGCGAAGCGCGGGATCAAGCTGATCGTGTACCTGCCATCGGGCGCGCCGAACGGCGACGCGAAGGCGCGGGACGCGCTCGAGTGGCAGAACGGGATGCACGCGAATGTCGAATTCCAGCGCAAGTGGGAGCAGGTGATTCGCGAGTGGTCGCGGCGCTGGGGCACGAAGGTCGCCGGGTGGTGGTTCGACGGGTGCTACTGGCCGAACACGATGTACCGCCGCAGCGAACCGCCGAACTTCGAGTCGTTCGCCGCCGCGGCCCGCGCGGGCAATCCCGACAGCCTCGTCGCATTCAATCCCGGCGTCGTGCGCCGGCTGATCTCGCTGGCGCCGTTCGAAGACTACACGGCGGGGGAGGAGAGCGACCCCGCGCGCGTCGAGATCCTGCGGACGGAGAACGGGATCGTCGACGGCGCGCAGGCGCACGTGCTCACGTATCTGGGCGAGCACTGGGGCATGGGGCAGCCGCGGTTCACGAGCGAGCAGGTCGTCGCGTTCAGCCGGCAGTTCTGGCGCGCCGGCGCCGCGGTCACGTGGGACGTGCCCCTGCAACGGAACGGCACGATCGCGCAGCCGTTCCTCGAGCAGCTCACCGCGATCGGCCACGCAGCGCAGTCATCGAGCGTCAATCGGGAGATTGGAATGGGGCCGCGGCCCCAACACGTCCGATTACCTTCGACGTGAAGCCGTACACCGTTGATCAGCGCCGCGCATGGTTCGACGATCACGCGGCGACGGGACGTCATCGGCTCGTCGTGGCAGTAGATGACGATGGATCGATTGCAAGATACGCCACGACCGGCCGCTGGCGTCCCAAGACGCGTACGATAGCGCGACGCTCTCCACTGCGGCGTCGCTCGCGCTGCACGAGCGAATGGGCTTCACGCGCGTCGGCAGGTTCGCCGGCGTCGGCCGCAAGTTCGATCGCTTCCGGGACGTCGCCCGGTTTCAGCGTCGCCGGTAACCCGGTGGCCGTCAGACCGGAAACAGCCGATCGAAGTTCCGGCCGAACACCAGTTCCCGATCGGCGGGCGCCACTCCCAGCTTCTCCAGCGTGCGCTCCTGCGACTCGTAGATGTCGCGCAGCCAGCCGCGCGGGAAGAATGACGAGTCGGTACCGAAGAGAATTCTGTTGACGCCGGCGACGGACAGCGTGTGGCGGAAGACGTCCTCCAGCAAGAGGTCTGGATGGAACTTCGTCCAGCCGTTCGCGCTGGACGTGTCGAAGTGGATGGTCGCGCATTGGTCCGCCGCTATCAGCGCTTCGCGGAAGAATCCAGCGCCGAAGTGCGGCACGATCACGGGTACGCCGGGGAAGCCGAGCGCCGTTTTCGCGAGTGTCAACGGATCGCCGAGACGGAGATCGAACCGGCTGGGGAGACCGAGACGCTTGCGTACGCCGACCGTGAGCACGCCGCAGTGCGCGAACACCGTGCCCCCGTGCTCAGCGGCCGCCCCGAACACGCGCTCGACGCATTCATCGTCCAGCCGGTAGCCATGCATCGCGGGAAACAGGCACACGGCGCGCATGCGGTACTCAACGAATGCGCGGCGCAGCGCCGCATCGGCATCTGGCGCCGCCGGATTGAACATGAAGAACCCGGCGAAGCGCTGCGGGTGCCGCGCCACCGCTTCCGCGACCGCCGCCTCGTCGCCGGGAATGCTGGCGATGAGCGCGATGCGCGACACGCCATGCCGATCGAGTTCGGCGATCCATCGGTCGGCGAGTTGTGGCGGCGTGCCGGGCGGCTCCCAGCCGAGGCGCGCCGCCAGCGCGCCCGCGCCACCGCCGGAGGGCGCGAGCCGCTCGAGAAAGCTCGACGAAAAGAAATGACAATGACTGTCGTTGATCATCACCACGGTCAGCGTCACCTGTCGCGCGCATGATCTCAGCGCGTCGTGTGGTCCGTTGTCCCAAGCCGCATCCGTATGTTTCGTGATGCCGGCCGCGGGGTACGCGTTACGCGTGCGCCTGATGCTCGAATTGCCGCCGCCGTTTCGCGTCAGGAAGGTCTCGTCCCCGAGAACTGCCTCTGCGCGCGTGATGCTGGTCGCACCTCACGAGGTGCGGCGCGGATCACCAGAGCATGTAGGGCAGCACGACGCCGGGAAGAATGTCGGACGGGACGTGGGTTCCTCCGGTTCCGAGTCGGCGTTCTATCACGCCGTGCGCGCCGAGGACGAGCACGGCGAACTGCTGCTTCTCGAGATCCGCGAGCCAGCACTCGCGCACACCGTACTTCGCGAACCACTCGATGCGCTCGTGCAGGTCGCCGATGCGCGGCTGCGGCGAAAGAACCTCGACGACCACATCCGGCGCGCCGTGCACCTTGTCCGTCACGATCGCCGCGCGGTCCGCAGACACGAACAGCAGGTCGGGCTGCACGACCAGCGCGCGGTCGTAATCCAGGATGACGTCCATCGGCGCCAGCAGGACTTCGCCCAGGCCTGCGCGTCGCACGAACGCGGTCATTTCCAGATAGAGGCTGCCGACCATCCGCTGGTGTGACACGATCGGCGAATCGGCGACCCTCAGGATGCCATACGCCAGCTCGCGAGGCAGTACGGTCTCGTTCGTTTCGAGGTACTCTGCCGTCGTCATGTGACCCTCCCCGCGCCGCGGCGGCCTGAGCCGGCGGGTTCGATCCGCATCGTGCACGACATCTTCCTTCCTGTCCCGTACCACAATCCCGAACGCGCGGTCGCCACGGTGCTCGGCTGTCCGAAGCCTGTGAGACGACGATGCCATCGTCGTCTTGGGAAAGCAAGCGGCGCGAGATGCACCGGCGCGAGATGCACCGCGACGTCCTTCCGAGACCGCGACAACGGTCCGTGGGGGACTTCATGTCGGCCGCCAGCCGCGCGCAGGATCAGCGGGCGCTCGATACGCGGACCATCACGACTTCGTGCGGCGGCACGCGCACGGTGAAAGTGCCCCCGAGCGTGCCGAGATCCTTGTGCTGCCAGAGGTCGCGCACCTGCAGCTTCGCCTCGTCGGCCAGTCCGAGCTCGTGCCACGACACGGAGATCGGCGCCGCCTCCGCCCCGCGGTTGAAGAGGATCACCGCCTGCCCGCCCCCCTCCATCGGCTTTGCCCACACCTCTCGGTCGCCATCGTCGCGCACCTTGTGGCCCTCACGGCCCAGACGATCCTGATCGACCGCGATGACCTCGCGATTGAGGAGGATGTCGCGAGTCTCCGGCGTCATCGACCGTACGTCGTTGCCCGCCACGAGGGGCGCCGCGAGCAGCGCCCAGAAGCTGAAGTGCGCGCGGCTCTCGCCGATCGTCAACCCCGGGTTGCCTACCTGCAGCATGTCGGGATCGTTCCAACCGCCCGGGCCGGCGTACTTGTCGAGGCCCACCTGCAGATCGAGGATCGACGGCCACCCCAGGCCTCCCCAGGATTTCGTGCACTCCCAGCACGGCAGGATGTCGGTCGTGGTCCGCCACAGGTGCGCGACGCCGCGCGCCCATGTCGACGGGCTGCTCTTTCCCCATTCGCACATGCTGAAGACAATCGGTCGGCCCGTCGCGCGGAGCGCGTCGCGCATCGTCGTGTACGCGATCTTCGGGTCCACGCCGTCCGTGCTGCACCAGTCGTATTTCAGATAGTCGACGCCCCACGCAGCGTATTGCCGCGCGTCTTCCGTCTCGTAGCCGTTGCTTCCAGGGCGGCCCTGACACGTCTTCGAGCCCGCATCCGAATAGAGGCCAAACAGCAGGCCTTTCGAATGCACGTAGTCCGCAAGCGCCTTCATCCCGTTCGGAAAGCGCTGCGGATCGGCGACGATCGTTCCATTCGCGTCGCGCGACACCTGCCAGCAGTCGTCGATGACGACGTAGCGGTAGCCGGCGTCGCGCATGCCGGAGGAGACCATCGCATCGGCCGTCTGCCGCACCAGCGCATCGCTGACGTCGCACTGGAAGCGATTCCAGCTGTTCCAGCCCATCGGTGGGGTGCGCGCGAGATCCATCCATGCGGTCTGCGGTTGCGATTGAGGCGCCGCGGCAATCGCGTTGACGGCCAGCAGGAGCGCGGCCGGCATGGCCCACCGCAAGGGGAGTCGGTCTGACATGCGGTTTCTCCGTTCAGGGTTTGCGACTCTTTCGTCCGTATCCGAGTTCGGCTCCGCCGCTCAGGATGTGATCGACGCCGGTCGTGAACGTTGCTTCCGCTGCGATGAACAGGCACAGGCGGCCGGCTTCCTCGACGGTGCCCATGCGGCCGAGCAACTGCGCCGCGTCGCCATCGGCGCGGCACTGCGCCGGGTCGGGCGCGGCGGCGATCGCCTCCTGCCACAGAGGCGTGTAGATGTTGCCGGGAGAGACGGAGTTGACGCGGACGTCGTGCGCGGCTTCGTCGATCGCCAGCGCTTTGGTGAACGCCGTGATGCCCCCCTTGGTCGCGACGTAGGTCGTGGCGCCGATCTGGCCCATCGACCCGACGAGGCTCGACATATTGATGATGTTTCCCTTGACCCGGCGAAGGTGCGGCAGCGCGAACTTGCACGCCGCGAAGTAGCTCACGAGGTTGAGGTTCAGGAGGGATCGGAAGTCGTCGACTGAAAAGTCGTCGATTGGCTGGTGCGGCGGATGCCAGCCGGCGTTGTTGATCAGGCAATCGATGCGGCCGAACCGCTCGACCGTGGCGTCCACCAGTTGCTGGATGTCTTCCACGCGGCTGACGTCCGCGCGGACGAAGGTCGCACGTCCGGGGCCTTTCGCATTCACGTCGGTTTCGAAGGCCCGACCCTCATCGGCGTCCCGCGCGCAGAACACGACGTTCGAGCCGCCTTCCTCGGCGAAGATCCTGACGCACCCCGCACCGATGCCTTTCGTGCCTCCGGTGACGATCACGACCTTGTCGGCGTACCTCATCGTCAGATCCTATCTGCGAGATCGACCCGGAGCGAATCAGATACGGGCTTTCACGGACGCTGGTGTCGCGCTCTTCGCGAACGCCACGAGCCGGGCGGCCTTCGAATGATCGCCTCCGTCGATCGTGATGCCCTGGCTTGCCGCGCCTTCCACCTGCAGGAATACAGGCCCGGGCGTCAGCACGCGCGAGGCTGTGAGCAGCACCTCTGTCGAGTCGATGAACCGCAACACCGACTCTGCTGCCGCTGTTGCCTGCACGCTCAGGCCGTTGATCGCGGCATCACTGACGCGATCGAAGACGATCGCCGGCCGGAGATCCGGCGTGGCCACCTGGAA
The DNA here is from genome assembly GCA_035495555.1 of Vicinamibacterales bacterium. Classification (GTDB taxonomy): domain Bacteria; phylum Acidobacteriota; class Vicinamibacteria; order Vicinamibacterales; family 2-12-FULL-66-21; genus DATJFQ01. The sequence continues at coordinate 34,275 of DATJFQ010000030.1, forward strand.
CCGGACGTTCTGCAGCGTTATCCCGCGCGCGTTTCTCGCATACAGGCCGTACGCCGGAATCGGTCCGAGCACGAAGTACTCGCCCGCGACCTGGGGGACGTCCCGATGCGCGTCCTCAGCGGTTCCGCCGCCCCCGAACGTGAGGTGCACGTCGTCGAACGTGATGTGTTCCAGAATCGTGTCGCCGACCGCGTTCAGCACGATTGCCGAGTGCAGCTCGCCGGGGCGATACCCGCTCGTGAACGGATATTCGGGAAGCTGGGGAGGATTCGTCGTGACCGTTCCGTGCACGTTGCTGAATGTGATGTTCCGAACGATCGCCGGCGCCCCCTGCGAGGCCGCTGCCGGTGCGCCCGCCGCGACCGGTTGATCGGGACGCTGTTCCAGCGGCCCGATGCTGATGCTGATCGGGCCGGTCACGTCCTGGAGGATCAGATTCGAGAACGACATGTTCTCGTAGCGTGATCCAGGCCGGCCCTGGAATTTGAACGGGCAGCCGAAGACCTGGTGGAGCACGCAGTTCGAGACCGTGACGTTTTCGGCTTCGCCTCCGCCGAATCGGAACACCGACCATCGAGTGCTGAAGGTCGAGTTGGTGACCGTGATGAACTTGCAGCTTCCGAAGAGTGCGCATGCGTCGTCCTGTGACTGCACCGTGCAGCCATTGACGTGGACGTACTCGCAGCTGATGAAGTGAAAGCCGTCGTTATTGCCGTTGACACGGTTGAAGATGTGGAGTCCGGTCATCCAGACGTAGTGCGACTGGATCACGCGGACGCTGTGGAACGCGCTGTTCCACAAACGGACGTCGGCGACGCGCAGGTGCTCGCAGCGATAGAAGAGGAGATGGTAAGGCCGGCGGCTGCCGCCGAGGCCGCTCGGCGGGGCGACGCCGCGGCTCGGCGAGTGGAACTGAATTCCCTGGCCGTCGATCAGACCCGCACCTTCGATCGTGACGTTCTTCGCATTGACTGCGAAGAGGAGCGCCCAGTTGCCATCGGCGAGGGTCGAGTCGCCGCGCAGCGGGATGGCGTCGACGGCATGGTACTGCGTGCCGTCTGCCGTACCGAGCAGTGTGGCGGATGCGGCGAGGTGCAGCGTGACGTTGTCTTTCAGTTCGACAGTGCCCATCTGAAACGTGCCCTCCGGAACGAGTACCGTCCCGCCGCCGTCTCGCGTGCAGGCGTCAATCGCCGCCTGCACGGCCCGCGTGTCCATCGCTTTCCCGTCGCCGACGGCGCCGAAGCTGCGGACGTTGTAAGTGCGCGCGCCTTTCAGCGCGGCCTCGTCGGCGGCAGCGGGTTGCGCCACGGCGGGAGCAGGTCGCATCGCCAGCGTTCCGCCGACCGACGCCCCGAGCACGGGCACCGACATGCGTTCGAACCATTGACGACGAGACAGCCCGCGGTTTTCCATCGGTCACCTCCACCTGCGTCCGTCCGACGCGCGGTGCAGGGTATCACGTGTCGCGCGCAAAAACAGCTTTACTTTAGCGCTAAAGTATCCAATGGCAGGCCCCCTGGCCAGTTCGGGCGCGGTGAGGCGGTGCGTCACGTGCGGACGGTCGGCACGAGGCTCGAGTACCGGCAGCGCTGTCACGCTGGACGACTACATCTGATCGGTCCGCTACTGGTTGCCGGCTACCGCGATCCGCGCGGTCAGCGGCAGGTCGCGAGACGATGTGCCGATGCGGAGGCGGTGAGTGCCGGGGAGGGCGGTCCATGCACGGCGCGCGACGTCCCAGATCGAGAACGCGTGCGGGTCGAGCGGGATCTCGACGCGGCGGCGTTCACCGACCTTCAGCGCGACTTTCGCGAAGCCCTTCAGCTGCCGCGGGGGCTCCCCGGCGTCGGCCGGCGCTTCCACGTAGACCTGCACCACTTCGGCACCCGCGCGGGTCCCGGTGTTTGTCACCTCAACAGAGACCGTGACGGGAGTCCGTCCATCCGTACCGGCTGGCGCTCGGACATCGGCGACCGTGAACGTCGTGTAGGACAGGCCGAAGCCGAAAGGAAAGAGCGGCTCCAGGCGATGCGCGTCGTTCCAGCGATAGCCGACCAGCAACCGCTCCGAGTAGAGGGCGCGGCCATCGACGCCAGGATACTGCTCCGGCGTGTTCGCCGCAGTGTCCGCCTCCGTGCGCGGAAAGGTCACGGGCAGCTTTCCTGACGGAGTCGCAACGCCGAACAGCAGGTCGGCGACGACGTTCCCGTCTTCCTGACCCGGGTACCACGCCTCCAGAACCGCAGGCACCTGGGAGAGCCACGGCATGAGCACCGCGCCGCCGGTCTTCAGCACCACGATCGTCCGCGGATTCGCCGCCGCCACGCCAGCGACGAGCCCATCCTGCCCGTTGGGGAGCGACAGGCTGGACCGATCGGCCCCTTCGCGATCCTTGTTGCCGACCATCACGATCGCGATGTCGGCCGCGGCGGCGAGACGAGCCGCGGCTTCGTGAACATCGCCCGCGTCGTACGTGATTCGAACGCCGGATCCCGCGGCCTTCTTCAGGGCCTCGAGCGGTGCGACGGTGTAGAGTGGCGCGACGGCGGAACTACCGCCACCGCCCGTGTGCGCCGCGGCCGCGTACGGACCGATCACCGCGATCGAATGGACACGCCCCGGATCGATCGGCAGCAGGTGATTGTCGTTCTTGAGCAGCACGGCGGCCTGTTCCGCCAGAGTTCGCGCAGCCGCGCCGTCCGCTTCGGCTGGAATCGGCTTCGGGTCGCGTCGCACATCGAACTGGCCGAACCGGAACATCTGCGTGTACCGGCGGACGAGCATCTGATCGACGTCCTGCTCGCGCAGCTCGCCGCTCGCGATCGCGGCTCGGACTTCGTCGCTGTAGTGCTCGGGCTTCATCGCCAGATCGAGTCCGGCACGCGCGGAGCGGACGGCCGAATGGGTGGCGGTGTAGTCGGACTGGACGAAGCCGCCGAACCGCCACTCGCCCCGCAGAACGTCGCGAAGCAGGTGCACGTTCTCGCACCCGAACTGCCCGTTGACGCTCGGATACGCACACATGATCGCGCCCGCGTCGGCTTCCTTCACAGAGGCTTCGAACGCCGGCAGATACATTTCCCGGAGCGTACGTTCGTCGATCCGTTCGTCGATGGTCTTGCGATCGGTTTCCTGGTTGTTCGCGGCGTAGTGTTTGGGCTCGGCGATGATCCCTTCGCCCTGAATACCCTGGATTTCGGCAACCGCCAGCCGCGACGCGAGCCACGGGTCCTCGCCGTAGTATTCGAAGTTGCGCCCGTTGCGCGGTACGCGCGCGATGTTCATCCCCGGCGCCTCGAGCAGGTGCTCGCCGCGATCGGCCACTTCCTGCGCGGCGAGCCGCCCGAATCCGCGCGCGGCCTCGGGATCCCATGACGCGGCAAGCGCGATCGCCGACGGCAACGCCGTGGCGCGCTGCGGTGTTCCCTTCGGCGCGTCGCCGGGGCCGGCCCCCGCCGGTCCGTTCGTGATCTTGAATACCGGCACCCCAAGGCGCGCAATGCCGGGCACCTCCCGCGGATGCTCCGCCACGTCCATCATGTGGATCTGCGAGATTTTCTCGTCCAGGCTCATCGCGCGGACGAGCAGTTCGGCGCGCCGCTCGGGCGGAAGCGCCCGATCCATCCACGGCCGCGGCTGGCGGGCTGGAACGGACCCGCCGAGACCCGCTGCGGCCACGACCACCATCACCACGGACCTCATCTGCCGCATCGTCGTCCCCCCTCCCATCTCGCGGCTGGTGCCCCGCTTCTACAAGCGCGGGATCGACAACCCGCCGTCCATCGCGATGACGCTGCCGGTGCTATACGGCAAGTCGCCTCGCACGAGCGCCGCGACGATGCGTCCGACGTCCTCCGGGCGTCCCCATCGCCCTTCCGGCACCAGACCCTGCGCGATCCGCGCATCGTATGCCTCGCGAACCGGCGCCGTCATGTCGGTCTCGACGATGCCGGGACGAATTTCGTAGACGGGAATGCCGTCGGCCGCGAGACGCGCAGCAAACAGACGGGCAGCCATCGACAACGCTGCCTTGCTGACGCAGTACTCTCCGCGATTCGCCGACGCGTAGACGGCGGACACGGACGTGATGAACACGATCGCGGCGGTGAACGACGGATCCGCGCGGCGGCGCTCGACCTGGTCGCGCGCGATGGCCTGCGTGAGGAAGTACGGCCCGCGCAGATTCGCCGCCAGCACTTCGTCGAAACTTTCGGCCGTCGCGTCGAGCAGGTCCGCGCGAACCTGCGGCGCGCGGCCGGCGTTGTTCACGAGCGCGTGCACCACGCCCCAGCGCTCCCGAACCTGTCCGACGAGGCGTGCGCGGTCGTCATCATCCGCGAGATCCGCACGGTGATAGCCGATCTCGCTCCCGGTCTGCCGCAGATCGTCGAGGACGGCCGCGACCTCCGCGTCGGGACGCCGGCCGCAGAGCGCCAGGTTCCACCGCTGGTCGGCGAGCGCCCGCGCGATGCCGAGCCCGATGCCACGTGTGCCGCCGGTGATGAGCGCCGTGCCCCGCCGCCCCGCGGTCACGTGCGCGGCCCGAAGAAGGAGAGATACGGCTGGCCGCCGGCTTGCCGCATGATGTACAGGGCGAGCTCGCGCGCGTGATAGTCGCCCCACTGACTCGATTCGCCACGAGGCACCCGTGCGTGGTCGGGAACGTGATCCCACCCGTTGGGCCAGTGATAGACGGAGTGCAGCAACAGCCCCTGATGCTCCGCGCCCGTCGCGAGATAGGGGCCCGCGGGGTCGAAGAGCGTGTCCGCAATGTGCAGCCCGCTCCGCTCGTATCGGATTGCGAGATCCGGCTGGCCGCGTGCCGTCAGGACGCGGGCAAGGCGGAGCAGTCCCTGCGCGGCGATTACGGCGGCGGAGCTGTCGACCGGTTCACGATCGTTGAACGGATCTGCCGGTCGAGCGCGCCAGTCACCGAGCGCGGCGAGGCCCGGCGCACCATCGTCCCAGTACGGCACGCCGTCGGATGCCGCGGCGGATTCGATGTAGTAGTCGGCCGTGGCCATCGCCGCATCCAGGAGGAAGCCGTCTTCCGAAAGACCCGCGTCAACCACGGCGCCGGCATTGAGGCCGTCGAGAAATTCCAGTTGCTCGGCGAATCCGAGGATGGCCCAGGCGAGGCCGCGGGTCCACGTCGTGAAGGGCGAGTAGCCCTGCTGTGTCGACGGACCGCGATAACTGCCGTTCACCGGATTGAACAGGCTCTCGTGCGCCACGCGGCCGCGCACATCGAAGCGGTCGCGCCCTTCGCCGTAGTAGACGCTGTAGCGCGCCGTCGCACGCGCATGGTGGACGAGACGTTCGAGCAGATTGGCCGGCGCGTCCTGCTCCTCGAGGAGTACCTGTCCCAGCTGCCACGCCAGCGCGAGTACCCGGAGCGTTCGAAGCGTGTCGACGAAGAGGGAGTGCGGACCGTTGAACGAATGGATGAACCCGCCATCGCCGATTCGCGTCCACCGCCGCGCCTGCACGGCGCCGCTTGTCCGGATCGCGAGCGAGTAGAATTGCGTCTCCCATTCGGTGGCGTCGATTCGGCCTTCCCGCGCAAGTCGCCAGAGCGTCCCGTACGCACTGATGGTGGTGAATCCGTGATCGTGGACACCGCTGTGGGTGAGGTGCGCCGCCATTCGCTCCACCGTGCGGTCGCGGCCGAGGTCGAGAAACTCGCGGTCTCCCGTCGCATCGAACTGGAGCAGGGCTGAGCCGAACTGAAATCCCTGCGTCCAGTCCGTCCACCCGCGCGCACGATAGCGCCCCTCGACTGTAAAGACCGGAGCGCCGTCCTCTGGGCGCCAGCTTCGCTCGAGGTCTTTGATTTTTCTCGCGGACAGGTCGAACACGCGGGACGCGCGCGCAGCCGTGTCAGCGAAGGATCTCGTATCGAGCGTTCGCATTGCACTGTTGAGACTCAGGAATCGCCAGGCCCTCCTACTTTAACGCTAAAGCTCTGCGGAGGGGCGGAGGGGGGCCTGCATGTTTCATGGGGAAGATATGAATGGGGAAAAGGAGACGCTGGTCGCTGAGCGCTCCAGGATGTTTCGGCCGCGGGGCGAACCTTTACTGAGCGCGAATGCGGCGGGACGTCGGGGCCAGCCATCGCCCGCCAGCTGTTCCTAGTGTCCCCAGCGCCATGCCGAAGCCTGCAGCGATCACCAACAGCGTGAGCACGATCATCGCGATGAAAGGTTTTTCGACTGGCGCTCGCAGCAGGCTCGGATCTCGCATCGCGGCGTAGATAAAGAATATCGGGAAGCCGACGACGCTTGTCAGGCTGGCGATAACGACGCCACTGACGAGGCGGCCGGTTCGCCGAGCGCCGAAGTACCCAGCGCGCAAGAAAATGAAGGCATCCAGCAGCGACACCCCAGGTGCCGGGACCACAGAGGGATTCCACCCCCGAGGCAATGGAAACGATAACAACCGTAGTGCAACGGTCGCGACCACGAACGGCCACACGACACGCCAGACGATGCTCAGTGCCTGCCTGACGTACCACGCGTCTGCCCCGAGTCGGCCAAGCGATGGATATTTGGCCTCCCGGTATTCTTCGATCAAGTCACCGGTGACTGAATCAATGTCCGATGGCCTCAGCACAGTTCGCAAGAACACCTGGGCCCAACGAGGAGGGTTGCCGTGCGTGTCAATCATGTCCGCACCTTTAGTGGCCAAGCCAGGCCATGCCACAGCATGTCAGTGGCCGTCTTTGCCTGGTTCAACGCACGGATCCCCGCAGCGGTCACCGAAAAGTAGCGCCGGGCACGGCCGCCTCGAATCGCAGTTCCTGGTGCGAGGGTTGATGAAGCGAAGCCCTTCGTCTCCAGTCGTTCGAGGGTTGCATAAACGGCGCCTGCCGACACATCCCGGTCAAGCCGTTCTCTCACTTCGTTGAGGATCGCCCGTCCGTACGCGTGTTCGCGTAGGCGAACGAGCGCCACGAGAACCGCTTGCTCGAAAGGTCCGATGGCGTCCATTGCTTATGTCTACAGTGTAGACATGTGTCGGCGAATGTCAAACACCCACACGTTCGACAGCGACCGTATCAGCTCAACTTGGTGTCGTGCCTTCGCCACGGGCTTGAGGTTGGTCAAACGGCGAGGCCCTTCAATGGCACGTAAAGCAGTGCAGCACGCAGTTCACGTGCCACAATGAGGGCGACATGAAGACGAACGTCACGCTAGAACTCGACACTGACTTATTGCGAGAGGCGCACGTTGTCGCCGCCGAAGAGGGCCGCTCGATCAGCGCTCTTTTGACCGATCGCCTCGACGGTATCAGGTCTCGTTTTGGGACGCCCTGATCGTGCACGCAGCACAAGTGTCTGGTGCGGAGATCCCGTACTCGGAGGATCTCTCGCATGGGCAAGCATATGGCGCTGTTCGTGTTCACGATCCTCTTCGCCGGCAGAATTCTCCTTAGGTCACAAGATCACAGCCCTATCGCCGGGACCCCTGGAGTAGGGAAACCTGAGCATCAAGGACTTTCGCGCCAGACTTGCAAAGACGACTGTAGAATCGGTGCCCGCTGGCATCGTGCGGACGTTCACGTTCATGCGCCAGGATCCTCTGACTACGAGTAGAAAGCTGCCGACGCGGTCGAGACTTGGGCGGTCGCTTCTGCTGATCTGCGACAGTCAGATCCCAAACCGTCTTGAGCCCATGCGCCTTATATGATTGACCGCACGCTCAAACACTACAGGATCACCGCCCTGCTCGGCGCCGGCGGCATGGGCGCCGTGTATCTGGCCCAGGATACCAAGCTCGATCGGAAAGTGGCCCTGA
>DATJFQ010000031.1:0-35792 GCA_035495555.1 Vicinamibacterales bacterium
CCTTCGAGGAGTTCCGAGACGACGTACGGCACGCCGTCGGTCGTGCCGACGTCGTAGACGACGAGGATGTTGGGGTGATTGAGCGCCGCGGCCGCGCGTGCTTCCTGCTCGAAGCGGCGAAGCCGATCAGCATCAGCGGCGAAGAGCGACGGCAGGACCTTGACGGCGACGTCGCGCCCGAGGCGCGCGTCACGAGCGCGGAACACCTCGCCCATGCCGCCCGCGCCAATCGGCGCGATGATTTCGAACGGGCCCAGGCGGGTACCGGTGGTCAGGGACACGGGCGCGATTGTAACGCACGGCCGAGATTGGGTTCGTGGGGAGGGCGCTCGCGATGTCAGCGCTGCAGCGTCAGAAGCAGCACGATAACCGTGAGGTAGGAGACGCCGGCATACCCGGCGGCCAACACCACGCGGCCGGACGGTGGAAGCCGCGGCCAGGCCAGAAGGGGGTGCCGCATGATCGCGAGTACCCGGCCGACCAGCAGTTCCACCGCCACGCGATGCAGAATCGCAAGAGGCTCGCCAGCCGCAACGCGCGAAAACTGGCGCGTTCGCGCGATCACGTTTTCGACGCGGCAGCGAACGTCCGTTCCTGAGCAGAGTTTTGTCGTCTTTTTCCGGGGGGCTTCGCCCCGCCGGACCCCCCTGCACGCGCGCTCGCTCGCCGCTCCGCCGGCTCCCCCCGCGCGCGTGGCTCGTTCGCACGCTCACTCGCCCGCCAACTCGTCACGCATCAGCCAACGTGGATTTTTTCCAGCTCTTTGTTTACCGGGGGGCTTCGCCCCGCCGGCCCCCCGGCACGCAACGCTCACTCGCCCGCTTCTCCCGGCGGCTTCGCCGCGCTGGCCCGCCCTGCTCAGTCGCGGCCGAGGCGGTCGATGGAGATGCGCACCAGCACCGTCCGTCCCAGTTCCTGGCGAATCTCATAAAGCTCGAAAGCGTCGGTCTCCGCTGGCTCTGGCGCCGGTGTCGCGCGCGGACGCACGTCGGCGTACGCGCCACCGGCCGCGGCGACGAGATCGGCGACGGCGCCAAGCGCTTCCGCCGCGTGCGAGTCGCTCTTCGATCCGAGCTGCACGAGCATCCCGTTCTGGATGCCGATCGAGAGATCGTTCGATCCCCAGCCGCGCTGCTGGCGGATGTACGACGCGTTGTTCATGTCGGGAAGATAGACGACGGCGACCTGCACGGGCGCGTTCTTCGCACCCGTTCGCGCGACGAGCAGGTACGGCTTCGGCGCGTACACCTTCACGCCGATTTCGTGCGTCAGCGCGGGATCGGAATACACACGAACGCCGGCGCACGCGCTGCCCGCCTGCGCGCAAGTCACGACGACGAGGAGTTTCAGCGAGGAGCGAAGCAGACGCATGAGCGCCTCCTTCGCGCATTAGACGAAGGCTGCACCTTCTTCGATCGCGAGCACCGAGCACCCGCACCACGCACCACGCACCAGGCACCGAGCACCGCGGCCGAGGCCGCCAGCTACCCGCAGTGGCCGCCGGCGAGTGTCGAGACGAACACGAGCGGGTGCTTCTTACCCACCGTGAACGCGTGCGGCGCGCCGCGCGGAATCATGAGGAACACGCCGGCGCTGACCGGCTCCTGTCGGCCCCCCATCCGGGCATTCCCTTCGCCCGCGATTACGTACACGTATTCGTCCGCATCCGCGTGCGTATGCTCCGCGATCGCGTCGTTCGCCTGGATGAGCGTCGCTGAACCGCCATCGCTGCACGCCATCGGGGTCGTCGTGCCGCTCGCTTTGCCGACGTAGTACTTCTCGATGAACGCCGGCATATCCAGGACGACGGGCTTGACCGTGCTCGGCGGCTTGGGTTCGGGCGCGGGTGGCGCCGGAGGCTCGACCGGCTTCGGCGTCGGTGTCATCGTCACCTTCACGTCGACGGGCGCGCCGCGCTTGCCGGTCACGTCCTGTTCCACCGTGTCGTAGCCGTCCTTCTCGAACTTGAAATGATAGGGGCCGACCGGCAGATCCTCGAACGCGATCCGGCCGTTTTCCGTCGAGGCCGAGCGCTGCGCGCGGCCCGTGACGGTCACGTCCACGCCGGTGAGCGGCGTGCCGGACGCGTCGGTCACCATCACCGCGAAGGCGGCGGGCCCTGTGGTGGGTCCGCGCTGCGGCGCAGCGCCTCGCTGGGCGGCTGCCGGAAGCGAAGACGAACCCACGAGCATGATTGCCAGAACCAGCTTGCTCACAATATCCTCCAGACTCGCATCTTCTATTAGACTTCAACTGATCCGCGTTGCGCACGCCGCGCCGCGCACGCCGCGTTCCGCACTCCGCGACCCGCGCCCCGCCGTTTTGCGCTACGCTCGGCCGTCATGACCGGCCCATCCGTCCTGCTCCGGCAGGAAGAAGCCGAAGTCCAGGCGCGCAGCGAGCACCTGCGCAAGGACCTGGGCGTCGCCGATCTCACGCTCACGCAAATCCTCTTCATCGTGGGCTTGCCGTGGGTGGGCGTCGCCGCCAAAGAGGGCCCGGCCCACGTGGTGTTCTGGGTGGCAGCCATCACGTGCTTTTATCTTCCGTCCGCCGCCGTCGTCGTGCACCTCAACCGGACGATGCCGCTCGAGGGCGGCTTGTATCAATGGGCGAAGCTCGGGTTCAACGACCTGACCGGGTTTCTGGTGGCCTGGAACCTGTGGTTGTTCGGCATCCTCAACACGTCGGAAATCGGTTTGCAGGTGACGCAGTACTTCCGCTACATCCTGTCGGCTGCAGGCGACGCGGTCGTCTCGAGCAACTGGATGGTCGCGGCGGCGAACGTCGTCATCCTGTCGGGACTGGCCGGGCTGACGGTCCGCGGCTTGAGCGTGGGCAAATGGCTTCACACGACCGGCGGCGTGCTGATGGTCGCGACGTTCGCGATGCTCGTGGCGCTGCCATGGCTCAACGTCGCGCACGGCACGATTCCAGCGTTCCATCCGCTCGCGACCGCGATGCCCGCGATGTCGATCATGAGCCTGAACCTCTTCGGAAAGATGGGATTCGGCGCGATGGGTGGCTTCGAGTACGTCGCGATCCACGCCGGCGAGTGTCGTAATCCAACGCGCGCGATTGCCCGCTCGGTGATGTTCGCGGCCCCGGTGATCGCGCTGATGTTCATCCTCGGGACGAGTTCGGTCCTGGCGCTGGTGCCGTTCGATCAGATCGACCTCATCGCGCCGATTCCGCAGGTGCTGAGCGCCGGGTTCGCTGCGCTCGGACCCGTCAGCGGCATCGCGACCGCCACGATTCTGGTGATGCTCGCGATACGCGTCGCGCAGGCGAGCGTGCTGTTCGGGGGCAATACGCGGCTGCCGATGGTTGCCGGGTGGGATGGCCTGCTGCCCGCCTGGTTCACACGCCTGCATCCCCGCTATCAGACGCCCGTCAACTCGATCGCCTTCGTAGGGATCGTGACGCTCGCCTTCGCTCTCATCGGTTCCATCGGGGTCGGCAAGCAGGAGGCCTTTCAGCTGCTGTGGAATGCGGCGGGCATCTTCTACGCGCTGACGTACCTCGTCATGTTCGCGATCCCGCTCGTCGGGCGTCCCGCCGTGCGCGGTTCCGCCGGGCTGCGCGTCCTCGCGCTCTCCGGATTCCTCATGACGCTGCTCTTCGTCGTGCTGGCCGTCATTCCAATCGTCGACGTCGTGAGCCAGCTGCAGTTCGCGCTCAAGATTTCGTCGGTGATCGTGCTCACGAACATCGCCGGCTGGGCGTTGTTCCGCAGGGCCGCCGCCCGCGCTCAGGTGCGGTCGTAATCCGCGACCCAGCTCTTGACGGCGCGCTTGATGTCGTTGGGCGGGAGCTTCTCGCGCGCGGCGCGTTCGCACAGCCCCGGAAGCTCGGGATCCGAGGCGAACCGGAGGGCGGCCAGTTGCTTCATCGAGAGGGTCGCCATGGCCCGCTGCTGATCCGGCGTCATCAGCTGCAGGGCTCGAATCCGCATCTCCGCGCGGATGATGCGGTCCTGCAGCCGCGTCGTGTAAGCGCGGCTCATCCAGATCAGCATGAAGACCGAGCCGAGCAGAGCGCCCGTCCCGATCGCCAGCGACCGCGGCGTCCCGTGCGGCCACGCAAGCAGGAACTCGACCACGGCGACGACGAGCAGCGCGAAGGCGATGACGGTCAACGTCGGCCGGTGTGCGTGAGTTTCAAATGACTGCGGTGCGGGCATATGACGCCTTCGTTACGCGCCGACCGCGAGCAGCGGATCGGTATTGTTGATGGCCAGCGATGTCACGATGAACAGCACGCGCCCGTCGGCTGGACTGATCGCGCGCTGCAGCACGCGTCCTTCGTAATCCAGCACCTGGCCGAGGTCCTCGCCCTTGCGCACCTCTGCACCGACGCCAACAGCCGGATACCAGCATCCGTCGTGCTCGCTGCGCAGCCAGAGAAAGTGCTCGATGACCGTCGACGGCAGCGGCGCGGGCGCCGGGCCATCGATCATGTTCAGGTGCCGCAGCACGCGCTGGATGCCGGTCGTGAGCTGCGAGACATGCTCACGCGTCCAGATCCCCTGGCCGCCGGCTTCGGCGAGAATCGACGGCACGCCGGCCTTCGATGCCGCCGAGAACGTGGCGCCGGCTGTTTCGCTGCTGACGATGTAGGGAATCGCGAACGTCCGGGCCAATTCGAGCGATGCGTCGTCCACTCGCGCGGTGCCCGATCGAAAAAAAATCGTGAACGGCACGAGCGCTTCGATGAGATCGCCGCCGTGCAGATCGATGTAGTAGTCCGCGCGCGCGATGATGTGGTGAAAGACCCAGTGCGCGAGCTGCTGCGAGGCGGTGCCTGCGGGGTCGCCCGGAAATACGCGGTTCAGGTTCTTGCCGTCGAGCGGGGAAACGTAGATGGAACGGGCCGTGAACGAGGCCAGGTTCATCACCGGCACGACCACGACGCGCCCGTGCAGGTGGTGCGCGTCGAGGGACCGCCCGAGTTCGAGCGCGGCCGCGATGCTCGCGTACTCGGCCGCGTGGACACCGGCGGAGACGACGAGCGTCGGACCGTCGGACGCGCCGTTCACGAGCCACATCGGCAGCCGGTACGGCGCTCCTCCAACGTCGAAGACGTTTTCGCCGAACGTCTTCACGCCCGGCGCCGCCGTCAACGAACCGATCTGCAAATCCGCCATCCGCTTCGCCCCTGGTGATCGCGCAACTGAAGTTGCGCGCGACACATCCCACGTTGGGAGGTGGCAGTTGGGAGTTGCCCCCCTCGCGCCTCGCGCCTCCCGCCTCGCGCCTCGCTACACAGACGCCGTCTGCGCCACCGCGACCGGCAGCGTGACAACGAACGTCGCGCCGGTGCCGGGGCCGCCGCTCTCGGCCCGGATCGAGCCGTGGTGCGCTTCCACCAGCTCCTTCGCGATCGACAACCCGAGGCCGACGCCGCCATGGCGGCCCGACCTCGTGGTGCCGGCTTGACGGAACGCCTCGAACATGTGCGGGAGAAACGCCGCGTCGATCCCTTCGCCGGTGTCGGACACGCTGATCTCCACCGCGCGTTCCGTGAGCCGCACACCCAGCCGGACTTCCCCGCCGCGCGGCGTGAACTTCAGCGCATTGCCAAGCAGGTTGAAAAAGACCTGCTCCAGCCGCCGCGCATCTCCGCGGAGGCGCAGGGGAGGCGCGGTCTGCACGTTGAACTGTACGCCGCTCGCGGCCGCCGTCGGCAGCAGCGTTTCGACGACGCCGCGCAGCACCGCGCGCAGATCGACCTCGTCCATGTCGAGCGGAAGGCGTCCCGCCTGGAGGCGGGAGAAATCCAGCAGGTCCTGCACGAGGCCGAGTTGCCGCTGCGCGTTGTCGGCCACGGACTGCAGCGCGCGGTCGCGCATCGATTCGTCGAGCGAACCCTGCTGCAGCATCGAGGTCCAGCCCAGGATCGCGTTGAGCGGCGTCCGCAGCTCGTGAGAGACGATCGAGACGAACTCGTCTTTCATCCGGTTCGCCGATTCTGCCTCGGCGCGGGCGGCCTGCGCCGTTTCGTACGATCGCGCGCGGTCGAGCGCCTGCGCGCACTGCTGAGCGACCGAGAGCAACAACGCGCGGTACTCGTCGTCGAAGTTCACCGGCGCGGTGAAATGAAACGCGAGTACGCCGATGACGGCGCCGTCGCCCAGCAGCGGAAGCGTCGCCGAGGACACATATCCGCCGTCGGCCGCGAGCGTGGCCGACCGGCTGAACCGCTCCTGCCATTCCTCGAAGGACGCGACGAACACCGGCGCGCGCGCCGCAATCGCTTCGGTCGCGCACAAGCCGCTCTGGAGCACGAGCGACGCCGGCGCGGGCGCCGGGCCGTCGGAGTGCACCGTCTCGAGACGATCCTCGGACAGGAGCATGACGTCTCCGCCCGCGGCGCCAAGCACGTTTCGGCCGTGCTGCACGACGGCGTGCGCCACAGCGTTCAGCGTCGCGGCCTCGGACAGCGCTGCTGCCATCCCGTGGAGACGGGTGGTGCGGGCCGCCAGCGCGCGGTAGCGCGCTTCGCTCGCGCGGAGTGCGCGCTCGATCTTCTGGCGTTCCGCCAGTTCCTGATCCGCGCGTTCACGCAGCGCTTCAGCGTCCGTGCGGGCGCGCAGCGCCGATTCGAATTCGAAGGTGCGATCCAGCGCCTGCGCCGCGCGCGCGGCGAAGACGTCCAGGTAATCGCGGTCCTGATCGAGGAGAGCGTGCGGCTTCCGCCATTCGAGCTGGACGACGGCAATCACCCGGCTGCCGACGAGCAGCGGCACGACCAGCAGCGATTCGTACGTCCAGCTGCGCGCGGCCTGTGCGCCGAATTCCTGCACGTAACCATCGCGCGACGGCACGAGCATGGGTGCGCCGCGCCCGATGGCGACCGATGCCGGCGACTTGCCCTGCTGGGTGGCGGGATCGCGTTGAGCGAGCTGCTCTTCCGTGTAGCCGACCGCGCGCTGAATCGCCGTCGGCGCCCCCTCGCGGTTGACGGCGATGACCATACCGGCGTCCGCGCCCAGCGCGTGCAGCGGCTCCTGCAGCGCCGCCTCGATCGCCGCCGTCTGCGTCCGCGCGTGTGACAACGCCGACGTGAGCTGCGAGAGCCGTGCGGACTGCATCGACTCCGCGCGGGCCTCGCGCGACCGATCCGATTCGATGCGCAACCGGCGAGCGGTACGGATGCTGATCACGCACACGATCGCCCACATCGCCAGCAGCTCCATTTTCGCGAGCGGGTTCTCGACGGCGGTGTACAGGACAGCGGCGCCCACCACCGCAGCCAGGGCGAAGAAGGTGTAACTGACGGTCGGACTGGACAGGCGGGCGCGCGCGCTCGTGTGCATACGCCTCTCCCGAGCCATTTTCGCAGAGAATGGCCGAGCTCGAAGTTCGTCGACGGTGCCACCAAGAGTACCACGGCCTCTGAACAATGGCGCAGACGATTTCGTAAACCCTTACGAATCCGGGAGTTCGTCGCGAAGCCTGGGATAGCGCTTCGATCGAGCGGATGCAGCAGGCGCCACCAGCACACCCGCGAGCCAGCCCGCGACGTCGACTCGAAAATCGCCGCTGCCTGAACCAATCCGCGCCTCGGCCTCCGTGCCTTCGAGCAACTCGACGAAGACGTCCGTGAGCAGATCGCGGTCCTCGATCGGTGTCCTGATGCGTACCGGCGCGCCGCCAGCCATTTCGATCCCGAAATGATGGCCGCGCGATTCCGCGAGGAGTTCGAGGAAAAAGCGATCCGCCTCCAGGGCGCTGCCGCGTTTCACCGACGCGAGCACGCGATGCTCCGACGGGACCGAGTCGCAGTAGACATGAATACCGGAGCGCAGCGTCGCCACCCAGGCAACCCACCGATCGCTGTCGGACCAGTGCATTTCGATGACGGTGCGCGAGCGGAGCGCGTCAACGGCGTCAGCGAGTGCAAGCGGCGAACTGGACTGGAGGGTGGAACGAATGAGGCGGGAGAGATCGAGCGGTTCGTGCGGGCGCCGGAACGGTGAGATGTCGTTGTAGCGGCGAAACTGGGTGACGCGCTGCTCGAGCATCTCGAGCAGCGCGAGCCGTTCCTGTCTATTCACTCCTACCAGCGCGGTTCGCGCCGGTTGTTGCCGCCGCCGCGGCCGCCGCCACCGCCGCCGCCGAACCCGCGCCCGCCGCCGCCGCCGAACCCGCCGCCGCCCGAGCGTTCCGTCTTCGGACGTGCTTCATTGACGGTGAGGTTGCGGCCGCCAAGTGAATAATCATTGAACTGTTGGATCGCGCGCTGCGCGTCGTCGTCGCTGGCCATCTCCACGAACGCGAACCCGCGTGCGCGCCCGGTCATCTGGTCGCGCATGACCGTCACCGATTCGACCTGCCCGGCCTGCGCGAACAGATCCTGCAGATCCTGCTCACCTGTACTGAACGGGAGATTGCCTACGAAAAGTTTCCGAGCCATTCTTCGAACACTCCTGCCCCGCCAGACGACGGGGACTCGAGATGGCGGGACCGTCACCGTCCTTACCATCGATTTACATTGTTGGAGGAAGGCTCGTAGCTGAACTAGCGGCGGGACGTCCTCTAACCTGACGTCAAGCAGCATAACATGCGCTCCCAATATTTGAAGCTCTGCCGGCCGCCCCCAAATGCCAGTTGCCACCCGCCAGCAGCCAGTTGGCAGTCGCCAGTGGCCACTTGGGACTTGTGCCTGAGAATTTGAGATTTCAGATTTGAGACTGCAGATTGGGAATTTGGGAGTTGGGAATTGGGAGTTGGGAGTTGGGAGTTATCGCCTTTGTATTGATAGAGCCCTCGGCTCACACGCGAAAAAGAATACCCCCTACAACGCGCCCCGTCGCCCGGGCGACGGCCTCGACATATTGCTGGACCTGGGCGCGATAGCGCGCTTCCCCGGCCGA
The DNA here is from genome assembly GCA_035495555.1 of Vicinamibacterales bacterium. Lineage (GTDB taxonomy): Bacteria > Acidobacteriota > Vicinamibacteria > Vicinamibacterales > 2-12-FULL-66-21 > DATJFQ01. The sequence goes on from DATJFQ010000031.1 coordinate 8,879, forward strand.
CAATTCGTGATCGGTTTTGAAATCGACGACGACCGTCCGCTCGCCGTCATCGAACGCGAGGTCGAGGACGCCTTCGATGAGCATGCCGTCCGGCTGCACCCAGGAGACCGGCGTCTCGCGCCGAAGGCGATCCGCCCGGCGCGCGCGCGCCATGATGTCGTGGCGGAGCACGTCGCGTACGACCTGAACCGCGGCGGCACTCTCCTCCGCGGAGGCATTGAGAATGCGCGCCTGCGTGCTCGTCGTCCGGCTCAACGTCGCGTCGTCCGCGTCGAGCGAGACGGTCGCCAGCACTGCGTGCACGAGGGTCCCGAAACGCGGCCCACGAGGGCGCTCCGACGCACGCGGCAACTCGACGACTTCGACGTCTGCCGCCGCTGCCGCGAGCGCGTCGTCCAGTCCGACGCTCGCCGCGTGCGCGGCCCACGCCGTTGCCGTTTGAAACTTCACGCTCTCACGCGCGCCTGCGGCGATCGTCGCGTCGCGATCAGCGCGCCAACGCTCATGGTCGGCGAGGCGATCTTCGACGGCGAACATGTCGCCATCCTTTACGATCAGGTCGTCGCGGACGAGGCCGAACAACGATGCGGCGCCCAGCGGCAGCGCGCGCGGGTCGAACCACGTCACGGAATAGCCGTTGAACGCGAAGCGGCCCGGCGAGACGGTCAGCGGCGTTGCGGGGTCGCCGTCCGGCCGGGCAAGCACTGAATCGGTCGACTTGAAGGCCGGGCACCCCACAGACTTGGTCGGCGATCGGCGAACCGTTTCAGGCGGGTAGACCGCGGGCGCCAGCGCTTCGAGCCAACTGCCCTCGTACGTGCAGTCGCCGATCGCGGGCACGACAAGGACGTCGCGGGCGCGGGTGGCGGCGACATACGCCAGCCGGTGCGCTTCCGCGGTATCGCGCGCCGCTTCCTCCGCGTTGTGCAGGAGCAGATCCGTGGGGGCCCATGGCCCGAGCTTGAGCGCGCACCGGTTCGCGGCTGGATCAATCCAGCGACCGGCATCGGCGCGCGTGAGTTTGCACGTGAGGTCCGCCAGCACCACGATCGGAAACTCGAGGCCTTTCGCCTTGTGCACGGTCATGATGCGCACGCCGTCGCTGCCTTCTTCGAGGATTGGCGCTTCAGCCGCCTGCGCGGTCTCGGACGCGAGCCGCAGCGCGTCGACGAACCCGCGGAAGGACAAGCCGCCGCCGGCTTCGTACTGCCGCGCAAGTTCCGCAATGTGCAGGACGTTCGCAAGCGCCTGATCGCCGCCGCTCCTGAGCACGAGACCAACGTGCGCGCGTGTCGCGTCGAGCAGCTCCTGGAGCGTGTCGGCCACCGGCCGATAGTTGCGCTGCCGATGCAGCCGCTGCAGGAGCCGCAGCGCGTCGCTGATCGGCTGCAGATGCGCCGGACACCCGTCCGCGTTCGCGCGGAACGGGTGAAAGACGTGGAAGCGCTGCTTCCACTCGAGCAGTTCCTCGTCGCCGATCGAGAACAACGGACCGCGCAGCGTGGCAAAGACCGACAGCTCCTCGTCCGGCCACTCGATGGCGGCGAGGGCGGCGCGCACGGCTTCGACCTCCTCGCGATCGTGAAAGCTCTTTCCGCCGACGAGCACGTGCGGAACGCTGCGGGCTTCCAGCGCGCGGACGTAGGGCGCCGTGACGTCTTCGCCGAAGCTGAGGAACCGGCGGAAGAGGACACAGACGTCCTTGGCTTCGACGGCGCGCAGTGATCCCCTGGCGCTCACCTTCCACCCGCTGTCGTTCACGATCCACGACACGAACGCCCCCACCGCGTCGGGCAGCGATTTCTCGATCGCGATTGCCGACACGTTCTTGGATCCGTACGGCTCGGGTACCGGCAGCGCCACGAGCGCGGGCTGCGCCGGGATCGCGGGTCGGCTTGGGGTCAGCGGCACGTAGCTGGCCTGGAGCGTCGTCGCGTCGCCGGTCATCACCGGTTCGAATGCCGCGTTCACGCAGGCCTGGATCTCCGGCACGCTGCGGAAACTCGTCGTCAGCTTCACACATCGAGCGCCGAGTCTCTCCAGCCGATCGCAGACGTCCTGATAGGTCGCCACGTCGGCACGACGGAATCTGTAGATCGATTGTTTGGGATCTCCCACGATGAACAGCCGCCCCGGAACCGGGACTGCTTTTCGCCAATCCGTCACGGATGGCTCGTCGGCAGCGAGCAGCATCAGAATCTCTGCCTGCAGCGGGTCCGTGTCCTGGAATTCGTCGACGAAGATGTGCGTGAACCGCTGCTGGAATCCTCGCCGGACGCCCGCGTTGTCGCGCACCAGATCGCGCGCGTTCAGCAGCAGGTCGAGGAAATCGAGCGCGCCGGCGCGGGCTTTCGCGGCCTCGTAGCGGTCGATCGCTCCCCGGAGCTCGCGCTGGAGCGCAGCGGCGAGGTCGGCATCCGCATCCATGCGGAAGGCCTCGAGCTCGTTGCGAAACGCATCGAGCGCACCGACCACCGCGGCGCGCGTCACGCCGTGCTTGTAGCCCGGACCGCGGCCGTGCCGCGCTTTGGCAAAGGTGCGATCACGCGAGAGATCGACGAGGCGCGCCTCCCACGCGTCGATCGCGTCGACTGGCGCGGCTCCGCGGCCGCCGGCCTCACGAAACCCCATCGCATCGGCCGAGCCGCGGATTTCGATGCTCAGATTCCGCGCGGGGGCCGTGTCGAGAAAAAGCGAATCTTTCGTGTAGGAGGGATCGTCGGTCAGCTCCGCGAACGCGTGGAGGCGATCGAGCAGCGCCAGCACGCGGACATCCCGATCGAACAGCGGCCGCGTCCACGGCGCGCGGAAGTCACGCCATTGCGCGAGGTCCCACGCGGCGCGGCGCAGCCGATCGATCGGCGTGTCTTCCCTCGTCGACGCGCCGAACCCCTGCCACACCGAGCGCCGCAGTCCGCGGCGTACGCCTTCGGGCGGCTCACGCAACTGGTCCTGCACCCACGTCCCGAACGCCTCGCCGAAAAGATGGTCGGCCTGCGCTTCCGTGAGCACGGTGAACAGCGGATCCACGCGGGCTTCGACGGGTCGTTCGCGCAGCAGCTCGGCGCAGAACCCGTGGATGGTGCTGACCGCGGCTTCTTCGAGCGTCCGCAGCGCCTCGTTCAGACGCGCCGTCACGTCGGGGTGCTCGGCCTCCGCGCGCGCTTCGTCCAGCGCCTCTCGAAGCCGCAGCTTCAACTCGCCTGCCGCTTTTTCGGTGAACGTCACCGCCGCGATACTTCGCACCTCGGCGCGCCCTTCGGCCACGATCGCGACGATGCGTTTCACGAGTTCCGTGGTTTTGCCGGTTCCGGCCGCGGCCTCGACGACGAGCGTTTCGTCGAGGGCCGTGGCGATGGCGTGGCGCGCGGCGGCGTCGCGAAGATCGGAGGCCGACGTCATGGACGCTCCCGCAGCGCTTCGAGGTCGCCGAGTCTGTCTTGCGCCTTCCGCCTGATGCGTTCGTACTGGTCCGGCCCGCAGACCGGGCGGAAGTCGCACCAGGTGCACGCGCGCTCGGATGGGGCCGCCGGCAAAAACCCGAGTTCCACGGCGCGGTCGATGATTTCGAGCGCCTCGATCCCGCTGCGGCGGTTCGCGTCGTTCAGCGGGATCTCGTGGTCGACGAACCCGCCGGCAGACGTGCAGTACGACAACCGCGCCGACGCCACGGGCATACCCAGCGCCTGCTCCACTGCCGCGCTGTAGAGGACCGGCTGCAGAATGGCGCCGCCGCCGATGACGGTCTTCCAGGTCGTGCGGTTGCGGCCCGTCTTGTGGTCCGTGACCCGGTGCGCCGGCCCTCCGTCCGCGCGCCGCTCGACGAGATCGATGGATCCACGGAGCAGGAACCGGCCATCGACGAGCACCGGCTCGTCGCGGCTGGCCGGGTCGCGACCCTCGTCTCCCGGCAGGCCGAACGCGTATTCGAAATATTCCGGGCGCCAGCCGTCGTGATTCGTGAGGCGGCGAACCCAGACGTGCAGATCGCGCGAGATGTCCTGGATTTCGTCGCGCCACACGCGGTCGATTGCCGGTGCGAGGGTCTCCTCGTATTCGTCCGCGATTGCCGACAGCACGCGGTCGAGTATCACGAGCGCCCCCGTGACGTCTGACGCCTCGAGCGGCAACCGGCCTTCGCGCTTCATGGCGCGGAAGAACTCCGCCTGCGCTTCGTGGAAGATGGATCCGCGCGTCAGCGGATCGAGCTTCTGCAGCGGCTCGACGTCTGCCGGAGGCTGCAGGCGATAGATGGCGGCGAGCAGAAACTGATACGGACACGCGGCGAATTTCTGCAGCGCCGACAACGAGTACGGGCGCGCGGACAGCCGCTGGCCGTCGAGCATCGGCTTGGTCATGCCGGTCACGCGCGTAATGCCGTCCCACTGGCTCCACAGCGAGCGGCCGCGGGCCCACCGGGCGGTGACCGAGCGCCGCAGCGCCTCGTTCAACCTGAGCAGGTAGTGCGCCTGGCCTCGCACCCGCGCTCGGGGCTCGATCGCCATCAACCGCTTCAGCACGGAGAGGTCGTGTTCGAGATCGTCGATGGCTGCGTCCGGTTCGCGCGGGGCAGGCCACGCGAGGCGGGCACCTCCGCGCTCCGCCGCTTCTTCGCGGAGCTTCTCGTGCCGCGGAATACGACCCGTGATGGCGCGCATGATATCCAGCACATAGAAACTGGGCACGCGCGGCCGCGATTCCGCGACATCCATGCGCGGATACGACAGCCACAACCGATCGGTCGCAGCGCCAACCGCAAGGCGCAGCAGCAGACGCTCTGCGCGGGCGCGATCGTCCTGCACCGGCAGCCCGCACGCGAGCGGCACCCGCATCTCCTGGTCGAGGAGCATCGGGTCCTCGTGCGGCCGCTGCGGAAACAGCCGCTCGGCCAGCCCGGCGACGAAGACGACGCGGAACATGCGGCCCCTCGCCTGCTGGGGCGCGGCAACGAACACCCGGCCGAAACGGCTTCGTGGCGGATCGTCTTCGACCGCCAGCAGGCGACCGGTAATCACCGTGCTCACCTCGTCCAGCGAGACGGGGCCGATCGCCGACATGGGCCGCAGCTGCTCGACGACGCGCAGGACCCGATCGGGATGCCGCAGCACCGACGGCGTCAGCTCCGCGAATCGATCCAGCCACTCGCCCCATGTGGCGGCGGCCGGCCATGACGCCAACCGATCGATGACGGGCAGCGCGAACGCGCGCAGGTGATTGAGGTTGCGCACGTCCCGCTCAATTCGCGCCGCCTGTGGTGATTCCGGATCGTCGCGCCGCGCCGCCGCGAGACGCAGCTGATATTCGTTGGCCAGCCCGTCGAGGCGTCGATGCCACCGGCCGGGATCGCCGCCGATCACTGCCGATTCGACGATCAACGTTTCCCATTTCCACGGTGCCCGCAACGACCCGTGCACGACTGCGTCATCCTCACCCACAGTCGTCGGTTCGGACTGGTCGGTACTGCGGCCCGATGCCGCGTCGCCGTCGATGGCGCGAAAGAGCGGAAATTCGTCTTCGTCGGGCACGACGAATTCAAGGGTGCGCGGAGCGCCGGACAGCACGGGTACCTGCGCCAGCGAGAGATACTCGGCGAACCGCCGGGCCGAGAGCTTCTCGATCGCGCACGCGAGCAGGGCGAGAAACGCGCGACCCGCGGGGTGAGGTCGACGCGTGCCACGATCGAAGTAAGCGGGCACACCCGCGCGCGCAAGCGCGTGTTCCAGAAGCCCGAGATAGCGCTCCGGGGCGCGCAGGAACACGACCATCTGGTCGAACGGGACACCCTTCCGCGCTTCCTCCAGGATGCGTCGGGCAATCTCGACGCACTCGCGGCCCTCGCCGGGCGCGGAAAAAAGCACGACGTCTCCAGCGGGGTCGCGGACGGGCGGCTGCGTGTCGGCGAAGAGATGCCGCCGCAGCATCGCGAGGTCCGTCTCCGCCTTCAGTTCTCGTACGTCGGGTTCCAGACCGAGCGCTTCGAGCTTTGTGAGCGTCGAGACGTCTCCGAAGGGCACGGTGATGAGTACGTCTCGCGCCGGAGACGCGGTCAGCGCCTGAACGAACGCGCATTCCGTTTCGGAGTCGGGCGCCACATCGAGGAGCAGCAACGCCGCGTCGTGGTACACGTCGCCGGCGTCGGGCAGGGCGCGCGTCGCGGCGTCGAACAGCGCGGCGCGATCAGTGGAAGACGCCGCACGGAATTGCTCCTCGAACCGATCGAGCAGTTCCGCGAGATCGGGACCACCGAGCGGGAGCCGCCGCAGCCGCTCCGCTGCGACCTGCGCCGCTCGCAGTTCGCCCAGCGTGCGCGCGAGCGCGCGGGGAAAGCCGGGCGTCGATGCAACCGGTCCGAAATACGGCAGGCTGTCGGTAATGCGCGCGTCGAAGGCGGCGCGCGCGGCCACGGCTTCGCGGCCGATCGGCGACGACGGGGCGACCCCCTGAGCGGCGAGCGCCGGCGAGGCGATGCGGGCGGCAAGCTGCGTGAGGCTGAATCGATGCAGGCCGAGCGTGGCCCCGCTTCGCGCAGCGATGCTTCTGGCGAAGTCGTCCGCCGCGCTGCGGGACGCGGCGACGATCAGAACGTCGCCGGTGCCGGCGTGCCGGTCGACGAACGCACGCGCGGCCTCGAGCCGGAGCTGGGCGGCAGCCGATTCGACGAGCGTGATGCGGGAAGGGGCAGCAGGGAATATGGACATGCGCTCCCGGTCTCCATGCCGGGTCTCCGGATCAGCCGCACACGCGGCTGTGGTTGGGACGATAGCACCGTGGCGTCGAGGTTGCAATCGAAACGCGGGAGGTGACGCAATGAAATCCGATCTTGCCCGCGCGGCTGCAGCGGGAGCCGCCGGAGCGGCGGCGCTGACGGGCGTGCACCAGCTGGCGCTCGGCCTGACCGACGCCGCGCCGCGCATGGACGTGCTGGGCATGCGCGCGCTGAGGCGGTCGATGCGCACCGCCGGTCTGCAGCCGCCGAGCGGACGCTCGCTCTACAACTGGACGCTCGCGAGCGACCTCGTGTCGAACGGCGCGTACTACGCGCTCGTCGCCGGACCGCGTCCGTGGCTGCGCGGCGCCGTTCTCGGACTGGCCGCCGGCGTCGGCGCGCTGCTCCTGCCGCAGCGCATCGGCCTCGGACATCCGCCGAAGAGCGAATACGTCACGAACCAGGCGATGACGATCGCCTGGTATCTCATCGGCGGACTGGTTGCGGCCGCAACAGCGGCCAGGCTTCAGCGCACTTCATAGGCAGCGTCGATGCGATTGGGCAACGACACAGCGTCTAAGTATGGAAGGTGAACGATGACCTACGCCGCCAGCGCGTCCACGCGCTGGCGAACCTCGCCGATGCGTGCGTCGAGGCCGGTCAGCCGCTCGATGGTGTCGCGCAGCTTCTCCCCCTCGCTGCGCACGAACCGGCTGTAAGGCGCGACGGCCTCGTCGAGGCGTTCCGCGCTGCGGGCGATCTCCTCGGTGAACTGCGTGTGCAGGGCCTCGCTGAGCCGTGCGCGCACGTCCGCAATCTTCCGGCGCATCTGCGCCTTCGCCTGCGATCGTTTGGCCGGGATGATGAAAAACCCGAGCGCGGCGATGACGCTCGCGAGAATGATTCCGGTCACGTCCGCGGCCGCGGTGCTGGCCGCGATCGTGACGATCGTTCCAAGGCCGACGGCGCCCGCGCCCGCGGCGGCGGCCGCCGCAACCGCGTTGCGCGCGCCGTCGGCAAGCGTCGTCGCTTCGTGCCGCCGATCGTAGGTCTCGACGACGCGCTGCGCCGCCGTTCCGACGGCCTCGACGAGCCGCCGCCGCTCCTCGTGGAACGGCCGCGCCTCCGCTTCGTCGCTCTCGCCCCCGACAATGCGTCCGCGAAATTCCTTCCGTCGATCGGAAAGATGGCGTACCACGCGCTGCCACTGCCGGTAGTCGGCATCGACGAGCCAGTCGACGATCTCGTTGACGCGCTTCTCGATCTGCTGCGGGGCATCTGCGACGACCTGGCGCTCGAATCCTTCCTGCACGCGCGAGCGATTCAGCAGATCGAGGACGCGGCCGATGCGCATCGTGTCGTCGAAGTAGTCGTGGCCGCGCCGCTCCATTTCGAGCAGCACGTTATCGACGGCCGCCATGCGCCCGTCGAACTGTTTCGTCATGTCGGCGCGATACGCCGCGAGCTGCTGCTCGACGTCCTCCAGCAGCCGGAAGTCCTCGTCGAGAAGCAGCAGCCGATCCCGCGCGGCTTTCGAATAGCGCTCGACGAGCGCCGCACCGACCCCGAGCGGATTGAGCAGTTTCAACCGCATGCGCGAAGCCTGATCGAGCGTGCCGCGAATGTACTGCTCGAGCGGCTCGAAGCCGCTGTCCTGCCACAATTGGGGTTCGCCGCGTTTCGCACGAAACGCCGCGCGCGCGCTCACCAGGAAGATTTCCGGCGCCACGCCGAGCAGCCGGCGCGCGTTGTCGGACACGTAGGCTCGCACCTCGGCGCGCTCGCGCTCCCCCGGCAGGATGTCGGCCTTGTTGATGACGATGACGACCTTCTTGCCCCAGTCACGGATCTGCTCGAGGAACGCGCGCTCCGTTTCCGTGAAGGGACGGTCGGCCGACGTGACGAACAACACCAGGTCGGCGCGCGGCACGTACTCGGTCGTGAGCTGCTCGTGCTCGCGGATCACGGCGTTCGTGCCAGGTGTATCGACGATGAGGATGTCTTCCCATCGAACCGGCGTGACGCGCGCCGTTGTCGGCGTCACCCCCTCGTCCATCAACCGCTCGCCGGCGAGGGCGTTGACGAACGCGCTTTTGCCGGCGTTGAACTCTCCAACGACGACAAGCAGAAACAACTCGTCGAGCTGTTCGATGGATCGTTCGAGCGGGGCGAGGTTTTCATCGGTCGCCCCGAAGCGCAGCAGCGCGGCGCGGAGGTCGTTGAGGAGACGGCGTTCCTCGCGGAGGATCTCCTGCTCGGCCGGCGTGAGGATGGCGGTCAGCGACACAGTCGGGCTGACGGTGCAGCTTCCGGGCCAAGAGGCCGCGCGGCGACGCACCGCGCTGGCGCGTCAGTGGCGTTCCCGGACGGACTTGATCACGCCCGGCGATGACACGTAGTAGAGCTTGTCCCCTGCACGGCCGATCGCGGTCGCTGAGTCCACGACGGTGATCGACCCGATCGACCGTCCGGTCTTGTCCAGCTTGCAGCGAAGCAGTCGCTCACCGTCTGAACTCTGCTGCAGAACGAACAGAGAGCCGGTGCCGGCGTCGAGCGCGGCGATACCGTCGAGCGGCTGTGGCGACTTCAAGAGGGATGTCCGGCCGGTGGAGAGATCGACGCGCGACACGCCGTCGCCGCCCGCCACGAAGGCGGTTCGCTCGTCAACGACATCGAATGCCGCCGGCGACGAGACGTTGATGCGCGTCACGAGTTCGAACGTGCGGCTTCCCGGACGCACACGCAGAATCCGGCTGTCAGCCGCGTCCAGCGCGTAAACGGTGCCGCTCTGATCGACCGCAACATCCACCAGCCGCACCTCGCCGAGCGAGGTCGCCTGCACCTCGAAAATGGGCCGCCCCGACACGAGCTGCAGCTTGTGCAGGACCGACTCGACATGGTCGCCGTCCTGCTTCGAACTCACGACCCATAGATCGCCGCGGCGCGCGTCGATCCGGAACGCGGCGAGCGTCGCGTAGAACCCGGCGCCCGCGCCGCTCACGAGGGGGACGACGCGATGCGAGATTTCGTCGACGACGACGAGGCCGGCAGTGCTGCGGTCGCTCATCAGCCATCGCCGCGACACGGCGTCGTAAGCCAGCCCGGTCGTCGGGGAACCCGGGGGACGGAACGAGAAATCGGGTTCTCGGTTCTCGGGTTCTGGGGTTCTCGGGTTCTTGGGTTCTCGAGTGCTCGGGTTCTCGGGTTCCGGGGTTCTCGGGTTCTTGGGTTCTCGGGTGCTCGGGTTCTCGGGTTCTGGGGTTCTCGGGTTCTTGGGTTCTCGGGTTGGGTTCTTGGGTTCTGCGGTTTCAGCGGCGGGGTCGGTTCGCGCTGATGCAGGGTCCGCGGGACGCGAGGGCTCGGAAGCGGCTGATCCCGGCGGTGCGGCGGCGGAGGACGGCTGGGCGCCTGCGGGCGGGGTGGGCGCCGCAGCATCAGTGACAGGCGGGCCGTTCAGCGCCGCGAGTTTCGACTCGACCTCCGGCCAGTCCTTCAGCGTGCGCACGACGCGGAACTCGTTGCCGGACGCATCCACCTTGACGTGCATGTCCGCCAGGCGCGACAGCATCACGATCGCGTCCCCTGGACGACCGCTGAGCGCCATGGCGCGCGCGAGCATTGCCATCAGCTCGGGGTCGTTCGGCTTGCCCTTTTGCACGGCGCGCCACGCCAGATCGTGAAACTGCTCGAAATCGCCCGACGCTTCGGCAATCAGCGCTTCCGCGCGGCACGTATCGCGGGTCGCACACGTTTGTGCGGGTGTCTGGGAAGAACCGATAGCGGGAAACAGCGATAACAGCAGCAGAGCCAGAGACATAGTGGGGAGACTGTGGCGCACGGGTCGAGTGCAGAAGTGTAACCGTTTGAGCGGTTCCCGGCTGCGTGGTAGCATCCGAAGTTCAGCTCCCCGAAAAATGCTGGAGTCTCATCCGTGAGGACCGCTCGTGTCGTCGTCGTCTTCGTGTGCTGCACCGCGATCGCGCTGTTTGTCGCCGCGCCCGCCCTGCGCGCGCAGCGTTCCCTCGTGGACCCGCAGGCCCGCCTGTCCGCACAGCAGAAGATCAGCGCGCCGTTGATGACGGAGATCTACAGGCGCCGCGGCGATGCGCGACGCGCGCCGAAGGGAACGACGGGGGTTCGCGTCGACCGGCACGGGCGAACGCTCGTGCGCGTCCACGCGCCGCTGAACGATGCGCTGAAGCGCAAAATCGCAGCGCTCGGCGGACGCGTCATGTCCAGCGCGACGGTACCGCAGGAAGTGGTCGCGCTGATGCCCGTGTCGATGCTGGAGCGGCTCGCCGCCGACGACACCGTGCGCGCGATCACCGCGAACTGATTCCGCTGCGATTCGAACTCACAACTCCCAATCTCGAACCCGAACGAGGTTGGGAGTTGTGAGTTATTTGGGAGTTGGGAGTTGACACGCTATTCGTGCAACATGATCTGACCCCACGCCTTGAGCGCCTTCGGCATCTCGCCGCCCCGGCCGCCGCCACCGCGTGCCCCGCCGCCGCCGGGTCCGCGCCGTCCGCCGCCGAAGCCGCCGCGGCCGCCCATCCCCCCGCCGCCGAAGCCGCCGCCGCGATTGCCAGACTCGGGACGATTGACTTTCGGCGTCTCGAATCCGATCCCAATCGTTTTGCCGGGTGACGTCCCGATCGCATAGGGCCGTCCTTCTCCCGTCGCGAGCGGCACCTGCAGCTCGTAGACGAGCGTCCCCTGCGCGACGCGCATCGCGACCGCCACCCCCTCGAGGTGATCGCGCGTCAGGCTGCGCGCGTCGTGCTTGCCGGGCCCGAGCACGTCGACGCGATCGCGCACATCGGCCGTCTGGTCCTGCTCGCTTGTGCCTTCGGCGGGCGTTCCCCTCGGCCGTTCACGCTGGCCCCCTCCGGGACGATCGCGCTCATAGCGATCGAATGGCTCCTCGACGACGGGATACCGTATCCCGAACACTTTTTTGGTTCCCCCGTTCGGATCGAACCAGACCGTCAACCCGAACCGTGTCACGTCGCGGCGCACGTCCGGCGACGAGGCAGATAAACGCAGGTACACGAACTGACCGTCGTTGACGGCCTGTGCGGAAAACGGTGCGTCGCCGAACGGTTGCAACCGTCCTGTCCAGTCGCTCTCGTCCCCGTCGATGGTGATGTGCCCGTCGAGCGAGCCGGACGTGAGGACGGGTTTTGTCGACGCGTGCACCGCAACGGCCGCGGTAAGCGTCAGCGCGACGAGGCTCGGGATCGCTGGAATATTCAGTTTCATGGGCGGCGCTCCGTGAAGTGATCGAATGCCTGTTGTTGATCCGGGCGAAGAATGCCCCGAATCGCCTGATGCAGCTCCCGCTGCTCCTGCTCGAACTTCTCGCGCGCCTCCCGATGCACCTGTTCGAGTCTGCTCCGACGGTTGTCGAGAATCTTTCGCAGCTCGACCTGCTGCGTGCCGTCCAACTGCAGATCGCGTGTCAGCCGGTTCACCAAATCCGGCGGCAGCGGAGCCCCTCCGCGTCCCTCGGGCGGCGGGAACCCCGCAGGCCCCGGTCCACGCATGGCACCGCGGCCGAACCCGAAGAAGCCGCGCTCGGGGCGCAATGGCGGTCCAAGCCGCCGGCCGATGACCACACCGGTTGCGCCGCCGACACAAAACACCGCGAGCACGAACAGCGCGAACCAGATTTTCGCGCGGCTATCGGACATCGGCGGCTCCTGCTTGTGACGGGAACAGCGCCGCTTCCAGCAGGGCGTCTCCACTCACGGTCCGTTCCCAGTCCACCACTCGGGACGGCGAGAAGCCGGTCGACGCCGCAGCGACCGTTGTCGCGCCAGTGAGCGCCCCGGAGGGTTTCGCCCCGAGCCCGAGGCACGCGGCGAGCGCCAGGAGCGCGGCGAGCGGCGCGAGCCGCAGTGTCCAGAGCCGGAAGTCCGCGACGCCAAACACCCCCTCGTCTTTTTCGATGCGCGCGCGCACGCGATCGCGGAACCCGTCGGGCACGCAGGCATCCGGCGTGTTCGTCAGCCACGCGCGGACGGCGATCTGATCACCGAGCGACGCCCGGCACGCGCCGCACACCGCGAGATGCGCGTCGAGCATCGCGCGACGCTCGCCGTCGAGCATCCCGTCGGCGAGCGAGGCAAGGAGTGGAGCTGTTCGATCGCACGTCATGACGTCACCGGCCGATCGAGGAGCGGCGCAAGCAGCGGGCGGAGCCGCTGACGCGCGCGGAAGATGCGGCTCTCGACGGTACCGATCGGCACGTCGAGCAGCGCTGCGATCTCCCTGTACTCGAGGCCCTGCAGATCGCGCAGCGTGATGGCCTCACGGAGCTCATCGGGCAGCGTCGCGAGCGCGCGCTCGACGATGTCGCGGCGCGCCAGCCGCGTGTCGATGGGCTCGACGGCATCGGGTGGATCTTCGTCGCGAGGCGATACAGGACGGAACAGACGCATGATCTTTCCCCGGCTCGCGTGGTGCGTCCGCGCGACGTTGATCGCGACACGGTGCAGCCACGTGCGGAAGGCGCTGTCGCCGCGGAACGTCCGCAGGCTCTTCCACGCGCGGACGAACACCTCCTGCGCGAGATCCTCGGCGTCCGCACTGCCGCCGGAAAGGGCGCGGCACAGCCCCAGGATCGCCGACTCGTGTCGGCGGATCAGTTCATCGAATGCGTCGCGGTCTCCTCCGGCCGCTGCTTCCACGAGCGCGCGGTCGGCATCCAATCGCGGCACTCCCTCCGGTTCTGCGACGTTAGACTTCGGTCTCCTGCAGTCTATTCCCTTCCGTCGGCCGGCCGCCCGGTCCGAAGCGGTGGCGGAAGATTTGGAGGGCGATGCGAGTCAAAGCGTCAGACACACAGGAGGTCGGACGACATGAAACGACTGATGATGCTTCTGGCGGCAGCGCTGCTGGCCGCCGCGCCGGCGATGGCGCAGCCGCCTCAACGGCCGGGCGGACACGGCCGGATGGGCGGCGCGATGATGGGTCCGGGCGGGCCGATGGCCGTCCTGCGGGGACTGAACCTGACCGATGATCAGCGGCAGCAGATCAAGACGATCCTCGATGAGAATCGCCCCTCCCAGCCCCCGCAGACGATGGCACTCGAACGCAAGCTGCACGCAGCCGTCATCAACGGCGACGCGGGCGCGGTCGAGGCACTCAAGACACAGCTCCTGCAGGCGCACGAACAGGAACTGGATCGCCAGATCACGGTGCTCCAGCGAATCGTGCCGATCCTTACCGCGGATCAAAGGGAGCAGCTGCTGAAGAGGAACAGCTCAGATTAACTGCACAACTTCACAACGCCCCAACTGCACAAGGTGGAACCTGATCAACTACGCAACGCCCAACTACGCAAAGTTCCCGTGTGTTATCGCTTTGTGTAGTTGGTAGTTGTGCAGTTGCGTAGTTATCGGGACGCATGTCGCGGCCTTGTGGAGTTGGTAGTTGCATAGTTGTTAGGACCGCCGCGCGAGAGTTCAGGCGACGGAAACAACAGCTTGCCCCAGTTTCGCTTCGTCGACCGTGATGCCCAGGCCTGGAGCCGACGGTACGCGCAGCCGGCCGTTCTGCCGCCTCGGCGCATCGTGCGCGAGGCTCGTATCGTTGTAGCTGTTGAAGTCCGTCGAGGAAAACAGCAGGTCGGGGCGCGTGCTCCCGGCGAAGTGCGCGATCGCGGCGGTGGTGATGTCGCCGCCCCAGGAGTCTTCGAGCGTCATCGCGATCCCGAGCGTCTCGCACAGGTCGCGCACCTGCTTCGCCTTGGTGAGACCGCCCACGCGCGAAATCTTGATGTTGACGACGTCCATGGCGCGCTGATCGTACGCCTGGATCAAGGCCGCCGCGCCGGTGATGACTTCGTCGAGCACCATCGGCTGCAGTGCGCGCGCGCGGACGGCGAGACACTCCGCAAGCGTGGCGCACGGTTGCTCCACGTAATAGTCGCGGTCGCGCAGCGCGTGGACGACGCGCAGCGCCTGATGCGGCAGCCACCCCGTATTGGCGTCCGCAATGACGACGTCGCCGGGCTGGACGACGGACAGCGCCGCCTGGATGCGAGCGATGTCGTCGTCGGGGTTCGAGCCGACCTTCAGTTGAAATCGCCGATAGCCCTCGCCACGGTACGCGAGGACGTCTTCGGCCATCTGTTCAGGGGTGCCCTGCGAAATCGCGCGATACAGATGAAAGTCCTCGTTACGGCCGCCAAGCAGCGTCGCGATGGGCTGCCCCGTCGCCTTTCCGAGAATGTCCCAGCACGCGATGTCGACCGATGACTTCACGTAGTTGTGGCCGCCGAGGCGGTTGTCCATCAGCGCGTTGATGGCGCGGATCCGGGTGGGATCCTGCCCGACCAGCTGGGGCCCGAGCTCGGCGATGCCGCCCGGAAGGCCGGCGGCAAATGCCTCCATGTAGCCGGAACCAAGAGGGCACACCTCGCTGAAACCGGTGAGTCCCTCGTCTGTCGTGATTTTCAAAATGCTGGACAGGAAACCGCTGACTGAGTGCCCCCCCGACCAGGCGTAGTCGCGCTGACTGAGGTGATAAGGAACCTGATAAAGATCGATTCGCGTGATTCGCATGTGCACGCAATTATTACGCGGATGTAACGCGGCACGTGAAACCAGACGCAGAATTAGGGCGTCATACCAACAGGTGGAAGAATCCCACAAAGACCCCCGGGGAAGTACTGCAATGCCCAAGCTCGATTACGACGTATGCGCGAGATGTGGAGCGCTCTTCGATGATCAAGGCGAAAACGGCTGGTGGATTCGCGACGGCCTGTGGTGGCATGAATGCGATGCCAAACGGCCGGCGCGAATCGTGGTCCGCAAGCTCGAGCTGAAAAAGTCCGCCTGAATTCGATCCCTTTAGGCCAGGCCCAGCACACGACGGGCCCGAATCTGGGCTCGTCGTCTCCGCAAATCCAATTCTCGATACTTGTCAGGGCCGGCGAGCCGACCGGGCCCTGGCGCCAGCCGAAGTCCCTTCCGAAAACCTGCCGATAATTCAGGGGTCCCCTGCTCGAAATCCAGCCGAAGTGCCGTCGTCGCATCCGTTCTCTTCATGATCGCCTCTTTCGACGAGGCTACCGTCCTCCCCTGACAGACCAGGTCACGCCCCGGGCGGAGCAAAAACCCCTGCGCTACACTGGCGCATGCCGCGTAACGCCGAGGTCATCCGCCAATGGTCGATCCTTCGCGAACTCGAGGGGGCACGC
This sequence comes from Vicinamibacterales bacterium, assembly GCA_035495555.1. Taxonomy (GTDB): domain Bacteria; phylum Acidobacteriota; class Vicinamibacteria; order Vicinamibacterales; family 2-12-FULL-66-21; genus DATJFQ01. The sequence continues at coordinate 24,796 of DATJFQ010000031.1, forward strand.
GGGGCGACGATCGACGACCTCGCAGAACGGACCGGCGTCACCACCCGGACGATCCGGCGCGATCTCGAAGCGCTGCAGGCGGCCGGTTTCCCGCTGTTCGATGACCTGGTCGACGGCAAGCGGTACTGGAGGCTCGAACAGAAAGCCTTCCGCCGCCTCGACGCGACCGGCTTCACGCTTGGGGAGCTGAGCGCCCTCTACTTCAGCAGAACCCTCGTCGAGTGCCTGGCCGCCACCCCCTTTCAGCGGGACGTGGCGACCGCGTTCGACAAACTCTCGGCCGCGCTCACATCGGGTATGCGCCAGTTCCTCGATCGCCTGCCGCTCGTGTTCGAGGCCAAGGGTGCGCCCGCGCGCGGCCTGGACGACCGCGCGGAACGCGAGCACATTGCGAAGCTCCTCGATGCGACGCTGCACCATCGCCGCGCGCAGATGACGTACTTTTCGCTGTCCAGCCAGCGCGAGAAGGATTACCTGATCGAGCCCTATCGGCTGATCTACTCGCAGGGCGGGTTGTATCTGCTGGCCTGGGTGCCCGAGTACACCGCGTTCAGGACCTTCGCCGTCGAGCGGATCCGCGGATTGTCATTGCAGGAGGACCGGTTTACGCCCGTCGATCTTCCCGAGGAGACGTTTGCGCACTCGCTGGGCATCAACGAAGGGCCGCCGGAGCGGATGGAGATCTCGTTCGATCGGCAGATCGCGCCGTACGTTCGCGAACGACGGTGGCATCCCTCCCAGCACATTGCCGAGACGCCCGACGGCGGGATCATCGTCCGGCTCGACGTGACGAACGACTGGGCGCTGCGGAGCTGGATCCTCTCGTTCGGACCGCTTGCGAAAGTGCTCTCGCCTGCAAGCCTTTCGAATCAGATTAAAGACGAGACCGCTCGCGCGGCTGCGCGGTACGCGTTGGAATAGGTTCTCGGGTCCTCAGGGTTCTCGGGTTCTCGGGTTCTCGGGTTCGCGTGATGGCGGCGCGCACGACGACCTTGAGGCGGCGCCACTGTGCCGTCACGGCGACGTGACACGTGCGGCAGAGGAGGCGGTAATTGTCCAGGCCGCACTCGCCCCCGCCGTCGGCGACGGGGAGGATATGGTCCGCCTCCCAGCGAGGCCGTGCTGCGCGCCAGGCGCGGCGTTCGTGGCGGGCGGTTTTCTGGGGGCGTGCACGGCGCCACGCCGCCTCTGCCTGTTTGACGTCGAACGAACAACGCCGGCAGATCCCGGCATCGCGCTTCCAGACCTGTTCCCGCACGTAACTCGGGCTGCTCCGCAATCGCCACTCGTGGACACACACGTCGCTGCAGAAGGTGCGGCGTCGGGGGGCGGCAATAACCCCCCGACACCAGCGGCAGATTGGCTCGCCGGCGGAGTCGCGGTCGGGTTTGCCCCAGTGGTCCCGATCAACGGCGCGACGGCGCGCGGTGCTCACGCGCCAGTGTTTCGGCGCATCGGGGCCGTGGCCATAGAGCCGGGCACTGGTCGGCTCGTCTGTGTAACGCGCTTCCGGGGTCAGACCCCGGCGGGTCGTTTACACACTTTAGGGGACGTGGTGTGTAACGTGCTTCCGGGGTCAGACCCCGGCGGGTGGTTTACACACTCGGCGGCGAAAGACCCCGGGGAATGCGGATCACGCGGCGAACAACGTCAGCGCGAATCGCGCATCCGGATCGATCCACTGCTCGGCGACGGTGAACCCGGCCTCGACGCCGAGATCGTCGATCTGCTCGCGCTCGTACTTATAGGAGCTTTCGGTCCAAATCCGCTCGCCCGCCTCGAACGCCACTTCCACGTCGGCCGCGGGAATGATCACGAGTTGCGGCGCGAGGCTTTCCAGGTGCATTTCGATCCGCTGCATCCGCCGGTTCCATACGGCGCGATGCGCGAACCCGGCGAGATCGAACGTCCCCCCAAGCTCGCGATTGATTCGCACGAGCAGATTGCGATTGAACGCCGCCGTGATCCCGAGCGGATCGTCGTAGGCGAGCATCAGATCGCGTTCCGGCTTCACCAGGTCGGCGCCGAGCAGCAGGAAGTCTCCTGGCGCAAGCGCATCGCGGATGCCGCGGACGAATTCATGCGCGGCGGGCTCGTCGAAGTTGCCGATATTCGACCCGAGCAGGAGCACGAGCATCTGGCTGCCGGGCCGGCGCTCAGCCGCGACGTGCCGCAGCCCCTCTTCGTAGGTATTGCGATGGCCGACGATGGAGAAATGACGTAACCGGCCGAGCGCGCGCTCCGATTGTTCGAGCGCCTGCCGGGAAATGTCGATGAGATGCACGCGGCCGCGGCCGCCAGCCGCGCCGAGCGCTTCCGCCAGAATCGCGAGCTTTTCGCCGCTGCCGCATCCCAGCTCGACGAACAGGGGTTCGGCCTGTCGATCGCCCGACGTCAGTACGTCGACGATGGCGGGTGCGTGCGCCTCGAGGAGCCGGCGTTCCGCGCGCGTGATCCGATACCACGGCAACCGGCAGATCGCCTCGAACAGCGACGAGCCGAGGTCGTCGTAGAGGTACTTCGACTGCAACTGCTTCGGCGACAGCGCGAGGTCGCGGCCGACGTCGGACGCGAAATCGGCCAGGAGGCGCTCGGATGCGGCGCGCATCTCCTCGCGTGTGTTCGTGGCCGTCACAGGTGTCGTGTTCTTCGTCATCTGGCGCTCATGCGCGGACGGTGCGGAACTTCGCGTACACGTACGGATAGTTCGCGCGAAACCAGTTGCGGAAGCTGGGGCGCACGAGCTCTCGCGCCGTCGCCGGCGATGCGCCTTTCATCACATAGTGCAGGCCGTCGAAGAAGTCGGCCGAGTACTCCGGATACGACCCCATCGGCGTGAAGCCGTCGAACGGCGCAAACACCGTCGAGGTCCATTCCCACCCGTTGCCCACGAGATCGAAGATGCCGAAGGGCGACGGCGCAAACGACCCGACCGGTATCGGGTCGAAGCCGGCGAAATCGAAGTGTCCCGGCGGCGCTTGCGCGACGTCCTCGCCGTCGGGTGTTCCGTACGCGGCGCGATGAAACTCGGCTTCGGTCATCAGCCGGCGCCCCTTCCAGCGCGCATAGGCGGATGCCTCCGCCTGGCTGACGTAAACCGGCCAGTCCAGCGGCAGCGGAACGTCCTCGAACATGCCGCGCCAGCGCCACTCGCGAGGCGCGAGAGGGGAGGCGGGAGGGGCGTTGCGCGACACTTCTGCCTCGTCGATCCAGAAGGCCGGATGCGCGACATCTTCCGAATGAATCCACGACCAGCCCTCGTCGGACCAGAGGTCGCGCTGTGAATAGCCGCCGGCGTCGACGAATTCCCGGTAGTCGCCGTTGGTCACCGGCAGCGCGTCGATCTCGAACGCCGGTACGTGCACGCGGTGCGCATCGAACTCGTTGTCCCACCCGAAGGGCACCGCGGAGCGATCCGCGCCGATCACCGCATCGCCCGCCGGAACCAGAACCGCCTCGCGCCCCACGCCTCCCGCGTCGCGCCTCGCGCCTCCCGCCTCACGCCTCGCGTCTCCCGCCTCGCGCTTCTGCGCGTACGGCAAGCGATGCCACATGTAAAGCAGCGTCTCCTGGTGCATCGCCTCGTGCTCCAGCGCCGTGTAGAGCCCTTCGAGCGGCAACTCCGGACTGCGCTCGAGCGCGTCCACAATCGCCTCGTCGCACCGGCGCGCAAACTCGAGCACCTGGTCCCGCGACGGCCAGATCGTCGACGCGCCGCTGCGCGGGACGGCCGCGTCGACGCTGTCGGGATCGATCCCCCGCGCGAAGAGCGTCTCGTACCGTTCGTCGACCGACGGCCGTCCGAGGCCACGACGCAGGAACGCGATGACGCTGAACGCGGGCAGGTGGCCTTCGTAGAACACAATGGGATTGCGGAGGGCGATCGGCCGCGAATAGTAGGCCGACGGATCGATCAGGTCGAAGATCGCGCGCGATCGCGCGCGGTTGCGCCGATACCAGGCGATGGCGGTGTCTCGATCGAGGGGGACGACAACCGCCGGCGGGTGAACGCTCACGAGGACCTCCTGGGCACGTAGACTCGCCGGCGCCGCGGACCGGCGCCCTCGATCTTACGCCGCGGACTTCTTGCGGTGGCCCGACTTCCGATGTTTGGACGCTCGCGTCTTCCGGGTGGTGCCCGCATGTGAGGCGTTGCGGCCTTCCAGCGACGCGCGCAGCCGCGCCATCAGATCGACGACTTCCGCGCCCTGCGGCGTCGTCTCCATCTCGCGCAGTTTCGGAGCTCTGCCCTTGATCTTCGCGTTGATGAGCCGCAGCAAATTATCCCGGTACTCGTCGGTGTATTTGTCGGGATTCCACTCGGACGCAAGCGAGTCGACGAGCTGACGCGCCATCTTCAATTCAGAGCTGCGGATCTCCGTCTTCTTCGGGAACGTGAACTCGCCAAGGTCGGCCAACTCGTCCGAAAAGCGCATCATCGTGAGCACGAGCGCGTCGCCGATGGCTTCGAGCGCGGCGAGGTGCTGGGTGTCGCGCAGGATGATCTTTGCGATGCCGATGCGTCCCGAATCGCGAATCGCCTCGCGCAGGAGCGCGTACGCGCGATCCGCCCCCTTCCCCGCCTGCAGATAGTACGGGGTCTCGAAATACCGCTCGTCCACTTCTTTCGGATCGACGAAGTCGAGGATGTCGATCGTTTTCGTCTTCTCGACCGCCGCGGTCTTGAAATCGTCTTTCGTGAGGACGACGAACTGCCCCTTCGCGTATTCGTAGCCCTTCACGAGATCTTCCCACGCGACGGGCTTCCCTTCCGTCTGGCAGACGCGTTCGTACCGGACGGGCGCCTCGTCCTTCGCGTGCAGCAGGCGGAATTTGGGACGATGATCGCGGACCGCGCTATACAGCTCTATCGGGATATTCACCAGTCCGAACGCGATCGAGCCTTTCCACATCGAACGAGCCATGACCGTCTCCTTGCCCTCACCGACATCGAACGGCGCCGACACAAAAATGGCCAGCCGGACGGACCCGCGCTGGCCCTTCTTCCTTCTTCCTTGTTCGGTGCGGGCTAGTTGCCGCAGTCGGTCGAGACCATCTTGAGCGACGTCACGCTCATCGTCCGCATGCCGCGTCCGCCGCCCTGACCGGCCGTCGTCGTGGCCGCGCCGGCCGTCGTCGACCCGCCGGCCGCTGAGGAGCCGCCCGATTCGGTCGTCGTCGCCGCGCCGCCGCCCATCCGTCCACGGCCGCCGCTCATCGTGCCCGTCACTTCCACTTTGTGGCCGACGTGGGCGCTCAGGTCGACGTCACCGCTCGCGTTCAGCATGATCTGATTCATGCCGCGTCCCATGCCTTGACCCATCCCTGAGCCGCTGGCCGTCGTCGTGGCCGCGCCGGCTGTCGTCGTGGTCGAGCCGGACCCCATCCCGGTATCACCGCGCTGGATGTTTGTGAGCATGTACGTACCCGATGTCTCACCCGCCTTGACGCAGCCTGTCAGCGTCATCGGCCCGCCCATCCGTCGTCCCGACTGTGCCGTGGTCGTCTGCTGCGCGGAGAGCCCGACTGCGCAGGCCGCCGCGATGCAGGTTGCGAATAACACACGCTTCATGAAGTCATCCTCCTCCACCCACCACAGTGGGCAGAAACCGAGCACGCTCACCTGTGCAGGAACTACGCCAAATGCGTTGCCGTTTGCCGCGCCTCGGGGTGAACGGTCAATTGTTCAGCGGCACCGGAATCAGCGTCTCAGCCGACTACAGGCGGAGATAAATCGCGCTACTCTGCACGGCCTATTTGCCGCTATCGGAGCAGCTCGACGACACCATCTGAACCGCGGACACGCGCAACGCACGCGCGCTCCCGCCACCGATGCCGTGACCCGAGGTCATCGTGGACATGCCGGACGGCTGGCCGCCGGCGCTCACCGCGCCGCCCGACGACTGCTGGTCGACGCCAGCGCCTTCGGTGATATGACGGCTGTCTTTCTTCGGCATGCGGCCGGTGACCCTGATTTCCTGCCCGACATGCTGGCCGAGGTCGACGGTCCCTTCCGATGTCAGCGTGACCGTATCGTTCGCCTCCGGCGACTTCGACGCGGTCGTCGCGGCGCTCGAGCCGGAGGTTCCGGTCGTGCCAGTCGTAGCCATATCGTGCTCCGCCGGGAGGCCTTTGACGTGCGTCAAATCGAACGTCCCCGCTGTGAGGCCCGCGCGCAGGCAACCCGTCACCGTCATCGGCTTGGTCCACTGATCGGGGCCGCTCTGTTTCGTGTCTTTCGCCGATTGCTGGGCCGACAGTCCGACGGCGCACATCGCAGAAAGGCAGACTGCTGTGAACACATGCTTCATCTGTGTCTCCCTCCTGAGCACAGGCCAGTGCAAGCGCCGATTCCTCAGCGGTATGGCGCGCTGCGCGTGCGGTGCTCGGTGCTTCGTGCTCGGTGCTCGGTGCGGGGTGCTCGGTGCTCGGTGCGGGGTGCTTGGTGCTCGGTGCTTGGTGCTCGGTGCCGGAAGTCGGGCTAGAATCGTGGACGAGGCGGCGTGGTGAAATTGGCAGACACAGCAGACTTAGGATCTGCCGGCGCAAGCCGTGGGCGTTCGAGTCGCCCCGCCGCCACTTTCTTGCCCGTTCCATAGTACTATCGGATGTTCTGCGGCTCCCGGCGTAGCGAATCCTGGGTAAATCCGTGAAAATCCGAGGCCAGTGCGCGGTCCCGACCTGCCGATATGATGGTCACTGTTCCGGGGCCTTCTGAAGAGTTGAACACAGGAAAGCGTGCAAAGGGCGCCGGCACCGCTGGAGCGCGGAGATAGGTACGACGACGAGCGCGAACGAGGCGCCCGGCAGGAACGAAGCCCCCGGCTGATAATGAAAAAAGACTTCATCGACGTGAGCGACACCAGAAAGAACCTGGTCGTCGAAATCGACAGCGAGGTGGTCGACGCGGAGATCGACAAGGTTTCCCGCGACTACAGCAAGGCGGCGCGGATCCCCGGCTTCCGTCCGGGGAAGGTCCCGGCGAAGATTGTCCGCCAGCGTTTTCGCGATCAGATCCTGCACGATGTGGCGCACGGCCTGATCCCTCGCGCGGTGGACGAAGCGCTGCGCGAAAAAGGTGTCGAACCGGTCGATACGCCCGATATCAAGGATGTCGTCGTCGAGGAAGGACAGCCGCTCAAGTTCACGGCGACCTTCGATACGGTGCCGCCAATCGATCCGGGCGATTACGGTACGATTCAACTTCGCCGCGCCCCGGTCGTCGTCACCGATGCCGCCGTCGAGCAGGCGCTCTCGCAGCTTCGCGAGCGCTCCGCGCGATACGAACCGGTCGAGGATCGCGGGGTCGAAGTCGGAGATTCCGTCCTGCTCGATCTGACGCGCACGGCGCGCGACGAGAGCGCTTCCGGCATCGTCCTGACGGATGCCGAACCGGCGCCGCAGGCGGAGGGCGAATCCGACCGGCACGAGAACGTCACCGTCGACATCGGCGCCCCGGCGAATCCGCCCGGCTTCGACGAGCAGCTCTCAGGCCTCACGGCTGGCGCGACGAAGTCGTTCGACGTCGCCTACCCGGCGGAGTACACGATTGCGGAGCTTGCCGGGAAGACGGTTCGCTACGACGTCGTGATCAAGGCCGTCCGTAAGCGCGTCGTGCCGGATGCCGACGACGAGTTCGCGAAAGACGTCGGCGACTTCGCATCGCTCGAGGCGCTCCGGCAGCGCATCCGCGAGGATCTCGAGCACGAAGCGCGTCACGAAGCCGAGCGCGAGGTTCGCGGGGAGCTGATGAAGCAGCTCGCCTCGCGCGTCCCGTTCGAGGTGCCGCAGGCGCTCCTCGAACGCGAAATCGACCGTCGGGTCGAAGAGTTCGTCCGCCGACTGATCGATCAGCAGATCGATCCGATGAAGACGAACATCAACTGGGAAGAATTCCGGGATCGTCAGCGCGACGCGGCCGCCGAAGCGGTGCGCGGCGCCCTGGTGCTCGACGAAGTCTCCCGGCGCGAGCAGATCGGCGTATCGAACGATGAGGTGGACGCCGAGATCGCCAGATATGCCGAGCGCACGGGCCGCACGCCGGCGGCCGTGAAGGCCCGTCTGGAGAAGGAGGGGGGGATCGGGCGTTTGTATTCCGGCCTGCGCCGCGAGCGGACCATTGATTTCCTGCTCTCGCGTGCTACAATCTTACAAACGTAAGTAAGGCAGACCTCCTGAGCCTCCCCACAACAATTCGATAGCCGTTTCTCGTTCCGGCGGACGCATTTTCGCATGGCGCAACCTTCCTATTCGCAGCTGGTCCCCATGGTGGTCGAACAGACCAACCGCGGGGAGCGGGCGTACGACATCTTTTCGCGCCTGCTCAAGGACAGCATTATTTTCGTCGGGACGCCGATCGACGACAGCATCGCGAACCTCGTCATCGCCCAGATGCTGTTCCTCGAAGCGGAGGACCCGGATCGGGACATCCTCCTCTATATCAATAGCCCGGGCGGGGTGGTGACCGCCGGCATGGCCATTTACGACACCATGCAGTTCATCAGGCCGGACGTGCAGACGTATTGCATCGGCCAGGCGGCGTCGGTCGCGGCCGTGCTGCTGGCCGCCGGCGCGAAAGGCAAGCGCTTCTCGCTTCCCAACTCCCGGATCCTCATCCACCAGCCGTGGGTGCAGGGCCTGGGGGGCCAGACGACGGATATCGACATCCACGCCCGCGAGCTGCTGCGGACCCGCGAGCGCCTGAACCAAATCCTCGCGCAGCACACCGGCCAGCCCCTGAAACGCATCCAGGACGATACGGAACGGGACTACATCATGGGGGCGGAGCAGGGGAAGGAATACGGTATTATTGACGACGTCATCCGCAAACGCGCATGAAGCAGTCAGTTACCAGCTGCCAGTGGCCAGTTCAAGCCTGACGCCGGGCTTCCTCAGTGAACTGGACACCGGGAACTGGGGGCTGGTAGCTTCTGGGTTCTCTTTATGGTGAAAAAGAACGGCGAAGGCGAAATTCTCCGCTGCTCGTTCTGCAACAAGGACCAGAACGACGTCCGCAAGCTGATTGCCGGGCCGACCGTCTTCATCTGCGACGAGTGCGTCGAGGTCTGCAACGACATCATCGCGGACGACAACCGGTTCGAGGCGCGCGGGGGCGCGCGCTCGTCCCTGCCGGTCCCGCAGGAAATCAAGAAGTTCCTCGACGAATACGTCATCGGCCAGGAACAGACCAAGAAGAAGCTCGCCGTCGCGGTCTACAACCACTACAAGCGCATCGAGATCCAGAAGCAGTCCCGGTCGCGCAACGACATCGAGCTCACGAAATCGAACATCCTGCTGATTGGCCCGACCGGCACCGGCAAGACGCTGCTGGCGCAGACGCTGGCCAAGCTCCTCTCGGTCCCCTTCACGATCGTCGACGCGACGACGCTGACCGAGGCCGGCTACGTCGGCGAGGACGTCGAGAACATCATTCTGAAGCTGCTGCAGGCGGCCGGCGGGGACATCGAGAAGTGCCAGCAGGGCATCATCTACATCGACGAAGTCGACAAGATCTGCCGCAAGGACGAGAACCCGTCGATCACGCGCGACGTCTCGGGTGAAGGCGTCCAGCAGGCGCTGCTGAAGATCCTCGAGGGTACGGTCGCCAACGTGCCGCCGCAGGGTGGCCGCAAGCACCCGCACCAGGAGTTTTTCCAGGTCGACACGACGAACATCCTGTTCATCTGCGGCGGCGCCTTCGTCGGCCTCGAGAAGCAGATCGAGCGCCGCACCGGGAAGAAGACGCTCGGGTTCCGGGCGGACGTGCAGTCGGTGACGAATCGCGACATCGGCACCACGCTCGAACAGGTCGAGCCGGAGGATCTGATCAAGTACGGGCTCATTCCCGAGTTCGTCGGCCGCCTCCCCGTCGTCGGCACGCTCCACGAGCTCGACAAGGCGGCGCTGGTCCAGATCCTCACGCAACCTCGCAACGCGATCACGCGTCAGTACCAGAAGCTGTTCGAATACGAGAACGTGAAGCTGCGCTTCACGGACGACTCGCTCGAAGCGATCGCGGAACAGGCGCTGGCGCGCAAGATCGGCGCGCGCGGCCTGCGCATGATTATCGAGGACCTGATGCTCGATCTGATGTACTCGCTGCCGGGCCAGAAGAAGGTCCGCGAGTGCGTCATCACGCGCGAAGTGGTCCAGTCCAAAGAAAAGCCGATCACGCTGATCGAAAAAGCAGGATAGTTTCCAGTGGCCAGTGGCCAGTAGCCAGCTGGTTCGTGCCTGGCAACTGGAAACTGACAACTGGCAACTTTCTCAACCATGGAACTTTACGAGACTCTTCCCATCGTCCCGCTCCGGGACGTCGTTGTCTTCCCGCACATGATGATGCCGTTCGTGATCGGACGGCCGTCGTCTACCCGCGCGCTGGAGCATGCGCTGGGGAAGGACAAGCGGATTTTCCTCGCGGCGCAGCATGATGCGCAGACCGACGAGCCGCAGCCTGCGGACATCTACACGATGGGCTGCGTCGCCAACATCGTCCAGAGTCTGAAGCTGCCCGACGGCAACATCAAGGTGCTCGTCGAAGGCATCGAGCGCGCGCGCGCGGTCGAGTGGAAGGAAGACAAGGGCTTCTACCGGGTCGTCGTGAAGATCGTCCCGAAACACAAGGAGACGGGCGTCGACGCGGAAAGCACGATGAGCAAGGTCGTGTCGCTGTTCGAGCAGTACGTGAAGCTCTCGAACAACCTGAACTACGACGCCATGATTGCCGCCGTCCGCGTGGACGACCCGGGCAAGCTTGCCGACACGATTGCCGCGCACCTCGTCGTCGGCGTGGACGAAAAGCAGAACCTGCTCGAGATCATCTCCCCCGTCGAGCGGCTGAACCGGATCATCGGACTCCTCGAAGCCGAGGTGGACAAGCTCCAGGTCGATCGCCGCATCCAGTCTCGCGTGAAGAAGCAGATGGAGAAGGCGCAGAAGGAGTACTACCTCAACGAGAAGATGAAGGCGATCCAGAAGGAACTGGGCCGCAAGGACGA
>DATJFQ010000032.1:0-12484 GCA_035495555.1 Vicinamibacterales bacterium
ATCGACGGCCGAATCGGACCGAGCGTGTGGGCGAGCACCGGCGATCGGTAGCCGGGAGCGAAGTCCTCCGTCGTCGCGCAGCCGCCCACGATGGGCCGCCGTTCGAGCACGAGTGGCTTCCTGCCCGCTTTCGCGAGGTAAAACGCGGTCACCAGGCCGTTGTGTCCGCCGCCGATGATCACTGAATCGAGCATAGAAGTCGGAAGTCAGAAGTCGGAAGTCGGAAGTCGGAAGTCGGAAGTCGGAAGTCAGAACGGAATGCTGAATCCAGGAGATCACGAAACAGAATTCAGAATCGCTTGAATGTACGCGCCTAGCATGCGCGCGACACGCTCAATTTCTTCAGACGCGGTTTCCTGAGGCAGATAACCAAGGTCTCCGCATAGGATGCAGTAATAGCGCAGCTCCTCGAGCGACCCTTGAGCGACGTTAAGAATGCGTGCCTTATCGGACTTACCGCGCTTCTTAAATGCCTCCGCGATGTTGGCCGGAACGGAAACGGCCGCCCGCCGCATCTGAGAGGTGAGCCCGAACAGCTCCTCTTTGGGAAGACGCCTGGTTGATTGGTAAACCATCAGCACTAAGGCGTGGCTCTTTTGCCAGAGGTCCAAATCCTTGAAGCCGCGCGCCGGCGCTTTGGCCATGGTCTTCTCCATTCTGACTCCCGACTCCCGACTTCCGACTTCCGATTCCTGCGCGCTACGTCTCGCGCAGAATCCGCAACGCGGCGTTCCGTCCCGGCGCGCCCATGATGCCGCCGCCGGGATGCGTGGCCGAGCCGCAGACGTACAGGTTCTTCACCGGCGTCTTGTACTGCGCCCATCCCGGGGCCGGGCGAAGGAAGAACAACTGCTCCAGCGTCAATTCCCCTTGAAAGATGTTGCCCTCGCTCAAGCCCCACTCACGTTCGAGGTCGAGTGGCGTGACGACCTGCCGGTGCAGGATGATGTCCTTGATATTCGGCGCGTATTCCGCGAGCGTGTTCACCACGGTGTCGCCGAAGGCGTCCTTCTGTTCGTCCCAGGTGCCGTCCTTGAGGTGATACGGCGCGTACTGCACGAAGCAGGAGATTACGTGTTTTCCCGGCGGCGCCACCGAAGGATCGGTCAGGCTCGGAATGACCATGTCGATGTACGGCCGTTGCGAGAAGCGCCCGTACTTGGCTTCGTCGTACGCGCGCTCCATATACTCGACGCTCGGCGAAATCGAGATGGCGCCGCGCAGGTGCGGTCCTTCTCCTGGCAGGCACGTGAAGTTCGGAAGCGCATCGAGCGCCATGTTCACCTTGCCCGACGAGCCGCGGAACTTGTAGCGGCGGACGTCCTCCATGAAGTCCGCCGGCAGGTGTTCTTCGCCAGTCATCTTGACGAACGTCTGTCGCGGGTCGAGGCTCGACGCGATGACGTTCGCGGTGAAATAGTCGCCGTTCTCCAGCACGACGCCGACGGCGGTGCCTTCCTTCACCATGATCTTCGAGACAGCCGTTTCCGTGCGGATTTCGGCTCCGGCCTCCACCGCCGCCGCGGCGATCGCGTTCGAGATTGCCCCGGTGCCGCCGCGCGACAGTCCCCACGACCGGAACGCTCCGTCGATCTCACCCATGTAGTGATGGAGCAGCACGTAGGCGGTCCCCGGCGACCGCACGCCCAGGAACGTCCCGATAATGCCCGACGCCGACATCGTCGCCTTGAGCACGTCGGTCTCGAACCACTGATCGAGGAAATCGACGGCGCTCATGGTCATGAGCTGCACCTGGTTGTACTTGTCCTCGTCCGAGAGCGACTGAAACCGGCGCCCGAGAAACAGCAGGTCCATGAGCCCACGCGGGTCGAGCGACGTCGGATCCGGCGGCGTCATGTTGAGAATCGGCTTTACGAACCGCCCCATCTCCACCATCGCCTTGCCGTACTCCTCGTACGCTTCCGCGTCCACCTTCGAGTGCCGCGCGATTTCCCTCCGCGTCTTCGCGTGATCGTTGACCCGCCACAGGTAGTCGCCGCTCGGCATCGGCGTGAAGGTGCCGTCGAGCGGCAGGATCTCGAGGCCGTGCCGAGGCAGATCCAGGTCGCGGATGATTTCAGGCCGCAGCAGCGAGACGACATACGAACAGACCGAGTATTTGAATCCGGGGAAGATCTCTTCGGTGACGGCGGCGCCGCCGAGGACGTGACGTCGCTCCAGGACGAGCACCTTCCGTTTCGCTCGTGCGAGGTAGGCCGCGGTGACCAGACCGTTATGGCCGCCGCCGATGACGATGGCGTCGTAGTGCATGTGTGTCAATCAAAGACTGCCGAAAGACGGCTGCCGAAGAGCGGAATGCCAGAAGGTCGGCAGACCACGGCTGAATTGCTCGTGATGCTAGCGGACCGGCGAGAGGCCGGCGGAGCGGGTCTGGTTGCCCAGCAGCAGCGTGTGCACGAGCAGGTGGGCCGCCGGGCGCATGGTGGCGTCATTATAATGCAGCATGCCGATCGGAACCGCCGTCCACGAACGGACGCTCGCGCTCTGCGAGAGCCTGAATTATCGCGAGTGGTCAGGCTATTACGCGGTCAGCGCGTACGAGAGTCACCACGAGCACGAGTACAACGCGATACGCAACGCCTCGGCGCTCATCGACGTCTCGCCGCTCTTCAAGTATCTCGTCACCGGACCTGACGCATCACGGCTCGTCGATCGGCTGATCACCCGCGACGTCTCGAAGATGGCGGTCGGCCAGGTGTTTTACACCCCATGGTGTGACGAGCACGGGAAGGTCATAGACGATGGGACCGTCTCGAGGCTCGGCGAGCAGACGTTCCGCTGGACCGCGGCGGATCCGAGCCTCCGCTGGTTCCGGCAGAACGCCGCGGGTCTCCGCGTCGACATCGAAGACATTTCCGAACAGGTCGCAGCGCTCGCGCTGCAGGGCCCGACGACGGCGCGGCTGTTGCGGAGTGCGGCACAGGCGGATATCGAGCACCTCAAGTACTTCCGGGTGACGAGCGGGACGATTGCCGGTGTGCCGGTCGACATCTCACGCACCGGCTACACGGGCGATCTTGGCTATGAAGTGTGGATCCCCGCGGAGCGTGCCGTGGACGTGTGGGACGCGCTGATGACGGCCGGCCGGCCGTTCGACATCAAGCCGGCGGGCATGCTGGCGCTCGACGTCGCGCGCATCGAAGCGGGGCTGCTCCTCATCGAGGTGGATTTCTTCAGCAGCCGCAAGGCGATGATTGCGCCGCAGAAGTACTCGCCGTACGAGATGGGGCTCGCCCGCCTCGTCGACCTCGATAAGGGACGGTTCGTGGGGCAGCGCGCGCTCCGCGACGAACACGCGCGCGGCCCGGCCCGACAGATTGTGGGACTCGAAATCGACTGGAACGAAGTCGAGCGCATCTACGAACGCGTCGGTCTTGCGCCCGCCGTGGCAGCGACCGCCTCGCGCGTCGCCGTTCCCGTCTACAGAAACGGCCGGCAGGTCGGGCGAGCGACGTCGACGACGTGGTCGCCGGTGCTGAAGCGCATGATCGCGCTCGCCACCCTCGATCGGCCGCACTTCTCGGAAGGCACCCAGCTTCAGATGGAAGTCACGGTTGAGGCCACGCGCCACAAGGTCGGCGCGAAGGTGGTGAAGACGCCGTTCTTCAATCCACCGCGGAAAACGAAGTTGCCGAATTTCTGAAAGACAACGCTCTCGCCGTCACCCGCGGGAGGTCTCGTGAAAATTGACGATGAATCGGTCGAACGCGTAGAGCAGGTCCTCGCGATTCGAATACGGACCCGGAACGTACGCGCGTGAGCTGATGCCGGCCTGCGACAGCTCGCATACGTGCCAGTCCTGCCGGTTCGTCAGGTCCCAGAACTCCACGCAATCCGACGGGTCGAAATCCGCGCGCGCCAGCTCCGACGGCTGGAAGTGCCACTCGCAGACGTTGATCGTGCGGTCGGCGGCAACGGGCCACAGCGTGTGGACCATCATGTAGTCGGGGTGCAGGCTGAGGAGCATGTTGGGGAAGATCGCGTAGTAGTAAACGCGGCGGCGATCGTCTTCCGAGAGTCCGGGCAGCAGCTCGCGCCGGCAGGTTCCGTCCCACGTGAGCGTCTGCACGCCCGGGCGCAAATCCATCCGGCCCCCCATGTACGTCGGGTGCAGCGGTTCGTTTTCACCGCTCAGATAGTGCGACAGCTTGTTGAGCGCCGGGTGCAGGTTGGGGCAGTGCAGGCACTCGTTGTAGTTCTGGATGATCAATTTCCAGTTCGCCTTCACGTCGTACACGATGCGGCGGCCCAGCCGCAGGTCGGCCATGCGCCAGTCGCGGAACTTGTCGACCAGCGGTCCGAGCTGTTCGCGAAGCGTCCCCTCGCCCGACAGGTTGAGGAACACGTGGCCGTCCCACTCGTCGGCGTGGACGCGCAGCAGCGGGTAGTCCTGCTTCCGGAAGTGCGGCACTTCGTCCATGTGCGGCGCGCCGATCAGCCGTCCTTCGAGGTCGTACGTCCACGAGTGATACGGGCACTGAATGCTGCCGGCGAACTGGCCCGTCGTCTCGGTGCACAACTGCGTGCCGCGATGGCGGCAGACGTTGTGGAAGGCCTGCACGCTCCCATCCGCGCTGCGCGTCACGATGACGTTGAAGCCGTTCAGCTGTCGGAGCACGTATTGCCCCGGCCGCGCGATTTCGGCCGAGCGACCGGCGCAGAACCACATGCGCCCGAACAGACCATCGAGCTCGCGCTCGAAGAGTGCCGCATCGGTGTAGTAGCGCGCCGGCAGCGTCTTCGCGGCTTCCGGCATGACCTCGCGGGCCTTGACGGCAATCGTGCTGTCGTCCATGCGGTCTCATGATACAACCCCGCGCGCGGACGGGACCTCGGTGCGCGACTCGTGATAGAAATGCGCGCATGCTTCGCCGTGGTCGATTCGTGCTGTTCATTCCCTGCGCAATGGCGCTCCTCGCGGCGCGGCCAGCGCAACGTACCCCGACGGAGGTGACGCCGCAGGCGCTCGCGACGATCTGGGATGCCGAGCACGTCTCGCCACCGCTCCCCCCGTTGCTCGACTACTCGGAAGTGCAGCGCCGACTGCAGGCGATCTCTCGAAAGAATCCCGATCTGTTTCACGTCGAGTCCGTCGGCCGGTCAGTCGAGGGACGCGACATCGAGCTGGTCACCATCGGACAGGGGTCCAGGCGCATTCTGCTGTGGTCACAGATGCACGGCGACGAGCCGACGGCAACCGCGGCGCTCTTCGACATCTTCGAGTATCTCGATCGACACCACACCGACGAGAACGTGCGGCGCCTGCTCTCCGAGCTGACGCTCTACGTGATACCGATGTTGAATCCCGACGGGGCGGAGCGGTTCCAGCGCCGCAATGCTCAGGGCATCGACATCAATCGGGACGCGCTTCGGCTCCAGACGCCTGAAGGGCGCGCGCTCAAAGCCGTCCGGGACCGATTCAATCCGTCCGTCGGGTTCAATCTCCACAACGAGAACTGGCGGACCTCCGTCGGCGATCCGCCGAAACCCGCGTCGATCTCGCTGCTGTCGGTCGCCTTCAACAAGGACAAAGACGAGAACGCGGGCCGCCGTCTCACGAGGAAGATCTGCGCCGTCATTCGCGACGCGCTGGAGCCATTTGCGTCCGGTCAGATCGGCCGCTACGACGACGATTTCGAGGTCCGCGCCTTCGGCGACAACCTGACGCTCTGGGGGACGCCGGTCGTGTTGATCGAAACCGGCCCGTACCCCTCGGCGGATCCCGACCCGCCGCTCGTACGGATGAACTTCATCGGGATCCTTTCTGCACTTGATGCGCTCGCAACCGGCCGGGTCGACAAGGCGGATGCATCGCGGTACGAGTCGCTGCCGGTGAACCAGTCCCGGATGCTGACGGCACTCGTTCGGAATGCCACCGTCGTGAACGGCGCCGGCGTTCCGCCGTTTACCGCCGACATCGGCATCAACGTCAACAGGCGCGTGCGCCTGGTGGACGGCAAGCGAACGCTGGTCCCGATTGCGACAATCGACGACCTCGGCGACCTGCGCACGTCTGGAGCCCTCCGGACCATCGATGCGACGGGCCTCATCGTCGCACCGCTCTATGATGCGGCCCTCCGCGAGGGACAGGAGATCACGCTGCCCGATTGGGCATCGGCGATGCGGCCCGCCGGCCCCGTCGTCGCACCCGGCCAGCCAGGCGCGCTCCTGCTGCTCCGACAAATCGATGGTGGGCGATATCGGGTGCAGATGGTCTTGACGTTCGAGGAGAGATGACCGTGCAAAAAGTTTTCGTGTTTCTTGCACTGCTCACCCCGGCGGTGCTCGCGGCGCAAGCGCAACAGCCCGCGCGTGACCAGGGCGTGACGGTGCTTCGGCCCGCGCGCGTGTTTGACGGTGACGTTGTTCACGAGGGGTGGGCCGTCCGGGTACGCGGCGATCGCATCGAAGCCGCCGGTCCTGCTGCGTCGATGGACTCGACAGGGGCTGCCGTCGTGAACATGCCTGGCACGACGCTGACCCCCGGCCTTGTCGAGGCGCACTCGCACGTGCTGCTGCACCCCTACAACGAAACCTCGTGGAACGATCAGGTGCTTCACGAAGGCATCGGCCTGCGGGTCGCACGTGCGACCAATCATCTGCGCGACACGCTCATGGCGGGGTTCACGCTGATTCGCGATCTGGGAACGGAAGGCGCCGGTTACGCGGACGTCGAGTTGAAACAGGCGGTAGAGCAGGGCATCATCCCCGGCCCGAGAATGCTCGTGTCGACGCGCGCGATCGTCGCGACCGGCAGCTACGGCCCGAAGGGATTCGCTCCCGAGTGGCGTGTGCCGCTCGGCGGCGAAGAAGCCGACGGCGATTCCGTGATCCGCGTTGTCCGCGATCAGATCGGGCATGGGGCCGACTGGGTGAAGGTCTACGCCGACTATCGCTGGGGTGCGCACGGCGAAGCCGAACCGACCTTCTCCGAGCAGGAGATGCGCACCATGGTCGAAACCGCGCGCAGTAGCGGACGGCCGATGACCGTGCATTCGACCACCGCCGAAGGTATGCGACGCGCCATCATGGCCGGCGTCGAGACCATCGAGCACGGCGACAGCGGCACTCCGGAGGTCTTCAGGCTGATGAAGGAGCACAACGTGGCGCTCTGCCCGACGCTCGCGGCCGGCGACGCCATCGCGCAGTACGGCGGGTGGAAGAAGGGATCCTCGCCCGAGCCCGCATCGATCACGCGCAAGCGCGAGAGCTTCAAGGCCGCGCTGGCAGCCGGCGTCACGATCATCAGCGGGAGCGACGTCGGGGTCTTCACCCACGGCGATAACGCGCGCGAGCTCGATCTGATGGTGGAGTACGGGATGGCGCCAATCGACGCGCTCCGCAGCGCGACGTCAATCGCCACGCGCGTTCTCCACATGGACAACCGGATCGGCTCGATCAAACCGGGCATGCTGGCCGATCTGGCGGCGTTCGACGGTGATCCCACGCGCGACATCTCCGCCCTGCACCACGTCAGGTTCGTCATGAAGGGCGGGAAGATCTATCGACCTTACTGAGTGCGGGATGGATGGCTCGGCGCGAAAAAAAACTGTGGACGAGGACGCGCCTCGCGATTGGCGGGGCGCCCCGTTCGCGGCCACCCGCAAGCGCGCTCTAGTCCCCCTACATGGCCACCAGAGTTCCAAGCGCTCCTGCGGCGAGAGATTACGTTATGTTTTTCGACGATAGACGACGCGGCCGTCGATGACGGTGACTTCGACCGTCGCCCTGGCAATCGACTCCGCGGGCATCTTGAAGATGTCGTCTGACAGGATGACGAGATCCGCGAGCATGCCGTGTTCGAGCGTTCCCTTGCGGTGTTCATCGAACGATGCCCATGCCGCGCCAGAGGTCCACGCGTTGATAGCGGCCGCGAGGGTGATCTCCTCTGCCGGCACCGTGTGGCGCGAGATGAGTGCGGCTATGCTGGCGAGCGGATCCGGGAGGCCTTCAGGCGCGTTCGTTCCGAACGCCAGGTGCGCCCCGGCCGCCTGAAGCGAGCGAGCCGGTCGATGCAGCACGTCGAGCGACGGCGCATCGGCACGCGCATCGTCACTGACATTGAGCCGTTCCGACGGAAACAGGACGGCGAGCCATCGCCCGCGCTTGAACGCGCGAAGATCCGCGGCCTGCACGTCGCGGACGCCCTCCAGCCGATCGCGGCGATCAGCGCTGCGACCGGTGTTGACCCGTTCAGCGGACTCGAGCGCCTCGAGTGCGTTGTGCACCGATTCGGCGTCCCCGGCTTCAATCGCGACCTGCCATTTCTGGCGGTCGATCTCTGCGACGGTCCGCTGCAAATCGGCGACCGATGCGGCACCGCGGACGTAGGCCACGCCGGCCTTGATTGACGGGTCGTCGGGAAAGTGCGTTGCGAGGCTCTCGAGTCTGGCGCTCGCGTCCTCTCCGGAAGAGACCGTAATGCCGAGATATATGCGCACGTCTTCGTGCGCGCGCGTGTCCGTGCGCAGGTCCTTGTAGAAGTCGAGGTCGGGCATCTGCTCGACGAAATCATGGACGCTGGTGATGCCGTGGCGCGGCGCCTCATCGAGCGCCGCGGCGAGCGCTTCCGCGCGATCATCGCGCGATGGCGCTGGAATGGCGTTGCGCACCAGGGCCACCGCGGCGCCCCGCAGCACGCCCGTCGGATCGCCGCGGCGGTCGCGGGCGATGTCGCTCGCTTCGATTCGGCTCTTGCGTGTGATGTTCGCGGCGCGCAGCGCGGCGGAGTTGACCCAGGCGACCGTCCTGTCCTGCGACAGGACCACCACCGGACGATCGGCGACGACCGCGTCGAGTTGTGCCTTCGTGGCATCCGCAAAGGAATCCTGCGTCCAGCCGTGTCCCGTGATCCAGGGCGCTTCGGGGTGTGCATCGGCCCAGCCGGCGATCCGCTGCTGCACGTCCTCGACGGTCGCGGCGCCCGTGAGGTTGACCTGCTGCTGCAATAACCCCGCGGCAATCAGCGACGCGTGCGCGTCATTGAAGCCCGGCAGCACCGCGCCGCCGTTCGCGTCGATGACCTCTGTCTGCGGGCGGCGATACCGCAGTACGTCGCGGTCGCTCCCGACGCGCAGGATCGTGTTGCCGCGTACGGCAATCGCCTGCGCCATCGTGCCGTGTGCGTCGGCGGTGTAGACGTGCGCGTTGTGGATGATGAGATCGACGGGGCCCGAATTGTCGTCGCGCTGGGCGCCGACGATGAGCCCGGCGATCAGGGTCGCGGACACGATCGCGACGACAACGTATGTGGTAAGGCGCGCGGCCATGCCCCCTCCCCGGAGAAGGCATTCTACCCCGTTTAGAATCTGACAGGCGCGGTCGATTCAGGGCGCCGTTGGAGGCACACAGTGCGCATCGGGATACTCGGCTCGGGTGCGGTAGGCGGCTATTACGGCGCGCGGCTCGCGCGCGCGGGGCACGACGTCGTGTTCATCGCGCGAGGTGCGCATCTCGAAGCGATCCGGGCGCGCGGGCTGGAAATCCGCAGCCCGCTCGGCGATTTCGTGGCGAACGCCGCAGCGGAAGAACACACCGATCGAGTCGGCCCGGTCGACCTCGTCATCGTTGCCGTCAAGGCGTACGACAACACATCGGCTCTACCGATGATCCGTCCGCTCCTCGGGACGCACACGGCTGTGCTTACGCTGCAGAACGGCGTCGACAGCGCGTCGGATGTCGCGGCGGTCGCCACCGAAGCCCGGACGCTCGGCGGCACCACGTACATCGCGACTGCGCTCGAGGCGCCTGGCCTCATCGTGCAGACCGGCACCCATCGTCGCGTGGTGTTCGGGGAGGTCTTCGGCGAGCTGCCGCGACTGTCGGACCGCGTCCGGCGCATTCAGTCGGCGATGCTCGATGCGGACATCCAGGCCGAAGCTGTCGCCGATGCGCGGGTTCCGATCTGGGAGAAGTTCATCCTCCTCGCGTCGGTTGCCGGTTTCTGCGGCGCTTCACGCCTGCCGATCGGGCCGCTCTGGGCCGACCCGGTGACGCGCGCGTGTTTCATCGACGCCTGCCGCGAGGTCGAGCGCGTCGCGCGCGCAGAAGGGGTGCCCGTAGCCGCTGACGTCATCGAGCGTATTCCTGCGTACGTCGACAGCATCCCGGGAACGATGCGCGCGTCGCTGCTGATCGATTTGTCGCAAGGCAAACGCATCGAGGTGGAAGCGCTGCAGGGAGCGGTGGTGCGCCGCGGCCAGCGCGCCGGGGTCCCGACGCCAATTATGTCGACGCTCTATGCCGTGCTGAAGCCGCATGCAGCCGGCGGCGGGGTACTCATGCCGCCGTGAAGAGGACAGCCGCGGAACGGTGAGTATCCCTTCCGCTCGCCATCATTCATGAAACGACAGGGCTTTGCGCACCTTCCGCCAGGCGCCGTCGGCCTGCGGTTCGAACACATGGCAGTGCGTCATGTCGCCGCCGTAGACGTGCAGCGTGACCGACGGTGAATCATCGAGATTCCCGAGCGTGTGGTACTCGAACGGAGGAATGAGGCAGCCGGCAGCGCCCCGCCCGGCCTTGACGCAATTCTGCCGCTCGAACCGGAAACCCTTTTCATCTTCCGACAGCAGATCGTACTGCGCGACCTCCATCGTCCCGTCCATCACGCATTCCACGCACCAGATACCGGCATGATCGTGGAGCGCTGTTTTCTGACCCGGTCCCCACGTCATCACGACCATCGAATAGCGGCCCTGCGGGTCCCTATACAGAAGACGACGCGCGTAGGTATCCGTGCGCGGCTGGCGCATGCCCGCCGGGACGTCGAGCGTGCCGCTGCGGAGACCGTCCTGCAGCGTGTGCTTGACCGCCTCGGTCAGCCGGGTGAGCGGCTGCAGCGTGACCGCTTCGTCCAGCCGCTGGCGAACGTCGTCGTTCAGAAGTGCCGAATCGCTCACGTGGCCTCCAGCGTGCGAAACGCGGACATGCCGCCCTCGATGTTGACAATCGCAGCCACACCCTCGCGTTCGAGGATGCTTGCCGCCAGACTGGAACGATAGCCAGCCTCGCACATCGTCGCGATAGCCCCGCCCCGCGGCACGTCGTCAATCCGCGAGCGCAATTCGCCGAGCGGGATGTTGATTGCACCCTCGATGTGCCCGGCCAGAAATTCTTTCGGCGTGCGGACGTCGACGAGCGTCAGAGGCTCGTGCGACTCACGCGCGATCTTCAAATCGGATGGCGACCTCACGCTCAGCGTAGCCACCGGGAGTGCGGCGTCCTTCCAGGCATCGAAGCCGCCGGCGACGTGGCCTTCGATGCGATCCAGACCGACACGGAGCAACTGCATTGCCGCTTCTTGCGCCTCGGACGGCGCTGCAGCGAGCAGAATCATCGGCTCGTCGGGTTGGAGAACCCACCCGGCCCAGTACCCCACCTTGCTTCCGTAGCCGAGGTTCAGCGCACCGTAAGGATGCTCGGCGGCGAACGCGTCGGGCGCCCGTAGATCGATGATCAGCACCCCGTCGGCCGCCAGCGCGGCTGCGGCAGCGGGCTTGATCGCGGGGACGGGGCGAGGCCCCTTGGCCAGGCCCAGCACAGGAGCCCCTTCCTGATTCACGCGCTTCATGCGGGCGAAGTACGGGGGCGTATCCGGCAGATCGCCGAGCACGGCGCTCACGAACGCGTTTTCGCTCGAGAACTGGAGCATCGGATTCTGCCGTCGCTCGATGCCGATCGTGGACGACGGCTCCTGTCCGATACCGGCGCCGCACAGCGATCCGGACCCATGGCCCGGGTGCACTTCGATATCGTCGTCCAGCGTCGAGAGGCGCTGTACCGATGCATACAGGTCGTGGGCGAGGCGCTTCGTTTGTTCGGTCCCGAGCAGATCGGGGCGGCCGACTGCGCCCACGAACAGGAAATCGCCGGTGAAGAGCCGCGACGGCTTGCCGGGAGTGACTGCGAGGATCGAAATATGTTCGGGGGTGTGACCCGGCGTGTGCAGAAACGTCAGCCTGACGTCTCCGATCACGAGCTCTTCGCCGTCTCTGACCTCGTGGTTGTCGTAGTGCAACGCGGATCCCGGACCGCAGATGACACGGACGCCGGCCGACGCGAGTTCATGCGCGCCAGAGACGAAATCGGCGTGGACGTGGGTCTCGATCGCGGCCACGAGCGTCACGCCATGCTGTCGTGCGGCTTCGAGATACACGGCCGCGTCGCGTCGCGGATCGATGACGATCCCTTCGCGCGTGCGGTCGCACGCGATCAGGAACGACGCTTGTGCGAGGCCTTCATCGTAGAAGCGTAGAAACATGGCAGCACACTTTCGGACGACGGGGGACGGACGACGGACAACGGTTCTCAGGTTAGCCGATACGCCGAAGCAACTGGACGAAGCGGACGATCGAACCACAGCGGGCGCCGCAGCCCGCCCGGACCGGGCGCGGGCCGCGTGTTCCGCATCCATTCTTTATACGCCTCATGCGCCAGGTCGGTGTCGACCTCGATGTCGCCG
>DATJFQ010000033.1:0-18652 GCA_035495555.1 Vicinamibacterales bacterium
GAAGCGTCGGGACAGCGGCAGGTGCCGCAGCGCTGGAAGGATGCCGAAGCGTACGTGTCGGATTCGTGGAAAGCCACCGACCGCATGACGGTTGACTTCGGAATCCGCTACTCGCTCTTCCTCAATCCGTACGCAGCGGACGACCGCATCATGAGCTTCGATCCGGCGGTCTACAGCGCGGCGCTCGGCACCGATCCGTGTAACGGACTGCTGGAGCCAGCCGGCACGAACTGGTGCAAGGAGGCGGGCCTGCTCGGAGGCACCGTCGCGTCGAACCGCTCGCTCGTGCCGCAGGACAAGAACAACTTCGCGCCGCGGGTGGGCGTCGCGTGGGACATCAACGGCGACGGAAAGTCGGCGGTTCGCGCAGGGCTCGGGGAATTCTACCTGCGGGAGCGCCTCAGTCCCGGGTTGAACATCGGGAACAATCCACCGTTCATCAAGACGGTGACCGGCCTCCGCACGCTCGATACGAACGCGGATCCGTGCGGCTGCTTCGGCACGACGCTGGGCGTCCCCAAGGCCGGCCGCGAGCAGGCCGCGAAGACGCCGCACAACTGGCAGTGGAACTTCTCGTATCAGCGCGAGATCTTCGCGCATACGACGTGGGACGTCGGCTACGTTGGCAACAAGGGACTCGATCTCCTCACCTCGGCCGATATCAACCAGGTGCTGCCGGGCGACATCGATCACGACGGCGTCGACGACCGCTTGGAATACGCCAGCGCGGCGAGCGGGAGCCCGCCCGCGGTCCGGCCGTACGGATTCGGCGATCAGCGGATCACGTTCTGGCAGCACACCGGCCATTCGATGTATCACTCGTTGCAGACGCAAGTGATCAGCCGGTGGGGCGCCTCGCAGTTCCAGGCGTCGTACACGCTGTCGCGCACGCGCGCCAACGTGCCGCTCGACAACAGCGACGGCAACCTGTCGGCGAACGAGTCGCGACTCGACCTCGCGAACCCGGCTGCGGACGACGGCTACGCCAATACCGATCGCCGGCACGTCTTCAACGCCGCGCTCGTGCTCGCCGGGCCGACGATGGAAGGGCAGCACGGAATGAAGGCGGCGCTC
Source organism: Vicinamibacterales bacterium (assembly GCA_035495555.1). Lineage (GTDB taxonomy): Bacteria > Acidobacteriota > Vicinamibacteria > Vicinamibacterales > 2-12-FULL-66-21 > DATJFQ01. The sequence continues at coordinate 1,075 of DATJFQ010000033.1, forward strand.
CTCGGCGGCTGGGAGATGGGCACGATCGTCCAGGCGGCATCCGGCCAGGCGGTCACCGTCTTCACCGGGTCGGTCCCGGGCCTCAACGGCGGTCCGTCGGGAACTGGATATCCCGACAACCAGCGTCCCAACATGACGGGCACTGACTGCCGCGCGAACGATTCGAACAACCCGGAGCAGATCCTCAATCCGGCCGCGGTCACGCTGGTCGGATTCCAGCTCGGCTCGATTGGCAATGAACAGCGGGGGGCGTGCCGCGGACCCGGGTTCTTCCAGACGGACATGTCGTTCTACAAGACCATGCGCGCGACCTCGCACACGCAGCTCCAACTGCGGTTCGAGATCTTCAACCTGTTCAACAACACGAACTTCCTGTCGCAGGGTCTGAACAATACGATGAATCTGTCATCGGTCACGCTGGATCCGACCGGGACGAAGATCACGGCGTTCACGCCGGCAGGCAACTTCGGGCAGGCGACGCGCACGCGCGACCCGAGACAGATGCAATTCGGGTTGAAATTCATCTTCTAGCAAAGATCGCAAAGATCGGAAAGATTCAGGAATGCGACGACCGAGAATCTGAGGATCTGACACACCCAGCCCCGCAGGGGACCCGGACACCGCCCGGGTTCCCTGGCTCGACACCTTTGCTTCCGAACATCATGCGCTCTGTCCTCTTTGTCGTGGCCGCGATCTCGATCGCCGCCGCTCAGACGCCGACGGCTCCGGCCAATGCGGATAGCGATGTGTTTCTGCAGGCGCAGCGCCACGCGCCGCCGCCACTGTCGACGGCGGATGCCGCCCGCATCGACGATCTCCTGCGTCAGATGACCGTCAAAGAGAAAGTCGGGCAGATGACGCAGCTCGAGATCGGCATGATCACCGATGGGCAGGATGCCAACCTCGTCATCAACCCGCAGAAGCTGCAGAAGGCGGTGGTCGAGTACGGCGTCGGGTCGATCCTCAACGTGAAGGACACGGCGCTCACGCCGGCGAAGTGGCACGAGCTGATTTCCGCGATTCAGCAGGCCGCGGCATCTACGCGTCTGAGAATTCCCGTCATCTACGGCATCGACACGATTCACGGCGCGAACTACGTCGCCGGCGCCACGCTGTTCCCGCAGCCGCTCGGGATGGCCGCGACCTGGGACCCCGAGCTGATGAAGCAGACGTCGGAAATTGCGGCGCGGGAGACGCGCGCGGTCGGGATCCCATGGAATTTCTCACCCGTACTCGACATCGGCCGCCAGCCGCTCTGGCCGCGGCTCTACGAGACGTTCGGTGAAGATCCGTACCTCGCTACCATCATGGGCGCGGCAACGATCCGCGGCTACCAGGGGGAGGACCCCGCGGCGCCGACAGCCGTCGCCGCAACGCTGAAACATTACGTCGGCTACAGCTTTCCGACGAGCGGACACGATCGCACGCCTGCGCTGATTCCCGAACGGACGTTGCGCGAGTACTTCCTGCCTACCTTCGCGGGCGGCGTGCGCGCCGGCGCGTTGTCGGTGATGGTGAACTCGTCCGAGGTGAACGGCATTCCCGGCCACGTGAACAAGCATCTGCTGACCGATGTGCTGCGCGGCGAGCTCGGGTTCGACGGCGTCGTGGTGTCGGACTGGGAGGACATCAAGAAGCTGGTGAGCACGCATCACTCGTCCGCCACGGAAAAGGACGCGACACGGGATGCGATCCTTGCGGGCATCGACATGAGCATGGTTCCGAGCGACTACAGCTTCAGCGACCTGCTCGTGCAGCTCGTCGATGAAGGCGCCGTGCCGACGTCGCGCATCGACGAGGCGGTGCGGCGCATTCTGACGATGAAAGCGCGCGTGGGGTTGTTCGCGCCGGGCGCGGAGCGGCCCACGGCGACGGAGATCGGCAGCGCAGCGTCGCGGGCGGTGGCGCGCCGGGCGGCGCAGGAATCGATCGTCCTCGAGAAGAACACGTCGACGCTGCTGCCGCTCAGGGCAGGCGCGCGCGTGCTCGTGACCGGGCCGACCGCCGATTCGCTGCCATCGCTCGACAACGGCTGGACGATCACCTGGCAAGGCGATCGCCCCCAGCTGTATCCCGCCGACCGCCACACGATTCGCGCGGCCGTGTCGGCGCGGCTCGGCGAGCGCGCCACGTATGTGCCCGGCGCGACGTTCGACAAGGAGCAGGACGTGGCCCAGGCGGCAACAGCCGCAGCGCAAGCCGACGCTGTGGTCCTGTGTCTTGGCGAGCTGTCGTACGCGGAGACGCCCGGCAACATCGACGACCTCTCGCTCCCGCCCGCGCAGCTCCGGCTCGCCGAGGCCGTGCTCGCAGCGGGGAAGCCCGTCGTGCTGGTGATGGTCGAAGGGCGGCCGCGCATCATCAGCACGATCGCGGATCGTGCCGCGGCGATCGTCGTCGCGCTCAACCCGGGGCTCGAAGGGGGCGACGCGATTGCCGACGTCTTGTTTGGCAACGTCAACCCGAGCGGTCGGCTGCCGCTCACGTATCCACGGGCACCGAACGCGCTCCTGACGTACGACCACAAGGCCTTCGAGGAACAGGACACCTCGTTCGGCCTGAAGGCGTTTCATCCACAGTTCGAATTCGGCTCAGGCCTCTCGTATACGACGTTTACCTACACGAACCTGATCGTGTCGCCCGATGCCTCGACGTTCGATCGCGGTGCGGAGGCATCCGTAACGGTGCGCAACACCGGCTCTCGCGCCGGCACCGAAGTCGTGCAGTTGTTCGTCGCTGACAAGGTCGCCAGCGTCACGCCGCCCGTCAAGCGGTTGCGAAAGTTCGTACGCGTCGATCTGGCGCCCGGCCAGGCGCGTACAATTTCCTTCCATCTGTCGAGCGATGACCTGTCGTTCATCGGCCTCGACAACAAGCCCGTCGTCGAACCGGGCACGTTCACGGTGATGGTCGGCGGCCTCACGCATGACCTCATCATGAAATGACCTCAGGTCTTGACCCCCGCGGTCGAGCGGCATACGCTTGCGGCTTCGCCTCCGCGGAACTGGAATGACTCACCACTGGCTGGGAACCCGCGCTGCGCGGTATGCCGCAGGAGTGTTTCTGCTGCTCCTGAACACGGCCTATCTCGCCGCGTTCGCCACTCCGAGTCTTTTCTATTACTCCAACGTCGTCCTGCACATCGCGCTTGGCGTGCTGCTCGCCGTGCTGCTCGCGCGTGAATTCGTCCGCGCACGCCGGGATATTCCGATGTGGCTGCAGCTCGCGGCGGCGGTGCTCGCGGCGGGAACGGCGGTGGGCGGAGCGATCGCGGTCGTCGGGGCTGCGGGGCCTTTGCGGTGGCTCTTGCCTGTGCACATCACGTTGATGCTGGCGGGGCTGGTGCCGTGGCTGATGTGGGGCGCGTGGGTCGCCGGCCGCCGGGTCGCGTCGCCGCAGCGCGTTGCGCTCGGGGCCGCCTATGCCGTGACGATCGCTGCCGCCGTGGGGGCACCGGTCGTCGTGATGCGCGGAGGAGCCGCCGACCAGGCGCGGTATCAGATCCGGAATCCCGGCACCGTTCCGGCGGAAATGGCCGGCGAAGGCGCGGGGCCGACCAGTCCGTTTTTCCCGTCGTCGGCCGACACGAACGTGCACCGCACGATTCCGTCGAATTTCTTCATGACGAACGAAAGCTGCGGGCGGTGTCACACCGACATCTACCAGCAGTGGAAATCGTCGATGCACCACTTCTCGTCGTTCAACAATCAGTGGTACCGCAAGTCGATCGAGTACATGCAGGACACGATCGGCACGCAGCCCTCGAAATGGTGCGCGGGCTGCCACGACCACGCCGTCTTCTTCAACGGCCGGTTCGAGACGCCGATCAAGCAGCAGATCGACACGCCCGAAGCGCAGGCTGGACTCGCGTGTACGTCATGCCACGCGATTACCGCGGTGCACAGCACGATGGGTCAGGGGAATTTCGACATCGAATACCCCCCGCTCCACGATCTCGCCGCGAGCAACAATCCCTTCCTCCGATTCGCTCACGATCAGCTCACGTACATCGACCCGGAGCCGCACCGCGAGATTTTCCTGAAACCGTTCCACAAGGAGCAGGCGGCGGAATTCTGCTCGGCGTGCCACAAGGTGCACCTCGATGTTCCGGTGAACAGTTATCGCTGGACGCGCGGGTTCAACGAATACGACAACTGGCAGGCGTCGGGCATCTCAGGGGAGGGCGCGCGCTCCTTCTATTACCCACCGGCATCGCAGACCTGCAGTGACTGCCACATGCCGCTCGTGAAATCGAACGATCCGGCTGCGCGGAACGGGTTCGTGCGTTCGCATCGATTCGCGGCGGCCAATACGGCCATTCCGTTCGTGAACCACGACACCGACCAGCTCGCCGCGGCGCAGAATTTCCTCGAGGCCGGCGCGGTCTCGGTCGACGTGTTCGGCATCGTCCGGGGCGCACTGCCGGCGTCCGTCGAAACGAAATCGCGCGCCGATGCCGAGCCGCAGGCGGCGAGCACCTTCGCGGTCGGCGAGGAGTCGATGAATTACGGTTCGACGAAGGCGCTGCTGGCACCAGCCGCCGACGTGCTGGCCCCGATCGACAAGGTCGACGCCGCGGTCCATCCGGGCGATTCTGTCCGCGTCGAGGTCGTCGTGCGTACGAGAAAAGTCGGGCACTTCTTTCCGGGCGGCACGGTCGACGCGTTCGATGTGTGGGTGGAACTCGAAGCGGTGGACGACAGCGGACGCGTGATCTTCCACAGCGGGGAAGCGGCAGACGAGGGGAAGGGCCCCGTCGATCCCGGTGCGCACTTCTATCGCAGCCTGCTGCTCGACGAGCACGGCAATCAGATCAACAAGCGAAACGCCTGGGCGGCGCGAACCGTGGCCTACGTGCACCTTATTCCGCCAGGCGCCGCGGACACGATTCACTACCGGGTCAATATCCCGCAGGACGTTTCCGGCACCATTCATCTCACGGCGCGCGTGAACTATCGCAAGTTCTCATGGTGGAACACCCAGTGGGCGTTCGCCGGCGTGCCCGACCCGACGGCCGGCGGCGGGGTCTCGACGTCGTACGACGATCGCAAGTGGCAGTTCACGGGTTCCACCGCGCACGTCTCGGGGGCGATCAAGGCCATTCCGGCGATCCCGACGACGGTGATGGCGAGCGGCACGGGCTCGCTGCGCGTCGTTCCGGCCGGTCAGCCGCTCCCGGCAGACACACCGCTGATGACGCCAAAGGTTCGCGAGCGGTGGAACGACTACGGCATCGGCCTGCTCCTCCAGGGCGATCTCAGGAACGCAGAAGCGGCGTTCCTGAAGGTCACGCAAATGGAGCCGGGGTATGCGGACGGCTGGGTGAACGTCGGGCGCGCGCGGCTGCAGGAAGGCGATATCGACGGGGCGGAGCAGGTGCTGCGGCGCGCGCTGCAGGTCGACGCGAATCTCGCGAAGACGCACTTCTTTCTGGGCGTCGTACTGAAGACCGACGGGCGGTATGCGGAGGCCCTTCAACATCTGCAGCGCGCGGCGGACTTGTATCCGCGCGATCGCGTCGTACGCAACCAACTCGGGCGGGTGCTGTTCCTGCAGCGGCAGTTTGCGCCGGCGCGCGAGCAGTTCCTGAAAGTGCTGGCGATCGACCCGGAGGACCTGCAGGCGCACTACAACCTGATGTTGTGCGCGCAGGGCATCGGGGATTCCGAGACCGTGGCGCGCGAACGTACGCTGTACAACCGTTTCAAAGCAGACGAGGCCTCGCAGGCGCTGACGGGGACGTATCGCCAACTGCACCCCGAAGACAACAACGAACGACAGCAGATCCACGAACATACCAACGCGCCTCGAGCGGCAGCGTCGTATCGGGCAACGAATCCTGGGGCGCAGCGGTGATGTACCGACAGGGCTCCGCGGCCGTGGCCGTCATAGCGGCATCGGTTGTTGTGGGCGCCGGGGCGCCGGCGACGCACCTGAATTTCACCGACATTACCCAGCGTGCCGGCATCCGCTTCGTGCACGACAACGGCGCATTCGGCAAGAAGTATCTGCCCGAAACGATGGGGTCCGGGGTCGTCTTCTTCGATGCCGACGGCGACGGCTGGCCGGACCTGTTTTTCGTCGATTCCATGGCGTGGCCGGGGCGCCCGGCGGCGCGGTCCGTCTCGACGCTGTATCGCAACAATCACGATGGCACCTTCACCGACGTGACGCGCCGCTCCGGACTCGCCGTGCCGATGTACGGGATCGGCGCCGCGGCGGCGGACTACGACAACGATGGCGCAGTGGATCTCTATGTCACCGCGCTCGGCGCCAACCATTTGTTCCGCAACCTCGGGCAGGGCCGCTTCCAGGATGTCACCGCAGCCGCCGGCGTCGGCGATTCCGGATTTTCGACGAGCGCCGTCTGGTTCGATTACGACAACGACGGCAGGCTCGACCTGTATGTCGCGAACTACGTGCAGTGGTCGCCAGACAAAGATCTCTACTGCACGCTCGACGGAAAGGCGAAATCGTATTGCACGCCCGAGTCGTACAAAGGGGCAAGCGGCACGCTGTACCACAACCGCGGCAACGGCACGTTCGAGGACGTGACGCGCAAGGCGGGCCTGTTCGACCCCGCATCGAAGGCGCTCGGCGTGGCAATGTTCGACTACGATCGCGACGGCTGGATGGATCTCTTCATCGCCAACGACACCCAGCCAAACCGCCTCTATCGCAACAAAGGCGACGGCACGTTCGAAGACGTCGCGGTCACGGCCGGCGTGGCGTTCGATGAAGCAGGCGTGGCGCGCGCCGGCATGGGCGTCGATGCCGCCGACTACGACGGCTCCGGACGCCCCAGCCTCATTATTGGAAATTTCTCGAACCAGATGATGTCGCTGTACAGCAACGAGGGAAACGGCCTGTTCATCGACGAAGCCCCCGCGTCCAGCCTCGGCCGCGCCTCGATGCTCACGCTGACGTTCGGTTGTTTCTTTTTCGACGCCGATCTCGACGGATGGCCCGACATTCTCGCGGCAAACGGGCATGTATCGGACGACGTGAATCACGTGCAGAAGGACGTGACCTACGCCGAAGCGCCGCAGTTGTTCCGCAATCTCGGTCAGCGCAAGTTCGAGGACGTCAGCAGCCGCGCCGGTGAAGCGTTCCGGCAGCCGATGGTTGCGCGCGGCGCAGCGTATGCGGACATCGATGGCGACGGCGACCTCGACCTGGCGTTTTCAACCAACGGTGGACCCGCGAAGCTGCTCCGAAACGACGGCGGCAACGCGAACCACTGGCTCAGGGTCCACACGATTGGAACCGTGTCCAACCGCGACGGCATCGGCGCGCAGGTGTCGATCACGACGACTGGCGGCGCGAAACGATGGGCGCTCGTCAAGACGGGATCGAGCTACGCGTCCCAGAGTGAGCTCCCGATCACCTTCGGGCTCGGGAGCGACACGTCCGTCGCGGCCATCGAGGTGCGCTGGCCCACTGGAAAAGTGGATCGCGTCGGCATCACACCGGCAGGGCAGGACGTCACGATCCAGGAAGGCCGAGGGGTGGTCCACCCATCCCGCATCACCTCGTCGCGATGAACGGGCGGCTCACGGCGGGTGTGTTGGCGGCGTGGCTGGTCGCCGGCGGGATCGGTCCTCGCGGTCCGGTCCTCCAGCCAGCCGTGCCTTCAGATCGTCTCGAGCGCGCCTATGCCGCCAGCAACCGGGGCGTCGCGCTGCTCGAACAGTTCGACTACGCGGCGGCAGCCGACGTATTCCGGCAGGCGCTGTCGATCGATCCCTCGCTTGGCCTCGCGCATCTGGACCTCGCCATCGCGCTGCTGTACGCGGGGCAGACGGCAGCCGCTCTGCCCGAGGCGCGTGCGGCCGCGGCCGCGCTGCCGGATGCCCCGCAACCGCTGTATGTGCTCGGCCTGATCGCCCGGGCGGACAACCGCCTCGATGACGCGGAGGCGGCGTTTCGCCGCGTGCTGCAGATCGACCCGTCCGACGCCGGCGCGAACGTCAACCTCGGGCAACTGCTGCTCCAGCAGCGCAAGTACGGTGACGCGGTCACCGCGTTTCGTGTCGCGGTGGCCTCGGAGCCCTACAACGCCACTGCGGCATACGGGCTCGCGACGGCGCTGACACGGTCGGGCGACGCGGCCGCCGGCTCCGCCGGGATGACGAAGTTTCGGACGCTGCGCGACAGCCCGTACGCGGTCACGTACGCGCAGGGCTATCTGCAGCAGGGCCGCTACGCCGAAGCGCTGGCGTCGACTGGCGCTGAAGCGGGCCTCGTCGACAGGACGACACCGCCCGTCAGGTTCGTTCGCACAGATGGCCCACCCATCGCGAGCGGCACCGACGCAGGTGCGGTCCGTTCCGCGATCCTGTTCCGCCGGGATGCCGCGGGCCCGCTCGATCTGATCGTGATCGCCGATCGCGGCGTGCGCCTGCTGCGCAACGAGGGCGGCCGGTTCAGCGCGACGACCGCCATTCCAGCGCTCGATGGCCTGAGCGGGCGCGCGGCGGTCGCGGGCGATTACGACAACGACGGACGTCCCGATCTCTTCGTCGTCGGCCCGACATCCGCGCGCCTCCTGCACCAGCGGGCGGATTCCACCTTCGAAGACGTCACCGCGAGCAGCGGCCTGCCGCCTGATCTGCGCGCAAATGCCGCCTCGTGGATTGACGTCGACCACGATGGCGACCTCGATCTCGTGACCGCTGGCCCGCTGCGGTTATTGAGGAACAACGGGAATCGCACCTTCACCGACATCACCGACCAGGCGGGCCTCCGCGTGCCGGATGGCGATTCGAATGCGCCAGCGGCGGTGGTACCGACGGACTTCGACAATCGTCGCGACGTCGACTTCCTGATTCTGTCCGGCGGCTCCCCACCGCGCCTGTTTCGCAACATGCGCGACGGAACGTTCAAGGACGTGGCGGCGGCCGTCGGGCTGCCCCGGGATGGCGGCGTCACCGCCGTTGCAGCCGCCGATGTGAATAAAGACGGGTACATCGATTTCCTCTTCGCCCGGCGCAACGGGCCGGCTGTCTTCGCGATGAGCAACGGGCGCGAAGGGTTCGTGGTTCGGGAAGCGCCAGCGACGGCGTCGGGTGTCACGCTCGCGCAGTTCGTGGACTACGACAGCGACGGACTGCTCGATCTGCTGCTCGCGACGAGGACCGGGTTGCGCCTGCTTCGAAACACCGGAGACGGCTGGTCGGATGAAACGGCGCATGCTCGCCTCGACGGGGTGAACGGCACCATAGACGCGATCGCGCTCGGCGACGTCGACCGCGACGGCGACACGGACGCCGTTGTCGTCTCCGACGCCGCTCGCGCTGTCGACCTGTGGCGCAACGACGGCGGCAACACGCATGCATCGCTGACCGTGACGCTCGCGCCGCGCGTGAGCAACCGCAGCGGCTATGGCGCCAAGGTCGAAATCCGCGCGGGCAGCCTGCGCCAGATGCTCGAAGTGTCGGCCGCCTCCCCAGCGGTCGGTCCCGCAGATCTCGTATTCGGCCTCGGTACCCGCAGCGCCGCAGACGTCGTCCGTGTGCTGTGGCCGTCCGGCATCCTGCAAAGCGAGCTGGAGCCGAAGACCCCCGCGCGCATCGAGGAGCTCGATCGGAAGCCTTCCTCCTGTCCGTATCTCTACACCTGGAATGGAACACGATTCGAGTTCGTCACGGACTTCCTTGGCGGCGGCGAGATGGGGGATTGGGAAGCACCCGGCCAGTTCGACGATCCCGATCCTGACGAGTACGTCCGGATACCGTCCGGGATGCTCCAGCCGCGGGACGGCCGCTACGAGATCCGGATCACCAACGAACTCGAAGAAGCGATGTTCCTGGACCGCGTGCGATTGATCGCCGTCGACCATCCGGCAGACGTCGACGTCTATCCAAACGAAGGATTGCGGGATCGGCCTCGCCCGCCACACCGCCTGTACACCGTCCGCGACAAGCACGTGCCCGAGCGCGTCGTCGACGATCACGGCCACGACGTGCGATCACTCGTCGCGACGATCGATCGCCGATGGCCGGATGACTTCCCGCTCGCCTCGATTGAAGGATACGCAGCGCCGCATTCCCTGACGATCGGCCTTGGTCCTCGCGCCGATCGCGCGGTGCTGCTGCTCACCGGCTGGACCTCGTATGCGTTTTCGACCGATAACGTGGCCGCGTCGCAGGCGGGACTGAGCCTGCAATTGCCGGCCCTGCAGGTGCGCGATCAGTCCGGGGCCTGGCGAACGATCGACGCCAACATCGGTTTTCCTGTTGGGCGTCCGCAGACGATGGCCATCGACATGACCGGAAGATGGCTCGGCACCGCGCGCGAGGTCAGGATCGTGACGAACATGCCGGTGTACTGGGACCAGGTGCTCGCCGGCACTGCCGTCTCAGTACCGCCGATCGTCACTTCTCTCGAAGCGCGGTCGGCGACACTCACCTGGCGAGGCTTCTCGGCCGAGGTGAGTCCGGATGGGCGCGAGCCCTTCGGAGCAGACTTCCAGCACGTGTCCACCGCGTCGCCGTGGAAATCATTTCCCGGCGCCTATACGCGCACCGGCGACGTCCGCACACTCCTCTCGAAGACCGACGACATGTTCGTCGTCTCGCAACCGGGCGACGACATCGCGCTGTCCTTCGATGCGGCTGATGCCCCGCCGCTGAAGCCGGGCTGGACGCGAACGTTCCTGCTGTATGCCGACGGGTTCAGCAAGGAAATGAACATCCGGTCCGCGACGCCGGACGTCCTCGGTCCGCTGCCGTTCCATGGCATGACGAAGTATCCGTACGGGCCGGGGGAGCACTATCCGATGGACGCCGCGCACCGCGCGTATTGGTCGACGTACAACACGCGGATCGTCCCGCGCGTGGTGCCGTCGATCGATGCGTCGGCCGCCGCGCTTTCAGCCGCGCGCGGTGGACAAGCGAGAGGATCGGGAAAGCATCGATGAGCGTCATCCGTTATTCGGCCGCTGTGTGCCAGACCGACTTCTCCAATCCGCTCGATCGGCGGCAGATGCACGCGAATACCGATCGCATGCTCGCGATGATTGACGCCGCAGTTGCGGGCGCGGCGCCGTTTTTGCCGGTACGTCTCGTGGCGTTCCCGGAGTTCGCGCACGCGGCGCCGGTCTATCCGACGGTGGGGGAGCTGCGCGAGCACCTCGCTGTGGGCATTCCGAACGACCACACGGACAGACTCTGGAGCAAGGCGCGCGAGCACGACGTGTACATCCAGAGCGGATCGATGATCGAACACGATCCGCGATGGCCCGAGGTGGTGTTCAATACGTCCTGCCTGATCGGGCCCGAAGGAATCCTCTACAAATACCGGAAGGTGAATCCGTGGATTCCCTACGAAGTCCACGCGAGCCCTCACGATCTGCCCGGCTACGACGACCCGCTCTTTCCGGTGGCCGATACGCCTATCGGACGGATCGGCTGTGCGATCTGCTACGACTGGCTGTTCCCCGAGGCCATCCGCCAGCTTGCCGCGAACGGCGCCGAAGTGCTCGTGCGTGTATCCGCGTACATGGACCCGTGGGGCGCGACCGAGCCGCTCAACTGGTGGACGATCGTGAACCGCTGCCGCGCGCTGGAGAATACGGCGTTTGTCGTCGCCGCCAATCAAGGGGCGTCGCTGCGCCATTACCCGCCGTACTCGTGGCCCGGCGGCAGCCAGGTCGTCGATTTCGACGGCCGCATGCTCGCGGAAGCGTCACCCGGTCCTGGCGAGCGCATCGTGGTTGCGCCGATTGACATCACCGCGCTGCGGCACGAGCGTGAGTCGCGCGCGGGTCACCACATGCTCGCCCACCTCCGGACCGAAGCGTATCCGGTGTATTCGGCGACCGGGTATTCGGCCGTGGGCAGCACGCTCTCGTACGAGCGCAACCTCGAGACCATCGCGCGTGCGAAGGATCGAATCAGCAGGGCATCCCTGCAGGACCCCCTCTCGACAGTAAAGCAGGCCTGAAGGCGCGGGCCGGCAGTGTTGCCGCGGTTCGCGGTGCCTGCGCTATCGTTCGATCCTGAACGGCCGCGTCATCTCGCCGACATCCCGCCCATCCACCGTGACGACCGCGTGAGCCACATACGAGCCGGCGGGGAGCTGCGCGATCGGGACCGTTGCCGCGGCCGCGCGCACGGAGGCGTCGGCGCCGGGTGGCTGGAGAATCGCCGCATCGCTCTCGACAGGACGCGAGCCGCCGGCCGGAACCACGTCGACCCTGACCGTGGTCCCGTCGAACGCGGCGGGCGCATCCGCGAACAGCTCCATGTACGTATGCAGCGTCTCGCCCGAGAGGTTGCCGCTCACGGTTGGCGCGATGCTGCCGGCGGCCGCGGCGGGATCTTTCGTATCGCCGATGAGGAGCTGCGTTGCGCGAAATCGTGACATGCGGGTCATGTACGCGCGCACCTGCCGCTCGAGGCTGCCGCGGCGGCCTTTCTCATCGAGCAGCGCCGCTTTCAGCACGTATCCGCCGGGGTCGGCGGTCATCGCCGCGAAGTACGTCTGCGAGCCCGGGCCGTGCGGCGCGTCGGCGGCGGGCTGATAGAAGGTCGCGGCCGTGGTGCCATTGGCGTTCACGAGCGCGAACCCCATCGCCAGCCGCCCGGTGTCGGGCCGATCCACCTCGACGCCGACGAGCAGGCGGATCTTCGTCGTCCCGGGATCCTGAAATGTGTACGTCGTGAGGCGGAACGGAATCGACGTCGCGACCGCGGGGCTGCGCAGGAGTTCCGCGACGATCCGTTGACGGTCGGCTGCTGTGCCCGCCGGCGCGACGGAGAACTCGGTGCGCGCGCGTACCTGCACGCCGGTCCGCCGCACGGCGACTGCGATCTTGTGCTGCTTGCCGTCGCGGTCGTGCGCCTCGGGCTCGAATCCGATGAGATAGTAGCCTGATAATTCGGTTGCGAGCCGTTTGAACGAGAAGTCGGGATTCGCGATGATGCGAAACATCTCGCCGCCGGCGAGTCGGGTCACCGTCAGCAGGCCGGTTTCGTTGACGGCCCGCTCCTGGGCCCTGTTCTGCGGTGCGCGCGGCTGCGACGCGTCGGATTCCGAGGGCTCGGGCTTCAGCGCGAAAATCGTCGCGTGGGCCGCGGCGAGCAGCGGGCCGAGCCCGTTCGTGACGAATCGTTCGTTGTCGATCACGAGACTTTCGGAGATGAGCACAATCGTCTTCGGAGTCTCGCTGGTACCGAGCCGCTCCAGCAGGCGGCCGAGCCCGTTGACCGTATCGCGCGCGCGCTGGTGCGCATACGTCGCTATGGTGGCGGCCTCGTCCTGCACCATCCGCGCGCAGATCGCCAGCTCGCTGTTGCCGCCCGCGTCCCGCGCGTTCTGGACGCTGCCGCCGCACTCGCGCTGGGTGACGTTCTCCATCGCGAACGAGTTGCCGCGCTCGATCGCCATCGCCTCCGAGACCCCGACGTATTTCGCCCCGCCCGACCCGTGCGCCATCCCGTCGGTCTGCAGCAGCATGGCCGAAACGGCGTCATGGTCGGTCGTGAAGTCGATATTCGGGCCTTCCGGGATCGAGAACATACCGACGCGGTCCCGCGGCGGCAGGGTATTCACGAATTTCGCGGCGGCGGTGAACACGTCTTTCGCGCGAACGGGTGCGATGCTGCCGCGATCGACGACGATCGCGATCAGCCGGTCCGGCGCGCCGGATGCGGGGACGTTCGTCGTGTAGTCGGCTGGCGGCGGCGCTTCGTCGACCGCTGCGGGAGCCGTCAGCGATACGAACTGCACCGACGCGATCTTCCGGGGCTGGCCGTCAACCGTGACGGTGAAGGCGGGGGCGTCGAGGTCTCTCACGGGCCGGCCGTCCGGATCGACGACATTGACGTCCACCGACACGAGATCGATCGAGGCGGTGAAGCGGGGCGGCTGCTGTGGCCTGGTCTGCTGCGCCGCCGCGCTCACCGCGGACGCGACGGCGAGCAGGATGCCGAGCGGATGTACCAGCACCCGGCGACGCCGCGTCCGCCGTTCAGCGGCCGCGCGGGTCGGCCTGCAGCGGCTCGAGCAGCGAGGTGATCTCACGGCGGAAGGCGTCGATCGTCTCGGGCGTGTATCCGAGATGGCTGAAGCGGACCCGTCCGTCGCGGTCGATGATAAAGGCGGATGGGATCCCGCGGACGTTGAACGCATCGGCTGCGGTCATCTGAGCGTCGAGGAGCACGCGCATGCTGTGCGGGTGCGCCTCGAGAAAGGCGTTGACATTCTTCCGGTGCTCGTCTTCGTTCACGGCCAACACGTCGACGTCATGATCGCGGAACGACGCCGAGAGCGCGTCGAGCGCTGGAAACGTGATCCGGCACGGCGTGCACCACGTCGCCCAGAAATCGACGAGCACGATTCGCCCCCTGGAATCGGACAGCCGCACCGTTTTGCCATCCAGCGTCTTCAGCGAGATCGCCGGCGCCGCACGGCCTGGATTCGAAGGCGCCGGCAGCGTAGACGGATGCTGCGGGTGCAGACCGAGCAACGCCGCTGCCGCAACCGTGAACAGGATCCTCATTGCGCCGGCATCGGGATGTGCTTCGCCCGCCCGAACCTGTACGCGTAGCTGCCAATCATCACCCAGTCGGGGAACGTGGCATCACCGTTCGCGCCGGTGTAGGGATCGGGAGCGCGGTAGCGATAGATCGCGCGCGGGAGGGTCAACTGCAGCGTCGAGCGCCCCTGCGACAACGACACGCCCGGCTCGAGAAAGACTTCGTGTCCGGGACGACGAAAGCCGTCGCTCCTGCCAAACACATCGTAGCGCGGCACCCCTTCGGTCCGGACGGCGAACGACGCCCCAATCCGCCGCCAGACGGGGACGCCGACCCCTGCGCGCAGAACGTATTGATCGGGGACGGAATTCACGTTGCGGAGCGGATTGGTCGGACTCGGCCGCCCGATGCCGACGAGGATCGACGGCGTCTCGTTCGTGTTCCGCGGGTTGAGGAGGTAGTTCGCGGAGCCGAACGCGAAGAGGCGCCCGAAGCGGCTGAACCCCTGGGCCTCGAGTTGCACGCCCCACCCGGCGTCGCCAGGCTGCACCGACTGATCGACGGCTTTGACGGCAGGCGATTGCCCGGTGATATCGACGAACGTATCTGTGGCGCGCGCGCGGCCGGTCGGCGCCTTCATGCCGCCGCCGAACGACACGTTGTACCGCGTGTGCGCGACCGGGTCGAAGAGCCAGTAGCGGCCGATTGCGGAGACGTCGCCGAGGCCGCGGCCTCGCTGGATCGCACGCGGACCTGGCGGCGCGAGCGGGCTCGGGATCGACCACGACGCCGCCACGAGCGGCACGCTGACGCCAACACGGAATCGCAGCGTGAACGCGTGGTTCAGTTCGGCGATCATGATGCGCTGCGTGTTGATGACGTTCGTGCCGAGCTCGGTGCGCTGCGCCTGAAAGATATCGCGCGAATAGTGACGGTCGGCCGTCGATCCGCGCATGCTGAGATCGAGTTCCCACTCGCCGGGGGCGAGGAAGGTCGTGCTGGGAGATCCAATGACGGGCGCGCTTTCGCGAATCAGAATGCAGCCCTGGGCGGCCGCGGGGGCGGCAGACCAGACGGACGCGGCTGCCGCGATCGCGCCGCGAACGAGCGGATACCGAATCATGTTCGTTCTCCTGCGCCGAAGCGGGGCCCCGAACGGGCGCCTGTGCGGCGCTATATTAACCCAATTTGTAAAAGTGTTTACGGAATTACTGGCCGCCGGGCCGCTCGAGGCGGAACGGCCGGGTCATGGTGCCGACCCGCTGGCCGCCCACCATGATGGTGGCCCGCGCGAGGTACTGGCCCTCTGGCAACAGCCGGAGCGGCACTGACGCCGACGCGGCACGAACCAGGGGATCCGATCCGGTGGGCTGGAGGACGGCCGTGGCCTGATCGACGATCGTGTCGGCGCCCGCGGGAACGACCTCGATCGTGACGCTGGTGCGGTCGAACCCCGGGGGACCGTCCGCGAAGAGCTCCATATACGCGTGCAACTGCCCTCGGACGTTGCCGCTGACCGTCGGAGCGATCGAGTCCGGTGTCGCGCCGTGCTGTTCGTCGCCGCCGATCATCAACTGGGTGGCCCGAAAGCGGCCCATCCGCGTCATGTACGCGCGCACGGCGCGTTCCACGCTCCCGCGGTGGCCGGCTTCGTCCACCATCGCGGCTTTCAGCAGATACGGTCCGGGATCGAGCAGCAGCGTGGCGAAGTACGATCGCTTGGTCGTATTCAGGCCCGCCGGCGTTTCGATCGACGGCTGGTAGAACGTCGCGGCTGTTGTCCCATTCATCTGCCGCGCCACCAGACCGAGCGCCAGCCTGCCCCGCGCATCGGCTGGATCGACTTCCAGCGCGACGAGCAGCCGGATTTTCGGGGAGTCGGGGTCCTGGAACGCGTACGACGTGATCATGAAGGGCAAGCCGGTCGCAATCGCCGGACTGCGAAGCAGTTCGGCGATGACACGCTCCGGATTGGCGGGCGCCGCGTTCTCGACGCTGAACTGCGTGCGCGATCGCACCTCGAGGCCATGCCGCCTGACTGTGACGGAGATCCGGTGGGATTTCCCGTCGCGGTCGCCCGGCGCCGGCTCGAACCCGAGCAGGTAGTAGCCAGACAATTCGGACCCGAGGCGCGCGAAAGACGAGTCGGGATCGGAAATGATCGGAAATACCTCGCCGCCGGCCAGGTGTGTCACGAGTTTGAGACCGGTCTCCTGAACGATCCGCTCGCGCGCGAGATCCTGCGGCGCGCGGATCTGCGACGCGTCCAGGTCGGAGGGCTCCGGTTTCAGCGCGTAGATCGTCGTGTGCGCAGACGCCAGCGCGGGTCCGAGGCCGTCGAGGAGGGCGCGGTCGCCGTCGACGACCAGCCCGTCGGAGATGAGCACAATCGTTTTCGGCGTTTCGCTCGAACCGAAGCGATTGAGCAATCCGAGCAGACCGTTGACGGTCTGCCGCGCGCGCACATGGGTCACGGCCGCAACCGTTGCGGCGTCGTCCTGGACCTGACGCCGGCATGTGGCCTGCTCCGACATGCCGATGGGCGCCGCGCCCCCGCCGTTGACCGCCGCGCCGCCGCACTCGCGGTCGAGCGTCTCTTCGATCGCCATCCGGTTGCCGCGCTCGAACTCGAGCGCTTCCGCGATGCCGATGGATTTCGGGGTGGGCGCGCGGGTGGCCTGCCCGTCAAGGTGCTGGAGTGCCGCTTTCACCGCGTCGTGTGCGGTGGTGAACTCCACGTTCGGGCCGTCGGGCAGCGAGAACACCCCAACGCGATCGGCGGGCTCGAGCCGATCGACGAACCGGGCGGCCGCCGTGAAGACGTCCTTCGCGCGCACGGGGGCGATGCTGCCTCGATCGACCACGATCGCGATGAGGCGGCCGGGGACGCCCTCCACGTTCGACGTGTAGTCCTCCGCCATGCCCGCTGCACGTGAATCCGAGTGGTTGAGCGGGATGAACTTGGCCGAGGCGATCGTGCGGCTCTGGCCGTCCACGGTCAGCGCGAAGTCTGTCGCGCCGAGATCGTGAACGGGTTTTCCGCTGGCGTCGATGACGGTGACGTCGACCGAGACGACTTCGACCGCGGACTTGAA
>DATJFQ010000034.1:0-33539 GCA_035495555.1 Vicinamibacterales bacterium
GGACTCGACGGTCTGGTCAATCCGGAGTATCCGCCGTTCAACCTGCGGATTCCGGATGTCCATCGCATCGAGATCTGGAAGAAGGAATTCGACCAGTTCGTCCAGAACGATACGCTGCCGGCGCTCTCGATTATCCGCCTCGGTAACGATCACACGAGCGGGACCACACCCGGCGCGCTCTCGCCGCGCTCGCTCGTGGCCGACAACGACATCGCGCTCGGTCAGCTCGTCGAGACGATTTCGGCGAGCAAATACTGGAAGGATTCCGCCATCTTCGTCCTCGAAGACGACGCGCAGAACGGTCCGGATCATGTGGACGCGCACCGATCCGTGCTGCTCGCGATCAGCCCGTTCGTTCGGCACGGCCTGGTCGACAGCACGCTGTATACGACGTCCGGGGTTCTTCGGACCATCGAGCTGATTCTCGGGATTCCTCCGATGAGCCAGTACGATGCGGCCGCGCGGCCGATGTACGACGCGTTCCAGGCCACGCCGGTCGAGGGGGGGTACACGCACGTCGCCGCGCGCGTGCCGCTCGACGAGCGCAACGACTGGAGCTCACCCGGCGCGGCCGAATCCGCCCGCATGGATCTGAGCGAGGCGGACCTCGCGCCCGATTTGCTGCTCAATCAGATCGTGTGGCAGTCGGTCCGCGGCAAAGGGTCCGTGATGCCTCCGCCACGCCGCACGGGATTCATCCGGCCAATCGCGGGCGACGATGATGACGACAAGTGATAGCTACGCGACGTCACAGCTACCACCTACGCAAGGCGATCATCTGTCAACGATCACCTCGAGGAATTGGTAGTTGCGTCGTTGTGTAGTTGTCGTTGCGACTCCACTCTCGATATCCCTGCACGCACAGGATCAGGAACACCACGTATAAGCCGGCCGTCAGGTACAGGCCCTTGCGCGGATAGATCAGGAACACGTACAGCACGTCGGCGATGATCCAGAGCGTCCAGTTATCGAGGTATTTCTTCGTCATCAGGAACTGGCCGAACACGCTCAGCGCGGTGGCGGACGCGTCGAGATAGGGCAGCGACGCGTTCGTGTATCGTTGCATGGCGGTGCCCAGTGCCGCGGTGCCGCCGATGACCCCCGCCGTGGTCCAGCTCCACCCGCGCGTGCCGAGGCGTTTCACCGCCGACAGCGACCGCGCGTGCACGACCGGGCCGCGCGTCCACTCGTACCAGCCGTAGAACTGCATCACGAGGAAGAACACGTTCAGCAGCGCGTCCGAATAGAGGCGCGCGTCGTACGTGATGTAGATGTAGAGCGACACCATCACGGCGCCGAACGCCCACGACCAGATGTTCTGCTTGACCGTCAGGTAGATGTTCAACAGGCCGCAGATGACGGCCACGATTTCGAGCGGGCTCACGAGAAAGGATCTTACGCAATCCCGACGCCGCCCGTCGCCGTATCGTCGTCCATCGAACATCGAACATCGAACATCGAACATCGAACATCGAGCATCGAGCATCGACCATCGACCATCGAACATTGATAAACTGATCGGACGAACCGACCGACAGGAGGCTTCCTTTGACGTATTACGGAGCGAGCAACCTCGCGAACAGCTACCGCACCGTTCGCAGGAACACGATAGCCATTGCCGAAGAGATCCCGGCGGAGAAGTATGCCTTCAAGGCGGCGCCCGATACGATGAGCGTCGGCGAGATGCTCGCGCACATTGCGGCGTCCTATGAGTGGCAGAAGGACGTCCACAGCAATCACGTCTCGTCGCTGACCACGGACATGTTCATGGAGGCGCGGCAGAAGACTGCCGCGGACGAGCAGGCCATCGCGGCGTCCGGCAAAGAGGCCATCGTGCGGACGCTCCGGGCGCGCGGCGACGCCTTCGCGTCGTTCCTCGAATCCCTCGACGAAAAGACGCTCGCCGAGACGGTCAATTTTTCGGCGCCGTTCCCGTCCAAGTCGCGGTTCGAGATGCTCCTCGGCGTCAAGGAGCACGAGATGCACCACCGCGGGCAACTGATGCTGATCCAGCGGCTCCTCGGAATGGTGCCTCCGCTCACCCGAGCGCGCCAGCAGCAGACTGCCGCGACGCGGTGAACGCGGCGCGCTCGCGCGCGCTGCAAACTCCCAATTCCCAATTCCCAACTCCCAATGGGAACTCCCAACGGGAGTTTGCCTCAGGAAGCGTTTGAGGCGCCGCGGGGCGTTGAGCGTTGAGCCTTGGGCGTTGGGAGTTGGGAGTTGGGAGTTATCTCGCGCTTCACCGTAAAGGAGGCGTGGAAGCCGGCGGATGTCTGTGATGCGTCGCCTGCTCGTACGCGTACGCGAACTTGATCAGCGTGGCTTCGCTCCACGCCCGCCCGAAAAAGGTCATGCCTGCCGGCAGCGTGCCGCGCGTATAGCCCATCGGCACGTTGACGGCGGGCCATCCGGTCGTCGGCGAGAACACCTGGCTGTTGTCGCCCGCCGGCGTGTTCAGATCGCCGATCAGCCGCGGCGGGTTGCTCCACGTCGGATACACGAACGCATCCAGCCGCGCGTCGTCCATCGTTCTGGCCACGGCGGCGCGGAACTGATCCCGGTACTCCGCGTCCGCCTTGCACGCCGGGGTGTCCGGTCCGTTCTCGGGACCCTCCTGCGCCTGCCGCAGCCGCCACTCGATCGACGGGTGGAACTTGCGCGACCGGATCACCTCTTCGAGCGAGTGCACCTTGACCCGCTCGCCCTGAGCGGCGAGGTAGCGGTTGATGTCGTACTTGAATCCGCCGCACGGGCCTGTGCCCTCCGGGCGGCGCACCGAGGCGAGATCCACGCGGACGGGATCGACGATCACCCCGCCGGCCAGCTTCAGATCGGCAATCGCCGCCATGAAGACGTCGTTCACCTCCGGATCGAGCGAGTCCCGTTCGTACGCCTGCCGCAGAATGCCGATTCGCGCGCCTCTCAGCCCATTCGCGTCGAGCGACTTCGAGTAATCCGGAACGGCCCTGCCGTGGCTCGCGGCCGTTGCGGGATCGTCCGGATCTTCGCCGACGATGACCTGAAAGATGGTAGCGGCATCCTCGACGGTCCTCGTCATCGGGCCCGCGATGTCGGCGAGCAGGGTCAACGGAATCACGCCGGCGCGGCTCGTCAGCCCCATCGTCGATCGGATGCCGACCAGCGCGTTGTGCGATGACGGGCCCCGAATCGAGTTCCCGGTGTCGCTGCCGAGGCCGACTGCGCCAAGGTTGGATGCAATCGCGGCGGCGGTCCCTCCGCTCGAGCCGGCGGTCACGCGATCGAGCGCGTACGGGTTTTTCGTGTAGCCAGGCAGAATGGAGTTGACGGTCTCGTACGGACTGAACGCCCACTCCGCCATGTTCGATTTCGCGAGCACGAGCGCGCCGGCGTCCTTCATCCGTTTGACGAGGAACGCATCCTTGTTCGAGACGAACCCTTCGAGCGCGAGTGATCCCGCCGCGCTCTGGAGGCCGATCGTTTCAAAGTTGTCCTTGACGATCGTCGGGATGCAATGGAGCGGTCCGGTGAGTCCGCCCTGCCGGAAACGCACGTCGAGTTCGTCCGCTTCCTTGTCTGCGTTGGGGTTCACCACGACGATGGCGTTCAGCGCGGGGCCGTTCTTGTCATACGCCTGAATCCTGCGTAGATAATCGTCGACGAGCGCGCGGCACGTGAGCTGGCCGCTGCGCATGGCGTCGTGAATCTGCCGGATCGTCGTTTCCTCGAGCCGGAACGGGGCGGCGGGCCGCGGCGGCGGCGTCTGCGCCGCCACGAGCGAGAGAAGAACGGACAGCGCGAGTTTCCGCATGCGCCCTCATTATCTTCTAAGCGATAATCAGCGCATCACCCTCGATGATTGTGAGAGCGAGCGAACATCGTGAGCGGGCCACGCCCACGGAGCGAGCCGGCGAAGCGGCGAGCGAGAGCGCGTGCAGGGGGTCTGCGGGGCGAGGCCCCCAGATCGAAGACGTTCTTTCCAGATACTGGGGCTACACATCGTTCCGCCCGCTGCAGCGCGAGGCGATGGACGCGATCCTCGCCGGCCGCGACTCCGTTGTCGTGCTGCCCACCGGCGGCGGCAAGTCTCTTTGCTTCCAGGCACCCGCCGTCGTCATGGGCGGTGTTGCGCTCGTCGTGTCGCCGCTCATCTCGCTGATGAAGGACCAGGTGGACTCGCTGGCGGAGAGCGGCGTGGCCGCCGCGTGCTACAACAGCGCGCTCAGCGCGGACGAACGAAGCGCGGTGACGGCCGGCATCCGCGACCGTCGGTACTCGCTCGTGTATGTCTCACCCGAGCGGCTCGCGGGCGACGCCGCCGAGTGGTTCTTCTCGATGCTCGGGCGGCCGTCGTTTGTCGCGATCGATGAAGCCCATTGCATCAGCCAGTGGGGGCACGACTTCCGTCCGGAATACCGGCAGTTGGGGCTGCTGCGCCAGCGCTTCCCCGGCGTGTCCCTGCACGCGTTTACGGCAACGGCGACGGCGCGCGTGCGGTCGGATATTCGCACGCAGCTCGAACTTTCGAACGCCGCGGAACTCGTCGGATCGTTCGATCGGTCGAATCTCGTCTATCGCGTGCTGCCGCGTTCGTCCCTCAAGCGGCAACTGCAGGACGTGCTGGGCCGCCACCGCGGTGAGGCCGGTATCGTCTACTGCTCGTCGCGGCGCGAGGTCGAGGGACTCGCAGCATGGTTGAAAGAGAACGGCATCCGGGCGCTCCCGTATCACGCCGGGCTGCCGGACGCGGAGCGTCATCGCAACCAGGACGCCTTCCTGAACGAGGACGTCGACGTCGTCGTCGCCACGGTGGCGTTCGGGATGGGCATCGATCGGTCCGATGTCCGGTTCGTGGTACACGCGGGCGCTCCGCAGTCGCTCGAGCACTACCAGCAGGAGTCGGGGCGTGCGGGGCGCGACGGGCTCGCGGCGGAGTGTGTGCTCATCTACTCGGGCGCGGACTTCCTCCGCTGGCGGATGATGCTCGAGAAAAACGGCGAGCTCACTCCCGCCCGGCGAGCGCTGCTCCGCGACATGGAACGCTACGCCGGATCCGTCGGGTGCCGGCACGCGCGGCTCGTGCGGCACTTCGGTCAGGACTACGCCGCCGACGCGTGCGCGGCGTGCGACTACTGTCTCGGGGAACTCGAATCGGTCGGCCGGCCTGTCGAGATCGCGCGCAAAGTGCTGTCGTGCGTGGCCCGCGTCGGACAGCGGTTCGGCGCGGCGCACGTCGCGAACGTCCTGTGCGGCAGCGAATCGGAGCAGGTGCGGTCGCGCGGCCACGACCGGTTGACGACCTTCGGTCTGCTGCGCGACGCGCCGGTTGCCGAGGTGCGCGGCTACATCGAGCAGCTCACGGCAGAAGGGCTGCTCTGTCAGATCGGCGACGAGTATCCGGTCCTGACGCTGACCGCCGAGGGCATCTCGCTCTTGAAGGACGCCGGCGCGCGGCCGGACTTCACGCTGGCGAGGCAGCGGAGACCGACGAAGGATCGCGGGCCTGCGCGGTCACGTGTGGACATCGAAGGCTGGGACGGCGTGGATCGCGAGCTGTTCGACCGGCTGCGCCGTGTGCGCCTCGACATCGCGCACGGCCGCGGCGTTCCGCCCTACGTCATCTGCCACGACACGACGCTTCGGGAGCTGGCGCGCGTCAAACCGACATCGCTCGCCGCGCTGGTCGGCGTCTACGGCATCGGCGCGCGCAAAGCCGAATCGTTCGGCCCGGCGTTCGTCGACGAGATCCGCGCCCATTTATCGCTGGGCTGATTTCAGGCTGACCACTCTCAACTCCCAATTCCCAACTCCCAACTCCCAAATTTCCAATCGCACCTCGCGCCTCCCGCCTCGCGCCTCCCGCCCCCGCGCCTCCCGCCTCGCGTGATAATCTTCGCGCCACAGGAGATCATTCGAGATGTTTTCGCGTTCGCCATTGGCCGGTACGGCCGTCGCTGTTGCCGCTGCCGCGCTCGCATTCCAGTCCCCAATCGGTGCGCAGGACCGTTTGAAGTCGATGCCCGGGTATGAGCAATACGAGCGGATGAGCCGCGAGATTCCTGCCTCCGTCACGCTCGGATCGATCGTTCCGCAGTGGAGCGACGACGGCTCCTCGTTCGAGTACGTGTTCGCCGGCAAGCGTTACAGCTTCGACCTGGCGTCGAAGAAGGCGACGGTGATCGGCGACGCGCCGGCGGGCACGGGCCGCGGCGGACGTGTGGGGCAGCTTGCCGGCGGCCAACGAGGCCGCGGACGCGGAGATACACAAGCTCCGGCGCGCGGACGCCAGTTCGACACCGCGGATTCGCCAGACCGATCGCTCCGGGCCGTCTACAAGAACAGGAATCTCTGGCTCGGCAAACCCGATGGCACCGGACAGATCGCGCTGACGACCGACGGGAGCGACGAGAATCGCGTGAAGTACGCGACCGCAAGCTGGGTCTACGGTGAGGAGCTGGGGCAGCGCACTGCGATGTGGTGGTCTCCGGACAGCCACAAGCTCGCGTACTACCGCTTCGACGAGAAGCAGGTGCCGGACTATTACCTCCAGATGAACCAGACGGCGATTCAGGACGCGCTCGACGTCGAGGCGTATCCGAAGCCCGGCAAGCCGAACCCCATCGTCGACATCTTCGTGTACGACGTCCCGACGAAGAAGACCGTGCAGCTCGACGTTCGCGACGGCAAGCCGTTCGAGAACGCCACGATCGGCTACTACGTGTGGGACGTGCAATGGAGCCAGGACGGCCGCGAGCTGCTCGTGCACCGCGCGAACCGCCTGCAGAATACCGTGGAGCTCGCTGGCTGCGCGCCCGACACCGGCAAATGCCGGACGATCGTGCGCGAATCGCGCGCGACGGGATGGATTGCCGAAGGCCGCGATTGGCGTTTCCTGAAAGACGGCAAACGCTTCATCTGGAGTTCCGAGCGCAACGGCTGGAAGAACTACTACCTCTACGATCTGACGGGCACGCTGCTCACGCCGCTGACCACCTCGACGACGTACGAGGCGGCCAGCATCGTCGCTGTCGACGAGACGACGAACACGATGTTCTACCTCGCGCGAGACGGCGACAACTTCATGAAAACGCAGCTCCATCGCGTCGGGCTCGACGGCAGAAATGATCGGCGGCTCACCGATGCCGCGTTCAACCATACGATTTCCGCGTCGCCGGATTCGCGATATTTCGTCGACGTGGCGCAGACACACGATGTGCCGCCGGCATCGAGACTCATCGACGCGCAAGGCACGGTCGTCGCCAACCTGGCGTCGAGCGACGTGACGCGGTTCACGCAGCTCGGTCTCAGGAAAGCGGAGATGTTCACGTACAAGGCCGCCGACGGGCAGACGACGCTGCACGGGTTGATCCAGTTCCCGTCGAATTTCGATCCGTCGAAGAAGTACCCCGTGCTGGTGCCCGTCTACGGCGGCCCGGCGTCGGCGAGCAACACGGCCAGCGAACGGTTCACGATTCCCAGCACCGTCACGGAGTACGGGTTCATCGTAGTCAACCTGGACTCCCGCGCAACGCCGGGAATGGGCAAGCGGACGCTGGACGCGATTTATCTCAAGCTTGGCCAGACCGAGATGGACGACATGGCCGACGGCGTCAAGGCGCTCTGGGACCGCCCGTATATCGATCGGACGCGAGTCGGGATCTACGGGACGTCGTACGGGGGTTATACGTCGGTAATGGAAATCCTGCGGCACCCGGAGGTGTTCGCCGCGGCCGCCGCGTCATCGCCGCCGACCGACTGGCGCAACTACGACACCATCTACACCGAACGGTATATGGGCATTCCTGACGAGAATCGCGTGGGCTACGACGCGGGATCGGCCATGACGTATGCGGACAAGCTGCAGGGGCGTCTGATGCTCTACTACGGCACGTCGGACAACAACGTGCACCCGGCCAACTCGCTGCAATTGATCAAAGCGCTGCAGGCCGCCGGCAAGAGTTTCGAGGTGCAGGTCGGTCCCGACCAGGGCCACTCGGGCATGAATCAGCAGCGCATGATGGAGTTCTTCATCGAGAACCTGGTCCTCAACCCGGTGTCGGCCTCGACGCCGCTGACCGATTCAAAGCGTTGATATGGCTGCCTACATCGTCGTGCAGGTGGACGTGAAGGACCCGGATCGCTACGAGGCGTACAAGAAGCTCGTGCAGCCGACGCTCGGCGCATTCGGCGGCCGCTTCCTCGTGCGGGGAGGACACACGGAAACGCTCGAAGGCGACTGGTCGCCGAAGCGGTTCGTGATCCTCGAGTTCCCCAGTCTCGACAAGGCGAAGGCGTGGTGGGCGTCGGAGGCGTATGCGCCTGCGAAGGCCCTGCGTCAGGCGACGTCCGTGACGCAGATGATCGTGGCCGAAGGCCTGCCGTGAATTCCGTCTCACGCCGGCGCGCGTTGAAAACGCTCGGAGCGGCTGCGGCGGGCGGTGCCTTGAGCCCGCCGCTTCAGGCGGCCGGAGAGCGGCTCCAGCCGGGGCGCCAGGACGCGATATCGAGCGACGCGCTGCTGCCGATCGCCGAAGCCGTGCTTCCCGGTGAGATCGGAGTTGATGGATGGCGGGACGCCACGACGGCGTTCGTGCGCTGGATCCGCAACTACAAAGAGGGCGCGGATACCGATCACGGTTACGGCAACACGCGAATCCGAAGCACCGGGCCGTCGCCGGCGCGCAATTATCCGGCGCAACTGGCGGATCTGGACGAAGCGGCGCGCGCAAAAGGCGCGGGGCGTTTTGCGGACGCGCCGATCGACGTACGGCGCCGGATCATCGAAGCTGCGCTCATCGCCGCGAAGGTCGAGCGATTGCCGTCGCGCCCGACCGGCGCGCACATCGCCTCTGACCTGATGGGGCACTACTTCAACTCGCCGGCCGCGGAAGACCGTTGCTACCACGCGGCCATCGGCCGCGATTCCTGCCGAGGCCTGCCGGGCTCGGACCAGCGGCCCGCGCCCTTGTCAGGCAGTCGTCAGCGATGACACACGAGTGCGACGTCTGCATCATCGGCGGCGGCATCACCGCAGCGATGCTGTCGGAGAAGTTGAGCGAACTCCGGCCGGGCCTGAAGATTATCGTGGTCGAAGCCGGCGAACGCATCTTCGACTTCGAGGACCGCATGCAGCACCGGCAGCGGAACCTCGATTACGGCGAGAACGCGTGGCCGGGCGATTTCATCGACGACCAGGCGGCGCAGGGCATCATTTCGCGCACGATGGCCGTTGGCGGGAGCGCGCTCCATTGGGGCGGCGTCACGAACCGGTTCTCGGTCGAGGACCTGACGCTCCACTCGCGATACGGCCTGGCGACCGACTGGCCGATCCCGTGGAGCGATCTCGAGAAGCACTACTGCGAGGCGGAACGCCGGCTTGGGGTATCGGGCGAACCGAGCCCGCTGGCCGACGATCGGATGTCCTCGCCGTACCCGATGCGGGCCATGCCGCTCTCGTACAACCTTCGCGTGCTGAAGGCATGGGCCGACAAGAGCGGCATTCCGTTCTGGAGCACCCCGCAGGCAAAGAACACGCGCCCGTATGGCGGCCGTTCGCAGTGCATGCGCTGCAACACGTGTGAAATCTGCCCGACCGGGGCGCGCTATTCGCCTGACTTCACGTTCAAGCAACTGCTGGCCGGGAACAAGATCGAACTGCACGACCGTACGCTGGTGCGGCGGCTCGTCACCGGCGCCGACGGCAAGCGCGTGGTGTCCGCTCAGGCGGTCTCGCGTGCGGGGAACGGAGACCCCGTGGAGTATCGCGCCAGGACCTTCGTCGTCGCGAGCGGCTACTGCTGGTCCTCGCACCTGCTGCTGCTGTCCGCCTCGCCGCAGTTTCCCAACGGGCTTGCGAATCGCTCGGGTCTCGTCGGCCGCTACATGACCGGCCATGCATTCATCGGCGCGCAGATCGAACTGGATGCGACGCTCTATCCGGGCATGAACGAGCAGCACAGCCTGATCTCGCGGCAGTTCTTCCGGTGCGCGCCTTCGACGCCGTACGTCCGGCACGACCTCCGCGTCTGGGAGAGTTCCGCGGGACGGGATCCGCGGCTGAAAAATGCGAACGGAACGGTCCTGCTCGGGGATGCGCTGATGGCGGACTGGCGCTCACGCACCGTCCGCGGTGCCGCGCGGGTGCGCGCCTATTACGACGTTCACCCCGCCCGCGACAGTGCGCTGACGCTCGACCCGGCACATCGGAATCGATATGGCGATCCGCTGCCGGTCATCCATCACGTGCTGGACGATGCGACGAAAGCGCGTGCGGCGGCGACGCGGGAGCACATCGTCGGCGTGTTCAACCAGCTCGCCCGGGCGCAGAACGGCCGCGTGTTCGGCGTGAACGAAGGCCATTACCTCGATCACCCGTCGGGCGGGTGCCGCATGGGGACGGATCCCGCCGCCAGCGTTGTCGACAGCCACGGCCGCGCGCACGACCACGAGAACCTGTTCGTCGTCGGGTCTCCGACACTGCCGACCGGCGGCTGCACGAATGCCACGCTGACGTTCGTGGCCCTGACGCTGCGGTCGGCAGCGGCGATCGCGTCCTAGGCCAAGCCACGCCTGCCGGACTTCCGAAGACCGGCCTTACCAGACGACTTTCGCGCCGATTTGAATCTGCCGCGCGCTCGTCGACGTGCTCGTGATGCGGCCCGCGTCTTCACGCACCGTGCCGTTCGCGTTGAACACCGTCTGTTGCGGGAGACCGAAATTCGCGCGGTTGAACAGGTTGTAGACCTCGAACCGCAACTGCAGCTCCGATGCGCCCCACAGCCCGAAATTCTTCCCGCCCATCAGATCCACGGTTTTCATGTTCGGTCCGGTGATCGTGTTGCGGGGCAGCGTGCCGATGAAGCCCGGCGCGGGAAGCACGAACGCCGACGGATCGAACCAGTGGTCGACGGTCCCGAGCACCGGGTTCGCGGATGCGCCGGGCGCGAGATCTGGATATTCCGGCGCCCACCCGTTCACCTGAAGGCCGGTATCGACGCCGGAGAACGCCGAGAACGGATATCCGCTTCGCATGCGGATCAGGCTCGACACCGTCCACCCGCCTCCCAGCGCGTGCACCATGCCGGTGGCGTTGCGCGCGAACGGCAACTGGTACGTGACGTTGGCGACGAGTTGATGCCGCGTGTCGAACGGCGACAGGCCGCGATCCTTGGACAGCAGATACCGGCTCCCGCCGCCCTCGCTGTCGAAGTCGTTGCCGCCGAGCGCCGACGCGCCGTCATCCATCGACTTGGAAAGCGTGTAGGACACCTGGGCCTGCAGCCCGTTGGACATCCGCCGGTTCACGCCGACGGTCAGGCCGTTGTAGTCCGAGGTCGCATCGCTCACGCGGAAGCGCATCCGGCCGAAGTTGGGCTGCGCCAGCGGCGTGTCCGGCGAAACGTAGAGCCGTCCGTCGGAGGTCATGGTGGCCACGCGGCCGTTCGTGAAGACCTGGCGGATCAGGTTCATCCCGTGCGAGCCGCTGTAGCCGACTTCGACAACCGTCTTCGCGAACAGTTCGCGCTGGACATTCAGGTTCCATTTCGCCATTCGCGGCTGATTGATGTCGTACTGGATCCCTTCGAGCTGCGCCTGCGCGGCGAGGAGGTTCGCCTGGGCCGAATAGGCGTTCGGAAAATCGACCACGAAGCTGTTCGACCCCACGAGTCCCCCGCGGTTGAAGAACGGCGGGACGCGGACGGCGGTGTTCTGGACGATGGGCGTGCTGATGAGGATGAGGTCGTCGAACAGTCCGGCGCCCCCGCGGACAGCCGTCTTCCCGTCGCCGCGGACGTCCCACGCGAATCCCAGGCGCGGTGAGACGTTCTTCAACGACGGGTTCTTGAACAGCGTATGCACCTCGGTCGTGTCTTTGAGCGTCGCCGTCGCACTGCCGAAGTCGATGAGTTGTGCGAGGCGGTTCTTCGTGTCCGTCACGCCGGTGGTCGGGTCGTACCTGACCCCCAGGTTGATCGTGAGGTTCCGCCGCGCCTGGACATCGTCCTGGAGGTAGAAACCGAACGCGGTCTGCCGGAGGCTCCGCTGGGCATCGGAGCCCGGCACCACGGCATTGAACTGGTTGACCTTTCCAATCAGGAAGTTGTCCAGCGAGCTGAACGTGTACTGTCCCATGGACGTGAAGTCGGAGATCAGATTGAACTGCAGCGTCTGCGCTTCGCCGCCGAACTTCAAGGTCTGGGCGCCGCGGTTCCACGTGATGTTGTCGTGAACCTGAAAATTGTTGAAGATGTGAAATTTCGGATTGGTTGTACTGCCGCCGAGCGCGGCGAGGCCGTTCACCGAGACGACGGCGAGGCCCCGATCGATATCGGTGAACGTGGTCTGCGGCATCGTGAACCCGGGAAGGAGGTAATCGACGCCATCGAGCCGGCTGCGCGTGAGCCCGAACTGCGCGCGATTGAGGAACGCCGATCCGCGGATCCACGTGTGCTCGGCGGTCAGGTACTGCGTTCGTGTCTTGAGGCGCGACCCGGCGATGACCATGGCCGACGGGTCGTCCTGCTTCGCGTCGTCCAGCGTGTAGCGAAGAAAGACCTGCTGCGCCGCCGAGAGCTGGTGATCGACGCGTCCCATCGCGTACTGCTCGTCGGTCTTGCGCTGCCCGACCCGCTCGTACTCGCCGCGGGTGGTGCCGAAGAACACGCCGTCGTTCGGCAGCGGGAAACTGTTGATCCACGGCTGGATCGACGCGATGGCCTTGCCCCGCACGCTCTCCGTCGGAACGTTGAAGAAGGACGTTTCGCCGAGCTTCTCGTGCAGCGCTTCGTAGTTGCCGAAGTAGAACGTGCGGTTGCGGACGATCGGTCCGCCGAGCGAGAAGCCGAACTGGTTCCGCTGGAACGGAGGCTTCTCGGTATCGAAATAGTTCTTGGAGTCGAGATGATCGTCGCGGTGGAACTCGAAAATCGACCCGTGGGTCTGATTCGTTCCGGACTTGGTCGCGGCGTTGATGATGCCGCCGGTGTGGCTGCCGAATTCGGCGCTGAAGCTGTTGGTGAGCACCTGGAACTCACGGATCGCTTCGACCCCGAGCACGTTGCCCGACGCGCTGCCGGCCTGGCTGGATTCGTCGTTCAGATTCGTGCCGTCGAGCGTGAACAGATTCGCGGTGTAGCGGGACCCGTTGACGCTCAACTTCGCGCCGAACCCGGTGCTCGTGCTCTGGCCGCCTGTCTGCGTCAGCTGGACGCCCGGCGTCAGGTTCGCGAGCTCGATGAAGCTGCGGCCATTCAGCGGCAGCCCCTCGATCTGCTGCGTCGTCACGACGCCCCCGGTCGACGCGGTCTTCGTATCGACTGTGGTGGCTTCGGCGACAACCGTGATCTCGTCCGCCATCTGGCCGACCTTCAGGTCGACGTTCACGACGGCCTGCTGGCCGACCGCGAGGCTGATGCCGCTGCGGTTCACGGTGGTAAATCCATCCAGCGAGATCTTCACGCTGTAGGGACCGGGGCTGAGGTCCGGCGCGGTGTAGCGCCCGCCGTCGTCGCTGACGAGCGTGCGTGCGATGGACGTGTCGGTGTTCGTCACGACGACCGTCGCGCCCGGAAGGACGGCGCCGGTGCCGTCCCGGACGACACCGGTAATCGTGCCGCCGGTGGACTGTGCGGCCGCCGCCGGGACGATGGCGGCGAGGATCAGGAGCGCAGCCGCGCAGGCCCTGAGGCCTGCCGGCAGGAACGTGCCGTGAACACGGAGACGACGAGTGCCAGCCATGAAGTGCCCTCCCTCGCAAACGCTGGCGGAGAACATACATCACATCTCAATGGTCTGACCATAAAATCTCCGGGCGGCCCGGGCGCCGCCTGGGGAGCCAGGTTGACCCGGCGGGAGCGTGTGTGTTACATCTCGCGCGGCAAAGGTTAGACCAATCCAAGGAGCAGGAGATGCCGACGCACGCGTCCACCATGCGGCTTTTCACATTTGGCGTCTGCGCTGTCGCGGCTGCCGCCATGGGCTGCAGCCGCAGCAGCCCGAGTCCGGCCGCCAGCAGCACCGGCGGAGCCGCCGCCGATTCGCAGACCCCCGTGGCCCAGATAGGAGCCAACGGCGAGAAGTATCCGGAGCCGCGGTGGCCGTCGTACTTCAAGAAACCGAAATCAGTCGACGACTTGATGCCGGCCGCCCGGCTGCTCGTGCGCAACCAGTCAGGCCTCCAGGGCAAGGGGATGGGCATCCTCCAGCCTGGCGAACAGGTGCTCATCGTGACCGGCGACGAAGCCGATCCGATGGTCATTGAGGCGGTCAAGCGTGCGCTCGAAGAGCGCAAGATCACCCCCTACTTCAAGCACACGTACGAAATGCGGGGGATCACCAAGGAAGAGGCCGACGCCGATCGCGACAAGCGGACCGGGGGACAGGACATCAAAGAGGCCGGCATCTATCAGGCCACCGCGTGGATTACCGGCCAGTTCCCCAATCCCGCCCAGCCGGCGCAATGGCTGAAGGACAAGGATCCGCAGACGTTCGCGGCGCTGTTCCCCGGCAAGAGCGCGGAGACCGTGCTGACGGCCAAGACCCAGCGGCCGGCGGGAGAAGGCGCTCCGGGCGCCGGCGCTGACGCCGACACCGGCCAGCAGGGCAGTACCGGCGGCGACTACAAGAAGCGCTTCGCGGTAGGCGACGCGATCAAGGACTTTCTGACCAAGCACCCTGCCGTTCGCGGCGTGTTCTGGGGCAAGGGCGGCAGTACGGGACTTCGGCGCCAGCTCTACCCGATGCAGGACAAGTTCCTGGGCACGTTCATCCAGGACAACATCTACGATCTCGAGAGCCAGATGTCCACCTACCCCGGCGACGTCTGGCAGCTCGCCGAGGAACAGCTCCTCGAACCGCTTGTGTACGTCGACCGGGTGGAAATCACCGATCCCGAGGGCACGAACCTGCACGCGGACATCACCGAAGAAATGGCCCAGCGCTGGGCTGCCGGCGCGTATCAGCGCGGCCACCTCTACATGTTCCCGAACCAGGCGACCGGCCGGTTCGGCTACTCGTTCGTGAACTATCCCGCGTTCCAGGCGAAGTGGCTGCCGCGCGAGCCCATTGCGAGAATCGAAGGCGTCCTGGCCGGGACGCAGGGGCATGGGGGGTTCTTCCCGCGGTGGGAGATCTACTTCAAAAACGGGTTCATCTCGGAAGTGAAGGGCGGGGGGGCCCAGGGCAAGGCGCTGGCCGATTTTCTGAAATACCCCGGGCTGAACGAGATCACGTTCCCGTACCACAACCAGCCGGGTTTCTGGTACCTCTATGAGATCGCGTTCGGCTCGCACCCGAAGAGCTTCCGGCATCCCGGCGTCATGGCCGAAAACGGGAACACCAGCCCGGAGCGGGTGCGCTCCGGCGTGATCCACTGGGGTCTGGGCATCCGCCTCTGGCACGATCCGGACGCGCCGACCGAATCGAAGAAATGGCGCGAATTCACGGAGGAGCACAACTTCCCGTTCGATCACGGCTGGCACACGCAGACGTACTTCACGACGTACAAGGTCCGCCTGCGTAATGCGAACAAGTGGGTCAACATCCTCGACAAGGGCCACATGACGAGCCTCGACAACCCCGAAGTGCGCGCGCTCGCGTCGCGGTATGGCGATCCGAACTACCTCCTCACCGAGGATTGGATCCCCGAAGTCCCCGGCATCAACGCTCCGGGTGATTATTTGAAGGACTACGCCCCGAATCCGGGCGACTACGCCTTCAAGGTCATGGACAAGGCGAACAACGGGACGTACGAACACTACTTCCCGGGCGCCGGTGCCCAGATCACGTACAGCGGCCAGCAGCCCAAGTCCGCTACGCCCGCGAAAAGCGGTGCGGGCAAGAGCGGCGGCCACTGAGACCGGCAGCGCCCCCGGCTGTGCCGGCGCCGTCACCTCCTCGACGGCGCCGGCGCTTGACAGTCGTTCGAGCCGTGCCTACCATCCCCGAACCCTTGGTCACCACCCATCCCGCCCCTGCCGCGCAGACCGATGCCGGGGAGAAGGACTCCGCCCGCGATTATCGGCGGCTCGGCTACCTGCTCCTGATCGGCGCGGCGTGCGCAGGATTCCGCCTCCTGCCGCTCGACATGGGTCCGCCGGCGCATTCCGCGCTGGCCATCGGTCTGTTCATGATCGTGTGCTGGATGACCCAGGTGCTCGATCACGGCATCGCCGGCATCCTCGGGTGCTTCCTGTTCTGGGCGTCCGGGGTGGCGAAATTCGAGACGGCGTTCTCGGGCTTCGCGGACAGCACGCCCTGGTTCCTGTTCGGCGCGGTCTGTTTCGGCCTGATGGGCAGCAAATCGGGCCTTGCGAAGCGTCTCGCCTACCTGGTGATGCGCGGCGTGGGCTACAGCTATCCGCGGATTCTCCTCGGCCTCATCATCACGAATTTCCTGCTGACGGCCATCGTGCCCTCGGGCATCGCGCGGGTCGTCATCATGGCCGCGATTGCGATCGGACTGGTCGAGGCGTTCGGTCTCGGCAAGGGCAGCAACATCGCGCGCGGCATGTTCATCGTGCTCGTGTACCAGACCACCATTTTCGACAAGATGCTGATCGCGGGCGCCTCGTCCATCACGGCCCGCGGCGCCATCGAAAAGTTTGGCGGCGTCCAGGTGCTCTGGAGCCAATGGTTTCTCGCCTACGTGCCGTGCGACATCATCGTCATGATCGTGGCCTGGTGGCTCGCGCTCTGGCTGTATCCGCCGGAGATGGACGAGTTGCCCGGGACGCAGCGGTTTCTCGAAGAACAACTCGATACGATGGGTGGCTGGTCGGCGGCCGAGCTCAAGACGGGGCTGCTGATGCTGCTGGCGATCGCCCTGTGGATCACTGACTTCCTGCACCACATCCCTCCGCCGATGGTTGGCCTCGGCATCGGGCTCGCCGCGATCATGCCGGGCATTGGCGTCCTGAACACCAAGGACGTCAAGTCGATCAATTTCCTGCCCATCTTCTTCGTCGCCGCCGCAGTCAGCCTCAGCAACGTGCTCACGCAGACGAAGGCGCTCGACGTGGTCACGGGTGCGCTCTTTACCTGGATGACGCCGCACATCACCGGCGGCTGGGCGTCGACCTTCGTGTTGTACTGGTCGGCGTTCGCCTATCACATCGTGATCGGCAACGAGATTGCCATGCTGGCGACCTCGATTCCGATCCTGATGGCGTTTGCGAAGTCGCACGGGCTGGACCCGCTCACCCTCGGCATGATCTGGACGTTCGGCGCCGGCCCGAAGATTTTCATCTATGAATCCGCCGTCCTCGTCGTCGGGTACTCCTACGGGTATTTCAGCAACAAGGACATGCTGAAGGTCGGCGCGATCCTGTCCGTCGTGACCGCGCTGATCCTCCTCCTCCTCGTGCCGCTCTATTGGCCGCTCATCGGCATTGGATCGTAAAATCGAGACCGGCACGATAGCATTGCCGCCACAATGACCGAGGCCATGTCGATTCCGCGGCTTCAGCAGATGAAGCGCGAGGGACGCAAAATCGTCGCGATCGTCGCGTACGAATATCAGCTCGCGGCCATCGCGGAACGCGCCGGCGTCGATCTGCTGTCGGTCGGGGACTCGGTGGGCGTCAACCTCTGGGGACACCGGTCGGACCTCGAAGTCACGCTCGATGAAATGATCCTCGCATGCCGCGCCGTCCGCCGCGGCGCCCGGCGCGCGCTCGTGAGCTGTGATTTCCCGTACGGTCCGCTCCAGGAAGGGCCCGACGCGGCGGTACGCGCGGCCATCCGGATCGTGAAAGAAGGGGGTGCGGACCTCGTGAAACTCGATGGCGCGGCAAGTGTCCCTGACGCCGTTCGCGCCGTCGTCCGCGCCGGCGTGCCGGTCTGGGCGCAGTTCGGGATTACGCCTCACACCGCGCTGAAGTATGGCGGCATGGCGAACGCCGGCCCCGATCTGGCGACGGCCGTCAAGGATCGGCTGGTGGACGAAGCGCGGATGCTCGAGGATTGCGGGGCGTCGCTGCTGGATTTCACCAACTCGGGCCCGATCGCCGGGGCAGCCGCGGCGAAGGCGGTCGCGATCCCCGTGATCGGTGGACTTGGCGGCGGCCCGTGGCTCGATGGCCGCGTGCGGATGGGATACGCCGCCATTGGCTATCTCGCGGCGGCGCTCGATGACGAGACAGAGCGATACGCCACGGTCGCCAAATCGGCGCTGGACGCCTTCACGGCGCTTTGCGAGGACGTGCGCGCCGGGCGCCAGATCCGCGGGGCGGCTGCACGACCGCCGCGCTGAGGCATCCCGTGGCGATTGCACGCATCGACGGCATCGACACCCGCTATGAGGTCCTGGGCGACGGCCCTCCCGTTCTCATGTTCTCGCCCGGGGGGTTCGACGCGACCCTCGACAAATGGTCGACGCAGGGCGTCTACACGCGAATCAAGCTGCTGTCCCATCTGCCGTCCCGGTTCACGTGCATCGTCTTCGATCGCCGTGAGACCGGGCAGTCTGGCGGACGCGTCGAGCGCCTCACCTGGGACGCGTACGCCCGACAGGGCAAGCTGCTGCTCGAAACGCTGGGTGTCTCTCGAGCGCACGTCATCGGCGCGTGCATGGGCTGCTCGGTGGCTGCCGCGTTCGCCACGACATGGCCCCAGATGGTGGATCGGCTGGTGCTGTATTGGCCCGTCGGAGGCGCGAAATACCGGATCCAGGGGCACGCGCGTTTCAACGAGCACGCCGCCTACGTCCGCGAGCACGGCCTTGCCGGCGTCGTTTCGCTCGCGTCGTCGACGGACAAGTCGTTCGGCGGCGATCCTCGCGGAGGTCCGTGGGTATCCGTGCTGCGCCGCGACCCTGCGTTCGCCGAGGCGTATGCGGCACTCGACGCGGATGCCTACAGGCTGTTGCTGACCGTGACCGCGCGCACGCTCTTCGATCGCGACACTGCGCCCGGGGCGGAGCCCGAAGATCTGATGCGGCTGGTTGTTCCGACGCTGATCGTGCCCGGCCGCGACCACGCGCATTCCGTGGCGGCCGCGCGCTACTTCGAGGAGTCCCTCAACGGCGCGGAGTACTGGGACGTCGCAGTGGACGAGCAGACGGAAGGCAATGTCCCGGCGCGACTGCTCGCGTTTCTCGCCCGATCGTAAGACGATCAACTACACAAGTTCGCAGTCCCAATTTCACAAGGCCGTTCAGAAATTGACCTCGGGTCGTTGGAAGTTGGAAGTTGAGGAGTTGTGTCAGCCCACCAGATCGAGCGTGCCCATCGCGAACACATCCTCGATCCTGAGCGGTGCGCGCAGGATGCCCTGCTCGACGCTGTATTGGATGATGGCTTCGAGTTCCCGCCGGTTCGGCGCGACACCATATGGGAGCGGGTCGCCCGTGACCTGCATGACGGCCGCGAAGGTCTGATCCGCGGGTGACGGTTCCGCAATCCCGCGTTTCAGCTTCTCGACATAGACCTGCTTCGCGCGGACGAAGGCGTCGAACAGATCCGCCGCGAGGTCGGGACGCTCCGCGAGCAGATCGTCGCGGACGACGACCGTGTGGTTGATCGGATAGAGACCGCCGCTCCGCAGACGTTCGAGGCCCAGCGTGTTCGCATTCGGGAGCAGCGGCTTGATGTCCGGCGACGTCGTCTGAATGCCGTTGGCCGCCGCGAGTTCGCCCGCGAGCAGCATCTCTTCGAGCGTGCGGCCTTCCTCGGCCTTGATGACGTTCGGCGGCGGCTGGAACTCCGCCACGTGTTCGTCGCCGGAGAGCACCCACGTAATCTTCTTCAAATCGACCCCGTATTCGTGCTGCAGGATGCTGCGCGCCCACAGCCCCGTCGTCACCGTGTAGCCGCGGTTGACGCCGACTTTCTTTCCCTCGAGATCCTTCGGCGTTCGGATGTCGGACTTCACGTTGTAGAGAATCGCCCCATGATGAAAGGCGCGCATCGGGAACACCGGAAGTGCGGTGAATCGCTTCCCGTGAGATTTGGCCGTCAGGTAGGTCGTGATCGCCATCTCCGAGACATCGAACTCGAGCCCGCGCACCATCCGGCGGAAGGCCTTCACGATGAC
Source organism: Vicinamibacterales bacterium (assembly GCA_035495555.1). Lineage (GTDB taxonomy): Bacteria > Acidobacteriota > Vicinamibacteria > Vicinamibacterales > 2-12-FULL-66-21 > DATJFQ01. The sequence continues at coordinate 20,014 of DATJFQ010000034.1, forward strand.
GGGCACCTCTTCGAATTCGAATCGACAGGTGCGCGGCGCGACCGTGCCGTCCTTGAGCGCCTGCGTATGCGGATACGTGGCGAGCGCTGTCTTGTACGAAATACCCGACATGAGCGTGAGGTTTCCTTTCAGCCGATTGGCTCCGACGCGGGACGGCCGAGCAGCCGGCCGAACATGCGCGCGAGCCGCGCGCGGATTCGCGAGGTCTGCAGGCGTTCGCGGGCGTCCTCAGTGAGCGAGTACGCGACGGGCACGAGCAGCAGCGTCAGGAAGAGGCACAGGCTCTGGCCGCCGATGATGGTGACGGCGATGTCGCCGCGCTGCCGCGCGCCCGCGCCGCGGCCGAGCGCGGTGGGGATCAGTCCCACGATGATCGCGGCCGTCGTCATCAGGATCGGCCGCAGCCGCGTGCGCGACGCTTCGATGAGCGCGTCGCCGAGCGGCATCCCGCGGCGCCGCAGCACGTTCGTGTAGTCCACCTGCAGGATCGAGTTCTTCTTCACGATGCCCAGCAGCAGGAGAATACCGAGCGTGCTCCACAGGTTCAGCGGGCGGTGCGTCAGCGCGAGCGTCAGCAGCGCGAACGGAACGGAGAGCGGCAGCGCCGTCATGATGATGAGCGGCTGGACGAAGCTCTCGAACTGCGCCACGAGCACCATGTAGACGAAGATGCTGGCGAGCGCGATCGCGATGATCATGTTCGCCGCCGTTTCGTCCAGCACTTTCGACTGGCCCGCGAACTTCGCACGATAGCCGGCGGGCAGCTTCAGTTTCTTGATCTCGTCGCGCACGACAGGCACCGCCGCATCGAGTGCCACGCCCGGGCGCAGGTCTCCGGACACCCCGACCGAGAACTGGCGATCGATGCGGGTGATCGACGTCGGCCCCGTGCCGCGCTCGAGCGTCGCGACGTTGTCGATGCGCACCAGATGGCCGTCGATCGCCGGCACCATCAGGCCGCCGACGGCCTCGACGTCGTTGCGCTGATCTTCGCGGACGCGGATCTTGACGGGATACCGCTCGTTGTTCTCGCGATAGCTCGTGATTTCGTCCTCGCCGCTGACCATCAGCCGCAGCGCGTTCGCGAGCGTCGCGACCCGCACGCCCTGGTCCGCGGCACGCTGGCGGTCGACGTTGACGCGCAGTTCGGGATTGCCGAGGTTCACACGCGCCTTGACGTCGACGAACTGCGGCAGCGACTGCAGCCGCGCGTTCAACCGCAGCGCGTACGCGCTCAACTGGTCGAGATCGGGGCCGTACAGGTTCACGAGGATCGGCCACGCGTTCGCTTCGCCGCCGCCAATCGGCGTCTTGAACACGACCGTCGGCCGGTAGGCGGAGTAGCTGGCCATGGCTTTGCGCGCCATGGTCGCGATCTCTTCCTGCGACTCCGACCGCTCGTCGATCGGCTCGAGCTGCACGAGCAGGTGCGAGTGGTTGACCCGCTCGAAGATCTCCGGCGTGACGTGGTCGACGCCCGGCACCGCTTCGATCAGCTTCGCCATCGGCTGGACGATCTTCTCCATGCCCTGGAGGGAAGTGCCCTCGGGCGCGTCCACCGTCATCTCGAATTCCCCCTGATCCTCGTTGGGGAGGAATGACCGGCCGACGAGGCCGGCGAGCGGCCACGAGGCCGCGAACGTGACGATGGCGATGCCGCAGATGATCCCGCGGTGGTTGAGCGACCACCGCACCGACCGCGTGTAGATGCGGTCGATCCAGCGGTAGAACCGTTCGTCGCGCGCCCGGTGGCCGTGGAGGTTCCGGCCGAGCATGCGCGCGGCGAGCATCGGCGTCAGCGTCACGCTGACGAGGAACGACACCATGATCGCGAACGCCATCGTCATGCCGAACGGATAGATGAACCGCTGCGCGTAGCCCGTCATGAACGCGACCGGCAGAAAAATGACGACGAGCGACAGCGAGGTCGCCGCGACCGCCAGCAGCACCTCGCTCGTCCCCTCGACCGCGGCGCGGAACGGCGTGAGTCCCTCCTCGTCGCCTTTACGGAAGATGTTTTCGAGGACGACGATCGCGTCGTCGATCACGATACCGACCGCGAGCGTCAGACCGAGCAGCGTCATCGTGTTCAACGTGAAATCCAGCGCCCGCATCAGCGTGAACGTCGCGATGAGCGACGCGGGAATCGCCAGCGAGCTGATGATCATCGCCGGGATGTTCCGGATGAAGAACAGGACGATGAGGCTGGCGAGGATGCTGCCGAGGACGAGGTGCTCTTCGAGCGACGCGATCGACGCGTCGATGAAGCGCGAGTCGTCGTGGGTGGTCTTGATCGTGATGCCGGCGGGCAGCGTCGGCTGCACCGCCTTGATGGCCGCCTTGACGCCTTCGATGACCGTCAGCGTGTTCTCGCCGGACTGGCGGCGGACGTCGATGATGACCGCGCGCTGGCCGCCGAGGAACGCCGACTGGCGGGCGTCCTCCTCGGAGTCGGACACCGTGGCGACGTCGGCGACCTTGATCGGCGTGCCGCCCTGCTTTGCGATGACGATCTGGCTGAACTCGTCGACCTTGTCGAATTTACCGGGTGTGCGAAGCGCGACCTCGGCGTCGCCCTGATCGAGGCGTCCGCCCGGGATTTCGACGTTGTCGCCCTGGACGGCGTCGCGGACCTGCTCGACGCTGAGTCCCTGGGCCGTGAGCTTCGCGAGATCGAGCTCGACGTGGATCTCGCGCGCGCGGCCGCCGCCGATCGAGACTTCGCCCACGCCATCCACCGCCTCGATGGCACGCGTGACCTGCTTGTCGGCGATTTCGGTCAGCGTGCGGAGCGAGTACGGCCCGCCGATGGCAATGCTGTAGATCGGTGTCGCGTCGGGATCGACCTTGGCGACGACCGGCGGCAGGATCTCCGGCGGCAGATTCTTGACCGCTCCGGCGACTTTCTCGCGCACGTCCTGGGCGGCGTCGTTGATGTCGCGCTCCAGCACGAATTTTACGGTCATCGTCGCCTGGCCGACGCCCAGCTTCGTCTGGATCTCATCGACTCCGGACACGCCGCTGAGCGCCTGCTCGAGCGGCTCCGCGACCGAGGAGCTGAGTTCGTCCGGGCTTGCGCCTGGCAGCTTCACGGTGACCGTCACGGTCGCCGGGTCCGCCTTCGGAAGGAGGTCGACCGCGAGGTCCCGGAACGAGAAGATGCCCGTGACGACGAGCGCCATCACCAGCACCGTCGTGAACGCCGGCCGGCGGACACAGAATTCGGCGAGACTCATTTGGCCGCTCCCTTCTTGTGCTTGCCGCCCGCGCCGCGACTATCGGCGGCATCCTCGGCGGTTTTGGGACGGGCTGCCATACCAGAGGTCAGCCCGTCGACGTCATCCGACACGATCGACTGGCCCGCCAGGAGTCCTTCGGTGATTTCCACGCGAGGTCCAAGGCGATCCCCCAGCTTCACTTCGGACGCTTTCAGCTTGCCGTTCTCGAGGATGAACGCGACGCTCGTGCCGTACTTCGTCTGGATGGCCGTCGCGGGCACGACGATGGCATGGTCGACCTTGTCCGTGGCGATGGTGAGGCGCGCGAAGGTGCCTGGCTTGAGCTGGCCGTCTTCGTTGCGGACGTCGGCTTCGATCGCGAAGGCGCGCGACTTCAGGTTGACGTCGGGGCTGATGCGCGTAATCGTGCCTGTGACGGGCGTGTCGGGAAACGCATCGGTCGTCAACGCGATCGGCTGGCCGACGTGGACGTTCGGCGCGAATTTCTCCGGTACGTCGGCGGTGAGGCGCAGCGGATCGAGACGCACGAGCCGGACGACCGGCGCCTGCGCAGTCACGTACTGCCCTTCGGAGACCATGCGCTGGGCGACGACGCCGTCGAAGGGGGCGCGGATGGTCGTGTCCTGGAGATCGCGCGTCGCGCTGTTCAGTGTCGCTTCCCTGGCGACCATCTCGGCGCGCAGCTCCCGCTCCGCGGCGATGGCCGCTTCGTGCGCCGCAACCGCGGTCTGGAGATTCGTCTGGGCGGCTTCGAGATCCTGGCGCGAGATGAGGTTCTTCTCCGCCAGCGCCCGCGCGCGATCGTACGACTGCTGCGCCTGCGCGCGCTTCGCCGCCGCGCTCAGCACGTCCGGCGTCTGACCGGGCGGCGGCAGATTGGCGCCCTGCGCGCCGAGCTTGGCCCGTGCCTGCTGGAGGGCCGCTTCCTGCTCGTTTGCGTGATAGCGCAGGCGCTCGGCATCGAGCAGGACCAGCGGCGATCCGGCTTTGACCTTGTCGCCCATGTCCACCGCCATCCTGGCGACGCGTCCGGCGACTTCTGCGCTGATGGTCGCCTGATCGTGAGCTTCGAGGGTCCCGACCGCCTCGACCGACCGGCGCAGGTCGATCTGCTGGACGGTGACGACGTCGACGGCGAGGACGTCCTTCGCGTCCGATTTCTTGGCCTGCGCCGCCCCGTCGCACCCCGCACCGGCCGCCGCCAGCACCGCGAACGCCAGGAATACGTTCGTTTTCACCAGTCCCTCCGTGAGCCGCCGCCCGCTCGAATGGTCCGACCAAAGGACCTGACGGAGGGTATTCTAGAGCAAATGCAGGATAATTCCCGCATGGATGCGCAAGCCCTGGCCGAGCTCGTCACCGCGAACCGAATTCTCGCCCGCGAGGGCATCGTCGACGCGTTCGGGCACGTGAGCATCCGGCATCCGGAGGACCCCGACCGCTATTGCCTCTCACGCGCGCGGGCGCCCGAGTGCATCGTCGCCGCCGACATCATGCAGTTCGCGCTCGACGGCACGCCGATCGACGCGCAGGGACGCAAGCCCTACGCCGAGCGGTTCATCCACGGCGCCGTCTACGAAGGGCGGCCGGATGTGCGCGCAGTGGTCCATACGCACAGCCCGGCGATCATCCCATTTGGGGTCACCGGGGTGCCGCTGCGTCCCCTGATGCACATGTGCGCATCGATGGGGACGGAGGTGCCCGTCTGGGATTCACGCACCCGTTTTGGCGACACCAACCTGCTCGTCACCAATGCGGCGATAGGGCGGGATCTCGCGGCCGGGCTCGGGCCCGGGCCGGTGGCGCTGATGCGCGGCCACGGCGCGGTTGTCGCGGGTGGCTCGCTGCGCGAGGTGGTCTTCAACGCGATTTATCTCGACTTGAATGCGAGCCTGCAGCAGCGCGCCGCGGCGCTGGGGGAGGTCACGTTCCTCAGCGATGGGGAAGTCCGCGCAATCCTCGCGACACGCAGCTCGTTCACGTTCGAACGCGCGTGGGAGTACTGGTGCCAGCGCGCGGGGCTGCCGTACGACGAGCGGCCGATGGAAGGGCCACTCGCGAAATGCTGAATGCCAGCCGTCGAATCGGAAGGGGTCACTTGCGATTCGCCATCAGCTGGACGCGCTGGAGGCTGATCTGCACCGCAGCTTCCTCTGGCCTCCCGCGCAAATCACGCAGCGCCTTCTCGAACCACGCGATGGCCTCCTGCGGCCGTTGCAGCGCAGCGTAGTTCTCGCCGACGGCCGCGCGGAGCCGGCCGCTCAGCGCCTTGTCGCGGCGCGCGTCATCCGTCTGGATCGCTCGTTCGTAATAGCGGTTGCTCGCCACGAACAGCGATACCCGCTGCAGTTCGCGCGCGAAGGCCTCGAGCGACGAGCAGCTGGACTTCTCGGCGGCGACGGTCGCCGCCAGTTGATTGATCCGGCGGATGTCGACGGGCAATTCGCGCAGGAGTTCGACGAGCGGCGTTCGTTCGAGCGCGCCGGTGAATCGGAACAGCTCGTCTCCGGACGCGTCGACGAGGACGAGGGTGGGAGTGGCCGACACATTGTATCGGCGTGCCGTGGACGCATCGCGATCGACGTCGACACGCACCGGCAGCACCTTGCGCATCGCCTCAGCGACAGACGGATCGGAATAGACCTGTTCGTCCATCCCTTTGCACGCCTCGCACCACGTCGCCCAGAACTCCACGAGGATCGGTTTTCCCGTCTCGCGCGACAAGTCCGCGGCGCGGTCGATGCGCGTGTCCCAGCGGATGGCGGACGCCGCGCCAGCGGCCGGCGCGGCCGTCAGGGCCGCCACGACGAGCATCGCGGCGGCGTTGATGAGAAACGCGGGCGGCATCGTCAGAACTGCAGCCGGAAGCCGAGCTGCGCCTGGAACGGGGCGGAGCGCAGCGCGCTGTTCAGGAGGTAGTTTCCGTTCGCATCCTTGACCTGCCCGAACGTTGCCGGAGGCGCTTGGCTGACGAGCGTCCCGTTCTGCATCGCCACGCCGGGACCGTACACCATGTTCGCGGAACCGATTTCGACGTTGGCGGCGTTGAACAGGTTGAAGAGCTCGAGCGAGAGCGTTCCGCGCGTGCGGCCCGCCAGCGCGAAGCTGCGCTCCGCGCGCAGATCGACTTCCGAATAGCTCGTGTTCCGAAACGTGTTCCGCGCGATGACGCTGCCGTCGATGACGGGACGATCGCGGAGGACGCCGTCCTTGTTCAAATCGCTGCCGACGCTCGCGCTGAACGGGCGTCCCGAGTTCACCCGGACCGTGGCCGCGAGATTGAGCTGGAAGGGCAGCGAGACGGTGCCGTCCGCCGCGAACTGATGCCGCTGGTCGATGTTCGACCAGTTGTACTCGTTCGCGAGGTTGTACGCATCGTCGAAAACCACGCCGCTGATGCCGCGTTCCGTGTCGTCGGCGCTCTTGCTGAAGCCGAGCGTGTAATACGCGTCGAACGTGAACGTGCCGCGCTTCGCCGTCAGCGATGCCGTCATGCCGTGATAGTTCGAGTGGGCGGTCGATTCCGTGACCTGCACCACGCCGAACTGCGGGTAGGGACGGGCGGCGGTGTTGTAGATCGGGCGGCCCGTCGCGTCGGCGGTCGGCGGCGCAAGGTTCACGTTGCGCACGCGCGCAATCCGCGACGTATTGATGTTCGTGAAATCGAGACCGGCCGTCAGACCGTTCGCCAGCTGATGTTCGACGCCGACGCGCACGTGGACCGCGCGGGGCAGCCGGAAATTCGGATCGACGTAGTTGAGCGTCTGGCCGATGCGGCGATCCGGCGCGACGAGCTGGTTCAGTTGCGCCGCCGTCAGCGTCGGCAGGTGCGACGGATCCGCCGTCGTCAGATCGGTGCCAAACGAACGGAACGCGTCCACGACGGCATTCGGGTTGGCCCCGGTCGTGATGGTGACGGCGCTGTTCAGCTCGGGATTCCCACCGTTGCCGAGAATGGACTGTTCGAGCGCGGGCATGTACGGCGCCGCATAGAACAGACCTCCCGCGGCGCGGACGACGGTGCGTCCGTTGTGTGCCGGATCCCACGCCAGACCGATCCGCGGCGCGATCAGATCCTTGTCATCGGGAATCGACGTGGCAAGCGGAAACCGGTTGGCGGGTACCGTCGCGGCGGCATAGTCCGGCAGATACGCCAGTTCGTACCGCAGACCCGGACTGACCGTCACCGCCGAACCGAGGCGCCACTCGTCCTGCACGTAGATCGCCATCTGGGTGATCCGGGCGTTCACGTCGCCGCTGCCGGCGAACTGCTGATACTGAAACGGCTTTCGGGCGGCGAAGTCCGCGAGGCTGTTGAACGTGTAGATGCCGTTGGCGCCGGGATTGAAGGTCGTCTTCCCGTTCACGCTGTCGAAATCGACGCCGATTTTCGCCGTGTGAGCGCCGGTCACGAAGGACACGTTATCGACAAACTGCAGGCGCACGTCGCTGAACCGGTAGCCGATGTTCCCGTAGCTGAGACCCGTGGCCTGTGGTCCATAGATCGCGACCGTCGCACCCTGATTCCGTACGGTGACCTCCGGACCGACGGTGCCGTTGTTCCAGGGACGGTATTCGTGCGTCACCTGCGCGCGGGCTTCGTTGAGGAAACGCGACGAGAGCACCGACGAGAGCTGCATCGCTCCGGTGAGATCGTTCCGGTTCGTCAGCAGCGCCTGATTGGACAGCGCGCGATTGGTGATGGAATCCGCACCCAGACCTTGCGTCAGCACGATGGAGCCGACGTTGTCGGTGACCCGGTTGCGCACGTAATCGAAGCGGCCCATGAGCGAGTGGCGCTCACCGGCGCGCTGATCGATGCGCGCGACGACCGATTCCGACTGACTGAGCGCCTGCGAGCCACCCTCCGGCGCCGCCGCCAGCAGGTCCTGAGCCGCGGCCGTGCCTCGCAGGCGCTGCGCATCCAGCGCGGTGTAGAGGATCTGAACGGGCTTCGTGTTCCGCTGGAATTCTGGCGCGAGAAAGAAGAACGTGCGGTCTTGCCTGATGGCGCCGCCGGCAGACGCGCCGAACTGCTGTCCGACGCCGATGGCCTGACGGCCGAACGGGTCGGCCTTCGTCATGCCGTCGTTGCGGAACAGGTAAAAGCCCGTGCCGCGCAGGACGTTCGTGCCCGATTTCGTCGACATGTTGATGATGCCGCCGGTCGATCGGCCGAATTCCGCGGAGAAGGTGCTGCGGAGCACCTGGAACTCCTGCAGCGCCTCGATGCTGAACGTGGGCGAGAACTCGACGTGTCCGCACCAGTGCGTATTCGTGTAGTCGCCGCCGTCCACGGTGATGTTGGTGTAGATGCCTTTCTGCCCGGAGATCGCGAACCCTCCGCACTCCGGCTCGATTTGCGTTGCCGGCGTGAGGAGGAACAGCGATCGGACCCGGCGCCCCGGCGCGGGAAGACTCTGGAGCTGCATCGCGGTGAGCACGGCCTTGCCGTCCGCGGCGGTCGCTTCGGCGATGCCCGTCGCCACCTCCACGTTCTCGGCGACACCCGCCACGCCGAGCGTGACGTTGGCGGTCACGGATGTGCCCATGCGGACGGCAACCGTTTCCGTCGCCGGCGCGAACCCCGTCGATTCGACGGTGATCTCGAATGTCCCCAGCGGGAGCTGCGACACGGCGTACCTGCCGGTCGAATCGCTCATCGTCTTACGCACCAGATTCGTCTCGGTGCCTCGGACCGTCACCGCCGCGTTGACGACCGCCGCGCCGGAGCCGTCGACGATCTGTCCGATGATTTCACCGGTCGGCCCGGCCGCCTGCGCTCTCGCGGCGGCCGGATGGATTGCGACGAGCGCCGCAAGCGCCGCGACGAATTGCACGTTCTTCCAGATCTCTTTGATGGCCATATCCCCCGAACCTCCACTGCACGTTCACCCACATCCACACACACACCCCCGGCGATCAGCCGGTTGTTGCCTGGCAGTCGGGCTTTCCACGGTCCAGGCTGCTCGAAGCAGCCCGCTAGGCTTTGGGGGGAGGCGATCCGCGATCGAGTGCGGGCTGCGCGTACGCGGCGGAGTACACACGTGCGAACGGTTCGGACATCACGGCGAACGGAAGCGAGGGTGCATCAGGCAGGACGGCCGCGGCAGACCCGAGCGCGTACGCGCAGGTCGGATCCTGCACGAACGCGCAGCGCGTCCGCTTGGCCGTCGGATGCGTTGAACAGAACGTCTGGCACGCGAGCGGATCGTCGGACCCGAGCGACGCGCCGGCCGCCGGCGGTTCGATCACGCACACGATCCGCACGCCGCTCAGCGGCGACACCGCCAGCAGGGCACAAACCACGAGCGCTCTGGTCCACGACATCGAATCAGCGGACGATACACGCGGCCTGCGGCGGTGTCAACTCAATGGTCTGACCTTCTGAATTTGATACGCTTGCCCGCCGCGTATGCAGACCGACGTACTCATCGTGGGGGCAGGCCCCGTCGGCTTGACCCTCGCGCTCGACCTGGGGCGCCGCGGCGTCACGTGCCTCCTGATCGAGCAGAAGCCGGCGCCCGAGTTCCTGCCCAAGATGGAACGCTGCAACGCGCGCACGATGGAGATCTTCCGGCGACTGGGCGTCGCCGATTCGATCCGGCAGGCCGGACTGGCGGCGAACGTCCCCATGGACGTATTCATCGTGCTGGCGATGAACGAGCCGCCGCTGCTCCGGCTGCCGTACCCATCCGTGGACGCAGCCCGGGCACAGATCGCGGCGTGCAACGACGGCACCATGCCGCGCGAGCCCTATCAGCTCATCTCGCAGTACACGCTCGAACCGGTGTTGAAGACAGAGGTCGAGCGGCAGCCGTCGGTGGTGGTCCTGTACGGGTGCCGTTTCGAGTCGCTCGCCCAGCGGTCCGACGGCGTGTCCGTCGTCGCGCGCGCGGAGCAGGGAGACGCGGTCGCGATCGAGGCGAAGTATGTCGTCGGATGCGACGGAGGCGGGAGTCCGGTTCGCAAACAGCTCGGCATCACGCTGCGCGGCGAAGGCGATCTGCTTCGGTTGTTTCAGGCGTTGTACTTCTGCCCGGAACTCTACGATCGAATACCGATCGGGCCTGGTCCCGGCCACGGCCGTCACTACCACGTCGCGGACGCGCAGTCGACGTTCCTCATCATGCAGGACTCGACGAAGCACTGGACGCTGCACGCCACCGTGCAGAACGCGGCGGCGATGCGGGCGCGGTTCGAGCGCACGATCGGTGTACCCATCGCTTACGAGATGCTGTACGCCGGCGAGTGGAAACAGAACCTGCTCCTCGCGGATCGCTACCGCCGCGGGCGGGTCTTCCTGGCAGGCGACTCAGCCCATCTGATGATCCCGACGGGCGGTCTGGGCATGAACACCGGCGTCGGGGATGCCATCGACCTCTCATGGAAGCTCGCCGCGATCCTGCAGGGATGGGGCGGGCCGGCGCTGCTCGACTCTTACGAGGTGGAACGGCGCCAGATTGGCGATCGGAACGTCGGAGCATCGCGCTATGCATCGCTCGGTCGGCGCAAGTGGCGCGCGCAATACCGGCCGGAGATTCGCGACGCGACGCCTGAGGGACGCGCGGCGCGCGCGGCGCTCGCCAGCGTCGCGGACGTGGAGCAGCGAAAAACGAACGAGATGATCGGCGCCGAATTGGGCTATCGCTACGTCGGCTCGCCGATCATCGTGGACGAACCCGGCGGTCCCGAGCAGCGGTTCCGTGAGTACGTCCCCACGACCTGGCCGGGCACGCGTTTGCCTCACGTCTGGCTGGCGGACGGCGTCTCCGTCCATGACCGTATCGCAGACGGCTACACACTGCTGCAATTCGCGGATTGTGATGGTGTCCGACTGCTGCCCGAGGCCATGGCGGAGCTCGGCGCGCCGTGCGCGACACTCAGGCTGTCGTCGGATGCCGCACGTCAGGTCTACGGATACGATCTGCTCCTCGTCCGCCCGGACCTGCACGTGGCCTGGCGCGGCAATCGGGCGCCCGACAATCCTGGCGAAATCAGCCGCCTGGTCACGGGACACGCGAAACCCATATGACCTTGAAAATCGACGTCTTCAATCACATCTTCCCGCAGCCGTTCTTCGAGCGCCTCCAGCAGGTCGCCGTCAACCGCGGCGCCATCAAGCGGTGGCTGCACATTCCGTTTCTGTACGACCTCGACGTGCGGTTCCGGATGCTCGAGGAATTCGGCGACGACTACCGGCAGATTCTGTCGTTGTCCGCACCGCCGATTGAGTCCATCAATCCAGACCCGCAGATCACCCTGGACCTGGCGCGGCTCGCCAACGACACGCAGGCGGAGCTGGTGCGCAAGCATTCCGATCGGTTTCCCGGCTTCATCGCGTCGCTGCCCCTGAACGATCCCGACGCGAGCGTGATCGAACTGGAGCGCGCCGTCACCGAGCTGGACGCGCTCGGCGTGCAGGTCTTCTCGAACGTCAACGGTCTGCCGTTGGACGACGAGCGCTTCTTTCCGCTGTTCGAGGCCGCGCACCGCCTGCAGCGGCCGGTCCTGCTGCACCCTGCGCGCGGCGCGAAGTTCGCCGACTACCCGGGGGAGGAGAAGTCGAAGTACGAGATCTGGTGGACGTTTGGATGGCCGTACGAGACGAGCGCGGCCATGCAGCGCCTCATTTTCTCGAGGCTCTTCGACCGCCTGCCGGGCATTCGCATCGTCGCGCATCACCTCGGCGCCATGGTGCCGTACTTCGAGGGCCGCGTCGGATTCGGGCTCGATCAGCTCGGCGCCCGCACGGCGGACGAGGACTACGAGGCGCTGCGCCGCTCGCTCCCGCGGCGTCCGATCGACTACTTCAAGATGTTCTGGGCCGATACCGCCGTGTTCGGGAGCCGGCCCGCGACGATCTGCGGGCTGTCGTTCTTCGGCACCGACCAGGTCGTGTTTGCGTCGGACGCGCCGTTCGACCCCGAAGGCGGACCGATGTATATCCGCGAGACGATCAAGGTGATCGACGGTTTGGACATCAGCGGCGCGGATCGGCGCAAGATCTATCAGACCAACGCGGAGCGGCTGTTCCGGCGCAGTTTCTAAACGGTGAATTGTAGATTGCAGATTGATTTTCAAATTGTTCATTTAATCTGCAATCTGCAATTTTCAAGTCTTGTGCGCCGCGCGTTCCTCGGCGGCGTGCTGGAACCCCGTGTTCGCAACCGGCACGCCCGCGTAGATCGCGGCCTGAAGCAGCACCTCCTCGAGATCGCACCATTCCAGCTCCGAGGCGAATCCGGTGCGCAGGTGGAGGCGGAACTCTTCCCAGCGGCCGAGCGCCGCGGTCATGGCGAGCACGAGCAAACGCCGCGTGCGGATGTCGAGCCCGGGCCGCGTCCAGATCGAGCCCCACGCGTACCGCGTGATGAGTTCCTGGAATGCCGCGGATGCGGGCGACGCGCTCGCGCGATCGACGTGGGCGTCGCCGAGGATGCGGCGTCGCACCTCGAGACCGTCCGCGTAGCTGTCGTGGTCGTGCGCGGCCAGCAGAAACCGCACGACGGCCGCGGTGAACGATCTCGGCCGCTCCAGATTCGAGAGGTGCGCCGCGGAGAGCCGGACGACCGTCGCGTGCGGAAGACCCGCGGCCAGCGCGTCTCCGTGACCCTTCCACGGCAGCGACACGTCGTGCTCGCCGTCGATGATGAGCGCGGGGCTCTGAATGCGCGGCAGCACGCCCGTCAAGTCCATGTCCCGCACCGCGGCGCACGCGCCGGCATACCCGACCGGATCTGTGGCGAGCAGCGTCCGCCGCGCTTCCGCGACCGCCGGGCCGCCACCCGCCAGGTGCGCAGGTGAAAAGAACCGCCCCATCACCTCGTCCGCAACGGCCGCCATCCCGCTGGCGAGAACCGTCTGTCGTCGGCGTTCCATCCGTTCGAAACCGGGAAGCGGCGACGTGTTTGCGAGGACGATGGCCGTGACACGCGTCGGCGCGTTGGCCGCGAGCCACTGCGCGATCATGCCGCCGAGCGACAGGCCGCAGAACGCGAACCGCGTGATGCCGATCTCGTCGGCGAGCCTGAGCACGTCCTGCCCGAGGTCCGCAACCGCATAGTCGCCGGGAGTCACACCGGACGCGCCATGGCCGCGGATGTCGTACCGCACCACGCGGAAGTGCGGGGCGAGCGCTTCGGCCTGCGCATCCCACATGCCGTGGTCCTGGCCGAGCGAGTGCGACAGGAACAGCGGCGGCCTGTCCTCCTCGCCGTGGACGCGATAGAAACAGCGGGCGGGTCCGTTCTGAAAAACCGGCATCGATTACTCGCTTGCGTCGCC
>DATJFQ010000035.1:0-65281 GCA_035495555.1 Vicinamibacterales bacterium
ACGCCGATGATGCCGCCGGCGACAACCGCAGCCGAATCGACCAGGCCGAGCTCGCGCCGGAAGCTCGACTGGGGAATGTGGAATTCGGAATGTGGAATGCGGATCACGGCAAGTCGCGTCGGACAGCGTGACAGCGGTTCACGAATTCCAAATTCCAAATTCCAAATTCCAAATTCCTAATTCCTAATTCACTGCGCCGTCGTCCGTTTGGGCGGCGGCGGCATCTCCGCAGCGGGAAGCCGCGGCAGCATCTCGTCGCGCATCGCCAGCTGGTACAGCGTGGCCGCGATCTCGATCGCCGACGCCTTGACATCGTCTTCGACGATCCGCTCGTAGGTGTCGAGGTTGGTGTGGTGGGTGTGGGTGTTGTACTCGACCGGATCCTGGCTGAAGCCGATCCCCGCCAGGCCGGCGTTGTTGAACGCGGTGCTGTCGGTCCCGCCAACCGTCCGGCTCGTGGTCGCAACGGCGCCGGCGATGCCGAGATCGGCAAACGGTGCCAGCGCCTCTCGCACGACGGTCGCCGCCTTCGGCGGCCCGAACACGCTCGCCCCTCGGGCCCGACCGGTGCCCGAGTCGATGTTCAGGTAGGCGACCAGCTTGGCGTATTCCGGCTTCTGGTTTTCGAAACTGCCGAAGTGCTCCTTGACATACGCCTGCGATCCGAGAATCCCTTCCTCTTCGCCGCTCCACAGCGCGACGCGGATGGTGCGCCGCGGCGTCACGCCGATCGCTTTGAGGATCCGCGCCGCCTCCATCATCGTCGCGCAGCCGATCGCGTTGTCGGTCGCGCCGGTCGCGGAGTGCCACGAGTCGAGATGGCCGCCGAGCATCACCACCTCGTCTTTCTTGTCCGTGCCGGCAATCTCCGCGATCGTGTTGTACGACGTTTTTCCTTCCGGAAAAATCCTGTTGACGATGTCCGCTTCGATCATGACCGGCGTGCCGTCCGCAAGAATCCGGGCGATGCGGCCGTAGTCTTCATTGCGCATCACCACGGTCGGCACCGCCTGCGCGGGATCGTAGGTGGAGTTGTTGAAGGCGACGATCTGTCCATGCGGGCGTCCCGCGTCGTTGACGCGGAGCAGCGCCTGGTTGGCCACCAGGAACTTGTCGATTTCCAGGGACACCTCCCGCGCGGAGAGGCGGTCGGACGGCTGATTGCCGCGCGCGCCGCCGCCGAAGCCGCGACGGCCCTGGTTCTGACAGGCGGGGTCGCCTGCGGCGTCAGGATCGAAGCGGCAGTGCGCCGCTTGATCGGTCATGCGGCCGGGCGGCGGGTCGAGATTCACCGGCACGAAGACCGGCCTTCCAACGAACACGGCGGCTCCGCGGACCTTCGCCTGCACGCTGTCGAGATAGGTCTGGAGTTCCGCGCGAGTCGGCCCGAGGCGGGCGGGTCCGCGGCCGCCTCGTCCGGTGGGGGCGCCTGGATTTGCCGGGGCTTCTGGCCCCTCCGGCGCAACCAGATTGAACGCGGGCGCCTTGATCGTACCGTTCGTCCCCGGCGTCCACGAAAGCGCTTCCACGACCAGGGCATCGTGCACGGGCGCCGTCATGTGTACTTCGAGGTGTTCGTTCGTCCAGCCCGGGTGGCCGAAATCCCACGGCTCGAGATGGCCGTTGGTGAATCCCCACTCGGTCATCTGCGTGACCGCCCATTCCGCTGCCGCTTTGTGATTGGGGCTGCCCGTGAGGCGCGGCCCATACACATCTGCGAGAAAGTGCAGCGTGTGCATGATCTGGGAATGCTGCGCCTCTTCGGCACGAATGCGGTCGTTGACGGCAGCGTCCGGGCGTTGCTGAGCGGAAAACGGCAGGGATGCGGCAGCCACGAGCGCGGCCGCCACGAACAGTCGTGTTTTCATGGGCGCATTATAAATGCTGATGAGCGGCATACGGCTGACGCACCGCTTCTTGAAGAGGTTCCGGCCAAGGAGTCACGCGATGAACAATGACGAACTGAACGGCAAGGGCGACCAGGTCAAAGGTAAGGTCAAGCAGGCGTGGGGAGACCTCACGGATAACGACCGCCTGCACGACGAAGGGGTGGCAGACGAGGCGTCAGGCAACGTCCAGGAGGGCTTCGGCAAAGCCCGACGGAAGGTGGGGGAAGCCATCGAAGACGTGGCCCACAAGGTTAAGGACTGAAGGCCCGGTTCCGGGTTCGGCGGTTCGGCGGTTCGGGGGTTCGGTTCAAGGTTCGCGTTCGAGTTCGGGGTTCGGGTTCGGGGTTCTGGGTCGGTTGTACGCCAACCGGCCCCCGGCCCCCCCAACCGCAACCCCCTGAACCGCGATCGGCAACCGCGAACCCGAACCGCAGAACAGAGCGCCGCCGAACCCGAACCCCCGAACCCGAACCGGGAACCCGAACCGGGAACCCGAACCGAGAGCGAACCCTTGCACCGCCGAACCCCCGAGCCCGGAACCGTTCCAGCGCGAGCGGGCAGCTTGCGAACCGCAGAACCAGAACCCGAACCCGAACCCGAGAACCCGAACCTGAACCCGAGAACTCGAACCCGGAACCCGAACCGAGAGCGAACCCCCCGCACCGCCGAACCCCCGAACCCGGAACCGTTCCAGCGCGAGCGGGCAGCTTGCGCGAGGTGACCGTTTCTGTTATGCTCGCAAGGTTCTGGTCGGTTCTAGGACACCCTATCTAGAGCCAGACTCCAAAGGCGTCCGCCTGTGGCGTGGCCCGGCGGGACCATCGCAGCACTCTTCGGAGTGCCCGTTCATCAACTTTTATAGGGTAAGTCAGCTTCAGGTGCCGGGCCGCGATCGCGGCGCCCTAGGCCTGGAGCAAACGAACCGATGCCGCGAGGGCGTCCCCACCGGGGGCGTCCTGCGCGTTGGCCGTGTGTTTTGACCGGGAGAGATTGTGCCGACCATCAGTCAGCTCGTGCGCAAGGGGCGTGAGAAGGTCGCCTGGAAGACCAAGAGTCCCGCGCTGCAGAACAGTCCGCAGAAGCGCGGCGTGTGCGTGCGCGTGTTCACGCAGACGCCGAAGAAGCCGAACTCCGCGCTGCGGAAGGTCGCTCGCGTCCGGCTCACGAACGGCATCGAGGTGACGACCTATATTCCCGGCGTCGGCCACAACCTGCAGGAGCACTCGCTGGTGCTGATCCGCGGCGGTCGTGTCAAGGATCTCCCGGGTGTCCGCTATCACGTCGTCCGCGGCACGCTGGACGCCGTTGGCGTGCAGGGCAGGAAACAGGGCCGTTCGAAGTACGGAGCAAAGCGACCGAAGTCGTAACGCCTGGCGATAACGCGGCGGCAGGGATCACGAAACAGCGCCTGCGGCCCGAGCGCGGCGGCGGAGCGCACCGCGCGAAGCGCGGCGCCGAGCGAGAGCGAGCGGGGGTGGGGCCCTGCGAGCATTAAAAGAAGCAGACGATATGCCACGACGTAGAGAAATCCCGAAGCGCGAACTTCCACTGGATCCGCTGTATAGCAGTTCGCTGGTGACCAAGTTCATCAGCACGCTCATGCGGGACGGCAAGCGCAGTACGGCGGAGCGGATCATGTACGGGTCGCTCTCCTCCATTCAGGAGAAGACGGGCGACGACCCGCTCAAGGTGTTCAAGAAGGCGGTTGAAAACGTCAAGCCGGCGCTCGAAGTGAAGTCGCGCCGCGTCGGCGGTTCGAACTACCAGGTGCCGGTCGAAGTGAATCCGAACCGCCGCCTCTCGCTCAGCATCCGGTGGCTGGTCGGCTACGCGCGCGAGCGCGGCGACGGCAAGACGATGACGGAGAAGCTCGCGAACGAGCTGATGGACGCCGCCAACCTGCGCGGCGGCGCCGTCAAGAAGCGCGAAGATACGCACCGCATGGCCGAGGCCAATAAGGCGTTTGCGCACTATCGGTGGTAAACGGCGTGGTCAGTCACCAGTTTCCAGTTCCCAGTTGCCAGTAAGAGGAACGCAGAGACTGGAAACCGTGCACTGGAAACTGGCAACTGGAAACTGGTAACTAGCAATGCCTCGTCAAGTACCTCTCAGTCGAACGCGCAACATCGGCATCATGGCGCACATCGATGCCGGCAAGACCACCACGACCGAACGGATCCTGTTCTACACGGGCATCACCTACAAGATCGGTGAGGTCCACGAGGGCACGGCCGTCATGGACTGGATGGAGCAGGAGCAGGAGCGCGGCATCACGATCACGTCCGCCGCGACGACGTGCTTCTGGCGCGATCACCGGATCAACATCATCGACACGCCGGGCCACGTCGATTTCACGGCCGAAGTCGAGCGGTCGCTCCGCGTGCTCGACGGTGCCGTGGCCGTGTTCGACTCGGTCGCCGGCGTCGAGCCGCAGTCCGAGACCGTGTGGCGGCAGGCCGACAAGTACCGCGTCCCGCGGATCTGCTTCGTCAACAAGATGGACCGCATCGGCGCGGATTTCAAGCGCACGTTCGAACAGATCGTGACGAAGCTGGGCGGCAACCCCGTCGCGATCCAGCTGCCCATCGGTTCGGAAGACAAGTTCATCGGCGTGGTCGATCTCATCGGCATGAAGTCGATCACCTACAAGGACGAAACGATGGGCGCGGACTACATCGTCGGCGAGATTCCCGCCGACATGATGGAGGACGTGAAGCACTATCGCGAGCAGCTGATCGAGAAGGTCAGCGAGGCCGACGACAAGATTCTCGAGAAGTATCTGCACGGCGAGGACATCACGGAAGAGGAAATCAAGGCGGCGCTCCGCAAGCGCGTCATCTCCTCCGTTCATACCCAGGGCGAGAAGGCGGAGCCGGCATTCGTGCCGGTCATCTGCGGGTCGGCGTTCAAGAACAAGGGCGTGCAGCCGCTGCTCGACGCCGTGGTCGACTTCCTGCCGTCGCCGGTGGACATCCCCGCGATCAAAGGCTTCGATCCGAACAAGGGTGAGGACGCGATCATCGAGCGCCCGGCGTCCGACGACGCGCCGTTTGCCGCGCTCGCGTTCAAGATCATGACCGACCCGTTCGTCGGTCAGTTGACGTTCATTCGCGTCTACTCCGGCGTCATGACCGCCGGGTCGTCGATCTACAACTCGACGAAGGGCAAGACGGAGCGTGTCGGCCGCCTGCTCAAGATGCACGCGAACAAGCGCGAGGAGATCAAGGAGGTCTACGCCGGCGACATCGCCGCGGCGGTGGGCCTCAAGACGGTCTCGACCGGCGACACGATCTGCGACGACAAGAAGCCGGTCGTGCTCGAGTCGATGGACTTCCCCGAACCGGTCATCTCGCTGTCGATTGAACCCAAGACGAAGGCCGATCAGGAGAAGCTCGGGCAGGGGCTCGGCAAGCTGATGGCCGAAGACCCGACGTTCCGCGTGAAGACGGACCCGGCCACCGGTGAAGTCGTCATCGAGGGCATGGGCGAGCTCCACCTCGAGATCATCGTCGACCGGCTGAAGCGCGAGTTCAACGTCGAGGCGAGTGTGGGGCGTCCGCAGGTCGCCTACAAGGAAACGCTGACGCGCCCCGCCGACGGCGAGATGAAGTACGCCAAGCAGACGGGCGGCCGCGGCCAGTACGGGCACGCGAAGATCCACCTGTATCCCGGAGAGCCGGGCAGCGGCTACGTGTTCGAGAACAAGATCACGGGCGGCGCGATCCCGAAGGAATACATCAAGCCGGTGGACGAGGGGATCAAGGAAGCCCTCACGCGCGGCGTGCTCGCCGGGTACCCGATCGACGACGTGCGGATCGAGCTGTACGACGGTTCGTACCACGACGTCGACTCATCGGAGATGGCGTTCAAGATCGCCGGGTCGATGGCGTTCCAGGATGCGGCGAAGAAGGCCAAGCCGGTGCTGCTCGAGCCGATGATGCGCGTCGAAGTCGTCGTGCCCAAGGAGCACCTCGGCAGCGTCATGGGCGATCTCTCGAGCCGCCGCGGCCAGATTCAGGCGCAGGAAGACCGTGGCGGGACGACGATCGTCAACGCGCGCGTGCCGCTGTCGGAGATGTTCGGCTACGCGACGGATCTGCGTTCGAGCACGCAGGGCCGCGCGACGTACTCGATGCACTTCGACCGCTACGAACAGGCGCCGAATAACGTCAGTGAGGAAGTGGTCGCGCGCGTACAGGGGAAGACTACATAAACTCCCAACTCCCAAATCCCAACTCCCAAGGTGATCGAATTGGGAATTGGGAATTGGGAATTGGGCGTTGACGAGGAACAGATCAAAATGGCTTCACCATTCAGCGACAAGATCCGCATCCGCCTGAAGGCGTACGACAACCGGGTGCTGGATCAGTCGACGACGGAGATCGTGGACACGGCGCGGCGCACCGGCGCGCAGCTCGCCGGACCGATCCCGCTGCCGACCGAGAAGAACAAGTGGACGGTGCTCCGCTCGCCGCACGTCGACAAGAAGTCGCGCGAGCAGTTCGAGCTCCGCACGCACAAGCGGCTGATCGACATCTTCGAGCCGACGCCGCAGACGGTCGATGCGCTGATGAAGCTCGATCTGCCGGCCGGTGTGGACGTCGAAATCAAAGCGTTCGGCAAAGAGCACAAGTAGACCGTTCGAGCGAGAGTGAAGCTTATGGTGACCGGGATTATCGGGAAAAAAGTCGGGATGACGCAGGTCTTCGGGCAGGACGGCACCGTCACGCCGGCCACCGTCATTCAAGCCGGGCCGTGCGTCGTGCTGCAGGCGAAGGGCGTCCAGACCGACGGCTATGAAGCCGTGCAGATCGGGTTCGTCGAAGAGAAGCCCGCCAGGGTGAACCAGGCGATCGCGGGCCACTACAAGAAGGCGGGCAACGTGCCGCCGACGCGCGTGCGCCGCGAGGTGAAACTGGCAGCCGGCCCTGGAGACGACGTAGCCGTCAAGGCGGGCGATCAGGTGCTCGTCGGCGGGGTGTTCAAGGACGGCGAGCGCGTCGACGTGATCGGCATCAGCCGCGGCAAGGGTTTCCAGGGCGTCATGAAGCGCCACAATTTCCGCGGCGGCGCCGCGACACACGGGTCGATGTTCCATCGCGCGCCGGGGTCGATCGGGGCTTCGTCGTTCCCGTCTCGCGTTGTCAAGGGCATGCGGGCGGCGGGGCGGATGGGCGGCGACCGCGTGACGACGCGCAACCTGAAGGTGGTGCGGGTCGACGGGGACAACAATCTGCTGCTCGTTCGGGGCTCGGTGCCCGGCGCGCCGGGGACGTACATCATCGTCCGCAAGGCGGTGGCCGCGAAGCCCGAGCCCAAGCCGCAGGCCGAGAAGCCGTCGAAGACGACGGTGGCAAAGAAGAGCAAGAAATAGACAGTTGCCCGTTGTCAGTTGCCGGCTTCCAGTTTTGCGACTGGCGGCGGGGACCTGGCGACCGGGAACTGGTCACTGGCGACTGGTTGCTGGTATGAAAATCGACGTTTACAACTCGAAGCGTGAGGCCGTCGGTTCGCTGGACCTGAAAGACGACGTGTTCGGCGGGCGCGTGAAGACGGATCTGATCTGGGAAGCGGTCGTCCAGGAGAACGCGGCCCAGCGCCGCGGCACGCATGCGACGAAGAACCGGGCGGCCGTGAGCGGCTCGGGCAAGAAGCCGTGGCGGCAGAAGGGGACCGGACGCGCCCGCGTCGGCGAAATCCGCAACCCGCTCTGGCGCAAGGGCGGCACCGTGTTCGGGCCGCAGCCGCGCAGCTACGAATACCAGCTCCCGCGCAAGGTGAAGCTGGGAGCACTGCGCGCCGCGCTCGCGCAGAAGGTGCACGACGGCGCCGTCATCGTCGTCGACAAGCTGGAAGCGGGAGCCGATAAGAAAACGAAGGAAACCGCGGCGCTGTTGAAGGCGCTCGGCGCGACGGGGAAGACGCTCGTCATCGACGTGAAGCACGACGACACGTTCGCGCTGACGGCGCGGAACCTCGCGGGCGTACGGCTCGTCGCGAGCGGCCGGGTGACGGCGCGCGACGTCATGGATACGACCTCGGTCATCGTGACCCGCGACGCGCTGGAAAAGCTGCAGGAGAGCCTCGCATGAAGATGACCGATGTGATCCGTCGTCCGGTGATTACCG
This sequence comes from Vicinamibacterales bacterium, assembly GCA_035495555.1. Classification (GTDB taxonomy): domain Bacteria; phylum Acidobacteriota; class Vicinamibacteria; order Vicinamibacterales; family 2-12-FULL-66-21; genus DATJFQ01. The sequence goes on from DATJFQ010000035.1 coordinate 8,018, forward strand.
AGAAGACAACCCTGCTGCGCGAGGACGGCCGCACGCTCGTGTTCGAAGTGGCGCCGGGCGCGACGAAGATTGACGTGAAGCGCGCCGTCGAAAAGCTCCTCGGCTCGAAGGTCGAGAGCGTCCGGACCGCGATCTCGCACGGCAAGGTCAAGCGCCAGGGCCGGTTCGTGGGGCAGCGCTCCGACTGGAAGAAGGCGTACGTGAAGCTGCGCGAGGGCGAGAAGATACCGGAGTTCCTGGAAGGCGCATAGCCAATTCCCAACGCCCAACTCCCAACTCCCGAATTGATCAATCTGGGAGTGGGGAATTGGGAAGTGGGAATTGATAGCAAGGCTCAATTATGCCGATCAGAAAATACAATCCGACGTCCCCCGGCCGGCGGTTTCAGACCGTGCAGGTGTTCGACGAGATCACCACACAGGATCCGTACAAGCCGCTCGTCGAACCGCTGCGGAAGTCCGGGGGCCGCAACAATCACGGCGAGCTGACGTCGTGGTGGCGCGGCGGCGGCCACAAGCGGAACTATCGCATCATCGATTTCAAGCGCGAGAAGCGGGAGATTCCCGCGACGGTCTCGACGATTGAATACGATCCGAACCGCTCGGCGCGGATTGCGCTGCTGACGTATGCGGACGGGGAGAAGCGGTACATCCTGCACCCGCTCGGGTTGAAAGTGGGCGACACGATCGTGGCCGGCGACAACGTCGACATTCTTCCGGGCAACGCGCTGCCGCTCAAGAACATTCCGCTCGGCACGCTCGTGCACAACGTGGAGCTGCGGCCCGGCCGCGGCGGCCAGATTGCGCGGAGCGCCGGCTCGGGCGTGCAGCTCGTCGCGAAGGAAGGGCAGTACGCGTCGGTCAAGATGCCGTCGGGTGAAATCCGCAAGATCAACGTCGAGTGCGTCGCCACGATCGGCCAGGTCGGCAACGTCGACCACGAGAACGTGTCGGTGGGCAAAGCGGGCCGCAGCCGCTGGCTGGGCAAACGCCCGCACGTGCGCGGCGTCGCGATGAACCCGGTCGACCACCCGTTGGGCGGCGGTGAAGGCAAGACGTCCGGCGGCCGCCATCCGGTGACGCCGTGGGGCGTGCCGACGAAGGGTTACAAGACGCGGAACCGGAAGTCGACCGACCGCTTCATCGTTCAGCGGAGACCGAAGTAATGAGCCGTTCACTGAAAAAGGGTCCGTTCGTCGACGTGCCGCTCCTCGAGAAAATCGAGGTGATGAACCGCGCGAACGAGAAGAAGGTCATCAAGACCTGGTCGCGTCGATCCACCGTCGTCCCCGAAATGGTCGGCCACACGATCGCAGTGCACAACGGGAAGAAGTTCATCCCGGTGTATGTGACCGAGAACATGGTCGGCCACAAGCTCGGTGAATTCGCGCCGACGCGGCACTTCAAAGGGCACACGACCAAGGCGGACAAGGCCGCAACGGTGGGCGCGCCGGCCGGAGCCGCCAAGGGAGGTGCGTAATGATTGAAGCTCGCGCCACCGCCCGCTTCGTACGGACGTCCGCACAGAAGGCCGGGCTCGTGATGGATCTGATCCGCGGCCGGGACGTCAATCACGCGCTGGCGACGTTGAAGTTCGCGCGGAAAGGCGTTGCGAAGGACATCGAAAAGGTGCTCCGGTCGGCGATTGCCAACGCGCAGACCAAGGAAGGGTTCGGCGGCGACGTCGACCGCCTGTTCGTCTCCGGCTGTTATGCGAACCAGGGCCCATCGCAGAAGCGGATCCGTCCTGCGCCGATGGGCCGCGCGTTCCGCGTGGTGAAACGGACGGCGCACCTGACCGTTCACGTGACGGAGAAGCCTGCGTTCGAGCGAACCGCCCCCGGTGCCGGCGACGCGCCGGCGAGACCGCGGCGCAAGGGAGCGGCGCCGAAGAAGAAGGCTGCGCCGCGGACCAAGCGCGCGGCCGCGTAGCGGCAACCGGCAACTGGCAACTGGAGACTGATTTTCATGGGTCAGAAAGTTCATCCGCACGGATTCCGGCTCGGGTTCAACAAGACCTGGCGTTCGCGCTGGTTCGCCGACAAGGACTACTCGAAGCTCCTCCACGAGGACCTGAAGCTGCGGGACACGCTCAAGGCGCGCTTCTCGCACGCGGGGGTCTCCAAGATCGAGATCGAGCGCGCAGCCAACAAGCTGAAGATCGACATCTACACCTCGCGTCCGGGCATCATCATCGGCCGCAAGGGAACGGAAGTCGACAAGCTGAAGCAGGAGATCCAGAAGCGGACGAACCGTGAGGTCTTCATCAACATCCAGGAGATTCAGAAGCCGGAACTGGATGCGCAGCTCATCGCGGAATCGGTGGCGATGCAGCTCGAGAAGCGCGTTGCCTTCCGCCGTGCGATGCGCAAGGCGGTGGAATCGGCCCTTCGCTTCGGCGCGCGCGGGATCAAGGTGCGCGTGTCGGGCCGCCTGAACGGCGCGGAGATCGCGCGGTCCGAGTGGTATCTGCACGGCCAGCTCCCGCTGCAGACGCTGCGCGCCGACATCGATTATGGATTCGCCCAGGCGTTCACCACGTACGGCGCCATCGGCGTGAAGGTATGGCTCTACAAGGGTGAGCGGCTGACGCCGAAGATCGGGCGCGAAGAGGATTATCGGACGCCGCGCCGGTCCGCGGGAGGGGCTCGAGGCTAACTCCCAATGCCCAACTCCCAACGCCCAAGTTGTTCAATTTGGGAGTCGGGAATTGGGATTTGGGCGTTGACAGCGTAAGGAACTCGTCATGTTGATGCCAAAGAAGGTCAAGTACCGGAAGCAGCAGCGCGGCCGGATGGCAGGCAAGGCCTGGAGGGGATCGGATGTCTCCTTCGGCAACTACGGCCTGAAGGCGCTCGAGCCGTGCTGGCTGACGGATCGGCAGATTGAAGCCGCCCGCGTCGCGATGACCCGGTTCATCAAGCGCGGCGGAAAGATCTGGGTTCGCGTGTTCCCGGACAAGCCGATTACGAAGAAGCCGCAGGAAACACGAATGGGCAAAGGCAAGGGCGCGCCGGAACAGTGGGTATGCGTTGTCCGGCCGGGGCGGATCCTGTTCGAGATGGAGGGCGTCAGCGCCAGCGATGCCCGTGAAGCCATGCGCCTGGCGGCGGCGAAGCTGCCGATCAAGACGAAGTTCGCCACACGGTTCGCGGAGGAGCGCGCGTCATGAAGATCGGGGAATGCCGCGACCTGGCGGCCGACGAACTGAAGCTGCGGGAAAAGGAGCTGGACGATCAGCTGTTCCGGCTGCGGATTCAGAAGTCGATGGGGCAGATCGAGTCGGCGTACAAGCTGAAGTCGGTGCGCCGCGATCTCGCGCGCATCAAAACGGTGCTCCGCGAGAAGGAGTCGGCGTAGATGGCCACGAAAGCAATCGTCACCGGTGTCGTCGTCAGCGACAAGATGGACAAGACCGTGAAGGTCGCGATCGAGCGCCAGGTGCGCGACGAGGTCTACGGCAAGACACAGCGCCGCACGTCGACGTTCCTCGCCCACGACGAGAAGAACGAAGCGAAGGTCGGCGACCGCGTCGCCATCACCGAGACGCGGCCGCTCAGCCGGCGGAAGCGCTGGACGGTCACCTCGATCGTGGAGAAGGCGAAGGAGCTCTAGGCCATGATCCAGATGCGTTCCATCCTCGACGTCGCGGACAACTCCGGCGCGAGGAAGATTGCCGTGATCAACCCGATCGGCGGGTCGACCGGACGCTACGCCCGGCTGGGCGATATCGTCACGGCATCGGTCAAGGAAGCGACCCCCGAATCGAACGTGAAGAAGGGGAGCGTGGTGAAGGCGGTCATCGTCCGGACGCGCAAGGAGCAGCGGCGCAAAGACGGCAGCTACATCCGTTTCGATCGCAATGCCGCGGTGCTCGTCAACGACTCGGGCGAGCCGATTGGAACGCGCGTGTTCGGACCCGTGGCGCGCGAACTGCGCGAACGCCGCTTCATGAAGATTATCTCGCTCGCGCCGGAGGTGCTCTAGCGCGAGCGCGCCGGTTCGAGTCGCCACTGGCCACTGGTTCCTGAAGACTGGCCACTGGCAACTGTCAACTGGCACCTGGTTACTGATATGTCGAGATTGCAAACTCCAGTGCGTCGTAACGATAACGTCGTCGTGACGACCGGCAAGGATCGGGGCAAGCGCGGGCGCGTGCTCAAGGTCCTGCCGGACACGAACCGCGTGATCATCGAAGGCGTGAACCTGATCAAGCGCCACACGAAGCCGAACCCGAACAAGCAGATTCAGGGCGGCGTCGTCGAGCGCGAAGCGTCGCTGCACGCGTCCAACGTGCAGGTCGTCTGCCCCGAATGCGGCAAGCCGACGCGCATCGGCCGCCGCATCCTCGGCGACGGACGCAAAGTGCGGATCTGCCGCAAGTGCGAGGGAGTGGTAGACAAATGAGCCGCCTGAAGGATCGATACGCAAGTGATGTCGTGCCGGCGCTCGCGAAAGAGTTCGGCTACAAAAACGTCATGGCGATCCCGCGCATCGAGAAGATCGTCGTGAACATGGGCCTGGGCGAGGCGACCCAGAACGCGAAAATCGTCGACACCGGCGCCGACGAACTGGGCCGCGTCACCGGACAGAAGCCCGTCGTCACGCGCGCGAAGAAGTCGATTGCGCAGTTCAAGGTCCGCAAGGGGATGCCGATCGGGACGATGGTCACGCTGCGCGGCGAGCGGATGTGGGAGTTCCTCGACCGGCTGATGTCGGTCGCGCTTCCCCGCGTGCGCGACTTCCGCGGTGTCTCGCCCCGTGGATTCGACGGCCGCGGCAACTACACGCTCGGACTGAAGGACCAGCTGCTGTTCCCGGAAATCGACTATATGAAGGTCGACAAGGCCCGGGGTATGAACATTTCGGTCGTGACGACGGCGAAGACGGATGAGGAGTCGCGCAAGCTCCTTCAGCTGCTCGGGATGCCGTTCAGGGCGTCGTAGCAGGAGAGCGTAGCGCTCAGGTCTGTCACCAATACATATGGCTACTACAGCAAAGATCGCCAAGGAAACGAAGACGCCGAAATTCAAGGTCCGGCTGCGCAACCGCTGCCGCCGCTGCGGCCGCCCGCGGGCGTACATGCGCAAGTTCGCGCTGTGCCGCCTGTGTTTCCGCCAGCTCGCGCTGGAGGGAGACGTCGCGGGTGTCACCAAAAGCAGCTGGTGACGCGGCGCGCGAGCACCGGGCACCAAGCACCAGGCACTGACGAAGGTTACAAGTGTTATGACTGATCCCATCTCAGACATGCTGTCGCGCATCCGCAACGCGACCCAGTCGCGGCACCCCCGCGTCGACATGCCCTCGTCCCGGCTGAAGGTCGAAATTGCGAAGATCCTCGAAGCCGAGGGCTACATTCAGGGCTTCAAGGTCCTCGAGACGCAGAACGGCCAGCCGCAGTCGTCGCTCCGGCTGTTCATGAAATACGGGCCGCGCGGTGAACGCGTCATCAGCGGGGTCGAGCGGGTGAGCCGCCCCGGGCGCCGCGTCTACTTCGGGCGCGATGACGTCCCGCAGGTGCTCGCCGGCCTCGGCACGAGCATCCTGACGACGTCGAGAGGCGTGATGACGGGCCGCGAGGCGCAGAAGGTGGGCGTCGGCGGCGAAGTGCTTTGCAACGTATGGTGAAACAGTCGCCAGTTCCCAGTCGCCAGTTTCCAGTTGCACTGGTCACTGGCACCGCTGGCCACTGGCAACTGGTTAACTGACAACTGGTTACTGGTAGCTGATTTATGTCACGTATTGGCAAGAAGGTGATTCCCGTTCCCAAAGGCGTCAAGATCGACGTCAAACCAGGCGTCGTCGACGTCCAGGGACCGAAGGGGAAACTGACCCAGCGGCTGCCCGCCGGCATCGGCTTCGAGTTGAACGGCGACGAGCTGCAGGCGAAGACGCTGCGCGAAGACCCGCAGCTCGGCAAGTTCCACGGGTTGGCGCGGAGCCTCGTCGCAAACGCAGTCCGCGGGGTGACCGACGGCTACAAGAAGGAACTGGATATCGTCGGCGTCGGCTACCGGGCCGAGGTCAAGGGCAAGCAGGTGCACTTCGCGCTCGGCTACTCGCACCCGGTGGTGTTCGACATCCCCAACGGGATTGACGTCGCGGTCGACAAGGCGACGCATATCACGGTGACCGGGATCGACCGTCAGCTCGTCGGTCAGGTCGCGGCGGACATCCGATCGCTCCGGAAGCCGGACCCCTACAAGCAGAAGGGCGTGCGCTACACGGGCGAAGTGCTGAAGAAGAAGGCCGGAAAGACAGGCGCGAAGTAGCCGGGTGCCAGTCACCCGTTGACAGCTCGACAGAGCAGAAGACGTCAACTGGGACACTGGAACCGGAGACTGGTCACTGGTGACTGATTTATGAAGATCAAAACGACCAAGGATCGCCGGAAGCGGATTTCGCTCCGCCAGCGCAAACGGATCAACGGCACGGCGGAGCGGCCGCGGCTTCGCGTGTTCCGGAGCGTGGCGCACATTTACGCGCAGGTGATCGACGACATGAACGGGACGACGGTCGCGTCTGCGGCCAGTACCGAGCCCTCGCTGAAGCAGGTCTTCAGCGGCACGACGCGCGGCGGCAACGTGAGCGGCGCGAAGGCGCTCGGCAAGACGATCGCCGACCGGTTGAAGGAAAAGGGAATCACACGCGGGGTGTTCGACCGCGGCGGCTACCTGTATCACGGGCGGATCAAGGCCGTGGCAGATGCGGCACGCGAGGCGGGGCTCGAGTTCTGACCACGCCAGTTACCAGTTGCCAGTGACCAGTCATACGAAGACTGCAATGGAGCTGAAACTGGACACAACTGGAAACTGAAAGCTGGAACCTGGAAACTGACATGATCGAATCTCGCGAAAAGATTGACGCGTCCCAGCTCGACCTCAAGGACACGGTTGTCAACATCAGCCGCGTCACGAAGGTCGTGAAGGGCGGCAAGAACCTGAGCTTCAGCGCGCTGGTCGTCATCGGCGACGGGCACGGCGTCGTGGGATTCGGCGTCGGCAAAGCGAAGGAAGTGCCGTCGGCAATCAAGAAAGGCATCGAAGCGGCGAAAAAGTCGCTCATCAAGGTGCCGCTGAAGGGGACGACGGTGCCGCACCCGGTGCTCGGCCGCTTCGGGGCGGGCCAGGTGCTGCTGAAGCCGGCGCCCGACGGAACTGGCATCATTGCCGGGGGCGCGGTCCGCGCGGTGGTGGAATCGGCGGGCATCCAGAACGTGCTGACGAAGTCGATCGGTTCGGCGAATCCGCACAACGTCGTGCGCGCGACCTTCGCGGGGCTGATGGGGCTCAAGGATCCGAGAGCGGTGCTGAAGCTTCGTGGACGTGACGAGGACGGGCAGCCCGCGGGCGCGACCGCTTAGGTATCGAGAACGGCAATGGCTGACAGAACGTTGAAGATCACGCTGCGCAGGAGCCCAATCGGCTTCGACAAGAAGCAGAAGCTCGTTGTCCAGGGACTTGGGCTGAGGCGCATTGGGTACACGGTGGAACTGCCGGATACGCCCGCGACGCGCGGGATGATCCTCAAAGTCCGCCACCTCGTGGACGTGACGGAGTAATCATGGATCTCTCGAATCTACGCCCGCCGAAGGGCGCGAAACATTCGAAGAAGCGCGTGGGCCGGGGCCAGGGCTCCGGCCAGGGAGCGCAGGCCGGCCGCGGCCACAAGGGCGCGAAGTCGCGCTCCGGCTTCAAGCACAAGCGCGGGTTCGAAGGCGGCCAGATGCCGCTGCACCGCCGTGTCCCGAAGCGCGGCTTCCACAACCCGTTCCGGGTCGAGTACCAGGTCGTGAACCTCGATACGATCGCCGAGCGGTTCGACGCGGGCACGGAGGTCACACCCGAGCTGCTGCGCGAGCGCGGCCTCGTCGGGCGGAGCGGCGGGATCAAGGTGCTCGCGCGCGGTGACATCGACAAGGCGTTCACCGTCCGCGCCCACAAATTCAGCGGAAAGGCTGCGGAGAAGATTGCCGCCGCGGGGGGCAAGATCGAGGTCTTGGCGTAGCGCGAACACCGGTTTCGCGCTGACGTTTCGCATTCTGTCGGACTTGGAATCAGAACATCATGCTGGCTGACAGTGTCAAGAACATCTTCGCCGTCAAGGACCTGCGCAACCGCGTGCTCTTCACGCTGGGCCTGCTCGCGGTGTACCGGGTCGGCGGGCACATTCCGACGCCGGGTGTGAATCCGGAGGCGCTCCGCGTACTCGCGGAACAGGCGCAGAACACGATGTTCGGCCTGTACGACATGTTCTCGGGGAACAACCTGTCGCAGATGACGATCTTCGCGCTCGGCATCATGCCGTACATCAGCGCGTCGATCATCCTGCAGTTGCTCACGGTCGTGTGGCCGTACCTCGAGCGGCTGTCGAAGGAAGGCGAGCTGGGCCGCCGCAAGATCACGCAGTACACGCGGTACGGAACGATCTTCCTGAGCGTCGTGCAGTCGCTCGGTATCTCGTTCTTCCTGGAGCACCAGACGAACATCGCCGGCGGTCTGCCGCTCGTGTATCACACGGGCTGGGCGTTCCGCTTCATGACGGTGCTGACGCTGACCACGGGGAGCACGTTCATCATGTGGCTCGGCGAGCAGATCACCGAGCGCGGCATCGGCAACGGCATGTCGCTCATCATCTACGCGGGCATCGTCGTCAATTTCCCGCACGCCGTGCTGACGACGGTGGACCAGTTGCGGACCGGACAGCTGGGCCTGATTTCGCTCGTGCTGCTGCTCCTGGCGATGGCGCTCATCGTCGCCGCCATCGTGTTCGTCGAACGCGGACACCGGCGCGTGACGGTGCAGTACGCCAAACGCGTCGTGGGGCGCCGCATGTATGGCGGCTCCAGCACGCACATTCCGCTGAAGGTGAACACGGGCGGCGTCATCCCGGTCATCTTCGCGTCGTCGATCCTGGCCTTCCCGATCACCATGCGGGCCATGGCGAGCGAAGGGACGTTCCTCCAGCGCGCGATCGATCAGATCGGCTACGGGATGCCGCTGTACAACCTGCTGTACTTCGTCGGCATCATTTTCTTCTGCTACTTCTACACGGCGATCATCTTCAATCCGGATGACGTGGCGGAGAACATGCGGAAGTACGGCGGCTTCATCCCGGGCATCCGGCCGGGCAAGCGGACCGCGGAGTACATCGACACGATTCTCACGCGCATCACGCTGGTCGGCGCGATTTACCTGGGCATCATCGCGCTCCTGCCGGAGTTCCTGATGAGCGGGTTCAAGGTGGCGCCGATTCCGTTCATCGGCGAACGGCTCGACGCGCTGCTGCCGACGTTCATCACGCAGGGGATGGGCGTGCAGTTCCTGTTCGGCGGCACGTCGCTGCTCATCGTGGTCGGCGTTGCGATGGATACCGTCCAGCAGGTCGAGTCGCAGCTGATCATGCGGCACTACGACGGGTTCATGAAAAAGACCCGTCTGCGCGGACGACGGGGTCAGTAGATGACCCTCAGCCACGCGGCGGCGCTCAACGTCGTCATGCTGGGTCCTCCCGGAGCCGGGAAGGGCACGCAGGCGGAGCGGTTCGCGCGGCGCCACGGGGTGCCGAAGATCTCGACGGGGGACATCCTGCGCGAAGCGGTCGCGGCGGCAACCGACCTCGGCCGGGCCGCGCGCGAGACGATGAACGCGGGCAATCTCGTCGGCGACGACGTGATGATCGGGATTATCGAGGAACGGCTTGCGCGCAAGGACGCCGCTCGGGGATTCGTGCTCGACGGCTTCCCCCGGACCGTCGTCCAGGCATCGGCGCTCGATCGACTGATGAACGGCCGCGGAGCCCTGGTCGTCGTCGACATCGTGGTGCCCGAGGACGTGCTGGTCAGACGGCTCGCGGCGCGGCGGATCTGCTCGGTGTGCGGCGCGAACGCGCCGGTCGAGTGGACGACGGTGTGCGGCAAGTGCGGCGGCCAGCTCGTGCAGCGGATCGATGACGGCGGCGGCATCGTGCGCGAGCGCCTCAAGGTGTATCAGCGGCAGACGAAGCCGCTGGTGGACTACTACTCGGGGCGGCCGACGTTCCGGGCGGTCGACGGCAACCGGCCGCCCGACGTCGTGACCGCGGCGCTGGACGCGGCGATCTGCCAGGCGTCGGAGGGGTCCACACGAGGAGCGGGCGCGTGATCGTCTGCAAATCACCGGCGGAGATCGGGAAGATGCGGGCGGCCAACCAGCTCGTCGCGCGCATTCTCGACGAGCTGTCGCTGCTGGTGCAGCCGGGTGTCACGACGGCCGACCTCGACGCGGAGGCCGACGCGCGCGTGCACGCCGCCGGCGCGCAGTCGGCGTTCAAGGGATACCGGGGATACCCGGCGACGCTGTGCGCATCGGTGAACGATCAGGTCGTGCACGGTATCCCGAACACGCGTCCGCTCGCGTCGGGCGACATCATTTCGCTCGACATGGGCGTGAAGCTGAACGGGTATTACGGCGATTCGGCCGTCACCGTGGCCGTGGGCAGTGTTTCAGACGAGGTGCGGAAGCTGCTGCGGGTGACCGAAGAAGCTCTGGAACGCGGGATCGCGCAGGTGCGGGTCGGAGGGCGGATCTCGGACATCGGCCATGCGATCCAGGCGCACGTCGAAGCGAACGGATTTTCGGTCGTACGGGAGTTCGTGGGGCACGGCATCGGCGCCTCTCTTCACGAAGAGCCGCAGATCGCCAACTACGGCGAGGCGAATCGCGGGCCGAGGATGGCCGAGGGCATGACGCTGGCGATCGAGCCGATGGTGAACATGGGGAAGCCGGCCGTCCGCGTGCTCTCTGACGGGTGGACGGCGGTCACGCGGGACGGCAGTCTGTCGGCGCATTTCGAGCACACGGTCGCGGTCACGAAATCGGGTCCGGATATCCTGACGCTTCGCCCCGTGCGGGTGGCGTAGCGCGGTCTGCCGCGCCGGGCCGCTGGTCGGGGTTCAGGTGCGGCATGTTCGAGGACGATGCGCGCGAAAGAGACTCGGGCGCGAGGACGGTGAACGGGATCGTGCGGGAGTCGCTCCCGTACGGTCAGTATCGGGTCGAGATTGACGGCCCGCGGCAGATCACGGCGCACGTGCCGAGCGGACCCGGGCGCAATTTCATCCGGGTCCTGATCGGGGACCGGGTGAAGCTGGAATTGAGCCCGCGCGACGTTACGCGCGGCAGGATCATCGAAAAGCTGTAAGGCGGGCTCTTATGGGTCGCCGGAGCGGAAGGTTCAATGAAGGTACGAGCATCGGTCAAACGGATTTGCGATAAGTGCAAGATCATCCGCCGCGGCGGCGTCGTGCGCGTGATCTGCCCGAATCAGAAGCACAAGCAGCGGCAGGGATAATGGTCAGTCTCCAGTGGCCAGTTGCCAGTACGCACACGCTGGAAACTGAAAACTGGATACTGTCGACTGGGAGCTAGTTTTTATGGCACGAATTGCTGGAGTGGATCTGCCGCGCACCAAGCGCGTCGAAGTTGGTCTGACGTACATCTACGGGATCGGGCGGAAGCGCTCGACGGACATCCTGACGGAAGCCGGTGTGAGCCCGGATGTGCGCGTCAAGGACCTGTCGGAAGACGACGTGCGGAAGATCAGCCGCGTGATCGAAGAGCAGGGCCGCGTCGAAGGCGACCTCCGCAAGGAGATCTCCATGAACATCAAGCGGCTCATGGAAATCGGCAGCTGGCGCGGTATGCGGCACCGGAGGAACCTGCCGGTCCGCGGCCAGCGCACGCGCACGAATGCGCGGACGCGCAAAGGCCCGCGCAAGGGCGCAGTCGCAAAGAAGAAAACAGTGTAAGTCGCCGGTAGCCAGTCTCCAGTGGATCCACTGAGAACTGGGAACCGGCAACTGGCCACTGGAAGCTGGCAACTGGCAACTGATAATTGAGTATTTATGGCAAAGAACGAAGCAGCCGATCCGACAGCCGCTGAAGGCGGAAAGAAACCTGCCGGACGTCCCGCGAAGAAGAAGACGTTCAAGAAGCGCGGCGAGAAGCGCATCGTCCATCACGGGCTGGCGCACATTCACGCGTCGTTCAACAACACCACGGTGACGATCACCGATTCCGAAGGCAACGTGGTGGCGTGGTCGAGCGCGGGGGGCATCGGTTTCAAGGGGTCGCGCAAGGGGACGCCGTTTGCGGCGACCCAGGCGGCGATTGCGGCGGGAAACGCCGCCAAGGCGTTCGGCATGCGCACGCTGGAGGTTCGCGTGAAGGGCCCTGGGGCCGGACGCGAATCGGCGATCCGTGCGCTGCAGACGATCGGCCTCGACGTGAAGTCAATCCGCGACGTCACGCCGATTCCACATAATGGGTGCCGGCCGCCCAAAAGGCGGAGGGTCTGAGCAGACGCCCAACTCCCAAATCCCGACTCGCAAAGAGAGTTCGGTTGGAGGTTGGGAGTTGGTAGTTGGGAATTCACACTGAGGCAGCATTAATGGCACGTTACATCGGACCTGTTTGTCGGTTGTGCCGGCGCGAAGGCATGAAGCTCTTTCTGAAGGGCGAGCGCTGCTACACGGAAAAGTGCGCGATCGAGAAGCGCAACCTGCCGCCGGGCCAGCACGGCAAGCTCCGCAAGGCGAAACTCGTCGGATACGGGTTGCAGCTTCGCGAGAAGCAGAAGGTCAAGCGCATCTACGGAGTGCTCGAGAACCAGTTCCGCCGCTATTTCGAGGTCGCGGAGCGGACTCGAGGCATCACCGGTGAGACGCTCCTGCAGCTGCTCGAGCGGCGCCTCGACAACGTCATTTACCGTCTGGGGCTGTCGACGTCCCGTGCGCAGGCGCGGCAACTGGTCCGCCACGGCCACTTCACGGTGAACGGCCGCAAGGTCGATATCCCGTCGTATTCGGTGAAGGCGGGTGACGTCATCGGCGTCCGGTCGACGAGCGCGCAGAATCCGCAGATTCAGCACGCGCTCGAGGAAGTGAAGGGGCGCGGCGTTCCCGAGTGGCTGTCGTTCGATGCGGGCTCGATGACCGGCCGCATCGCGTCGCTCCCGACGCGCGAGCAGATCAATCTGCCGGTGCAGGAACAGCTGATAGTCGAGTTGTACAGCAAGTGATACCTACACAACTGCGCAATTTCCAACTACGCGAGGTGTCAACTCCCCAAAGAGTTCCTTGTGTAATTGGTAGTTGCGACGTTGTGCAGTTGATCTTGTCCACCTTGGGTCGTTGGTAGTTGCGAAGTTGCGTAGTTGATACGCTCCCTGCCCGCAGCCTTCCCGGATCTGCGGTGGGAGGCAGGGGGCTCAATGCAGATCCGGCGGTGGCCTAACATCGGGCCTCCGAATGAAAGAAGGTAAGGGATCATGTTGTGGAAAGGTTTTCAGCGGCCGAAGCGGCTGGAGTTCGAGCGCGAGACGCTCACGGATCGATTCGGGCGCTTTTACGCGCAGCCATTCGAGCGGGGGTTCGGGACGACCGTCGGCAACGCCATGCGGCGCGTGCTGCTGTCCTCCATTGAAGGCGCAGCGGTGACCGCCGTCAAGATCGACGGTGTGCTCCACGAGTTCTCGCCGATCCCCGGCGTGGTCGAGGATGCGACCGACATCATTCTGAACCTGAAGCAGATTCCGCTGAAGATGCACGTGGACACGACCAAGACGCTCTACGTCCGGGTCGACAAGGCCGGCGAGGTCCGCGCGCGCGACATCGAGGCGGACGCGGACATCGAAATTCTCGAGCCGGACGCGCACATCGCGACCGTCGCGGAGCACGGGAAGCTGCACATGGAGCTGCGCGTCAAGCGCGGCCGCGGCTACGTGTCGGCCGACAAGAACTTCGACGAGGACCTCGGCATCGGCTGGATCCCGGTCGACTCGGTCCATTCGCCGATCAAGAAGGTCAATTACCTCGTCGAGGCCGCGCGCATCGGCCAGAACACCGATTACGACAAGCTGACGGTCGACGTGTGGACGAACGGGTCAGTGACGCCGCGTGACGCGGTATCGCTGTCGGCGAAGCTGATTCGCGATCACCTGAACATCTTCATCAACCTCGAAGACACGGCGGACATGCAGGCGGACGGCGGCGCGGAGCAGCCCGGCGCTGCGAGCAACGAGAACCTGGACAAGAGCGTCGAGGAACTCGAATTGTCGGTGCGCTCGTACAACTGTCTGAAGAACGCCAACATCCGGACGATCCGCGAGCTGGTGCAGAAGACGGAAGGCGAGATGCTGAAGACGAAGAACTTCGGGCGCAAGTCGTTGAACGAGATCAAGGAGATTCTCGGCACGATGGGATTGAGCCTGGGGATGCGGCTCGATCAGCCGGCGGCCCAGTCGCAGGAATAGCACCATGCGTCATCGAGTAGCACACAGGAAACTGGGCCGCGTGACGGAGCACCGGATCGCGCTGCTCCGCAATCAGGCCGAGGCGTTGATCCGTCACGAGCACATCGAGACGACCGTGCCGAAGGCGAAGGAGTTGCGGCCGTTCGTCGAGCGGATCATCACGCTCGCCAAGCGCGGGCTGGCCGCCGGGGACGGCAGCGGCCGCACCCTGCACGCGCGCCGGCTCGTGCTCCAGGACATCCAGAACCGCGACACCGTCTCGAAATTGTTCGATACGATAGCGCCGCGGTTCGAATCGCGACCGGGCGGCTACACGCGGATTCTGCGCATGGGGTACCGCCGCGGCGACAGCGCCGAAGTCGCGCGCATCGAGCTGATTGGCTCCGAATACGATCCGAAGGCCGAAGCCGCCGCAAAGGGCGAGGGAGAAGCCGCGGAGCAGAAGCCGAAGGGCGTCGGCAGCCGGCTGCGGGCCGCAGCGCAGCGCCTGCGGAAGCCCAAAGCTCCCGAAGGCGAAACCGCGGAAGCCGGCGAGGCCGGTGCCAAGCCGAAGGCTGCGCGTTCCAAGCCGGAGCGCGGCGGTAAGGCCGACACGCGGGGCAAAGGCGCCAAGACTTCCGCTCCGCGCAAGGCGGGCGGCTCTTAAAGCCAGTAACCAGTTGCCAGTAACCAGTTACGAGTAGCCGGTCGAGAACAAGTAGCCAGTAACCAGTTGCCAGTAACCAGTTGCCAGTAACCAGTTACGAGTAGCCGGTCGAAAACAAGTAGCCAGCAAAAAAGAGCCGAGTCGCTGTCGCGATTCGGCTCTTTCCTTTTCAACTGCTGGCCACTGGGCACTGGCCACAGGCGACTGACAGCGGCCCCTCAGACTTCTTCCGCCGCCTCTGCCCCCCGTTCAGCCTTCGACGCGGCGATGATTTTCGCGTGGAGGTGCGCCGGCACTTCCTCGTAGTGCGAGAACTCCATGTGGTACGAGCCGCGCCCGCCCGTCGCGGACGTGAGGTGCTGCTCGTAGGTCAGCATCTCGGACATCGGCACCTTTGCGCGGATGATCGTCGACGTGCCGCGCGTGTCCATGCCGGCGATGCGCCCGCGGCGGCCGTTCAGATCCCCCATCAGGTCCCCGGCGTAATCGCTCGGCGCGTAGACTTCGACGTTCATCACCGGCTCGAGCAGCGTCGGATGCGCGCGCGCCATCCCGTCCTTGAAGGCGAGCGAGCCCGCCATCTTGAACGACATTTCACTGGAATCGACGGCGTGATACGAGCCGTCGAACACCGTCGCGCGGAAGTCCACCATCGGATATCCGGCAAGGAACCCGCGCATCCGCGAATCCTGGATCCCTTTCTCGATGGCCGGCACGAACTGGCGCGGGATCGAGCCGCCGAAGATGTCGTTGGCGAACTCGAAGTCGCTGCCGGGCGGCAGCGGCTCGAAGCGGACCTTGCAATCGCCGAACTGGCCGTGGCCGCCCGTCTGTTTCTTGTGGCGGCCGTGCGCCTCCACCGCCGACTTGATCGTCTCGCGGTATGGGATGCGCGGCAGCTTGAGCATCACTTCGACGCCGAAACGCCGTTTGAGCTTCGCCACGGTCACTTCGATGTGGGACTGACCCTGGCCGGCGAGCAGCAGTTCCTTGGTCTGCGCGTCTCGCGAATAGTTGATCGTCGGGTCCTCTTCCTGCAGCCGGTGGAGCGCCGTGCTGATCTTCTCCTCGTCGCCGCGGCTCTTCGGTTCGATGGCGTACGAGATCACCGGTTCCGGGAACTTGATCGGCGGCACGTTGACCGGCGCGCCTTTGTCCGCGATCACGTCGCTCGTCTGCGTCTCCTTCAGCTTCGCGACCGCGCCGATGTCTCCGGCCCTCACTTCCGGCACGTTCGTCTGCGTTTTCCCCTGCAGCAGCACGATGTGGCCGAGGCGCTCCGGTGTGTCGCGGGTCACGTTGTGCAGCGTCGAATCCGCCTTGATGGTGCCGGAGAGCACACGGAACATCGTGATGCGCCCCGCGAACGGGTCCGCGACCGTCTTCCACACGAACGCGGCGGCGGGCCCGCTTTCGGAGGTCGCGATCTCGACGTCCTCTCCGGTACCCGCGCGCGCTTTCAGCGGACGATCGATTGGAGAAGGTACGTAGGTGAGAATCGCGTCGAGGATCGGCTGCGCGCCGATGTTCGCGGCCGCAGACACGCAGAAGAGCGGGAAAATCCGCGCCGCGGCCACACCGCGCTTGAGCCCCTCGATCAGTTCCTCCTGCGTCAGCGTCCCCGCGTCGAAGAACTTCTCCATCAGCGCGTCGTCTGCTTCGGCGACCATTTCGATGAGCGACTCGCGCGCCGTGTCGGCGGCCGACTGCAGGTCCGCCGGGATAGCGCCCTCGGCTGCTTTACCGTCGGCAAACGTCCAGGCCTTCATCGTGACGAGATCGATCACCCCCTTGAAGTTCTTCTCTTCACCGATCGGGAGCTGTACCGGGACCACGGTGCGGCCGAACACGGCGTGGAGCGATTCGAGGGACCGGTCCAGGCTGGCGCGCTCGCGGTCGAGCCGATTCAGCGCGACGAGCCGCGGAACGCCGAGCTCCGTAGCAACCTCCCAGATTTTCTCGGTCGACACCTCGACGCCGGCGACCGCGTCCACCACGACCAGCGCGGCATCGGCCACGCGGAGCGCGGCGCGCGCGTCGCTGAGGAAATTCGCCATCCCTGGCGTGTCGATGAAATTGATCTTGTGCTTGTTCCACTCCGCGTAAGCGAGCGCGGCGGACAGCGTGTGCTTGCGGGCGATTTCTTCGTCGTCGTAATCGGTGACCGTCGTGCCCTCGTCCACGCGGCCGAGGCGGTTGACGGCGCCGGCGTCGAAGAGGAGCGTCGAGACGAGCTGCGTTTTTCCGGATCCAGAGTGGCCGACGAGCGCCACGTTCCGGATGCTTTGAGCGTCGTAAACCTTCATAGGCGGGTACCCTCCGCGCTGGTCAATTGCCGGTGACCAGTCGCCAGTCGCCAGTTCCGAGTGGCCACTCGCCAGGCGCCAGTTGCCAGTGGCCAGCCGGCAGTGCGGCCACGTACGGAGGCCGCTGGCGCGGGATCATGCGGCGATCCTATTGCGCGGCAGCGGCGGGATCAAGTTGACGGCTGGACGGCCGGACCCGACGAGGCGTCGACGCAGGGCTGGTGGATTGCGAACTGACAGCTAGCGACTCACCACTGGCCACTGAGAACTGGCAACTGAGAACTGGCAACTGGCGACTGGCCACTGAGAACTGGCCACTGGCCACTGGCGATTGTCTATTCGTATCTGAGCGCTTCGATGGGATCGAGCCGCGCGGCCTTGAAGGCGGGGAAGAGGCCGAAGAAGATGCCCACGCTGGCGGAGAAGCCGATACCGATCGCGAACGACCACCACGGCAGCGACACGGGGAAGCCTGAGAGCCAGTGGACCGTCAGCCCAATCGAGCTGCCAAGGAGGATTCCGATGATGCCGCCCACGGACGTGAGGAACACGGCTTCGACGAGAAACTGCCAGAGGATCTCACGCCGGCGCGCGCCGAGCGCTTTGCGCACGCCGATCTCGCGCGTGCGCTCGGTGACGGAGATCATCATGATCGCCATGACGCCGATGCCGCCGACCATCAGCGCGATTGACGAAATCACGACCAGCGCAAGGAACGTCGCCTGGCTGACCTGATCCCAGACCTTCAGCGCCGCGTCCTGAGTGACGAGGTCGAAATCGTCCGGCTCATCGAGCTTGAGATTGTGCCGGATCCGCATGATCGTCTCGACCTCCTGCAGCGTCGTCTCGCGGTCGACGTCGCTGCGCGGCAGGATCGCCAGCATCGCGGTGCGGAACACGGCCGGATTGAAACTGTTGGCCGACACCTTCGCCGACCCCTTCAGGATCTTCCCGTAGATCTTCATGTGCGTGCTGTAGGGGATGATCGCGAAGTCGTCGACCCCCTGCGCGAGCCCGCCGGCGTTCGGCCGTTTCCCGAGCGCGCCGATGACGGTGAACTCCTCGGGGCCGATGCGCACCTGCTTGCCGATCGGGTCGACGTTGGGAAACAGCGTGACCCGCGGCGTGTTGCCGAGAACCACGACGTTGCGCCGGTGTTCGATTTCGGCCGGGATGAAGAGCCGGCCCAGCTCGACCTTGGCGAAGTTCACGGCCGCGAAATTCTCCGTCGCGCCGATGATGGCCAGCTGGGTCGTGTGCTCGTGCCCGTAGTACATCCGCGAGCGCGTGCTTCCCGTGGCGCCGACCCACACATCCACGGTCGCGCACGATTGACACTCTCGCGCGATGGCCTCCGCATCGTCCGGCGTGAGGTTCGGGCGCCGCGCAATCTCGAGGAAACTCTTGCCGGATGCAAAGCTCAGGGCCCCGAACTTCTGCACGAAGATGACATTTGCGCCGAGCTCGCGGATGGAGTCGCGCAGCGATTCGTCGAAGCCGCGGATGAGCGACGTCATCCCGACGATCGACGTGATGCCGATGACGACGCCGAGCACGGTCAGCGCCGAGCGCATCTTGCTCGTGCGCAGCGTGTCGAGCGACATCACCACGATTTCCGACAGCAGTCCGGTACGAACGCCAGCCATATTATTCGCGCTGCATTCTTTCATGTGGCGGCGCTATTCGCGCCGCAGGGCCTCGATCGGATCCAGGCGCGCGGCGCGCATCGCCGGATACAGGCCGAAGAACAGTCCCACGACCGCCGTGATCCCGATGCCGATCGCCACGGACCAGAACTGCACCACCGCGGGCAGCGGCGACACCTTGCTGACGATGACGGCGGCGATGAAGCCGAGGAAGGTCCCCACGAGCCCGCCGAACGTGGACAGCGTGACCGACTCGGTGAGGATCTGCCAGACGATGTCGCGCCGCCGCGCGCCGAGCGCTTTGCGCAGCCCGATCTCGCGCGTGCGCTCGCTGACGACCATCAGCATGATGTTCATGATGACGATGCCGCCGACGACGAGCGAGAGCGCGACGACGCCGATGAGGACCGCGAAGATGCCGTTGGTGGCGGAGTGATACAGGTCCAGCAGCGATCCCGCCGTGAAGATGCCGAAATTGTCGGGGTCTTTCGGGCGCAGCTTGCGATCGATGCGCAGGGCCACCGTGGCGTCGTCCATCGCCGCGTCGAGCACGTCGGGCGTGCGCGGTTTGACGATCAATTGCAGGTTGTTGCGGGCCCCGAACATCTTTTCGAAGCTCGGGAGCGGCACAATCGCGAAGTTGTCCTGCGAATTGCCGAAGACTGATCCCTTCTTTTCGCTGACGCCAATGACGCGGAAGTGCTGGTTGCCGAGCTTGATGACTTTGTCGAGCGGGTCGACCGGCCCGAACAGCTTGTCGGCCACGTCCCAGCCGAGCACCGTGACCGGCCGGTCGGTTTCGATTTCGACCGGGCTGATCAGGCGTCCGCGTTCCGCGTTGAACGTGTCGAAGTAGATGTACTCTTTCGAGACGCCCTGCACCTGGACGCCATCGACCTGCTGCGACCCGTAGACGGCGCTCGCGCCGGCGTTTGCCTGTGCCGCCACGGCGGAGACGTTGTCGCTGTAGCGGCGTACCGCGTCGGCTTCGCCGAGGGTAATCCGCGGGTTGTTCCGGACCCGCTCCTCATCCTGCTGGCTGCGCACCACGGGCGTGCGCTGGATCGTGAAGTTGTCGGCGCCCACGTCGGACAGGATCGCGCTCGTGACGTAGCCGTTCATGCCCTGCACGAGCGACACCACGGCGATGATCGACGTCACCGCGACGATGTTCCCGAGCACGGTCAGGAACGATCGCAGCTTGTTCGACCAGATCGCGCCGAGCGCGATGATTGCCGCTTCGATGAACTGATTCATGCCTCAACACGCCGACCGGGGCGGGTCCTGTTCGCGGCCCGACCCCACTCAGGCGGCGGAGATCGCGCTCGCGTCCTAACTGCCCGACGTCTTTGTCTTCTGCGCCGCTTCGATTTTCACGTCGGCGCCGTCGGCGAGTTCGCGCACCGAGCTGAACGGCCCGATCACCACTTTGTCGCCCTCCTTCAGGCCGCCGAGGACCTCGAAATACTTCTCCCCCGCGATCCCGGTCTTCACCGGAACGAACTCCGCGCGATTGTCGTTGCGCACGACGAACACCCCCTCGAGCTCCTTCTTCTGCTCGCCGGCCTTCAACTCCGGCGTCGTCGTGGCCGTCGCGGTCCGCCGGCGGCGCTTGTCGTTCTGCGGCGGATGGACGACGTTGCCTTCGCGATCGACGACGACTTCGCGAACCGTCGTGGCCTGGATTGGAACCGAGAGTGCGTTCTTGCGCGTGGCGGTCGTGATGTCGGCCGTGCAGGTGAAGCCCGGGCGTACGTCGGGAATCTGATCGTCGACCTTCACTTTCACCAGGAAGTTCGTCGCCTGCGTCGCCGCCGTCTGCGTGCCGGTGGCGGCTTGAATCGGGCTGTTGCCGATCTCCGTGACGTGACCGTGGAACGTCTTGCCGGGCATCGCATCGATCGTGACCTTCGCCGGCTGGCCGACGGTGACCGTGGGGATGTCGGTTTCGTCGACTTCGACCTGCGCTTCGATGACGGACATGTCCGCAATCGTCAGCAGCACGGTCCCTGCATTGTTCATGGTCCCGACGACGACCGTTTCTCCTTCCTGAATATTGCGCTTGGTAATGATGCCGTCGATGGGAGACTCGATGCGGACTTTGCTCAGCGTGTAGCGCGCGCTGTCGAGCGCACCCTGTTCCTGCTGCATGCGGAGACGCTGGGTGTCGATCTGTTTGTCTGCCGAGGCCGCGTCGGCCTGCCGCATCCGCAGCGTGCTCTCCGCGTTGTCGAGCGCCTGCTTCGTGGTGAGCCCCTGCTTCCAGAGCTGCTGCTGCCGCGCGAATTCGTCCTGCGCCTGTTTCTGCGCCGCGTGCGCGCTGTCGGCGGCGACGCGGATCTGCTCCATCTGGGAACGCGCCGCCGCGAGACCGGCCTGGGCCTGATTTGCCGCGCTCGCGAGGAGCTTCGGGTCGATCTGCATCAGGAACTGGCCCTTCTTCACGCGCATCCCCTCGTCGACCGCGAGGTTGGTGACGCGTCCGACGGTGTCGGCGCTGATGTTGACAAGATCGTGCGGTTGAATCTTGCCCGACGCGCTGACGATGGCTTCCAGGTCGCGTTTCTGCACCGACTCGACGTTGACGGCGACGCCTTCCTGGCGCCGGTACTTGATGTTGACGAACGCCAGCGCAGCCAGAACGACGACCACGCCGACGCCGATCAAAATCTTCTTGTTTCGACTCATGCACGACTCCTGACCGCGGCGATGATCAGCGCGATCACGGCATAGACACCAAGGAGGGAGAACGCGATGGGCTGCGTGCGCCGCCGATACAGCACCCCGAGCCCAATCGCGAGCACGATCAGCTGCCAGATGAGGAAGACGTCGATCGCACCGAGGAAGTGCGCGGCGAACGACTTCTCAGGAAGCATCGGCAGCAGCGATCCGACGTTCGCCGCGCTCGTCATCGTTCCGCGGACGTAGTTGAGCGGCATCGAGAAGAGCTGTCCGACCACGCCGATCGGGCCGCTGTGGACGACGACGGCGAACACCTGCTTGAACGACGCCTGTCCCCCGAGCGCCGCATTGAAAACCGCGAACAGAATCCCCGCGACAACGAGCAGCGTCAACGGCAGCACGATGATCGTTTGACCAAGGGCGAAGTAGCCCGCGTAGGGGGCGATTTTCTCGAACGTCTGAAGCTGCTGATCCGTGAGTTGCCGGCCCGTCGTGACGGTATCGAGCCAGGCGTCCTGCCCGACCTGCGTGAACAGAAATCCTGCAACCAGCACCGCTGCCGCAACGATGCAGACGGCCAGCATGCCAAGCCATTTCGGATGGGCAGCGACGGAGGCAAAGGTGTCCCGTGGGCTCGTGATGACCCCGACGAAGCGCGCCGCAAGGCTTTTGGGCGCCGTTCCGCCGGGCTCGACGGACGTGTTGGTCATAGGTGTACCGGCAATAAACTGCAGGTTGTCTTGGGAAAAGCGCGATTGTACAACGTCCTATACGTCCGGGAACGGTCGGATGTTTCATTAGCTGACGTTGGAAGTCTCACGCAGCGAAGGGGTTACGGGGAATCGTCCGGAGCCGGACGCCGCCCCGTACGATAAGCTCCGCGGATGCGAACGTTTGCCCACATTTTCGGGTGCGCCGCCGTGCTCGCCGGCGCCTCCTCTGTCGCCACGGCGCAGGGTGCGCCGCCGGCTGGCGTGCGCGCGGCGGGCATGGCCGGCGCTTTCGTCGGCGTTGCAGACGATGCGTCGGCGGTTTACTGGAATCCGGCCGGCCTTGCGTCAGGCGCATTTTTCAGTCTCGTGCTCGACCGTTCGACGGTGCAGCCGCCAATGGGGCAGAACACACCCGACCTCAACGCAACGTTTGTCGCTGTCGGAACACCACCGCTTGGCGTGACCTATTACCGGACGACCTTCCCGGTCGTGGCACCGGGGCGGGGATCCGTGGCCGGCCAGCAGCCCGGTGCCTCGGAAATGCTTGTCGCCCATCAGTTTGGGGTGACCGTCGACCAGTCGCTGCACGACGGGCTCGCCATCGGCGCGACCGTGAAGGCCATTCGGGGCATCACCCCAGACGCCTCGAAAACCGCGTTCGACGCGGATATTGGCGTGATGGCGGCCGGAGCGGTAGCCCGTGCCGGACTGGTCGTCCGGAACGCCTTCGAGCCCGAACTCTCCATCGCCCAGGGTCCTGTGCGGCTGGAACGGAGCGTTCGCGGCGGGGTATCGCTGCTCATCAGAGAGATGGTGAGGCTGGCGGCGGACGCTGATTTCACCACCGCGGACGTCTCTGGAGGCCGCTGGCGCGATGCGGCCGTGGGCGCCGAGGCGCACCCTTTCGCCAGGGCCTGGATCCGGAGCGGCGTCCACTGGAACACGGCGGGGGGGCCGCTGGACGCGGCACCCGTCGTGGCGGTGGGCGGATCCGCCGCAGTCTACGGGTCACTTCTGGTGGACGCCCAAGTGTCGGTCGGATCAAAAAACGGCAATCGCGGCTGGGGTGCCGGCCTCAGGTACAATTTTTAGCTGGACAAAAAACGTCAATCATGTACCATAGAGTCCTTCATCGGCACCAATTTCGTCATCTGCGGGCGTGGAGCTCGCTAAACGGATCCGAACGATGCCTGTTCGAATTGGCGAGCTGTTACTTAAAGAGAAGAGGATCACCTCCGGCCAGCTGCAGGAGGCCCTCACCTATCAGAAGTCCAACGGCGGAAAGCTCGGCCTGAATCTCATCAAGCTGGGGTTCCTCAAGGACGAAGAGATTACCAGCCTGCTGTCACGACAGTACGGCGTGCCCTCGATCAACCTCTCGCAGTTCGACGTCGATCCCGCCATCATCAAGCTCATTCCGACCGAGACCGCGCAGAAATACGAAATCATCCCGCTCAGCCGCTCCGGCGCGACGCTGACGATCGCGATGACGGATCCGACGAACGTCTTCGCGATGGACGACATCAAGTTCATGACGGGCTACAACGTCGAGCCCGTCGTCGCCTCCGAAACCGCCGTCGCCGAGGCGCTCCAGCGGTATTACCCCGCGGCGCCGCCGCGCGTGGTCGTCGAAAGGAAAGAAAAGAAGCCGCCGAAGATCCAGCAGGAAGCGAATCTCAACAACGCGGCGACCCTCGAGATGGTCACCAAGGCCCTCGAGGAAACAGCCTCGGTGGCCGATGACGAGGTCGAGCTGCTCGAGGAGATCGAGCAGATTGACGTCACGTCGCTCGAGAAGCAGGGCGGCGAAGCGCCGGTCATCCGGCTCGTCAACCTGATGCTGATGTCGGCGATTCAGAAGGGGGCGAGCGACGTCCACATCGAGCCCTACGAAAAGGAGTTCCGCGTCCGGTTCCGCATCGACGGGCTGCTCTACAACGTGATGGCGCCGCCGATGAAGTTCCGCGATGCGATCACCTCGCGCATCAAGATCATGGCGAAGCTGGACATCGCGGAGAAGCGGCTGCCCCAGGACGGCCGCATCAAGATCCGTTTCTCCGACGGTGACGGCGGCACCAAGGAGATCGATTTCCGCGTCTCGTGCCTTCCGACGCTCTTCGGCGAGAAGATCGTGCTTCGTCTGCTCGATAAAGACAAGCTGATGCTCGACATGACAAAGCTCGGGTTCGAACCCGAATCGCTGCGAAGGCTCGAGACGGCCATCGACAAGCCCTGGGGCATGGTGCTCGTGACGGGTCCGACGGGTTCCGGCAAGACGAACACGCTGTATTCGTCGATCTCGAAGATCAACACGCCGGAAACGAACATCATGACCGCAGAAGACCCGGTCGAATTCAACCTGCTCGGCGTGAACCAGGTGCAGGTGCGCGAGAACATCGGCCTGAACTTCGCCGCCGCGCTCCGTTCCTTCCTGCGGCAGGACCCGAACATCATTCTGGTCGGCGAGATCCGTGACTTCGAAACGGCGGAGATCGCCGTCAAGGCGTCGCTGACGGGACACCTCGTGCTCTCGACACTGCACACCAACGATGCGCCGAGCACGATCAGCCGCTTGATGAACATGGGCATCGAGCCGTTCCTCGTCGCCAGCTCGGTGAACCTGATTTGCGCGCAGCGTCTCGTGCGCCGCGTCTGCGCGAAGTGCAAGCAGGACCATCCCCACGCGCCGCAGGCGCTCGTCGAGGCGGGCTTCACGCCCGAGGAAGCCGCGACCGTGTCGCCCAAGAAGGGGAAGGGCTGCGACTACTGCAACCAGACGGGGTACAAGGGACGCGTTGGCTTGTACGAAGTGATGGAGATTACCGAGGAAATCCGCGAACTGATTCTCGTCGGCGCCTCGGCGCTCGAACTGCGCCGCAAAGCCATCGACGAAGGGATGATCACCCTCCGCCGCAGCGGGCTGCTGAAGGTCAAGGAAGGCATCACGACGATCGAGGAAGTCGCCCGCGAGACGGTCAAATAGGACGCTGGCGAACTGCGCTGCGACCACCGGCTACTGGCCACTGAACACTGGAGACTGACTTGGCAACGCTGCCCGAACTGCTCAAAACGCTGGTCGACAATCACGGCTCTGACCTGCACATCACGACGAATACACCGCCGCAGGTCCGTATCCACGGCCGGATGCAGCCGCTCGATCTGCCGCCGCTGACCGCGGCCGACACGAAGGCGCTCGCGTACAGCGTGCTCACCGACGTGCAGAAGAAGCGCTTCGAGGAGACGATGGAGCTCGACTTCTCGTTCGGCATCCGCAACATCGCGCGGTTCCGCTGCAACGTGTTCAACCAGCGCGGGGCGGTCGCCGCGGTCTACCGCGTCATTCCCGAGCAGATCAAAGGCTTCCAGGATCTCGGGCTTCCACAGGTGCTCGCGACGCTCGCCGAACGCCCCCGCGGCCTCGTGCTCGTCACGGGACCGACGGGATCCGGCAAGTCGACGACGCTCGCCGCGATGATCGACAAGATCAACGCCGAGCGGCACGAGCACATCCTCACGATCGAAGACCCGATCGAGTTCGTGCACCAGCACAAGAGCTGTCTGGTCAACCAGCGCGAGGTCCACCAGGACACGATGGGGTTCTCGAACGCGCTGCGCGCGGCGCTGCGGGAGGACCCGGACATCGTGCTCATCGGCGAGCTCCGCGATCTCGAAACCATCGAATCGGCGCTGCGCATCGCGGAAACGGGGCACCTCACGTTCGCGACGCTGCACACCAACTCCGCCGCGCAGACGATCAACCGCATCATCGACGTGTTCCCGTCGCACCAGCAGGGGCAGATCCGCACCCAGCTGTCGCTCGTGCTCGAAGGAATCGTCTGCCAGGCGCTCCTGCCCAAGGCCGACGGCAAGGGGCGGGTCGTCGCGCTCGAGATCCTGGTGCCGACGCCGGCCATCCGGAATCTGGTGCGCGACGACAAGGTCCACCAGATCTATTCGGCGATGCAGTCCGGCCAGGAGAAGGTCGGCATGCAGACCATGAATCAGTGCCTGGCGACGCTGTATCAGCGGCGGCTCGTCACGATGGAGACCGCCCTCGCCGCGTCCTCGAACCGCGACGAACTCGAGCAGATCATCGCCCGTGGCGCCGGCGTGGTTCCGGGCGCGGGCGTGCGCCCCAACCCGGCCACAGGACAGCGTCCGACGCTCGGAAGATGACCGGACGCCGACTGGCAACTGGCAAGTGACAACCGGCAAGTGAGAGTGAGTGATGCCTACATTCGCGTATAGCGGTCGAACGCGTGGCGGACAAGCCGTGACCGGCGAACGGATCGCCGACACCGTGGATGCGGCTGTCGCCTCGCTCCGCCGCGAACAGATTCAGGTCACGCGCATCGACGCCGCGAAGGCCGAGAAGGCGAAGAAGCCGAAAGGCAAGACGCCGCCCGCCAAGAACCTCGCGATCTTCACGCGGCAGTTCTCCGTCATGATCGACGCGGGCCTGCCGCTCGTCCAGTGCCTCGACATCCTCGGCAGGCAGGAGTCGCACAAGGCGTTTTCCGAGGCGATTCTCCAGGTGCGGTCCGACGTCGAATCGGGCGCGGCGCTTGCCGACGCGATGAAGCGTCAACCGAAGACGTTCGATGCGCTGTATTCGAACATGATTGCCGCCGGCGAGGCGGGCGGCATCCTCGACACGATTCTCAAACGCCTGGCCGTCTACATTGAAAAGAGCGTGAAGCTCAAAGGCCAGGTCAAGTCCGCGATGATCTATCCGATCGCGGTCATCGTCATCGCCGCCATCGTCGTGGCCGCCATTCTCTGGAAGGTGATTCCGACATTTGCCCAGCTCTTTGCCGGACTCGGCGCGCAATTGCCGCTCCCGACGCGCGTGGTGATCGCGCTGAGCGACGGGCTGGTCGCCTATGGTCCCGTCGTCCTGCTCGTGATCGGCGGCGCGATTTACGGGGTGAAGCGGTACTACGATACGACGGCCGGCCGTTACCAGATTGACGGCATGCTGCTGAAGACGCCGGTGCTGGGCATGATCCTGCGCAAGATCGCCGTCGCGCGTTTCTGCCGCACGCTCTCGACGCTGCTCACGTCGGGTGTTCCGATCCTCGACGGCCTCGACATCACGGGCCGCACGGCGGGGAACGCCATCATCGAAGAAGCGATCCAGAAGACCCGTTCGAGCATCGAGCGCGGCGAGACGGTGTCGGCGCCGCTGAGAGAAACGAACGTGTTCCCGTCGATGGTCGTCCAGATGATCAACGTCGGCGAGACGACGGGCGCACTCGATACGATGCTGGGCAAGATCGCGGACTTCTACGAGGAGGAAGTCGACACGGCGGTCGCGGGGCTGCTCACGTTGATGGAGCCGATCATGATCGCCGTCCTCGGCGGCATCGTCGGCGGGATCGTCATCGCGATGTACATGCCGATCTTCGACCTGATTTCGAAGCTGACGTAAATGACTCTGCGGCGAACGCTGCTGTGGCTGATGGGCGGCCGCGTGGCGGCGGTCACGCTGCTGCTCGGCTCCGCGGTTTTCATCCAGCTCCATTCGCCGGGGACGTTCCCGGTCGACCCGTTCTTCGCGCTGATCGGATTGACGTATGCCCTGACGTTTCTCTGGGCGCTGACGCTCCGGTTCGTGGATCGGGCGCCGTGGCTCGTGGATGTGCAGGTCGGGTCCGACGCGCTCATCGTCGCGGCGATCGTGCACCTGACCGGCGGCGTCGCGAGCTACTACGCATCGCTCTACACGCTGCCGATCATCGCGGCGAGCACCGTGCGTTCGTGGCGGGGCGGGTTGAGCATCGCGCTGCTGAGTTCGGTGGCGTACATCGGGCTCGTCGTCGCGCAGTATTCGCCGGCGTCGCCGTTCTCGGGCACGGTGCCGGCCGCGGTGCTGCCCGCGAGCCGCGTCGCGGCGTTCACCGTCACGTTGAACGTGTTCGGATTTTTCGGCGTGGCGGCGCTGAGCGGATATCTCGCTGAAGGCCTGCGGCGGACGGGCGAGCAGCTCGAGGAAACCTCGACGCAGCTCGCAGACCTCCAGGCGTTCAGCCAGCACGTCATCGACAGCCTCACGAGCGGGCTCGCGACGTGCGATGTGGAGGGGCGGCTGCTGACGTTCAATCACGCGGCGGAAGTGATTACCGGCCTGAGCGGCCCGGAAGCCATCGGTGCGGACGTCCGCGAAGCGTTGCAGCTTCCCGGGAATCTGGTCGGGATGGTGGGGTACTCGACGCCGCCGCCGCCCGTGCCGCGCATGGAATACCAGTTCGCGCGCGGCGATGGACGGCACATCGAACTGGGCATGAGCTGCGGTCCGGTGATGACGCCGCGCGGCGCTGCGGGGCTGCTCTTCACGTTCCAGGACATCACGGACGTGAAGAAACAGGAGCGTGAAGCGCGTGCGCAGCATCGGCTCGCGGCGGTGGGGGAAATGGCGGCCGGCATCGCACACGAGATCCGCAATCCGCTGGCATCGATGGCCGGATCGATTCAAATGCTCAGGCAGGAGCTGCCGCTGACGCAGGAGCAGTCGCAGCTGATGGATATCGTGCTGCGCGAGTCCGACCGGCTCAACGAAACCATCCGCAGCTTTCTGTCGTATGCCCGGCCGCAGCGGGGCGCGACGTCGGCAATGGACATCCGCCGCGTCATCACGGATACGGCGACGCTGCTGGAGAACAACGCCGAGGTCACCTCGCGTCACACGATCGACGTCGATGTACCGTCCGTCCCGCTGCTCTATCAGGCAGACGAGGCGCAGATCCGGCAGATCGTCTGGAATCTCGCGACCAACGGCTTGCGCGCGATGGCGGACGGCGGGCGGCTTCGGCTGTCGGTGCGCGGGTCGACCGGAGGCGAGCACGGGATGGTGCTCATCGCGGTGCAGGACGAAGGCACCGGCATCGCGCCCGAGGAGCTCGACGGCATCTTCCAGCCGTTCCGCGGCGGCTTCGCCCGCGGCACCGGACTGGGCCTGTCGATCGTCCATCGGATCGCCAGCGATTACGGCGGCGAGGTGCGCGTGGCCTCGCGCAAGGACGAAGGAACGACCGTGGAAGTGCTGCTGCCGTTGACGCCCGTGGCCGCCACCGTCGCCGGATAGAGACCCCATGACCGTTGACGCGCAGACCCTCGAACCCGCCGCCGCGCTCGCCGCGCGCATCCTGATCGTCGACGACGAGCGATCGATGCGCGAGATGCTCGCGATTCTGCTCCGCCGTGAAGGGCACGACGTGGCGACCGCGGAGAACGGACGCACCGCGATCGACTTGATCGCGAGCCGCCCGTTCGACGTCGTCGTGTCGGATGCCCGGATGCCGGATATCGACGGCCTCGAGGTGCTTCGGCAGGCGCGGGCCGCCAATCCGTCGGTGATCGCCATCATGGTGACCGCATACGGCTCGCCCGATCTGATCCGCGGTGTCGAGACGCTCGGCGTGAACGACTACGTCGAGAAGCCGTTCAACACCGAGGTCCTGAAGTTCCGCATCCGCAAGGAACTCGATCGCAAGCGGCTGCACCAGGAGAACACGCTCCTCAAGCGCGCCATGCGGAGCGCGCACCAGTTCGAGAACATCATCGGCACGAGCAGCGCCATGCTGCGCGTGTTCGATCTGGTCGACACGATTGCCCCGACGGGAAGCACCGTGCTCATCACCGGCGAATCGGGGACCGGCAAAGAACTGGTCGCGCGCGCGATTCACGTGCGATCGCCGCGGTCGGAGCGGCCGTTCGTCGCCGTGAACTGCGGCGCGTTGACGGAGACGCTGCTCGACTCGGAGCTGTTCGGCCACGTGCGCGGCGCGTTCACGGGCGCGGACGGGAACAAGAAAGGCCTGATCGAAGTCGCCGAGAAGGGCACGATTTTCCTCGATGAAATCGGCGAGATGAGCCCGATGCTGCAGGTCAAGCTGCTGCGCGTCCTGCAGGAACGGCGGTTCCGACGCGTCGGCGG
Organism: Vicinamibacterales bacterium; assembly: GCA_035495555.1. GTDB lineage: Bacteria > Acidobacteriota > Vicinamibacteria > Vicinamibacterales > 2-12-FULL-66-21 > DATJFQ01. Next base: position 38,238 of record DATJFQ010000035.1, read on the forward strand.
GACCGAAGAAATCGACGCCGACATTCGCATCATTGCCGCCACGAACCGCGACCTGGCGAGGATGGTCAGCGACGGGCAGTTCCGTGAAGATCTGTTCTATCGCATCAACGTGATCCCGGTGCGCATGCCGCCGCTCCGCGAGCGCACCGGCGACATCCCCCAGCTCGCCGACCACTTCATCGCGCGATTTGCCCCGCAGATGAAGAAAGCCATCGACGGGATTGCGCCCGCCGCGATGGCAAGCCTGACGGGCTACGCATGGCCGGGCAACGTGCGCGAGCTGGAAAACGCCATGGAGCGCGCGGTCGCGCTCGAACGCTCGACGGTCGTCGGCCTCGAGAGCCTTCCGGACGCGGTGCGCGGAGCGAGGCCGGCGGCGCCGCCGGCGAGCGTGGTGCCAGGCGCACCGCTGCCCGAAACGGGATTCGATCTGGAACAGCACGTGCAGCACATCGAGCGCGAATACATCGCGGAAGCACTGCGGCGGTCCGGGGGCGTGAAGGTCAAGGCCGCGGAGCTGCTTGGTATGAGCTTCCGTTCGTTCCGCTATTACATGAAAAAGTACAACCTGGGGTGAGAGCCGTGTCCGAATTGCCGTTCGTTGATGGTCGTCGTCGCGCGCGGGGCCGGAGGGCGCGCGCCGCGGGATTCACGCTCGTCGAACTGCTGATCGTGATCGCGATTATCGCCGTGATCGCGGCGCTGGCGATCCCGGGTCTCCTGCGCGCGCGCATCTCGGGCAACGAGGCGTCGGCGATTGCGTCCCTGCGCGCGATTTCGACGGCGCAGGCCACCTTCTCGCGGAGCTGCAGCGACGGCTTGTACGCGAAACAGCTCGATACGCTCGGCACCGCGCCTTCGGGGCAGCAGCCGTTTCTGAGCCCCGACCTCTCGGGTTCGAGCACCGTCATGAAGAGCGGGTATGTGTTCTCCCTGGACGGGACCGCGGCAAGCGGGTCAGCCTGCAACGGATCCACGGCACTTGCGTCGGGCTATCACTCGTGGGCGGATCCCATCTCGTCCAATCAGGGCGTGCGCTACTTCGGCTCGAACACGACCAATACCGTGTGGCAGTCCTCGAGTACGCTCGGCGGTCTGAGCGACACCGGTACGCCCGCGAGCGGCACCCCGATCCAGTAGATCGGCCGCGTCTCTCCCGGTTGTCGCATTCGCGCGCCCCGCTGGCACCGCGCACGGTGTTTCTTGTCATCAGCCAGGCTATCTGCCTTATCTTCCAGCAGCTTACGAGGCCCGTGGCGGTCCGCTGATCGCCGGCATTGCCGTTGCTGAAGCCACGGTGCTGGGACGGTCTCCTTGAGACACGGCATGACAATTACTGGTGGCAATTATTGTCATGTGCCACGAATTGGCACCCGCTCCGGGGCGGTATAATAGGGGACTCGGAATCATCCAACTACCTGAACTGCAGACCTTTATGCCTCGCTGGTCGTCTTACGGACGAGCGTGGCACCCCCGTTGCTGTTTCGGCCAGCGCTGCTGCCGAGACGTGGCCCGGGGCAGCGGACACGTGACGCGGCCACTACCAGACGGACAGAGGAGACTTACGCTCATGAAAGTTCGGAACCAGAAGGGCTTTACCCTTATCGAGCTGCTGATCGTCGTGGCGATCATCGGCATCATCGCCGCGATTGCGGTGCCAGGCCTGCTGCGGGCGCGCATTTCCGGCAACGAAGCATCGGCCATCGGGTCCATGCGCGCGATCGCCAGCGCCGAGTCGACGTTCTCGGCCAGCTGTGCGAACGGCCTCTACACCTCGTCGCTGACGGTGCTTGGCAGCGGTCCTTCGGGTGGCTCGGCCTTCATCAGCCCGGACCTCGGGGCCTCGGCCACTGCGACCAAGAGCGGCTATACCGTGAGCCTTGGCGGATCGAGCGCGACGGGCACGGCGTGCAACGGCGCGACGACCCTTTCGTCCGGCTATCACGCGTGGGCGAACCCCGTGTCGACCTCGACCGGGACGCGCTACTTCGGCACGAACACTACGGGCACGATCTGGCAGGCGACCGCGACCCTGAGCGGCATGGACGACTCCAGCACCCCCTCGTCCGGCACCGTCATCCAGTAGGCCCCCGCAACCGCGTCACACGCCGAGGGAAGCCCACTGGCTTCCCTCGTTTTGTTTTTCCGGGCAACAGGTTCGAAGAAGGAGAGTTGCAGTCATGAAAGTGCGCAAGGAACAGGGTTTCACGCTCATCGAACTCCTGATCGTGGTCGCGATCATCGGCATCATCGCGGCGATTGCCGTGCCAGGCCTGCTGCGGGCCCGCATCTCCGGCAACGAAGCCTCGGCCATTGGATCCATGCGCGCGATTGCCAGCGCCGAGTCGACGTTCTCGGCCAGTTGCGCCAACGGCCTCTACACGTCCTCATTGACGGCGCTCGGCAGCGGTCCTTCGGGTGGGTCGGCGTTCATCAGCCCGGACCTGGGCGCCTCGGCGACGGCGACCAAGAGCGGCTACACCGTGAGCCTTGGAGGATCGAGCGCGACCGGCACAGCGTGCAACGGCGCCACCACCCTGTCGTCCGGCTATCATGCGTGGGCCGATCCCGTCTCGACTTCGACCGGCACGCGCTACTTCGGCACGAACACGACGGGAACCATCTGGCAGGCCACGTCCTCGCTGAACGGCATGGACGACTCCAGCACGCCCTCGAGCGGGTCCGTGATCCAATAGCCAAAGACAACTCCCAACTCCCAATTCCCAATTCGATCTTTTGGGAGTCGGGAGTTGGGAGTTGACTCGGTTGTTTCTCCCACCCCTGCGGTCGTTGCGTCTCTTGACCGATACAGCCTTTCGACCGCATGCCGTCCGTCGCGAGTCGAAATGCACCCTCTACCGCCGCCCCTGACACGGTGCGGGACCGCACGGACCTGATGCACGCTCCTCGCAGCCGCGGCTGGATCTGGCCGCTCGTCTCGCTCGTCGCCGCCATCATCCCCGTCGCCGGCGTCTTCACCCTGACCCGCATCTTCTTCGTCCGCGATCTGACGCTCGCCTTCCGCTCACGATTCCTGTTCTTTCGTCACGCGGTCTTTTCAGGCGTCTATCCGCTCTGGGATCCTTACGTCGCCAACGGGCAATCGGCCATGAGCGACGCGCTTTATCAGCTCTTTCACTTCCCGTCGATCCCGATCCGGCTCCTGCTGCCAGACGTCGTCGCCTACAACGTGTGGATCGCGCTGCCCGTCCCGCTCGCGGCCGCGGGCGCCTATCTCTATTTGCGGCGCTACGTCGGCCGCCCCGCAGCTGCGCTGGGCGCGATCGCGTTCGCCGTCGCCGGACCGACGGTCTCCACGACCAACTTCCCGAACCTGTCATGGTCGGTGGCGTGCGTGCCATACGTGTTCGCGGCCCTCGATCGAATCGCGGAGAAGCGGCGCGCGTCAGCCGTCGCCGTATTTGCCGTCGTCCTGTCTGCCCAGGCGTTGGCGGGTGAGCCGGTGACGCTCGGCGCAACGCTGGCGATCGCCGCGCTGTACGTGCTGTGGCCGCTCGCAGGATGGCGGGATTGGCGGCTGCTCGTGTTGACGGGAAGCGGGGCGCTTCTCGGCATGCTGCTCGCCGCGATCCAGTATGTGCCGCTGGCGCAGGCTGGGAGCCAGTCCGTACGGTCCTTCATGGAGCCGGACGACTTCTGGTCCCTTCATCCGCTTGCGCTGTTCGAACTCTTCGCGCCGCACTTCTTCGGCGAATACTTCCACTCCAACCTGTCCGAGCTGACGTGGATGCCGGCGCTCAACAGCGGACGCGAGCCGTTCTACTACTCGATGTACCTCGGCGTTCCCGTCATGATGACCGCGGCCGTGGCGGCGTGCGCGCGCCGGCCGAGGACAACCTTCTGGACGCTTGTCGTCGCGGGATGCGTGATCGCCTCGATGGGTGCGCACACACCGGTGTATCCGCTGCTGCAGTCGATCGTGCCGGGCCTCCGCGCATTCCGGTTTCCGGTGAAGTACCTGTCGCTTGCCGCCATGGGGACCTCGGTCCTTTCGGCATTGACCGTCGAGTGGATGCAGCGCGGCGAGGTGCCCCGCCGCGCGCTGCAGGTCGTCGTCGTTCTCTCCGTGCTGGCCGGCGCGCTCATTTATGGCTTCGTAGCCTGGCAGATGATCGCGCCGCGGCTGCCGCTCTATCTGGTGTTCGAAACAGCCCAGCGCGTCCACGTGCGATCGCCGATTCAAGGTGCCGAATTCCTGATCTATCGCGCGCGGCCGCTGCTCTCTGCCGTCGTGCTGAAAATCCTGTGCGCGGCGTTCCTGATTGCCGTGGCGTCCGCCCGCCGACAGGAACGGCGCCTCGCGATCGGCGTCCTCTGGGCCTTCATGGCGCTGGACCTCGTGCTCGCGAACTCCACCGTCAATCCGACGATGTCGGCGGCACTGCTGGACAAGCCGGGATGGCTGCGCCAGATCCCGCCCGACCTGCACACGCGCATCTACGTGGGGGGCCGGCTGGGCGGGTACGTGGAGGCGACCGACGTCGACTCGCCGAAATACATCCGCGAGATCCCCGGCCACACGCCGATGGAGCAGCGCTTCATCGCGGTCAACGAGCTCGCGTTCCATCCGTCCGGCTGGAAGATCCGCGAAACGATGTCGTACGACTTGCCGCTCATCTGGCCGGTGCTGAACATGAAAACGCAGAACCGGTTCCGGACGGCGCCGCGTGTCGATCGGATGCGGTTTCTGCTGCGCGCCGGAATGCGATACGCGATCCTGCCGGCGCCGGCGCCCGACGATCTCCAGCCCCTCGCCGCGCTCGTCGGCGCCGAGCAGTTGAAGCTCTACGACGTCAACCCGAGTGCGCACCGTGCGTACATCGTCGGCGATGCGCTGCTCGGGCCCGATCCGGACTGGGCCGTCGAAGGGCTGTTCCAGCCGCGTTTCGACCCGTCGTCAGGCGTGCTCGTTTCTGAACCGCCGCCGCCGCCGGCCGGCCTTCCCGGCGCGCCCGTGCCTGCGTCGGCGGAATTCGTCGAGGACGGGTTGAATCGCGTGGTCGTGCGCGCGGGCCTGCCCGCCGAGGGTTACCTCGCGCTGCTCGATTCCTACGATCCATACTGGCACGTCGACGTGGATGGGGCGGCTGCGCCGTTGATGCGCGCCAATGGACTCTTTCGTGCCGTCCATCTGCGGCCGGGCACCCACCTCGTGACCTTCACCTATCGTCCGCTGACGTTGTACGTTGGCGCGGCGCTCAGCGGCGCTGCCGCCCTGACGCTGGCGGCGTGGTGTCTCGTCGACAAACGGAAGCGGCCGGTCTCCCAGCCTGCCTGAACCTGTCCTGGTATTACAATACGCGCGGACTATCACCGTGCTGACGGAGACCGCCGTCGTCCGCACATCCGCGACGGAATATCGCAGGCTCATCGCGGCGCTTGCGGCAAAGGCTGCGCGACTCGGGTCGAGCGATCCGGAGGGTTCGGCCCAGGAGGCGCTGCGGCGGTCGCTTGGCCACCCGCTCTCGCGTTCCGCCGTCGAGTACTACTTCCATGAGGATCCCGGGGCGGCCGGGACGCGGCCCGAGTGGCAGCTTCACCAGTTGTTTGCATGGCTGCACGGGGTGCTGCGTTTCGTCGTTCGTGAAGAACACGCGCGCGCGCACATCCGCCGCGAGCTGCGCACGGGGGATCCGAATACGGAGTATCCGGACCCGTCGCCGGATCAACTCGATGTCCTCATCGATCACGAACTGCGCGATATCGTGCGCGAGTGTCTCACCTCGTTGAAGGCTGACCAGCGGCGCGTGCTGCTGCTTCGCGCGCAGGGTCTCAAGTACGAGCAGATCGCCACACGCCTGGGTGTGAGCGGGAACACCGTGGCCACGTGGGTTCGACGAGGCACGCAGGCCGTTGCACGGCTGGTCGACGAACGCATGGGCACGGATCGCGCGCTGTACGAGCGCCGGCCGGAAGCGAAGAGTATGTGATGACCGAGATGCCGGCGCGGCTGGATCGTTACACGACGGGCGACCTCCCGATTGACGAGGAGCGCGCGCTCGCGCGGGCAGCGCTCGAGGATCCGCACCTGTTCGATGAGTTGATGACCGCTGGTGCGACGCGGGCGGCATTGGATCGCGAGGGCACGCAGGCCGGCGTGTTGGGCGCTGCTGGTGCCGCTGCGCCCCTGAGGGGTTTCTGGCGTGCGCCGGTTCGAGCTGCAGCCTTCGCGCTCGCGGCAGCGCTGCTCATCTTTGCCGTATTCTATCCGCGCGCACGAAACGACGGACGCGCCGCTCCGGCGCAGGCAGCGACTTCGCCGGGATCGTCTCACACAGGCGTCGTCTCGGGATCACTGCCGGCCCCGGTGGTGCTCAGCGCTCGCCTCGAGGATTTTGCGTCGTCGTCGTCGTCGAGCGAGTTCCGGTCGGCGCACACGGTCAGCCGGTCCCCGAAAACCGAAGGCCGCGTGTCGCTCGCCTCGCAAGGCGCTGATGTCGTCGTTCCGCTCGGTTCACTCGACGGCATCACTCAGGGAACCGAACTCCAGATCGTCCGCGGCAGCAGCCGTGAGCCCGTGGGCCGGTTGACGATCACCACGGTTTTTCGCGAGCAGTCGCGCGGACGCGTGGATCCGCACGCACGCGTGAAGCCGGGCGACGTCGCACTGGTCTCTTCCTCGGTGCTCGTCGCTGCGCTCCATCAGCAGATGGTTGCGCTTGTCGCCGCTGGAGATATCACCGGAGCGCGGGAAGCGGCCACGCGTGCACTGCCGCTGCTCGATCAGCCTGGCGTTGCTGTCGAGGACACGCGCGGCGTGCTGGCGCTCGCTGGTGCCATCGAACGCCGTGCCGGCCAGCCCGCGGATGCCGTTGGGCACCTCCGCGCGGCGGCCGATGTGCTGTCGACGCCGCCAGCCGTGCCGGCCCCGGTCCGTGCGGCAGTTTTGAACGAGCTCGGCGCCGCGCTGCTCGACGCGCGCCGCCCCGACGAGGCGGAGCGCGTACTCGCGGAGGCGCAGCAGATTTCGTCCGGTTCGATGACGCCCCGCATCGAGAACAATCGCGGCGCGGCCGCCGCGCTGCGCGGTGATCGCACGGCGGCGGAGCGGTGGTATCGCGCGGCCCTCAGTGGTCTGACGGGCTCGTCAGCATCCAACGACGAACGTCGCGCTATCGACAGGAACCTGTCCAATCTCACCGCCGTACGATGACCCCAGCGGCGAACGCCTCCGCGACGGCTGCAGCATGCGCGGCCGCCGTGTGGCTCGCCTGTCTCACGCCGGCCTCCGCTCAGCAACCCGCACCGGACTGGGCCTCGCTCGACCAGCGCGCTGCGTCGCTCTACGCGGCAGGCGACCTCCCTCACGCGATCGATGCAGCACACCTTGCGCTCCGCGCGGCCGTGTCGCCGCGCGAGCGCGGCAGGAGCCTCGACCGGCTCGGGTTTCTCCACTACACGTCCGGCGATCTCACGGCGGGAGAAAAAGAGCTCCGCGAATCCCTCCAGATCCGGCAGGACGCGTTCGGCACCGACTCCCTCGAGTACGCCGAGACCGCAAACGATCTCGCCATGTTGCTGCGGGACCTGCGACACATGGACGAGGCGCGAACGCTCGCCGTTCGGGCGGTTGCCATCCGCGAGCAGCAACCCGATGCCTCCGGGTTTCTCCTGGCCGAGAGCCTCGACACGCTCGGCACGATCGACGGCCTCTCCGGCGACTACGGCGGTGCGGCGACGACCTTCGAGCGGGCGCTCGCGATCCACGAGCGTCGCCCGGACGCCGAGCGTGCAACCGAAGAATATGGAACCTTGTGCATCAACCTGGCAGGCACCTACCAGCGCCTCGGCAAGTACGCGATCGCGGAAGCCGCCTTTCACAAGGGTTTGTCGGCGCTGCGCGTGAAACCCGGGACCGCGCACCCGGCTTACGCGGCCAGCCTCCTCGCCTTCGCCGCATTCGAAGTCGAGACGGGCAAGTACGTCGAGGCGGAACGGCTCTACGACGAAGGCGTGCGGCTGCTGAAAGCGGAGCTCGGCGAGCAGCACCCGTTTTACGCCTCGGTGCTGAACAACCGCGGCGCCTTGTATCAGGCCATCGGAAACGCCGATGCGGCCGCGGCGGATTATCAGCACAGCCTCGCGCTGAAACGGAAGCTGTTCGGGCCCTCGAGTTCGCAGGCACTCAGCACCCTGCGCAATCTCGCGCAGGTGACCTACGCCCGGGATCGCGCCGCGGGCGAGCGCCTGTTTGCAGAGGCTGCGGAGTCGTACGCGAGCGTCCCCAACCCGCCGCCGTTCGACTACACGAGCGTGCTGCTCGGGCTGGGACACGCGCAGCTCGAACGGCATGCGGTCGACGAAGCGCGTCGAACCATCGACAGGGCATTGGAGGTCGGTCGGGGCGGGCTCGGCGTACACCATCCGCTGTATGCGGCGGCGCTCCGGGAGAGCGGATTGATTGCGGCGGCGGCTGGAAACCTGCCACAGGCTCGGCGCACGCTGGCGGAGGCGCTGCGGGACGCCATCGAGGCGCATGGACCCGCGCATCCGGACATCGCGCTCTTCCTGAACGCGCTGGCGAGCGTTGACGCCCAGATGGGGGAGTTCGCGTCCGCCGAGGCGGAATACCGGCGGAGCCTGGCCATCACCAGCCGTGCGCTCTCTGAAGCCATGGCGATCGGGTCCGAGGCCTTCAAGACGGAATCGCTGGCACATGCCGTTGATCCCGTGCCGACGCTGATTGCGTTTCAGGCTGCGGCGGGTGATCGGCTACCCGACGCGCGTGCGCTCGCGTTCGAGGCAGTCACGTCGCGCAAGGGACGCGTGCTCGAGTACGTCCGCGGCTGGCGCCGTACGCTTCGGAACTCGGGGAACGCGACCGTGGCGCGAACCGCGGCTGAATGGCAGGCGCTGCTCGAATGCCGCACGTCGCTGAGCGTCGCGCTCGGCTATCGCACGCTCGAGCCGAGCATCGTCGGCGGCTGCGAACTCGAGAACACAGACCTCGCCGGGAAATACGAGCGTCTGCTCAGTGACCTGCGCACGAAGCGTACAGACGATGTCAGCGCGAAGGCGGTGACCGCGATCGAGACGCTGACAGCGCGTGGAGACACGCTGGAGGCGACCCTCAACCGCGCCGTCGGCATGGCCTCCGCCGCGACCCTCGCGAACGTCGGCGACATCAGCCGCCAACTCCGGCCTGACGAGTGCCTGATCGAATTCGTCTCCTATGGGCCGTCGAATGCGCCAGATGTTCGCCGATACGGCGCCTTTGTGCTGGACAGTCACGGAGCGCTCGCGTGGCGCGATCTCGGCGACGAGGCCCCGGTCGATTCCGTCGTTCGCGATCTGTTGAACGCGGCCAACGACTGGAGTGCGTCGGTCGCGAACCACGAAACCCTTGCCGCGCGGGCATCGGCGCGCACCGCCGAAAATGCCATTGCGGCCTTGTCCCGGCGGGTCTGGGCACCTGTGGCGCCGCTCATCGTCGGTCACGGCATCAGGCGTATTCGCGTGGCACCCGATGGTCTTCTCGATCTGGTGCCGTTCGAGGCGTTATCGGACCATGGGCCGCTAATCCAACGATTCACGATCGCTTACGTTCCCGCCGGGCGCGATCTCCTGCCCGAGCCGCCGCCAACCCCTCCCACATCGCCGCCCGTGATCATGGTCAGCCCGGGAGCGTCCGGCGCCAGCGGCTCTGCTTCTTCCTCCACGGCGTCACTGGGTACGCTGCGCTCGCTGCCGGAAGCCGTCCGCGAAGGCAACGACGTTCGCCGAATTGTTCGCGATCCAGAGTTCCTGGGTGAAAGCAAGGCGAGCGAGAGCGGTTTGAAGCACGTCCACGGGCCGCTGCTGCTGCACATTGCCGGCCATGGCGTCATCGGCGGCGATGAGGAGTCGCGTTGCGATACCGCGCCGTGCGTCAGCGCCGTCGTCGCGCGGCGGACGATGGCGCTGACGGGGATCGTGCTCGAGGAGGCCTACGGCCGCGCGAGCGGCTCGCACGAAGATGGCCTGCTGACGGCCGAGGAGCTGCAGAACCTCGATCTGCAGGGCACAGAAATGGTCGTCCTGTCGCAGTGCCGAATGGCTGCCGGCGTGCCGTCGGTTGGCGAGAGCGTCTACGGCATGCGGCGAGCCGCGGCGATCGCAGGCGCCAGAACCTTCGTTGCGCCGCTCTGGAACGTGGACGATCACGTGCAGCGGCTGTTGATGCGCCGCTTCTACTCCGAGCTTGCGGCGGGCACCGGTCGCGCGGACGCGCTGCGAAACGCAAAGGTGGCGATCCGTCGCGCGGAAGCCACGCGCAGCTTTCTGTACTGGGCACCGGTCATTCTCTCGGGCGCCGACGGTCCGATGCCCGGAACCGCGTTCCGGTATTGATCACTGGCATAATCGTGCGTGCTTGAGGCGTGATCGCGAGGCCGCCGTCTTCCGCGCTGCGGCGGCGCTGTTGATTCTCCTTTCGCTCGTGCCGGTGCGCGGCGTCTTCACCGCGAGCCGCGTCTTCTTCGTCCGCGACCTCGGCTTCTTTTTCTGGTCGCGTCATCTCTGGCTCCGGCACACGATCTTCGCGGGCGAACTGCCGTTGTGGGATCCGTTTTCGGCAGGGGGGCACGCCGCGTATGCAGACGCGCTGAACCAGGTGTTCATGCCCGTCACGCTCGCGCTGCGGCTGCTGCCGTCCGCCGTCGTTTCGTTCAATCTCTGGGTCGCGATGCCGTTGCCGGTTGCGATGATCGGCATGTTCCTGTTCCTGCGCCGCCGGCTGTCGATGGCGGCATCCGCGCTTGGCGCGTGCGCCTTTGCGCTTTCGGGCACGCTGGTCTCCTCGTTGAACGCGCCGAACCTGTCGTGGTCTCTCGCATTGTTGCCGTGGCTCTGTTTCGCGGGCGATCGTCTTGTCGAACAGCCCGGGCGCCGCACCGCCGTCTTCGTCGCCGTCGTTGCGGCACTTCAGGCGCTGAGCGGCGAACCGGTCACGCTCGCGGCAAGCGTTGTCGTCCTGATTGTCCATGTCGCGTCGGCTGCACGTCACGACGACCGGCGCGTGCCGCAGGTTCTTCCCTGGCTTTTTACGGGCCTCGTACTTGGCGCCGCACTCTCGGCCGCGCAGATGCTGCCGACCGTCATCGCCGGCATACGCGCCGGACGCGGGACATGGTCGGAGACGCCGGACTTCTGGTCGCTGCATCCGCTCGCCGCCCTCGAGGCCGTTGTCCCGCACTTGTTCGGGAACTACTACACGTCGTTCCTCGCCGACATGCCCTGGATGACGACGCTCAACAGCGGCCGTGAACCGTTCTTCTATTCGCTCTACGTCGGCCCGCTCGTCGTGCTCATGGCGTGTGCCGGGATCGTCGCCGCTCCACGGCGTTCGGCGCCCTGGCTCTTTCTCCTCGTCCTCTTCGGCATTGCCGCGATGGGGAACTACACGCCTCTCTATCCAGCGGCGCGGCGAGCGATCCCAGCGCTTGCGTTCTTCCGATTTCCGATCAAATACAGCGCGGTCGCCTGCTTCGCGCTGGCGGTGCTCGCAGCGGAAGGGTCCGAAGCGGTCATTCGGACAGAGCGAGAGACGGCGGCGCGGCGCCTCCATGGGGTGGCGGTGGCGGCTGGCGCCCTCGCGGTCACGCTGTCGCTCGTGCTCGTGGTTGCGCTGCTCGCGCCGTCGCCCGCGTGGCAAGCGGCGCGCGGCCTCGCACACCAGCTGCAGCTCGAAGCGCCGGATGCGGGCGCCGCCTTCCTTCTCGCATACGGTGAGCCGCTGGCCGCTCGGTCCATTGGAACACTGCTCGTTGGCGCCGCGCTGCTCGCGCTCGCGGCTGATCCTCGTCAGCCGCGCCGGCGGATCGCATGGATGGTTCTGTTGACGTTGTGCGCCGGCGACCTCGTGGTCAGCAACGGCGGACTGAACCCGACGATCGCTGAGTCCACCCTTCGGCCGCCGGAGTGGTACCTGGGACTTGCGGGCCGGGACCGTGTGTACGTCGGCGGCCGCGTACGCGGGTTCATGGATGCGGACGATATCGACGGCAGCCCCGGTTGGGATTTGCCTCCTGAACCGAGCGCCATCGCGGCCCGTGCGGTCCTGAACGCCGAACTACCGATGGAGTCATCCGGCTGGCGTGTGCGGGAAGCGCTCTCGTACGATCTCCCGATCCTGCTCCCGTCCGCTTACCGAGCCGTCGTCGGGCGATTCGTCGACGCGGGACCGGCTGAACGCGACGCCTTTCTCCGGCGATCTGGTGTCCGGTGGTGTGTCCTTCCGGAGGATCGCGCCAACGGTGCGGTCATCGCAGCGGTGCCGGACTGGCACATGGCCGTTACCATCTGCAGCCCGCTCGCAGCGCGCGTGTTCGTTCCGCCGTCTGTCGACGATGCAGCGACTGCGCAATCGCAGCAGGATGCCCTCTTCGATCCGCACCTCGCGGACACCGTTGCCCGGGTGGATCGGCTCCCACACGCCGCCGGACGCCAAACGGCGGCGGCGGCGTCGTCGTCAGTAGCGATAACCGGCGATTTCACCAATGAAGTCGACCTCACGGCGATGCTGACCGGCGATGGAGTCATCGTCCTTCGCGACGCATTCGACCCGGGGTGGCGCGCATTCATCGATGGGGACGAGGCCCCTATCGTTCGCGCCAACGCACTCTACCGGGCGGTTCACGTGCGCGGCGGGACGCACGTGATACGGTTCGTCTACCGGCCGCGCATCCTCGCCGCCGGTCTAATCCTCTCAGGAACTGCCATCGTGGCCTGCCTGTTGCTATCTCTGCCGCGCCGTCGACGCCGCGCGGCCGCGGGATTCACGCTGATCGAGCTCATGGTCGTCATGGCGCTCATCGGGATCCTGCTGGCGATCGCGTTCGCGCGCTATGAAGGGATGCGCGCCCGCGCCAACGAAACGTCCGCGGCCAGCTCACTCCAGACGATTGCGGCGGCGCAGTGGACGTTTGCACTCACGTGCGGCCACGACAAGTACGCCACCACGCTGCCGGCGCTCGCGCAGCCGATCCCCTCGACAGGCCAAGGCTTCCTGAGTCCGGACCTGACGAGCGCCGAACAGATCGAGCACTCCGGATACCTCTTCCAGATGGCTGCAAAGCCGCTGGACGACGCGATGCCGTCGTGCAGCGGAGTGCCCGTGGCGCAGGGATACGCCGTCACCGCGGATCCCGTCAAGCCGGGCGTCAGCGGCAACCGTTTCTTCGCGGTGAATACGGACCGCGTGGTCTACGTCGACGAGAAGCAGACCTTCACCGGCAACATGCCCGAATCGGGCGCACCCGAGCACGGCCTGGAGCTGAAGTAACGGGAAAACGTCCACGACGGCAACGATCGAGGGCAAAGATCCGAGGACCCTTTGATCCTTTGATTCTTTGATCTTTTGATCTTTGCGATAAGATCACCACACCAATCTTGCACATGTCTGCGCTGGCCCGAAAGCTGCTGGTCGCCTTCGGTGTCCTTGGTCTGGTCGCGTCCGGCGCGGCCACCTGGGTGCACTATCACCTCATCGTCAATCCGGATTACGCCTCGTTCTGCGACATCAACGCGACGGTCTCCTGTAAACAGGCGTACTTGAGCCGATATGGATCCGTAGCAGGTGTGCCTGTTGCCGTCGGGGGGCTGGTCTTCTTTGCGCTGGTGCTGCTGCTCGCGTGGGGAAGCCGGGGCAGAAGCCGTATCGCCGATTCCGCGCCCGCGTACATCTTTTCGCTGTCGACCCTGGCGCTGGCGGTCGTGCTGTATCTGGCATACGCCTCGTTTTTCGTGCTGAAAGAAGTCTGCCCGTTGTGCGTGGCGACGTACGTGGCGGTCGCGGGGGTGTTCATCATCTCGGGAGGGGCGAGTTCCGTGCCATTGTCCTCGTTGCCCAGGCGTGTAGTGCGCGATCTTGGCGCGCTCGTTGCGACCCCGGTCGCGCTCGTCATCGCGGTGCTGTTCGTCGCCGGTGCCGCATCGGCTGTGGCCTTGTTCCCCAGCCCGCAGGAACGGCCCGTCGTCAAAATGGAGCCGCTGGCGCAGGATCAGCGGACGGAACTCGAGCGGTGGTGGGACCTGCAGCCGAAGGTCGAGATGCCGTACTCCAACGACGGGGCGAAGGTGCTGCTGGTGAAGTTCAACGACTACCAGTGCCCGCCGTGCCGCGCGACCTACTTCGCCTACGAGCCGGTCATCGCGAAGTACAAGGATCGGCCGAAGGACTTCAAGTACGAGCTCAAACACTATCCGCTCGACCCGAGCTGCAATGCATCTGTGGCGAACCTGGTTCATCCCGCGGCGTGCGACGCCGCCGCGGCCGCCGTCATGGCGGGCCCGAAGGGGACCTTCGACAAGCTCACCGACTGGTTCTTCATGCATCAGGATCAGTTGAGCCCGGCAACGGTCCGGACGGCGGCCAGAGAGGTCGGTGGCATTACCGATTTCGCTGCCGAATATCCGAGGGCGATCCAGGAAGTCAAGACCGAAGCGGCGACGGGTGCCGCGCTCGGCGTGAACTCGACGCCGACGTTCTTCCTCAATGGCCGCAAAGTCGGCGGTCTGCCGCCGGCAGCGATGGACGCGTTGATCGAGATCGAGATCAAGAGGGCCGGCGGGCAGTAGCCCACGGCGCAGCGTTGCCGCATGACCGACGTTGCGATTCGCACTCGCGATCTCACCAAGGACTACTCGGTCGGGTTCTGGCGTCCGCGCCCGTATCGCGCACTCGATCGCCTCTCGATTGACGTCCTGCGCGGCGACGTCTTCGGTTTTCTCGGACCCAACGGCGCGGGCAAGACGACGACGCTGAAGCTGCTGATGCAGCTTGTATTTCCGACGAGCGGGGATGCCGAGATCCTCGGGCGCGCCGTCGGCGATCCGTGGGTGCGCCAGCGGATCGGCTATCTTCCCGAAAACCCGTACTTCTACGATCACCTGACGGCTGAGGAGCTGCTGGACTACTACGGACGGCTGTTTCAACTGAGTGATCGTCGCAACCGCGTGTCCTCCACGCTCGATCGCGTCGGCATCGGCGCCGAACGGCGGTTCCCGCTCCGCAAGTTCTCAAAAGGAATGCTGCAGCGCGTCGGCATTGCGCAGGCGCTCCTGAACGAACCGGACGTGCTGTTCCTGGACGAGCCGATGTCCGGTCTCGACCCGCTGGGCCGGCGCGACGTGCGCGCGCTGATTCTGGAACTTCGCGATCAGGGACGAACGATTTTCTTCAGCTCCCACATCTTGTCGGACGCCGAGGCGCTCTGCAGCCGTGTGGCCATCGTCGCCAAGGGGCGGCTCGCGGCGGCGGGTACGCTTGCGGAACTCCACGAATTCACCGTGCTGGGATGGGAGCTCGTGGTGGCGGCGCTCTCGTCGAACGTGCTTGAATCGCTCGCATCCCGCGTGCGCAGGATCACCCGGATTGCCGGCGACCGCTACGCCATCGAAATGTCGGCGGAGGCGCACCCCGAGCAGATCCTCGCGGAGATCACGGCCGCTGGCGCACGCCTGGTCTCGCTCAACCCGCTGCGCGAGACGCTCGAGGACTTTTTCGTTCGGCGTGTCGCACAGGTCAGCGACGGCGCGCGAGGGGCGGCGGGATGAACGCGGCACGCTGCGTCGCGGTAGCGGTGTTCCGCGAATCGGTCCGCGACAAGGTGTTCTACAACCTCGTACTGTTTGCGGTGCTGCTCATCGCCGCCTCGATTCTGATCGGCCAGCTCACGGCGGGGCAGGACGTCAAGATCATCAAGGACCTCGGCCTGGCGGCGACATCGCTGTTCGGTCTCTTCATCGCCGTGTTCGTCGGCACCAGCCTCGTCTCGAAGGAAGTCGACCGCCGCAGCATCTATCCGCTGCTGGCGAAGCCGGTCCGGCGCTCGGAGTTCATCGTCGGCAAATACCTTGGGCTGCTGCTCACGCTGCTCGTCAACGTCGTCGTGATGACGATCGCGCTCTACGCGGTGCTGTTTCTCCTCGCGCGAGGCGTCCCCGAAAACATCCAGGCGGTATGGGACACCCCGGCGATGGACCCCGCCATGTTGAAGGCCATCGCAATGATTTTCGTGGACCTCGCGCTGGTCACGGCACTCGCGGTCTTTTTCTCCAGCTATTCGAGCCCGATGTTGTCGGCCGTGTTCACGCTCGCGGTCTACGTCATCGGGCAGTTCAACGGCGACCTCCAGCACTTCGATACGATCGTGAAATCGCCGGCAGCGGCGGTCATCGGGAAGGCGTGCTACTACCTTCTGCCGGATTTTTCCAGGTTCGACATCAAGCTCGCTGTCGTGCACGGGCTGCCGGTCTCGATGGCGTACGTCGCGAGTTCGACCGCGTACGGCGCCGCCTACATTGCGGCGCTCATTTTCGGCGCGATCGTCATCTTCTCGCGGAGAGATTTCAAATGAGGCGACGCACCGCTGCAGCCGCGGCCGTGCTGTGCCTCTGGGGCGCCATCGTCCTGCACGCGACCGAGCGGCGGTTTGCGCCGCCGCCGGATGTGAACCAGCCCGGGTTCCTTTACGTCCGCTCACCATCGACCGTGAAGCACCTGGCACTGAATTACGCGGCCGTCGCGTCCGACGTCTACTGGATCCGCGCGATCCAGCACTTCGGCCGCGCCCATCTCACGCAGCCGCCAAGCGCCCGGACGTACAACCTGCTCTATCCGCTCCTCGATCTCACGACGACGCTGGATCCGTATTTCAATATCGCGTATCGATTCGGCGCGATTTATCTCGGCGAGCCGTTTCCGGACGGCCCAGGCCGGCCAGATCTCGCGATCGCGCTGCTTAAGAAAGGGCTGGCGGCGCAGCCCCATAAGTGGCAGTACATGCAGGACCTCGGGTTCGTCTACTACTGGCACCTGCACGATTACCGGAGCGCCGCCGGATGGTTCGAGCGGGCGGCCGACGTCAACGGCGCGCCGTCATGGCTGCGGCCGCTGGCGGCCGTGACGCTCGCCGAAGGCGGCCACACCGGCGCCTCGCGCATGTTGTGGGAGCAGCTCGCGAAATCCGGGGACAAATGGCTACGTGACTCCGCCACACGCCGGCTGACGCAGCTCGATGCGATGGACTTCATCGCCGCGCTCGAGCCGCGGCTTCGGAGCTACCATCAATTGCATCCAGAGGTGCCGCTGACCTGGCCGGCGCTGGCGAGGGCCGGCGTCGTTCCGGGAGTGCCTGAAGACGCATCAGGGACGCCGTATCGACTGGACGCGCAAACCGGCGCGGTGACGGTTTCGCCGGAGTCGGGCATTTATCCACTTCCCGGACAGTTGGGATCCGATCGCTGATGACCGTCGACATTACGGCCATCGGGCTCGCGGTTGTCGGGTTGATGGTCGGCAGCTTTCTGAACGTCTGCATTTATCGCATCCCCCAGCGCCGATCCGTCGTGCATCCGCGATCGCGTTGTGCGGCGTGCGGGCGTCCGCTGGCGTGGTACGAGAACATCCCGGTGATCAGCTATCTCGTGCTTCGCGGCCGGTGCCGCACGTGCGGCACCCGCATCTCGTTGCAATATCCGCTCGTCGAGATCGTCACGGCCGCGGCGTTCGTGATGCAGTACGAAACCATTGGGCTCACGCCATTGCTCGCGGTCCGGATTGCGTTCGCCTGCATCCTGATCGTGCTGTTTGCGATTGACCTCGAACATCAGTTGCTGCCCAACGTGATCACGCTGCCCGCGCTCTGCGCCGGCCTTGCTGCGTCGGTCGTGGTGCCGCCCGGGATCGTCGACGCGCTCATCGGGGCACTCGTCGGAGGCGGCATTCTCTTCCTGATCGCCGAGGTGTACTTCCGCCTGCGGAAGGAGGAAGGCATGGGAATGGGCGACGTGAAGATGCTCGCGATGATTGGCGCGTTCCTCGGTTGGAAGCTGACGCTCCTGACGCTCATCCTGGGGTCGATCGGGGGATCGCTTGCAGGCATCGTCCTGCTGATCACGCACCGGGGCAATATGAAGGCGGCGATTCCGTTCGGGACGTTTCTCGCGGCCGGGGCGTTCCTGGCGAGCCTGTACGGTGATCCGCTGGTGACCTGGTATCTGCGCCATCTGGGCTGACGTTTCCGCATGCCGCGATCCACCCTCCTGCTCTTCGTGCTCGCCGCGATC
Source organism: Vicinamibacterales bacterium (assembly GCA_035495555.1). Classification (GTDB taxonomy): domain Bacteria; phylum Acidobacteriota; class Vicinamibacteria; order Vicinamibacterales; family 2-12-FULL-66-21; genus DATJFQ01. The sequence goes on from DATJFQ010000035.1 coordinate 56,307, forward strand.
ATTTTCGCGCTCGCGAGCGTGCTCGCGATCGCGGTGGTGCGGTTTGCCGCGGCCGTCCGTCGCCTGTCGCGATCGGATCGAGTGGGGAACGAAACCATGCTGATGGCGGACGCCGTCCAGGACGCCGTGCATCGCCTGCGGAGCGAGGAACGCGCAATGAAGGCGCGGGCGGAGGAATCCGAGCGCCTCAGCAGCGAAATCATCGCCAGCATGACGTCCGGCGTGCTCGTCGTCGATCAGGAGCGACGGGTGCGTACGCTCAATCCGGCGGGTCAGCACTTGCTGGCCGGCTCCGAGCCCGGCGGGGCGGACCTCGTGCCATTGGGGTCGGCTCCCCCCTTACGCGCAGTGCTGGCGGAGGCGCCTGCGTTGGCAGAAGCCGTCGAGGAGTCGCTCGCGACGGGGAAGCCGATTGTCCGCCGCTCGCTGCGGCTCGACGGCGGTTCCTCCACGGCATCACATCTTGGTGTCACTGTCTCGCCGATTCGCAGCACGGACGGCGCACTCCAGGGTGCGATCTGCCTCTTCAGCGATCTCAGCGAGGTGGCGGAACTGGAGGAGCAGCTCCGCCTCAAGGACAGCCTCGCGCGGCTCGGCGAGCTGACGGCCGGCATCGCGCACGAGTTCCGTAACGGGCTTGCGACGATTCACGGGTACGCCCGCCTGCTCGATCTGGAACGGCTGCCCGAGGACTTCCGCCCGTACGTCACCGGAATCCGCGCGGAAACGGACGCGCTCCGCCAGGTCGTCACGCAATTCCTGAACTTTGCCAAGCCCGCGGAACTGACGCTCGCGCGCGTCGACATCGGAGGCATTGCGGAGCGCGCCGCGGAGGAAATCGCCACCGAAGCGCGCGCGCGGGGCGGCCGGGTCGAGGTGAAAGGGCAGTTCGGGATCGTCGATGGCGACGACGTGCTGCTGCGACAGGCCTTCAGCAATCTGTGCCGCAACGCCCTCGAGGCCTGCACGAACACGGGCCGGCCGCCACAGATTACGATCGAGGGGACCCGGGATTCTGCGCAGTCGCTGCTTCGCGTCGCGGTCATCGACAACGGCCCCGGCATCGACGATCGTGTCGCGCCACAAATCTTCCAGCCGTTCTTCACGACGAAAGCCAACGGCATCGGCCTCGGTCTCGCCCTGGTCCAGAAGATCATCGTCACGCACAACGGCCGCGTGGCCGCTGCCCGTGAGCCGGATCACGGCGCGCGAATCGTCGTTACCCTGCCTCTGCGCGCGTAGTACGCACATCCTGCCGCGCTCCACGGACGCGCGTCCTGCGGGAACTGCGTACTTTCACGCTCATGGATCGAATTCCCTCGCAAAACCGAGCGGTGCGGCGCTTGCAACCGTGTAGGGCATGCGAGGCACGAGTCTCATCGAGGTCGCGATCGCCACCGCGCTCATCGCCGTGATGGCGCTCGGGGTGGCGCCGCTTCTGGCGATCGCAGTACGGGTCAACGCCGCGTCCCGGCTGGAGGTTGACGCCGTGGCAGCAGCGACGGAGCGGATGGAGCAGCTGCTCGTCTCGCCGTTTGCCGAAATGCTTTCGCCTTCCGACGCATTGAACGTGGACTATCCGGACTTCAGCGACACGGTCATCTCGGCAGCCGGGGTTCTGACGCGCCGTTGGAGCATCACCCCGGCGCCATTCGATGCGGACAACACGCGCGTGCTGTCGGTGCGCGTCACCACGCGCGGTCGTCCGCCGCTCGCCTCATGGACGACGATCCGTACGAGGATGGGACCGTGAGCGAGCGGGGGTACTCGATCGTCGAACTGCTGGTCTCGACGGCGATCATGCTCACCGTGATCGGATCCGTCTGCGAGATCATGTCACCCGCGCACGCGACGGCGTTCGTCCAGGCTGAGATGCAGGACATGCAGCAGCGCGCCAGGGCCGTCGCCGATCGGCTCACGCACGATCTCTGGCTGGCCGGCGCCGGCCCGACGTCCGGATCGCGTCGAGGACCGTTGATCCGCTATTTCGCGCCGGTGCTCCCGCGCGTGTGTTGTGGCGCTGGCGCCGATGCGCCCGGCTCCGTCTCGTCCAACCGGCTGACGATTGCCTTCGTGCCGCGCGACAGCCCCGAAGCCGTGTTGTCTTCCGCAGTCGCTCCCGACGCGCTGCGCCTGGACGTGGCCGCCGGGGCCTCGTGTCCGACATCGGTGCCGGCGTGCGGATTTGCCGACGGCGACGTGCTCCTCGTGTTCGACGACAGCGGTCAATACGACGTGTTCAAGCTGGATCTCGGGTCAGGGTTGCCGATGCTCGGTCCGCTCACGCCGGCGTTCGACAGGCGATATGCCGCGGGCGCGACGGTATGCCGGGTCGTCGTCCGCTCCTATTACCGTGACATCCCATCGAATCAACTGTTCACAGCCGATGGTGATGGCGCGCCGCAGCCGGTTGTGGACCGGATCGTCGCGCTCCGGTTCGAGTACGTGGATGCAGCAGGCACGCCGCTGGACGTGCTGCTGGCGGACGGGCCGTGGCGCGGATCCGGAAGCATGGCGTACGACGCGGACCTGTTGCGGGTGCGCCGCATGCGCGTGTCGTACACGATCCGAAGCGGCCTGCAGGGAACTGGTGCGCTGCGCATTCCGGACCTGACGTCGACCTTCGACGTGCAATTGCGGAACGCCGGAGATCCGTAATGGCGCTGGTTGCCGCGCTCCTGGCCGGGTTCCTGTTGCTCACTTACGGGATGACCACCGTGTTCATGGCGGACACGGAAACCGCGATCGGGAGCGCCGATCGAGCGGGCCGCGAGGCGCTGTACGCCGCCGACGCGGGTGCGCAGGCCGTCATTGCCGAGATCGTTCGATCCGGGTCGTGGGAACCGCCGCTGGATGGGCGGACGTCCACGATTCTGTTCGACGGGGCGCTGGTCGCGTCCGTTCCAGCGTCCGACGCCGTGAACTTGACGGCCAGGACGTCGAGCCTGCAGGCGGTCACCGATGCGGCGCCGAGCGGAGGTGACCGCAGCGAATGGCACTTGTACGCATGGGGACCGGCATCGATGCTGCTATCGTTTCCCACGACCATCGGTCCGTTTTATCTTGCGGTGTGGTTGGCTGACGATTCTGGCGATGGCGACGGGAATCCCTCGTTCGACACGAACGGAATCGTAATCGTCCATGCAGAATCGTATGGGCCCGGCGGCCTGATGCGAGTCGTCGAATGCGTCGTAAGCCGAGCACCAGCAACGGGTTCGCGTCCGGTACTCCTGTCGTGGCGCGAGTTGCGGCCGATATAATGATCGTAAGGACTCAAATGCGCACGTTTGCACCTACGCTGGCGGTCGTGGCGGCGCTGATGTGGCCAGCGGCCGCTTCGGCGCAGTCGCTCGCCGAAGTCGCCCAGCGCGAGGCGGCACGCCGGAAAGCCGAGGCGTCCGCCCCGGTGAAGCCCTCGGCCGCCGCAAAGTCGTCCAGTGAGGTGGCGGCCTCTCCGGAACAGACGCAGCCGGAGTCCGAATCGTCCGGCGATGTGTCGCTCGCGGAGGTTGCCCGACGGGAGGCGGCACGCCGAAGGGCGCTGGCGGCTTCCGGGAAGCGCGGCACACTGCTGACCAACCAGGACGTCAAGAAATGGGAGCCGAGCGCGGAGGTTGCGGCCGGGACGTCCGACGCCGCGCCCGGATCCGGGAACGCGCGCGACGAAAAGCCCGCAGCGAAGCCGACCGACGCGCAAAAGGACTCAGCGGATGCAGGCAAAGGCGAGGACTTCTGGCGCAGCCGCATCACGTCCGCTCGCGAGGAGCTTCGCCGAAACGAAGCCTTCGCCGAGGCGCTGCAGAGCCGGATCAACGCGCTGAGCGCGGAATTCTCAGCCAAGGACGACCCATACCAGCGCGCCCAAGTGGCTGACGACCGCCAGAAGGCGCTTGCGGAACTCGAACGCTTGACTACCGACATCGACAACAACAAGAAGGCCATCGCCGATATCGAAGAGGATGCCCGCCGCGCAGGCGTCCCCGCTGGCTGGATCCGCTGACTCCCCGCGCCGGCGTGCCCGCACCCGCTCGCATCCTGCTCGTCGAAGACAAGGACTCGCTCCGGACGATGCTTCGGCTGGCGCTCGAGAGCCAGGGATATGCCGTAGTCGAAGCGCGGGATCAGGCGGAGGCCATGCGCGAGCTCCGCCAGTCCGAGGCCAACCTCATCCTCTCGGACCTGCGTCTCCCGGAAGGCGATGGCCTCGGCGTGCTGCGCGCCGCGAAGGAACTCGATCCGGAGATTCCCGTCATCGTCATGACCGCTTACGGCAGCATCGAAGACGCGGTGGCGGCGATGAAGGAAGGCGCGCTCGATTTCCTCGCCAAGCCCGTCGATCCCGATCATCTGCTGTTGCTCGTGGCCCGCGCGCTCCAGCAGCGGCGGATCGTGACCGAGAACCTCCTGCTCAAAGAGGAACTCGCCGTACGGCGTGGGGCGCCGCAGCTCGTCGGGGAGGACGCGTCGCTGCGGAAGGTGTTCGCGTCGCTCCAGCGCGCGGCGGGGACGGACGCCACCGTGCTGCTGGAAGGAGAGAGCGGCACCGGGAAGGAGCTTTTCGCGCGGTCTCTGCACGCGCTCAGCCCCCGGACCGATGCGCCGTTTGTGGCGATCAACTGCGCGGCGATTCCTGAAACGCTGCTCGAAACGGAGCTGTTCGGGCACGAGAAGGGTGCGTTCACGGGCGCCGTCGCGAGAAAGCCCGGCAAATTCGAGATGGCGCATCGGGGCACGCTGTTTCTCGACGAAATCGGCGACTTGCCGCTGGCACTTCAGGCAAAGATTCTGCGCGCGCTCGAAGAAAAGCGGTTCGAGCGCGTCGGCGGAACGGCGTCAGTTCAGGTGGATGTCCGTCTGGTGGCCGCGACGAACCGGGGCCTGAAAGCGGCGGTCGCGGCGCGCCGGTTCCGAGAAGATCTCTACTTCCGTCTCTCCGTGTTTCCGATCACGGTCCCGCCGCTGCGGGATCGGCGGGGGGATATTCCGTTGCTCGCGCGGTTTTTCGTCGAGCGCGTTTGCCGCGATCTGAAGAAACGCCCGATGGCGCTCACGCCGGAAGCGCTCGACGCGCTCCAAAGCTATCGTTGGCCCGGAAACGTACGCGAGCTGCAGAACTGCATCGAGCGCGCGGCCATTCTTGCCGAAGGAGACACCATCCACGCCAGGCACCTGAACCTGTCGTTTGCGGAACCGACGCCGGAACCCGCGCCGTCGCCCTGGGCCGCCCTGGATCTGTCCGGCTCCCTCCACGAGGTCACGCGTCGCGCCGTGTCTCAGGTCGAGCGCCTGAAGCTGGAAGAGACGCTGAAGGAAGCCTCAGGCAACAAAGGGAGGGTGGCGGAACTCCTGCAGATTCCATACAAGAGCCTGCTCGTCAAACTGAAGGAGCACGGCCTGGACTCGTACTCCAATCCCCAATAAAACAATCAATCTGCAATCTCCAATCTCCAATCTGCAATCTGCAATCTGCAATTCACCGCGCGAGTCCCAGTGCAGCGAGCGCGCGCTCAATCTCTCCCGTCGTCACATCGTCTACGACGTCGCACGAACCGATCGTCGTCGGCAGCACGAAATGCAGACGGCCGTTCACGATTTTCTTGTCGTGGCCGATCGCCTGGAGGACCTGCGCGGCGGACAGGTCCCCGACGGCGGGCAGCGGGCCCATTGCGCGGATCAGTCCACCGAGCGCGTCGCGGTCTGCGTCCGGCATCATCTTCCGGGCGGTTGCGATATCGGCAGCCGCCCGCATCCCGTAGCCGACCGCTTCCCCGTGACGGAAGCGGCGGTACTTCGTGACCGCCTCCAGCGCGTGGCCGACCGTGTGACCGAAGTTGAGCGTGCGCCGGATGCCGCGTTCGTGTTCGTCCTGTGCCACGATCTCGGCCTTGATGCGGCAGGAGTCGCCGATCACTCGCATCAGCGGGGCCACGTCGCGCGAAAAGAGCGCGGTCAACGAATCCCGCAGCGCGTCGAAGAGCGGCCTGCTGGCAATCACCCCGTACTTGATCGCTTCATACAGTCCCGCGCGAAATTCGCGCCGCGGCAGCGTCGAGAGCAATTGAGGGTCGATGGCGACGAGCGCGGGGGAGTGGAAGGCGCCGATCATGTTCTTGCCGGCGGCGTGATTCACGCCGACCTTGCTGCCGATGGCGCTGTCGATCTGAGCGAGCAGCGTCGTCGGCACGTGCACCAGCCGGATGCCGCGAAGATATGTAGCGGCGGCAAAACCTGCGGTGTCTCCGAGAACGCCCCCGCCAACCGCCACGACCGTGCTGCCGCGATCCGCGTGCGCGCGGATCAGCCCGTCGTAGACGCGCCCGACCACTTGAAGGTTCTTGAATCGCTCGCCGTCTGGCAGCAGGATTGGATCATCTGACGAGAGGTCCCGGAAGAGATCTCCGTGAAAACGCCATACCGTGGCATTCGAGACCAGGATTCTCCTGCCCGTGCGCCCCTCGTCGTTCAGCAAAGACAGGATCTGGCCCGATGCGCCTGGAGCGATCACGGCCGGGTAGCCGCCGTCACGGCTCGCGACGTCGATGCGGATTGGTGTGGTGGAGGCCGCAAGTGAAGGCATGAGAGGGGACGTGAATGGTAGGATAACAAGATTTACAGCGCGAAAAATTTATGGCCGACCGATCGGATTCTAAAGGCAGCGTGACGGAGATCACGCCTCAATCGGAGAACTTTTCGCAGTGGTACCTCGATGTCGTCCGCCGCGCCGAGCTTGCGGACTATACCGAGGTCAAGGGCTGCATGGCGATCCGGCCGTACGGCTATGCCATCTGGGAGCTGATCCAGCAGGCGTTCGATCGCCGGTTCAAAGAGACCGGGCACGTCAACGCGTATTTCCCCCTCTTCATTCCCTCCGGGCTGCTGATGAAGGAAAAGGAGCACGTCGAGGGATTCGCGCCTCAGGTCGCGTGGGTCACCAGAGGCGGCGACGAAGAGCTTGCGGAACCGCTCGTCGTGCGGCCGACCTCGGAAGTGATCGTCGGCACGCTGTACGCGAAGTGGATCAAGTCGTGGCGTGATCTCCCCGTTCTCATCAATCAGTGGGCGAACGTCGTCCGGTGGGAAAAGGTGACGCGTCCGTTCCTCCGCACCACCGAATTTCTGTGGCAGGAAGGGCACACCGCGCACGAGACGGCCGAAGAAGCGCAGGAAGAAACGCTGAAGATTCTCGCGCTGTACAAAGAGTGCGCCGAGACCGAGCTCGCGATGCCGGTCATCGACGGACAGAAGAGCGAGAGCGAGAAGTTCGCCGGTGCGTCGCGCACCTACTCGATCGAAGGGCTGATGCGGGACGGCCGCGCGCTCCAGGCGGGAACGTCTCACAATCTCGGACAGAACTTCGCCAGGGCCTTTGGGATTCAGTTCCAGGGCCGCGACAAGACGCTGCAGTACGTGTGGACAACGTCGTGGGGTGTTTCGACGCGGCTCATTGGCGGCGTCATCATGACGCACGGCGACGACAACGGCCTGGTCCTGCCGCCTCGCATCGCTCCCTATCAGGTCGTCATCGTTCCCATCGCGAAAGGCAACTGGCAGGAGACCGTCCTGCCCAAGGCGCGCGAGATCGCCGATGTCCTCAGGGCGCGCGGGGTTCGTGTGTTCCTCGATGATCGGGACACGTACACGCCGGGCTGGAAATTTGCCGAGTGGGAGCTTCGAGGCGTGCCGCTGCGGGTCGAAATCGGTCCCAAAGACATCGAGAAGTCGTCGGTGATGGTGGCCCGCCGCGACACGCGCGAGAAGCAGCCGATGCCGATGGACGGCCTCGCGGATGCGATTGTCGAGCGCCTCGACGAGATGCAGCGGTCGCTGCTCGAGCGCGCACGGACGTTCCGCGACGAGCACACTACGCGGGTGTCGACCTACGACGAGTTCAAGAGCGTGATGGAGGGCCGCCCCGGGTTCGTCATCGCGGGGTGGTGCGGAAGCTCGGAGTGCGAGGCACGCATCAAAACGGAGACGCAGGCGACGCTGCGGAATATTCCGTTCACGAGCGGCGCGCCCACCGGCACCTGCATTCTCTGCGGCGGTCCTGCGACAGCCGAAGCGTGGTTCGCGAAGGCTTACTGATCGTATGAGGGGTCCGGCCGCGGTCGACGGCCGGCCGCGCGAGGACGAAAAGCTCGTCGCCGTTACCGCGTAGCCCGCAGCCTCACACCCGTCCCATCAGCTCCGCCGTCGCCTCCGGCCACCGCGCCAGCGCGCGCTTCACCACGAGGTGCCGCCGCGTCAGCCCCTCACGCCGCACGATCGCGCGGAACGCGGCAGCCAGATGCTCACGCCACCACAGGTCGGCGCTTCGAGACGAGGCGTCGTAGGCATCCGCCAGCGGTTCGATACAGCTCGCATCGCCGATCTCTTCCAGCGCCGCCAGAAACGTCACAGGCAGCGGCCCGTGATCGGACAAGCTGTCGCGCAGGTCGTACAGCGCAAGCCGGCTGCCGCGAGTCGCGAGCGCCTGATGCAGCGTGCCGCGAACGGCCCGCCACTCGGCCCGCGCAGCCGCATCGGGTTCGCTGCGTTCACGCGCCCGCACGTGATCAATGAGCCGCTGCAGCTCCGACAGGCGCGCCTCCGCCTGATGCGCCGCCGCGAGATCCTTCAGCAACGCAGCGGTCGACGGCAGATTCCCCGCAACCGCGGCGCCCCACCCGTCGATCCCCCCGGACTGGCCGCCGGCCGCCTGCCGGATCACGGCGTCGCGATCCGACGCGAGCGTTGCGCGAATGGGCTGGACGATGTCGGCGGGCAGTTCCCGAAGCGCGTCGAACGCAGCGATACGCAGGTCCGTACTCCGCTCTGGATCGAGCGCGGCCGAGATGAGCGTATCGAGCGCCTCCTTCGACGCCTCGGCCGTCGCAAGGAGCGCGCGCAAGCTGCCGACAGCCGCGAGCGACAGTTCGGCGGGCCCGCGGTCGAGCGCTTCGCGCGCCAGCGTGAGCCCGCGTGGATCCGCCATC
>DATJFQ010000036.1:0-20546 GCA_035495555.1 Vicinamibacterales bacterium
GCCAGGGCCAGGGCGGTGGCGGCGGCGGACAGCAGAATCAGATGGCGGACGAGCTGGCGGATCTGTTCGAGCTCGAAGTCGACCGCATGGCGAATCAGTACGAGACCGCGCAGCGCGCGACGCAGGAGCAGTCGGACCAGAGGATCGACGAGCTCGCGGAAAAACTGAAGGAGCTGGCGCGGCGCCAGGAGCAGGAAGCCGAGCGGCAGCGCCGGATGGCCGCCTCGGGGCAGGCGGGCGGCGGCGGCGACACCCAGCGCGCGCTCGCGCAGCAGGCGGAGGAGGCCGCGCGCCAGTTGGAGAGGCTCTCGCGCGAGGAGAATCGGCCGGAGCTCTCGCAATCCGCGCGTCGTCTCCAGCAGGCGGCAGACGCGAAGCGGCGTGCGGCGGCATACGGGGACCCGAACGCGTCCGCGCAGGCATCGGCGGCGACCGAACAGCTCCGCGAAGCACAGCGGCAGCTCGAACAGGCGCAGGGCGCGCGCTCGGGGCGCGATCTGCAGGACGCGATGCGGAAGGCCGATGCGCTGGCGCGCCAGCAGCAGGCGATCCAGAACGACGTGAACAACCTCGCGAACACCGGTGCGGCGACGCCCGACAAAATCCAGCAGCTCAGTGAGCGGAAAAACGATCTCGCCGGACAGGTCGATCAGTTCGAGCGGCAGCTCGACCAATCCGCCGCCTCGATGTTCCGCAACGAGAAGGATGCGTCACGCAAGCTGACAGACGCGGCAAATCTCATTCGGGACCGCCGGATTCGCGACACCATCAAGTATTCGGATCAGATGCTGCGCCGCGGCGGGGATCCGAAGGACGTGGCGGAGTTCGATCGCGCGGTGCAGTCCAATCTCGAGGACTTGAAGCGCAAGATCGGCGAAGCCGCCTCCGCGGTCGGCAATTCCAGGGCGGACGCCGCGACGCAGACGCTCGAGCGCGCGCGTCAACTCGCCCAGGGGATGGAGTCGATGGGCGAGCGCATGCGGCAAGGCGCCGAGGGGCAGCGTCAGCAGCAGGGCCAGCAGGGCGAACAGGGTCGACAAGGGCAACAGGGCCAACAAGGCGAGCAGCAAGGGCAACAAAGCCAACGAGGCCAACAGGGTCAGCAGGGCCAACAGGGCCAACAGGGTCAGCAAGGACAACAGGGTCAGCAGGGGCAACAGGGCCAGCAGGGCCAGCAGGGGCAACAGGGCCAGCAATCCCAAAACGCGACCAGTCAGGGGCAGTCGGGCAATGGGGGCCGAAACCAGGGCGCTCCGACCCAGGGCGGTCGGAACGGTGAAGGCGACAACCGCGGAAGCGTGTTCAATCCGAACGCCGGAACCATGAGCGGTCCGCGGCCGGGCCACTACACGCCGGACGACATCCGCCAATTCAGGGGCGAGGCGCGGCAGCGGGCCACCGATGCCGAGCAACTGCGCCGGCTGCTGCAGCAGCAGAAGATCGACGCGAAGGACCTGGACGACATCATTCGCGGCCTGAAGCAGCTCGATACCGAGAACGCGTATCAGAACCCTGACGCCGTCGCGAAACTGCAGAACGCCGTCACCGAGAGCATCAAGCGCTTCGAGTACACGCTGCGCCGCCGCCTCGATACGAACGCGAACGATGTCTTCCTCTCAGGGAGCGACGAGGTCCCGGATCAATATCGGAAGCTCGTCGAGCAGTATTACCGCTCGCTTTCCAAGGGCGGGGGAAAATAGACCGCGCTTCGCGCGGGGTGCTGGGGGCCGAGCGCCTCGGACGGGTGCCGGGCGCGCTTCGCGCGGGTGCTGGGGGCTGAGCGCCTCGGACGGGTGCTGGGCGCGCTTCGCGCGGGTGCTGGGGGCTGAGCGCCTCGGACGGGTGCCGGGCGCGCTTCGCGCGGGTGCTGGGGGCTGAGCGCCTCGGACGGGTGCCGGGGGCTGTCTAGACTGAGCTCGCCGAGCCGGCGCCGCGTTCAGTGAACGCCGAGTAGAGCATCGTGATGGCCGTGTAGACGACGACGACGATCACGAGCCAGCGGACGGCGTAAAGGGGCAGTGACTTCACCACGTACGCCGCAATCAGTACACCCGGGATGCCCCCGATCGCGAGGCCGAGCGCAGCCTTCAGATCGTACGCGCGTTCGCGGATGAAGCGGAGACTGCCGATCGGCATCAGGAACGCGCACGAACCCATCATGATCGGGAAGGCCGCCGTGGGATTCATGCCCAGCAGGCTGACGAGGATCATGCACGGCGCGTAGAGGCCGATCCCGAGCGACATCAAGGCGCCGAGCAGGAAATTGCCGCCAACAGCGGCGACGAGCTTGACCCCGCGCACGCCGATGTCCGCGCCGCCGCCGGGAAACAGATTGAGCTGCGTCATGAAGAACAGCGCCGCCGCGACGAGCAGCGCGATCCCCATGCCGATCTGCACTTTGCGCTTCGGCCAGTGCGCCACGATGCCCGCGCCAAGCCACGCGCCGAGCACCGCGGCGGCAATCATCGAGAACAGCGTGAGCACGTCGACCGGAATGAACGCCATGTAGGCGAACGCCTCGGCGATGGTCGGCAGCGTATGACCCGCGTTCAGCGTTCCCGGGATGACCCGGTCGGGAACCATCTTCAACGCGCGGAAGATTGCGGTGGTGACCGCGAAGGACCCGATGCCGAGCGTATCGAGGAAATCCGTGAGGAAGCCCACGCCGAGTTCCGTGCCGTTCGGCATCCGTGCGTCGGTTGCAGGGGTCGGCGGCGATGTGCGCTCGCGGCGTACCTGCATGATCGCGCGGCCCCAGCCGCCGATATAGCCAGCCGTCAACACACCAAGCGCAACGAGCAATCCGGAAATCGGGTTCATCCAGGCTCCTGTGAGTCAGAAGAGCTTATACCAGCCGTGCGCTGGGTGCGCGTGCCGGCTGCATATCCAGAACAGCCCCGCGTGGCGGATGCGAGGCTATGGCGCCAGCGCGCGAGCGAACCTGCGCCGGAACAGCCGCGCCGTCAGCCGATCGCAGTACTTCCTCGCTTCGGTGTCCCGCAGGAAACGCAGCCGGCGTCGAAGCGCTCCGTCGGCCCACACCTCGAGCTCCACGGCGTCGGTCAGCGCGACGAGGACGACGTTGATCGTTTGATCATTGCGCCGAAGCAGGCACAGCGATTCGCGCGCGTCCTCCGAGAAGGCGCCACGCTGCGGCGGGGAGACACGACGAGCCATCTCGCGGCGCGATGGGGGCGCGTCAGCCGGCGGGCGACAGTTCGTCGCACGCGACGCCGAGGACCGCCGGCAGGCTGAGCGCCGACCCGCTCGTCTGATACGACGCGAACTGCGGCAGCGGCGTCGCGGTAATTTCGGCTTTCGATTTGCCGGCGCCAAGGCCCTTGCGAACCGTTGTGAGCACGGCGTCGAAGTAGTCGCGGAAATTCGTGACCGCGGTGACATCCGCCGTGACGCCCACCCCCTGTTTCGCGTGGCCCCCGATGTAGATCGTGTCGCGCGGCAGGTCGCGCGAGACCGTCTCGAGGGTTTTCAGCCAGTTCTGAATCGACGCGCCAGCAGGCCGGTCGACCCGCGGATGGAACTGCAGCCACAGGAGGTCGCCCATGTGAACGACGTGGGCGCGCTCGAAGTGATAGATCGCGTCGCCGCCCGTGTGGCCCGGCCCGTAGTAGCGGCCGGTGATGGTTTCGTCGCCGGGGTGCTCGGTCCATGTTTGCTCGAACGTCGCGTCGGGGAGGACCGGGGGCTCCGCGTTCGGCGTCTGCGCCGCCGCCATCTTCTGCAATTCCGGCACCTTCGCCTGCGCGATGATCTTCTTCGCGACCGCGCGAAACACGCCGTTCCCGCCGGTATGGTCGATGTGGTGATGCGTGTTGAAGACGAGATCCACCGGCCGCGTGACGCGCGTCTTCAGCCCATCCAGACAGATTGCGGCGCTGTCGGGATACTGGGTGTCGATGACGATCAGCGCGTCCCTGTTGGAGAGCCAACCGATGGTGCCGCCGCGCGCCGTGAAGATGTTGACGTTGCGGCGAACGGGTGCGAAGACCGGGATCGGGGCGGCTCCCTGCTGGAGCGGGCCGGCGTGGACCCGCGACGTCAGGGTCGCGGCGACGGCCGCTGACGAAAGTGCGACGAATTCGCGTCGAGTGATCTGTGCCACGACAGGAGTTTAGCGCAGGATAAATTCGAGGGCATCCGGCAGCCGATCCGCCCAATCGTTCTCCTGATGCCCGTGGCCGGTTGCTTCAACGTACTTGAACTCACCGCGTCCGTACCCCTTGGCTCGAAGGATGCGGGCGAGCGCGCGCGCGTCCCGCAGCGTGCCGCCGCCTTCCTCCGTGCCGACGTCGAGGTACAGCCGGCCGCGCACGTATCGGGCCGCTTCGACGAATTCAAGGATGCGCCGCGCGCCGAACCAGATGGACGGGCTCATCACCACCGCGCCCCCGAAAATCGACGCCTCCCGGAAGAACGCATAAACGCTGATCAGCCCGCCCATGGAGGACCCCGCCAGCGCCGTCGTCTCGCGGGCTCTGCTCGCGCGATATCGGGCGTCGATGCGCGGCTTCAGCGTTTCTTCCAGGAACCCGACATACCGCTCGCCGCGGCCGCCGGCATGACGCGGATCCCGATAGGGGCTGTACTCGCCGATCCGGGATCGGCCGGCGTTGTGGACTCCGACGACGATCGCCTCAATCCCCCTGGCTGCCAGCGCACCGAGTGCGGATTCGAGCTGCCACGTCCTGCCGCCAAAGGCGGTCGACGGATCGCTCAGGTTCTGTCCGTCGTGCATGTACACAACCGGGAACCGCCGTCGCCCGTCCACGGCATAGGAGGCCGGCAAGTACACGTCGATCGCGCGCGTGTTTCGAAGCTGCGGCGACCGCAGCACGAACGTCTCTTTTTCCACGTCGGTTAACAACTCCGGCCCATCGACCATCGAATATCGATCATCGACCATCGATCATCGATCATCGTCCATCGTCCATCGTCCGACGATAGACTGTACCGGATGCAGCGCGAACTCCACCACTGGTACTCCCCACGCCTCGGGCGCGAAATGGGTCTCGTCGTCTATGGCCACTGGGGAGCGCCGATGATCACGTTCCCGACGAGCGGCGGCGACGAATGGGAGTACGAGCGGCAGGGACTGATCGGCGCCATGGGCGATGCCATCGAAGCCGGGCGGGTGAAGGTGTTTTCGGTCAACACCAACCACCGCGACTCTTTCGCGAATCGCGCGGCGCACCCGCGGCATCGCAGTTGGATGGAGCGCCAATACGACGCGTACGTCGCGGACGAAGTCTTCCCGTTCGTGCGGCATCACTGCCAGGACGGCCGTATCGGCATCTGGACGATGGGGGCTTCGCTTGGCGCCTATCACGCCGTGAACACGCTGTTGAAGCACCCCGACGCGGTGAAGCGCTGTTTCGGGCTGTCGGGCGTGTACGACATGAAGGCGTTCATGGACGGCGACTACGACGACAACTTCTACTTCAACAACCCCGTTGACTACGTTCCGAACCTGACAGACGGCTGGACGCTCGGCCAGCTCGCGACCTGCGACATTCACATCGCCACCGGTTCGGGGCCGTGGGAGCGCAGCGACGAATCCTATCGCCTCTCGCGGGTGCTCGCCGAGCGCGGCATCCGCCACTCACTCGACGACTGGGGTCCGATGGGCGGACACGACTGGCCTTACTGGCGGCGCCAGATGATGGAGTACCTTCGCTGAGAATTGCAATCTGCAATCCTCAATCTGCAATTCCCAGGGCGGAGAGGCGATAGCGGCCGCCCTCGACGACGTGTTCCTCGTCGATCCATACGTCGCACTCACGCGTGAGCACGTCGATGTGGGTACGCGATTTCCAGTCGGCGCCGGTCTGGCTGCCGTACGGATCGCCGAACGCGAGATGGACGCCGGGCACCTTCTCGTCCTGCAGCAGCACGCCGATCATGTCGTGGAGCGCCAGGTTGGTGCCGAACGCGAGTTCACCGACCCGATCGCTGCCGGCGTCGGTGTGGCAGTAGTCCCAGAACTCCTGTTCGAGATCGGCCCGAGCGCAGCGGGCGGCGGTGAGCCGGCCGGCCTGGATTTCCAGCGTGAGCGGCGTCGACGACAAGTCCCCGTATTTCGGTCCGAAATAGTCTCCGGCGGTGGCGTTGCAGACGAAGGCGCCGTCGACCGAGGCGGGCGTCGTGAAGACCTCGCCCGCGGGCAGATTCGACCAGTAGCGCGTGCTGATGATGCCGCTCGTCTTCACCCACGCCAGCGCGGGATCGAATCTGGCGGTCAGCGACGTGCCGTACGGGGTCTCGACGCGCAGTGACCTCGCGCGGCGCATCCGCTCGCACAGCCGCGTGCTCAGGCGATCGACCATCCGATAATCCGCGCGCATGCCCTGCTGCATGATGAGCGGCGTCACGCCCACCATGTGGGCGTAGCGGATCGCGCGGCGCTCGACGGTCGCGACGATCGCCATGCGCGCCGGCAGCTCTCCCTCTCGAGGATGAATACAGAGGATCCCGGCATCGGCCCGTTCGAGCGCCTCGAGCACGTCGCGCGGCGCCTCCGTCAACGGCCGCGCACGGCGCTCGATCAGCAGTTTTGCCGGCCTGGCGTCCGCGTCTTCCAGCGCCGCCGCCAGGCTCGCCGCGACCTCCGCGCTTTCCTCGTCCGCAATCAGCGTCACCCGCTCGCCGGGCCGGATGGCCAGACAGACGTCGACCGCATTGTGCGCGCCTTCCGTCAACGCCTCCGAGTAGCGGCCAAACACCGGATCGTTCAACATTTCAGCATTGAGCATTTCGCCAGTCGCCAGTGTCATTTGCCGTGGACGACGAACGCCGGTACTTGTCCGCCTCCCGACGTCACATTCGCGAGCCCCGTCGAACTGAGGCGCGTCAGATATCCCGCAACCTTTCCCCGGAACACGTACGGCGCAAAGTCGACGAGCATATCGCGTTCGACGATCCCCTCGTCGGTGCAGACCGGAAACGTCTCACGCCGGACCTCGATCCGCTCCTGTGCGATCCACGCGCCGGGCCGGTCAGCGATCGCGCGCTCGATGGCTGCGTCCCATGCTCCGGGCGACGCTTCCCAGCCGAGGGTCACACCCGAGCCGCCGTACTCGTCGTTCGGCTTCAGCACGAGCCGTTCGCGCCCGTCGCGCAGCCGTTCGGTGATGGCGCCGTCGCGCACGACGCGCGTCCACGGCACGTGTCGCCTGATCGCCGTGCGCTCTTCGGCGGAGAACAACTGCTTGAACCGATCGTCGGTGAGAATCGCGAAAAAGGCTTTCTTGTGCGGGATCTTGCAGCGGAGCGTGTTGGCGACGCAGACCGCGCGTGCGCGATACGCGTCGACGAGCGCGCGGCATTCCGCAGGCCGCGCCACGATGTCGTTGATCAGGACGCGCCGGTAGACCAGGTCGATCCGCTCGGCGCCCGCCCGGAGGACCGTGCCGTCGTACGAGAGATCGCGCGGGTCGGCGATGATCGTCGGGACGCCCACGGAGGAGAACGCGTCGCGCAGCAGTTCGAACTCGCTCCACGTCGGCACTTCACGCCAGTCGACGATGGCCATCCGCGGCGGCCGCTCGGTGCCGCCCCAGTCGCGATAGCTTTCGAGCAGCGCGTCGAGCAGCAGGCGGATCGGCGTGAAGTATCGGACCGCGAACTGCTGCCGGAACTCGTGCATCAGCGGCTCATCGTCGAAGAGTTCCGACAGGCGCTGTGTGTAGCCCGCGCCCGCGGGCGACTCGGCGTTGTATTCCGCGAACTGCAGCGACTCGGGCAGCAGGAAGGCGTCGGCTCGCGCCGCGGTGCTGGCGACGCCGTATCCCGGATCGATTGCCGCCAGCGATATCTCGGCGTCCGAGAGTCCAAGCTCCGCCAGCAGCGCGGCATCGCCGATGGCCGCCGCCGCGACGCGTTCGCCCAGCGCATACAGGAGCGATGCGGATCGCGCGACCCGCTCCTCCTCCTCGGGGGAGAAGAAAAAGGGACGCAGAAACGGACAGAGCAGCCGTCCGCCAAAGGTCAGGCGCCGTTCGCGCATACGTTCCGCGAGCGGCGCGCACAGCGGCGCACCTTCGGACCGCCGCACGATCGTCATCCAGTGAGCGGCTGCGTTCATGTCGTGCCGGAGGTGCAGCTATACCGGTTCGACGGGCGATGAGCTGCCGCTCGAATCGAGGCCCGCCAGCTCCGCCCAGCGCGGCCACGTCTGACGCACGTCGCCGTTCAGCGCCCGGTCGATGACGAGCTTCGACATGCGGTCGATCACGACGTCGAAGTAGTGGGTTGTGATGCGGTCGCGCTCGAAATCCGGCGCGGGGTTCAGGAAGTCGATGGCATAGGGCACGTCCTCGCGGACCGCGAACTCGATCGTGTTCATCTCGTATCCGAGCGCCGTGTTCAGCGTCTGCGCGTCCGCCACCACGCGCGCGCCGAGGTCCGCGCTCAGGAACTCGTGCTGCACGAGGTAGCGCCGCTCGCGCGGGTCGTACGCGACCGGGACGATGTCCGTCTTGCCGAAGGTGAAACAGCGGACGTACTGATCGAAGTCGATGAACTCCTGCAGCGTCATGCAGTACGGGCCCGTGCCGTCGTAGGCGGCGAGCAGCTCCTCTTTGTTGTGGACCTTGTAGACGTGTTTCCAGCCGCCGCCCGAGTAAGGTTTCAGGATGGCCGGCCGTCCGACGTAATCGAGCAGCGCATCCCAGTCGAGCGGATGTCCGAGATTGTGCAGCGATTCGGCCGTGAGGTCGATGTCCGCCGGATACGACTTCTGCGGCAGCACGACCGTCTTCGGCACCGCGACGCCGAGCCGTGCCGCCACGGAGTAGTTGAAGAACTTGTCGTCGGCCGTCCACCAGAACGGGTTGTTGATGACGTACGTGCCCTGCAGCACGGCGTGCTTGAGCGTCGCGCGGTAGTACTCGACCTCATGGGAAATCCGATCGACGATGACGCGGTACCCGGATGGCTCCCCCATGCGCGTCCCGTACAGTTTCACGAAATCAGCGGTGATGCCGTGCGGGGCGCCAAGCTGATTCACGCGGCTGAGGAATGCGGGGGGGAACGAGTATTCGCGTCCGCACAGCAGGCCGATTTTCACCGATGATCTCCCGGCGCCCCGTGAAGGGCCGCCCTGCGCGATCTGTTTGCCGCTTGCCGTCGATTGACGCATTCAATGGGGAACCGCTAGCCGATGCTGGCTCGAGTTTCCTCGACAAGCCACCGTACGACATCGCGGAGATCTCCCGTCCGGCGATACACGGCGAGCTGCTTGTCTGCGCTCGTTCCTTCTTCGATAATCGTGCGCACGTACTCGATCGCCGGCCGGCTCCCCAAATCATCGACGACGTCGTCCAGGAAGTCGAGCAGTTCGAGCGAGAGGGCCCGCATCGGGACCTCCTGCCGCTTCCCGAAGTCGATCAGGTTGCCGTCGATCCCGTAGCGCGCGGCGCGCCACTTGTTCTCTTCGACGAGGGCGCGCGAGTAGATGCGAAACCCGAGATTGCTCCGCCGAAGCCGATACAGCTTCACGACGATGGCCTGGCACAGCGCAGCCAGACAGACCGTCACCCGCGGCGACGTCGGGACGTCGCAGACGCGGAACTCCAGTGTGCCGAAGTGCGGATGCGGCCGGACATCCCACCAGATCTTCTTGCCGGAATCGATGCAGTGCAGCTCGACGAGCGTGTCGAGGTATTCCTCGTACTCGCTCCAGGAATTGAACTGGTCGGGGATTCCGGTTCGCGGAAACCGTCGGAAGACGGTCGTGCGGAACGACTTCAACCCGGTGTCGCGCCCCTGCCAGAACGGCGAGCTGGTGGACAAGGCGAGCAGGTGCGGCAGGAAATACCGCACTTCGTTCAAGAGCTCGATCATGCTCGCGTGATCGGGCACGGCGACGTGCACGTGCAGCCCGAAAATCAGCAGCGATCGCGCGAGCTGCTGCAGCTCTTCGACAATGTTCTCGTACCGCTCGCCGGGGGAGATGACCTGATCGATCCAGCGTGAAAACGGGTGCGTGCCGGCCGCGGCAATCCGCAGCCCGACGCTTTCGGCGGCGTCGGCGAGTTCGCGGCGGATCCGGCAGACCTCGTCGTCGAGCTCGCCGACATCGGCGCAGATGCGCGTGCCGACCTCGACAATGGACTGATGGAGTTCGCGCTTGATCTGGTCCCCGAGGGCGGGAGCGCTCGCCGTCAGAAGCTCAGAGACGTGCGACCGGAGCTCCCAGGTGTCGGGGTCGACGATCTGAAACTCCTCCTCGACCCCCACGGTGAACGCGTGCGACATGCGACAGAAAGCATATCGCAGGCTTCAGTGGCCAGTGACCAGTGACCAGTTGCCAGTTCCCAGTCGCCAGTCGCCCGGCGGAAGCCGGGCCTCACATGCCCGAATCGCGTCCTTCCAACTCTTCGGGGGTGATCGCCGTGTGGATGCGGCGTGCGAGCTCGTCGTGCTCCTGTCGCAGCGCGGCGGGGAAGTGCGAGCCGAACATGTGGATGAGATCCTCCTGGCCGGCGACGGCCTCGACCCACTCCGCCGGGTCCACCTTCAGCAGCGCGGCCATCTGCTGGTCGGTCATCGAGAGCCCCTTGCGATCAATCGCATGCAGCGTCGGCAGGTGGCCGATGGCGCTGTCGGTGAACTCGCCGCGCCCGGCGCAGCGTTCCAGGATCCACTGCAGCACGCGCAGGTTGTCGCCGAAACCCGGCCACAGGAACTTCCCATCGTCGCCGGTACGGAACCAGTTCACACGGAAGATCTTCGGCGGCCGCGTGAGCGTGCTGCCGACGTCGAGCCAGTGCTGGAAGTAGTCGCCCATGTTGTAGCCGCAGAACGGCCACATCGCCATCGGGTCGCGGCGAAGCACGCCGACTTTGCCGGTAGCCGCGGCCGTCGTTTCCGAGGACAGCGTGGCGCCGAGGAACGTGCCGTGCTGCCAGTTGCGCGCTTCGTAGACGAGCGGCACCCGCCGCTGCCGCCGCGCGCCAAAGAGGATCGCTTCGATCGGCACGCCGCTCGGATTGTCGAATTCCGGCGAGAGGGTGGCGCAGTTGGTGGCGGGCGCCGTGAAGCGGCTGTTCGGATGCGCGGCCTTTTCAGCAGACGATGGGGTCCAGGGACGCCCCTGCCAGTCGAGCGCTTCTGCCGGCGCCGGATCGTCGTGTCCTTCCCACCACGGCGTGCCGTCCGGGCGCAGGGCGACATTCGTGAACAGCGTGTCGTGCTGAATCATGTCGAAGGCCGTGGGGTTCGTCTTCCGGCTCGTGCCGGGTACCACGCCGAAGAAGCCGGCTTCCGGGTTGACCGCATACAGGCGTCCGTCGGGCGCGGGCCGCAGCCACGCAATGTCGTCGCCGACGGTCGTGGCTTTCCATCCGGGCATTGACGCGGGCGGCACGAGCATCGCGAGATTCGTCTTGCCGCAGGCCGATGGAAACGCGCCGCAGACGTAGTGGATCTTGTTCTGCGGATCCTGAAGACCGAGGATCAACATGTGCTCCGCCAGCCACCCTTCCTTGCGCGCGAGCCAGCTCGCCAGCCGGAGCGCCATGCACTTCTTTCCGAGCAAGGCGTTGCCGCCGTAGCCGGACCCGATCGACCAGACGGTGTTCTCCTCGGGGAAGTGCATGATGAAGCGCCGATCGGGGCTCAGGTCGCCGAGCGAGTGCAGGCACCGCGTGAAGTCGTCGGATCCCCCGAGGTGTTCGAGCGCCACGCGGCCGACGCGCGTCATGATCCGCATGCTCAGCACCACGTAGCGGCTGTCAGTGATCTCGACGCCGACCTTTGAGAACTCGGAGCCCGACGGCCCCATCAGGAACGGCACGACGAACATCGTGCGTCCCCGCATCGCGCCGTCGAAGAGCGGCGTGAGCTTCGCTTTCGCCGCTGCCGGGGCCATCCAGTTGTTGTTCGGGCCGGAATCGTCCTGGTTGTTGGTGCAGACGTAGGTCAGATGTTCCGTGCGGGCGACGTCGTGCGGCGCGCTGCGGTGCAGGTAACAGCGCGGCATCCGCGTCTGATTCAATTCGATGAGTTCGCCGGTGGCCAGACACTCCTTGACGATCTGCTCCCGTTCGCCCTCAGAACCATCGCAGATGAGGACGCGGTCAGGTTTGGTGAGCGCCGCAACCTCGTCTACCCATTTCAGAATGCCTGCATGCGTAACAGTGCCCTTATCGGTCATGCAATTATTCTATCCGCTACGATACCGATGGCCGTACCGACGCGATGCCCCATTCCGCTGCTGCGGGCGTGTGAACACTCGTGCGGTGCGGCTACTGCCCGCGATCGGGTGAGATCGTGGAGAGCCAGGCGCGCGCGGCCGAGAGGTCTGCCTGCGTCAGCTGATGCCCGCCTGGTTGCCACTCGACAGCGACGATCGCGCCCGCGCTCCTGAGCAGCGCGGCCAGCCGCTCGGTCTCTGCGGGCGAGACGAGCGGATCTGACCGCCCGTTCGAAATCAGCACGCGGGTTCCACTCAGCGCCGGGAGCGGCTCGGGCACCAGAGGGACCTGTCCGCGGATCAGGATTGCACCGGCCAGCGTCCCCGGATGGAGCAGCATCACCGCTGACGCGATGTTGGCTCCGTTCGAGAACCCGATCGCGATCACCGCCTGTGGATCGAAGGCGTGGCGCGCTGCCGCAGACTCGACAAAGCGCGCGAGGTCGCCGGCGCGGCGGCGAAGATCGTCTTCGTCGAACACGCCTTCCGAGAGCCGCCGGAAGAACCGCGGCATGCCGTTCTCGATCACCTGGCCGCGCGGGCTCAGGACGTTTGCCTCCGGCAGCAGCATGTCGGCGAGCGGCAGGAGGTCGCGCTCGTCACCGCCTGTCCCGTGCAGCAGCAGCACCGTTGTCGCAATCGTGCCCCGCCTGAACACGTGCAGGAAGTCTCCTTCGGCCACCGGCGTGTTCGTTCCGTTCACTTCGAAACCTCCTGCGGCGATGGCGCGTGCAGCGGCGGCAGGACGGCCTCGATTCGGGCGCGGGACGGTTCGTACCAGGGCGGCAGCACCAGCGATTCGCCAAGATGCTCCGGGTTCTCGTCGACGGCGAACCCGGGGCCTTCCGTCGCCAGCTCGAACAGCACGCCGCCCGGCTCCTTGAAGTAGACGGACTTGAACCAGAAGCGATCGATCACCTCGGTGGCCCGGCCGCCCGCGGCTTCGACCTGCGCGCGCACGCGCAACTGGTGCTCGTCGTCTTCGACGGCCCACGCCAGGTGATGCACGGACCCGACCCCCCACGCGCCCCGCCGCGCGTCCGGCGCCGCGCGCACGTCCACAATCCCGGGGTGATCGTGGAACCCGTACCGCGTGAGGCCGTTGTCGGTCCCGATCCGCTCGAACCCGAGCGCCGTCGTCATGAATTCTTCGGTGCCGGCAGGATCCCGTTCCCAGACCTGCGCGCCATACAGACCGCGGATCTGATGCGTCTGCTCGACAGGGCTCTCATCCCATGGAGTGAACGGCCGCGAGACGTTGCGCCCGCTCTCGACGAGCGCGAGGCGCATGCCGTGCACGTCGGTTGCCGGCAGGACCGTGTCGCCGAAGCGCGATTCGATCGAGCCGGTCGCGACGCCGTAATGTTTGAGCCGATCTCTCCACCATGCAAGGGTGCCGGCCGGCACTTCGAGCGCGACCTCTACGGCAAGTCCGTGGCCGATTCGCGGCGGCGCCATCTGCGCCCAGGGGAAAAACGTCAGGTCGGTCCCGGGGTGTCCTTCGGCGTCCGCGTAGAAGAGGTGGTAGGTTCCGGGATCGTCCTGGTTGATGCTCTTTTTCACCAGCCGCATGCCGAGAACTCCCGCATAGAAGTCGAGGTTCTCCTGCGCGGGTCCTGCGATGGCGGTGATGTGATGTACGCCGCGGACCGGTTCCATGGGGCTCTCCTTTGCGTTCACAACTCCATAAGATCATGCCCCAGTACGATCGAGCCGTCGAAATGCCGGCGTGCCGGCGCGATCCAATCCTCGTCCGGGCCGGGCGGCTCGGTCGGGACCAGATGGGTGAGCACGAGCATCTTCACGTTCGCAGCGGCCGCGACGCGGCCGGCATCTTCCGCGGTCGTGTGGCTGTTCATGATGTGACGGCGAACGCTCGCCGGCATGGTCGGGCTCAGGCGCGATGGCAGCAGCACTTCGTGCACCAGCACGTCGGCGCCGTGCGCCAGGGCGATCAGCCGTTCGCTCGGCCGCGTGTCCCCTGAGAACACGATGGCGCGATCGGGGGTGTCGAAGCGGTAGGCGAGTGCAATTGGCACGAGCGGATGCTCGACGCGCGCCGCGGTCACGCGCACGAAATCGTCGTGCATGACGAGGCCCTCGCTCGTGACCTCGTGCGGATGGATCAGGGGAGCCAGAGGCGGCCGGCCTTCGTCGCGCTGCCGTACCTCGATATCCGCGCGATTCAACCGCAGAAAGAGCTCTGTCATGTCCCGCAGGGGCGGCGGCCCCCACGTATCGACCCGGGTGCGGAGCGCGTCGCCCCACGCGAGCAGCAGCAGGTTGCCGTAGTCCGCGTCGTGATCGGAATGATGGTGCGTGATGAAGACGTGACGAATGCTCGTCATCGGTACGCCCGCGAGCGCGAGCTGCCGCGCGACGCCGTTGCCGCAGTCGATCACGTACGTACGATCGCCGATCACGATCGCATTCGCAGGGGCCGCGCGGGAGGGCTTCGGCGTCGGACCGCCGGCCGTGCCGAGA
This sequence comes from Vicinamibacterales bacterium, assembly GCA_035495555.1. Taxonomy (GTDB): domain Bacteria; phylum Acidobacteriota; class Vicinamibacteria; order Vicinamibacterales; family 2-12-FULL-66-21; genus DATJFQ01. The sequence continues at coordinate 14,699 of DATJFQ010000036.1, forward strand.
AGAATGAGGCGCGCGTGCGGCTGCGCGGCGCGCGCCGGTGTCGCGCGCGCGAGGACCAGACCGCTCAGCGCGGTCTGGATGAACGTGCGGCGGGATACGCAGCGCACCTGCGGATGCACACCGCCATTATCTCGCGCCCACGAGGCGCGGTGTCAGAAAGCCAAACGTTCGCCGTCGACGGTTCCATTCGGGCCGACGCGGCGCAGCGTCAGTCGACCGATCCGCACGCCGAGCGCGGCAATCGATCGGAGATCGCGAAATCCCGCAGCGAGCGCGCGGTCGCCGACGGCTCTCAGCGTGTGCGCAGTCGTCCCGGCCTGACTCGCCGTGCCCGTCAGCCGCTCACCGATTGTGCTGCCGGCCACCCCTGCGAAGCACAGGAAATAGAGCACCGCCATCAACGCGCCGAAGGCGCCGAACGCGGCGGCTCCGTGGTCCATCGCCGATGGCGGAACGCGATTGAGAATCGCGGCGGCGGTGACCGTCACCAGCAACGGCGCGGCAATCAGTGCCCCATCGATCGTCAGCGCTGCCGCGATCATGCCCGCGCGCCGCCGATCGGGCCACCAGGCGGGTTCGGCGCTCGGCGCATCCACCAGTTGCGTCGTCGACGGCTGCGCTTCGGGCGGTCTGACCGGCGGCGACTCCGGCTTCTGTGGCTTGAGACCGCGGACACGGGCAAGGCCTGCGATGGGATCCTCGATGCCGGGGAGCGACGCTTCGCACGACTTGACGATCGCCTCGGCATCCAGTCCAAGGAATGAGGCATAGGTGCGTACCGCGGATCGGGCGTACAAACCGTGGGGCATGCGCTCCCATAGTCCAGCTTCCATGGCGACGAGCAACGGTTCGCGCACGCCGGTACGCCGAGCCACGGTGGCACGGTCCAGCCCGCGCTTCAGCCGCGCCTGCTTCAGTAGTTCGTGAGCTTCTCGTTCAGACACGTCGACCCCCGATCCGCCTATCGGTCTGATCGTGTGGTCGCTTTACATCCCGCCGCTTCCGCGGAGGCACGTCGCGCTTCGATGGGGAGGGACGCTACGGAGGTGAGATTGGGACCATCGCCTGTGAAAACGCCAGGAAGAGGGGTGGCCGCAGTGTGCGCTACGGCCGGGGAAAACGTTTCCGAAGCGATGGTCCTCTGCTTAAGACGATAGTGCTGCAGCGATGGTTGGGCAAGATTATTTCGCGGAATTCTATGCTCCGCCGGTGCTGTCCGGCGGCAGCTTGCGGACGCAGTGGGAACGCACGCACGCGACGAGCGCATCCAGCTCGACCGGTTTGGGCACGCAGTCCCGGGCCCCCAGCGCCTCGGCAATCGATAGCATCTCCCTGCCGGCGGCGGAGACGCAGACAACAGGGATCCGCTCGCCAAGGGAGCGCTTCTTCCGCTCCACGAGGAACGTCAGCCCGTCCATTCCCGGCATCATCAGATCCAGGACGATGACGCAGGGGTGCTCGGTCGAAAGGACCCTCAGCGCTTCCTGACCATCTGCGGCCGTCAGCACGTCGAAACCGTCGAACGAGAGCGCCATGCTCTCCAGCTCACGCATATCCGGGTCGTCGTCCACGACGAGCACAGTGGCCATCATCATGAGGGTATCGGTTACACGCGTGAAAGGCCACAGGCCCCCTGGTAGTATCAGTCGCGTCGCCATGCTTCCGTCATTAGCGCTCGCCGTCGCGTTGTGCGTCCAACAAACCGGCCCGGCGTTGCCAGGTCCGGACAGTCCGGCTATGCACCAGCGGGCGCCGGACCACTACCGGGTGCGGCTCGAGACCAGCAAAGGGCCCTTCGTCATCGAGGTGCACCGCGACTGGGCGCCGGAGGGCGCCGACCGCTTCTACAACCTCGTTCGCCTCCACTTTTACGACGCCGCCAGGTTCTTCCGGATCCGTCCGGGCGTGTTCGTGCAATTCGGCATCAACGGCGATCCGGCGATTGCCTCCGCGTGGCGGCACGCGACGATTCCGGACGACCCGTGGCACGGCGTCTCCAACACGCGCGGCACCATCGCCTACGCGTTCAAGGATCCAAACGGCCGAACGACACAGGTTTTCATAAATCTGCGCGACAACTCCGCCGACGATGACAAGGAGCCGTTCGTGCCGTTCGGGCGGGTCGTCGAGGGCATGGACGTGGTGGATGCCCTGTACGGGGGCTACGGCGAGCGGGCCGGCGGCGGGATCCGGGCAGGGAAGCAGGATCCGGTGTTCGCGGGAGGGAACGCGTACCTCGACCGCGAGTTTCCGAAGCTGGATTACATCGTTCGAGCCGTCGTCGAACAGCCGCCCGCCCGGTGAAGACAGACGCGTAACGCGCTGGCATCAGTTCTGTAGCCAGTGCGGGGAAACCGGCCGGCATGGCAGTTCTGATGACAAAACGGTTATTCACTGTTCAGAGATGGCGCTCGTGCGCCGTCGCGGCGCTCGCGCTCGTCGTGGCCGCCGCAGTGCCCCGGGCCGCGTCGCCCCGCCTGGCGACGGCGAGGATTTCAGGGATCGTTACCGTGACGGCGGCGGCGCGGGCGCCGCTCGCCTCGCCGGCTTACGCGAGCCGGCGCGTCGTGGCAACCGTCGCAGCCCCTGCGTCTGAACTCGCGAACGTCGTGGTGTTCGTGAAAGGCGCGCCGTTCGACGGTGCGCTGCCTGCCATGCACGGCAAAATCGTGCAGCAGGACGAAGCGTTCGTGCCGCACCTGCTCGCGGTCACGCGCGGGTCCGTCATCGACTTTCCGAATCTCGACCCCTACTTTCACGACGTTTTCTCGCTTTCGGATGCCGCAGCGTTCGATCTGGGCAGCTATGCGCGGGGAAAGAGCCGGTCCCGCCGGTTCACCAAAGCCGGCCTCGTCAAGGTGTTCTGCCATCTGCACTCGCACATGACGGCGAGCATCATGGTCTTCGATCATCCGTACTTCGCCATACCGGCGGCGGATGGTTCGTTCAGCATCGGCGATCTGCCGCCCGGGCGATACACCGTCAGCGCGTGGCACGAGCGGATTGGCGAAAGCTCCCGCGCGGTCACGCTGGAACCGGGCGGCACGACCGACGTGCGGTTCTCGCTGCCTGTGGTGCAGCAGTGACGCGCGCGCGTACGCCCCCGCGGTTCGTCGCGCGGACGCTTGTCGCCACGTTCGCCACGGTCGGGTTCATCCTCGCGGGTGTTTTCGTCGTCATCACGCTGGTCGTGCGCGATCGCGTCCGCTCGAGCGTGGTCGAACGGCTCGAGACCGGACAACAGATGTTGTCCACGCTGGAGCAGCGGCGCATCGCGGATCTGCAGTCGCAGGCGGCGGCGCTTGCCGAGAGTCCGACGATCAAAGCGGCGCTCGACACGTATCGCGCGGAGCAGCGCGCCGACAGCGCACAGCGCCGCGACCTGCTTGCAACCGTACAACACGGAGTCGAAGAACTGGGCAGCCGGATCCGGCCAGACGTCCTGGCCGTCGTCGACGCCAGGGGGGTGGTCGTCGGCGTGACGGGACGGCACGCGCGCGAGTGGCCCGCGCTGCGTCCGACGCCCGGCAGCGTGGTCACGGGACACGGCGCCGCGTTTCGGGTCGGCTCTGCGCCGCTGCAGCTCGGCGATGCGGTGATCGGAACGCTCTATCTTGCCGTCGCGCTCGACGAAGCATATGCCGAGCAGCTCGCGGCGGTTTCCGGGGCGCGGACCGCCATCTTCTCGCGTGATGCCATCGTCGCGACGACACTGCCGCAGGATGCGGCCGCGGAGTTCACGCACGAGGTCGCTGAGCGGCTTGGCGCCGCCGGTACGGTGAAGCTGGGCGGGCAGCAGTATGCCGTCCGCCGTCTGTTCCGCGAGAACGACGCCGCTGTTTACACGCTCGACTCGATTGATGCCGCGGCTGCCCCGGTCATCTCCGCGGCACTGCGCGCGATCGTCGGCGTCGGTCTCGCCGCGCTGCTGCTCGCGGGCGTTGCGAGCCTGTGGCTCTCGCGATCCGTCGCGCGACCGATCGACATGCTGTCGCGTTCGCTCGCCGAGATGACCGCGTCCCGCACGTACGACCGGCCGGTGCCGCTCACGGGATCGAGCCGGGAAGTGGATGCGCTCGCCGGCACGTTCAACACCTTGATGGCGTCGCTCGCGGCGGCCGAAGCGGAGACGCGCGACGCCTACGTCGGGGCCATCCGCGCGCTCGCGCTGGCGCTCGATGCCCGCGATCCATACACCGCCGGACACTCGGAGCGCGTCAGCGCGATCTCTGTCGCGATGGGCCAGAAGCTTGGCCTGGCCGAGGCAGACGTCGACGTCCTGCGGCTCGGTGCGCTGCTTCATGACATCGGCAAGATCGGGGTTTCGGACGAAGTCCTGCGCAAGCCCGGCGCGCTGACCGCCGACGAATACGACTTGATCAAACGGCACCCGGCCATCGGCGCGAGAATCCTCCGCACGGTCCCGTTTCTCGCGCCACACCTGCCGATCGTGGAGCTGCATCACGAGCGGCCCGACGGGCAGGGCTATCCACACGGCCTTCGCGCCGACGAGATCCCCGTGCTCGCGCGAGTCGTCCACGTCGCGGATGCGTTCGACGCGATCACCAGCGCGCGAGCGTATCGGCCGGCGCACTCGTCGAACGAGGGGCTCGCTGAGCTCTGGCGGCATGCGGGTACGCAATTCGACGTGGAAGCGCTGGCGGCGCTTGCGGCCATCGTCCCGACGCTGCGGTTCGAAGACGCGCGGATCGACACCACGGCCGCCAGGGCTGCACGCCGCAGCGCGCTCGTCGTGATGACACGACCATGAGGGGGACTGCCGCCGCGCTCGCGACCGTCGCTCTGGCCGGCGTCGCGCCGTGGTGTGCATCCGCGCAGGAGTTCTCGCGGACAGCGAACGAGACCGTCGTCTCGATTCAGACGCAGAGCGGCTGGGATCATCCCGCGCTCATGCTGGACGCGTTGACCACGGTCCGCGTCGGCTCCGGCCTTGTCGCGATCGTCAGGCCCTGGGCGTGGCGCCGGCCCGACGGGACGTGGACAGCCGCCTGGTATCAGATGCAGGCGCGGTATGCGCGCCGCGTGAGCTCCGCGAATCTTCGAATCGACGGCGGCATCATCACCTCTCCGATCGGGCTTGGTGCGTCGCTGATGCGCGCGGACGCCAACCCCTTGATGGCACCGCCCTTCTACTACGTCGTCCCGCTGCCCCGGTTCGACACGCGGTTCGACAAGCTGCAGATGATGTCGGGCGGCTATCCGCTCGGCGTCGTCACCACCGTCTCCGGCCGATGGTGGGACGTGCGCGCGGGCGCCACCGACTCCACGCCGGCACGTCCGCAGTTGGAGCTGAGGTCCGCTCGCTCGCCCGCATACGCGCAGGTCGTTGCGGGCGGCGGCATCATGCCAGTCCCAGGCCTCCGGGTCGGAGTCGGATTCGCCCGCGGACGATACCGCGGAGCGCAATCGTTCTCGACGGGGATCGGTTTTGCGCCGGCCGCGAGCGCCACGATCTTCAACGTGGAAGGCGAGTACACGGTCCGTTACACGCGGCTTTCCGGCGAGTGGGTTCGGAACGTGTTCGAGACAACGTTGACGCCGGCGACTGCCACCGCATCGTACGTGCAGATCGCACAGACTCTGACTCCCCGCTGGTTCGCGGCGGCGCGCTGGACGGCAGCGCATGCGCCGGTCGGATTACCGGGTGCGTGGCAGCGGCACGTGGACACGGCCTACGAAACGTCGGTCGGCTATCGCCTCTCGGTGGGCTGGACGCTTCGGAGCGGCTGGTCCGCGCAGCGCGGGTTCACGGCGTCGGGGTTCGATCATCAGATTGGCGCGTCGTTGGTATGGGCGCGGCGGTGGTAGAGGCGCCAGGCGCGAGGCG
>DATJFQ010000037.1:0-157253 GCA_035495555.1 Vicinamibacterales bacterium
TACGCGTGGGGAATCTTCCCTGTCTGATCTCGGATGTGCAGCAGCAGCGCGGCGATCGCATTCGGGATGGCCGGGCTGACGGCGCGCAGCACGTGATGACCGCCGACGTCGACGCCTTCCACTTTCAACCGGTCGGTGAACTCCGAGACGTCGCCCGGGCGCACCTCGAGAAAGAGGACCGGTTGTGACTCGGCGAGATGGTGCGCTTCGCGCGCGTCGCGCAGCTTGCGCACGTATTCTTCGACCGAGCTGTCGCCCGGCCGGCTCGCCAGTATGCGCACGGGAGCGTCGCCCGCCTCACGGATGAAGCGCTGTGCCTCGGCGTCTGGCTCGACGGACTGCACGCGCAGTTCGGTCGACCGCAGCGCGCGCGAAATAAACGACGTCGCGACAATCGTCGCGATGAACCACGACGCAATCTTGATGCCTTCGGGCCGTTCGAAGATATTCACCACGGTCGTGTAGATGAAGACGACCGTGATCGCGCCGAACGGCAGGTAGTGCTTCCGCTCCTGGAATGCGTGCAGCGTGACGGCGAAGGCGGCCGAGGTCATCAGCACGAGGACGCCGGTTGCATACGCGCCGCCCTGCGCTTCGACGTTCGCGTTGAACAGGACGGTGATGAGAACGGTGATGCCGCCAAACAGGGCAACGAGCGGCCGCGTCGCCTTCGTCCACTCGGGCGCCATCCCGTATCGCGGCAGATAGCGCGGCACAAGGTTGAGGAGGCCGGCCATCGCCGAAGCGCCCGCGAACCACAGAATGGAGATCGTGCTCAGGTCGTAAATCGTTCCGAACACCTCGCCGAGGTTCTTGTGCGCGAGGTATGCCAGCGCGCGGCCCGACGCCTGCCCCTTTTCCAGGAACTCGTGCGGCGGAATCAGCAGCGTCGTGACGAGGCTCGATCCTATGAGCATCACGCTCATGATGAAGGCGGCCGTCCGCAGCAGCTTCTTCGTGTTGCGAATCCGCCCTTCCGGATACGCCGGCGTGTCACCCTCGTCGCCGCGGACGAGCGGCATGACCGCAACGCCGGTCTCGAATCCCGACAGACCGAGCGCGAGCTTCGGGAACAGAATCACCGCCATCGCGATCATCATCATGGGGTCGCCGTATTGGTGGAACAGCCCGTTCCTCCAGGCCGGGAAGACTTCCGGATGGATGATGACGATGCCGATGGCCTGCAGGATGACGATGACGTTCAGCAGGAGATAGAACGCGACGAGGATGACGGCGATACCGATGGCCTCTTTGAACCCTTTCAGGAAAATGGCGCAGAGCGCGGCCAGCAGCACGAGCGTCAGCGCAACGGGATGGTCGAACGATGCCGGCACGAACGGGTTGCCGATGATGTGCGCCGTGGCGTCCGCCGCCGAGAGCGTGATCGTGATGACGAAGTCGGTGGCCGCGAACCCGAGCAGGCACAGAACGAAGGCCTTGCCCTTCCAGCGCGGCAGCACTTCCTCGAGCATCGAGATGCTGCCCTGGCCGTGCGGGCTCGTGCTGGCCACGCGGCTGTAGATGGGCAGCGCGCCAAGAAGCGTCAGCAGCACGAGGACGAAGGTCGCGAGCGGGGAGAGGAATCCGGCAGCCAGATACGCGATGCCGGGCTGGTACCCGAGCGTCGAAAAGTAATCGACACCGGTCAGGCACATCACCTGCCACCATGAAGTCTGATGCAGCCGGATGTGCGAGCCGTGGGCATCCACGCCAAGGCCCTCGAAGAACCAGACCTTGAAGCGGCGCTTCTGCCGGGTCGTCAGACCGTAAGTCATTCGGCGCTGCGGATACGCGTCAGATTTCTCCCCGCGCCGTGGCCAGCTCCAGCTCGCCATCGGTGGCTTCGCGGAACACACCTTCCCAGCGCGCCACCACTACGGACGCGAGGCAATTGCCGATGACGTTGGTCATCGTCCGTCCCATGTCCATCAGCGTATCGACTCCGAGAATCACCGTCACGACTTCCAGCGGCAGGTTGTAGCTCGCCAGCGTCGCGGCCAGAATGACGAGCGACGCGCGCGGCACGCCGGCGACGCCCTTGCTCGTGAGCATCAGCGTGAGCAGCATCGTAATCTGCTGACCGATGCTGAGGTGCACGTTGGCCGCCTGCGCGACGAAGACGGCCGCCAGCGAAAGATACAGCGTCGAGCCGTCCAGATTGAAGCTGTACCCCAGCGGGATGATGAACGCCACGATGGGCCGCGGCACCCCCAGCCGTTCCATCGCTTCCATCGCGCGCGGCAGCGCCGCCTCGCTCGACGTCGTCGAGAACGCAATCATCGCCGGCTCGCGGACGGCCTTGTAGAACTTCGCGATCGGTACGCGGAACAGCAGCATCACCGGCACGAGGACCAGCAGGTAAAACGCGGCAAGCGCGATGTACAGCGTCCCGACGAGCCATGCGAGGTTGCGGAGCACGCCGAATCCGCCATGCCCGATCGTGTACGCCATCGCCGCGGCGACGCCGATCGGCGCGTACATCATGATGATGTTCGTGAACTTGAACATCGCCTCCGCGAGCGATTCGCAGAACGCGATCATCGGCCGCGCCTTCTCGCCGATCATCGTGAGCGAGATCGCGAACAGGATGGACCAGATGACGATCTGCAGCACGTCCCCTTCGGCCATCGCCTGAATGACGGAGGTGGGAACCGTGTGCAGCAGAACCTGGTCCCAGGTCGCCGCCCTCGCCGCGATTTCAGGTGCGCCCGTGTTCGGCGGCAGCACCAGCCCGACGCCCGGCCGGAACACGTTCACCGCCACCAGGCCGATCATCAACGCGATCGTCGTGACGATCTCGAAATAGACGATCGCCCGCAGCCCCATGCGTCCCACCGTCTTCACGTGGCCCGCGCCGGCAATCCCTGCGACCAGCGTTCCGAAGATCAGCGGCGCAATGATCATCTTGATCAGCCGCAGGAAGAGCTGGCTGAACGGATTGAAGTACTGGGCCCATTCAGGGTGGGTGCGGCTGACCAGCCAGCCGGCGAGAATCCCGAGGATCAATCCGATGATGATCTGTTGCGTGAGAGTCACGCGGGGCCGCCGCGGGACGGCCCGCTCTGCCGGGAGCATGGCGCGATCTTACCCGATGCCATGTCTGCAACGTTGACGCAGGCCACCCCGACGAGAGAGGATCGAAGGAGTGTCCGAGCAAGCTCCGGGTGATCCCCGGCATCCTGTCAGCCGCGCGACGACAACGGCCGGGCTTCCTGTTGATGCTTCGATTGCCCCCGCCCTTGACGTCGTCGCGGCTCCTTCAGAACCTGCACTCGTCGATGCGCGCACCGCTGCGGTGTGCGGGCTCGCCATCCTCACCGCCATTGCGGCCGGCTTCATCGCCAAAGGGTTGACGGCGCTCATCGTGTTCGTCACGAACGTGTCGTTTTACGGCCGATGGTCGTTCGCGGCCGTCTCTCCGGCCGACAACCATCTCGGACTCGCGGTCATCGGGGTGCCGGTGCTCGGCGGGTTGATCGTCGGCGTGATGGCACGGTGGGGCTCGCCGGCGATCCGGGGCCACGGCATCCCCGAGGCGATGGAGCAGGTGCTCTTCAACCAGAGCCGCATTCCCGCGCGTGTGATGTTTCTCAAGCCGCTCTCGGCGGCAATCGCCATCGGGACCGGCGGGCCGTTCGGCGCGGAAGGTCCGATCATCGCGACGGGCGGCGCCCTCGGCTCGGTGCTCGGCCAGCTGGCGCCGTGCACACCGCACGAACGAAAGACGCTGCTCGCGGCCGGCGCCGCGGCAGGCATGGCCGCCACGTTCGGCACACCGGTGTCGGCAGTGCTCCTGGCCATCGAACTGCTGCTGTTCGAGTACCGCCCGCGCTCCGTGATTCCGGTCGCCCTCGCGAGCGCCGCCGCGACGGCGGTGCGAATCTGGTTCGGCGATACCGGTCCCGTCTTCCCTATGGCGACCGTGGCTCCCCCCTCGGGCGCCGCGCTGACGTTTTACATCGTTCTGGGCGCCGTCGTCGGCCTGATCGCCACCGGGGTTACCCGAGCGGTCTACTGGATCGAGGACGTGTTCGATCATCTGCCGGTCCACTGGATGTGGTGGCCGGCTATTGGCGCAGTGGCCGTGGGGCTCGTCGGTGTGGTCGCGCCACACACGCTGGGCGTGGGCTACGACAACATCGCGAACACCGTCGAAGGACGGATCGTCGGCTCCGCACTGCTGGCGCTGGGCATCTTCAAGTTCGTGTCCTGGGCAATTGCCCTCGGGAGCGGCACCTCGGGCGGCACGCTCGCGCCGTTGTTCACCATCGGCGGTGCGATCGGCGGGAGCATCGCCCCGCTGGCGGCGCGGATGCTGCCCTTCGCGCACATCGACGCCCGCGTCTCCGCGCTCGTCGGTATGGGCGCGCTGTTCGCGGGAGCCTCGCGGGCGCTGCTCGCTTCCGTCGTGTTCGCTTTCGAGGCGACGCGTCAGCCGATGGGATTGCTGCCGCTGCTCGGCGGATGCACCGCGTCGTTCTTCATCTCCGCGATGCTGATGCGGCATTCGATCATGACCGAGAAGATCGCCCGCCGCGGCCAGCGCGTGCTCGGGGAGTACTCGGTGGACTTTCTCGACACGCTGCTCGTGCGGGACTGCTGCGCCCGGCCGGCTGTTTCGCTGCCGGCCGATCGCCCGCTCACCGAAGTGCGCGAGTGGATTGCGAGCCGCGCGGCGGGATCGTCCCATCAGGGTTTCCCCGTCGTGGACAAGAACGAACTGCTCGTCGGCGTCGTGACGAGGCGGGACATCCTCGACGATTCCCACGCGGGGCCCCGCCGGATCGGCGATCTGGTCAAGCGTCCGCCCGCGGTGATCTTCGACGACAGCTCGCTGCGTGAAGCGGCTGACCACATGGTCCGCGAGGGTGTCGGGCGGCTGCCGGTCGTCGAACGCCGCGCGCCGCGCCGTGCGATCGGCGTGATCTCGCGAAGCGATCTGCTCTCGGCTCATCGCCGTCGACTCGCCGAAGGGGAGTACGCCATCGCTGCAACGGCCGGTTCGGTGAAACCGGAACGCAAACCCCTGTTCGGGTAGATTCAGGACGCGCGGGCGCGCGTCGACAGTGAGCGCGCGGTCACCTCTCGCGGATCAAGACCTGCAGCGCGCCCGAGCGCGCGCGTGGTTTCAGGCAGCAGGGCTCCGGGCAATCGCCACTCGTCTTCCTGTACTCCGAGCGGCTGCAGGGCCGCGCGCCACTGACTCCACCATCCCGCCGTGCCGAGCCGTTTGCCGATCGGTTCGACGATGAGGAGTGCGGCGCCGCGCCTGACCGCATCGATGACAGCGTCTTTCACTGCCTGTCGGATCGCGTCGGGCAATTCGTTGAGCGAATAGCCGAACAGCAGCGCGTCCTGGTCGCCGAAGGGTGCGTGGGGCCGGAGCGCTCGCACGAGGTCGCCGCGAACGGCGCGTCCGCGCAGGCCAAGCTGCCGATACAGCCAGTTCGCTTCCGCTACCGCCCACGCGCTGCGATCGATTCCGGCAAGCGCCGGCAGGCATTCGGATTCGAGCGCCCATGCCGCGCCGCCGACGCCGGTGCCGCAGCCGAAATCGTGAACGGTCCGAATTCGCGGCGTGGCGACGCCGCTGGCCCGCACGATCGAACCGATCGTGAGGAAATGGAGCGGACCGTAGTAGAGCGCGAACGCTGCGCGCTTCCCCGCTGTCTCGAGCGGAGCACCGGACGCGAGCTTTGCGCGCCGCTCGACGTAACAGGACGAGAGCGCCCGCAGCGCGCGGCCGGCCTCGGAGCGGGTCAGGTTCGCGAGATGGCGGCCGTCGAGCGCGTCCACCAATTGTCTGGCGGAGAGAGAGGGATTCGAACCCCCGGTACCCTTCCGGGTACAGTGGTTTTCAAGACCACCGCCATCGACCACTCGGCCATCTCTCCACGTGCCTGATTATCTCATTGCCTTGGAGGACGGACGGCGTTCCTCATTGGCAGCCGACCGGTGTCACGAGCATTCGCCGTAACCCGTCTGAACGGCTCTCAAATGCCTCCGCGTCCTCTTCCGCCGCAGCTCGTCGGCCGCGGGCCGGGCACGATCGTCTTGCCGCCTGTCTGCTGCTGCTGCGCGTTGAAGGCCGGAATATCGGTCGCCTGGATCGCACGCCAGCGGGTCATCACGGCCTCGAACTGCGGTTCGAGATCGTTGTAGACCTCCAGCATCCCTTCCGTCGGCTTCCCTTCACCGCCGGCAACGGCGCCCGCGAAATCGGCAAGCTTGTTGTCGAGGCCAATTGCGTAATTCAGCGGATCTTCACCCGACGTGCTGTGCAGGTTGGCCATGACGTCAATCACCGACTGCATCTTGTCGCTGAGCGCCTTGCCGTTGGGCAGATCCGCGAGCTGCTTCTGCAGGGAGAGCATGTCGTTGACCGCGTCGTGCAGACTATCGGCCTGTCCGCTGACCTTTTCCGCAAGGGTGTACTGCTCCATCGCATCCGCATCGCTCACGTGCGTTTTGGGATCCATGGTGATGACGAGCGGCTGCGTGTACGACTGCCCGTCGACCGTCAGCTTGACGGAGAAGGTGCCGACGGGCACGACGGCCGCGCCACCGCGTCCTCCGCCACCCCACAGCACTTCATTGGGGATGCAGTGCTGCGTCGTCGCTGGTGCGACGCTCGGCAGGGGCGCGGCCAGCCGGTTGAAGCCTGCCGCGTCGGGAACGTTCACCTGGACCGGCGCGCCGAAGCCGCCGCGTCCGCGGCCGCCGCGGCCGCCCCGACCTTCTTCGGGCGCCGGCGCCGCCCCTGGCGCGACGTTGTTGGCGCTCGAATAGGTCTGCACGGCGTGACCGCTCGGATCGTCGATTTCGATCGTGACCGGACCAGCCGGCTTGTTCTCGAGGACGTAGTCCACGAACACGGGGCCAGCCGGCGGGTTCGGCGTCGACGGACCTGTAGAGGGCGGTGCGGCCGCGCCGCGCCCGAACCCGCCAAAACCGCCGCGCCCGGCCCGATCGCGATACACGACGGCTGGCTTGAAGAGGATGACGGCCGCGTGCTGCGGCGTCGTCTGCCGTGCCATCTCCCGCAACGGTGTGAGGTCGTCCAGAATCCAGAACGCACGGCCGTGCGTCGCGATTGCGAGACTGTCATCGTGGACGACGAGGTCGCGCACGGACGTGTGCGGCAGGTTGAATTGCAGGAGCTCCCACGAGGCGCCGTCGTCCAGCGACACGTACGCACCGAGTTCCGTTGCGGCAAACAGCAGTCCACGCTGCTGCGTGTCGGCCTTTACGGAGTTCACGTAGGAACCGGTGGGAATACCGTTGACGATTTTGGTCCAGGTCTTTCCGTAGTCTGTGGACTTGTAGACATACGGCGCGAAGTCATCCATCTTGTTCCGGCGCGCGGAGACATAGACGGTCCCGGCGTCGAATGGCGACGGCGCGACCATGGCGATCTTCGCCCACTGTTTCTGCGCCTCTTTGAGCTCGGGCGGGGTGACGTTCGTCCAGCTTTTTCCGGCGTCGCGCGTCACCTGGACGAGGCCGTCATCGGTTCCAATCCAGATGAGCCCCTGCTGCTTCGGAGACTCGGCGATGCAGAAGATCGTGTCGTAATACTCCGCGCTCGTGTTGTCCTGCGTGATCGGACCGCCCGACGACTGCTGTTTGCTCTTGTCGTTGCGCGTCAGATCCGGGCTGATCTTCGTCCAGTGCGACCCGCGGTCGGTCGACTTGTAGAGAATCTCGCCGCCGTAATAGACGGTGTTCGGATCGAACGGAGAGAGCGCGATCGGCGCGGTCCATTGAAAGCGGTGCTGAAGTGTCGCGGCGCCCCAGCCCATCGAATTTTCCGGCCACGGGTTGATGGATACCTGCTCGCCGCCCTTGTGCCAGCGCGACAACGCCATGTAGTTGCCCGCATACACGTATTCGCCGTCCGGCGACGGCACGGCCCAGCCGCTCTCGCCTCCGCCGACGCCATGCACGTCGGACGCGAGGATCCCGTTGTGATTCGTGTGGCTTGGAATGGCGACGGAGCCGGCGTCCTGCTGCTCCCCGTACAGCTCCCAGTAGGTCTGGTCGTCCGCATCGACGTGATAGAACTGCGCCGTCGGCTGATTCGCCTGCGACGACCAGACAGCCGGCGTCGCGGTGACGTCCTGCGTGATCGATGCTCCGCCGTCGTTGCTGGTGATCATGCGATTGGGATCGGCGGGGTCGATCCATAACCCGTGGCTGTCGGCGCCGTGAACGGAGCGGAACGTCTTCCCGCCATCGGTCGAACGGAAGACCCCGGTATTCAGCTCGTAGACAATGTCGGGATTCTTCGGATCCGCGAAGACGTGCGTGAAATACCACGCGCGCTGACGGAACTGATCGCTGCCGTTGACCATCGACCACGTCGCGCCGGCATCTTTCGAGACATACAGTCCGCCGGCGTTCGCCTCGATCTGCGCATAGACGGTTTTCGAATCGGCGCCGACGGCGACGCCGATCCTGCCGAGCACACCGTCGGGCAGGCCATGGCCTTGCAGCTCGGTCCAGTGATCGCCGCCGTCGGTCGTCTTGTACAGGCCGCTGCCGGGTCCGCCGCTCGATGCGCTCCACGGCGTCCGGATCTGCTGATACAGCGCCGCGTACATGATGTTGGTGTTCGCCGGGTCGAACGAGAGATCGACCGCGCCTGTCTTGTCATCCTTGTACAGCACGCGCTTCCACGTCTGTCCGCCGTCGGTCGTGCGGTACACACCGCGCATCGTGTTCGGACCGGACGCGTGGCCGAGCGCTGCAACGAAGACGCGGTCGGGGTTCTTCGGATCGATCGCCAGCCGCGGAATGTGCTGACTGTCATCGAGGCCGATGTGGGCCCAGGTCTTGCCGGCATCCGTCGACTTGTAGACGCCGTTGCCGTACGAGATGTCGTTCCTGATGCAGCCCTCGCCCGTGCCGACGTAGATCACGTTCGGATCCGACGGCGCGATCTCGATCGCCCCGACCGACTGCACGGGCTGGCTGTCGAACAGCGGCTCCCAATTCTCGCCGCCGTTCGCGGTCTTCCAGACGCCGCCGTCCACGGAGCCGAGATAAAACGTCTTCGCGTCGCCGGCGACGCCGCTGACGGCAAGCGTTCGACCGCCCCGGTACGGTCCGACGAATCGCCAGGTCATCCCGTTCAGCACCTGCTCGACGGACCGACGCGCGCCGTTGTCCTGAGGGGACGCCGCCCCGAGTCCTGTACCTAGAGCTGCGAGCGCGCTGAGACTCGCCACGCCGAAAATGCGCCATTGCGTGTTCAACACCGGATCCACTCTCCAGATCAATGAGATCAAACCTCGAAGGCGGCTATGCTACACCCGACCGCGCGAGGGGCGAGGCGGGAGGCGGGAGGGGCGAGGCGCGAGGCGCGAGGTGGGAGGCGCGATATCGCCCGCTGAGGTCCAGCTGAGCCAGCACTAAAAAGCTGTAAAAGCGAGCAACCGCCTCCGCCAGATCGGGGACAATAGGGGTTTGCCCCATGGAACGGACTCTGGTCGTCGACGATTCCCCCACGATCCGCAGAATGGTGATCGCCTCGTTGCGCGACACCTGCGTGGGCGGGTTCTCGGAGGCGGGCAGTGGCCTTGAAGCCATCGAACAACTCGCCGTCGGGCCCGTGTCGCTGGTCGTACTCGACCTCAACATGCCTGACATGCACGGCCTGGAGGTGCTGCGCTTCGTGCGCAAGCATCAGGCCTTCCGTCGTCTCCCCGTCGTCGTGTTGACGACGCGCGGCGACGAGGAGAGCCGGGCGGCCGCGCTCGCGGCGGGCGCATCTCTTTATCTCACCAAACCGTTCACACCGCAGGCGCTCGCCGGTCACGTGCGGTCGCTGCTCGAAAGCGCGCACGGGGAGCACGCGTGACCAGCGACGAGGATTTCCTTGCCGGGTTCATGGACGATTACTTCGCCGAGTGCGACGAGCACCTGTCAGCGATGCGCCGCTTGCTGCTCGTCCTCGACGACGGCCTGAACGGGGGGGAACTGGATCCGTCCTGCCTGGACGATTTGTTCCGCACGTTCCACTCGATCAAAGGCATCTCGGGGATGGTGGAATTGCGCGAGGCGGAAATGCTCGCGCACCACATGGAGAGTTATCTCCGCGTCTTGCGGCAGCGGGAGGCGGTGCTCACGAAGGACGGTCTGGACGCCCTGATCAACGGCGTCGATGCCCTCGAGCGGACGATCGCAGCACGACGCTCGGGCGAGTCAACTCCCGAAAACGATCGGGCTCTGGGCCTGCTGTCCGCCGTGACGCCAGCGTCAGGAGCCGCGAGGCCAATGCCTGCCGCAGCGTCCGCTTCCCGAGCTGCGGCGAACTGGAAGGTCACGTTCGTTCCCTCGTCGTCGCTCGTGTCGCGGGGTGTCAACGTCGACTCCGTTCGTGGGCGTCTGCGCGCGGCGGGCACCCTCGTCGATGCGGCGCCGCAGGTTCGGCCCGAGGGGGTGGCGTTCGAGTTCCTGCTGGCTGCTGAACTGCCGGAGGCCGTTCGTGAGCAGTGGCGCGAGGACGGAATATCAACGGAGCCGCTTGGTCCCTCTGGCGATACGCCGCGAGGGGACGTTCTGCGACGGCCGGAAGAGGGTCCTGCGCGCACCATCCAACCTTCGCACGTCGTGCGTGTCGATCTGACGCGTCTCGACGAGTTGATGCGGATGATCGGGGATCTCGTCATCACGCGGGCGCGGATGGACGAGACGCTGAAGGGCCTCGAGCGTCACGTGCCGGCGGTCGAGTGGCGGCCGGTTCAGGAGAACAGCGCGACGCTCGAGCGTCAGCTTCGCGACTTGCGCGAAGGCGTGGTGCGGCTGCGGCTCGTGCCTGTCAGCGAGATTTTCAGCAGAGTGCCGTTCGTGGTCCGTGATCTCGCGCGGGAATTCGGGAAAGATGTCCGTGTCGAACTGCGCGGGCAGCACACCGAAATCGACAAGTTTCTGATCGAACGCATGCTCGACCCTGTCGTCCATCTCGTGCGCAATGCGGTCAGCCACGGGTTCGAGACGCCCGCCGAACGCCAGGCCGCGGGGAAGCCGCCACAGGGCACGCTCACGCTCGCCGCTGCCGGCGCCGGCGACATCGTCGTCATCGAAGTCTCGGACGATGGCCGCGGGATCGATGCGGCGCGCGTTGTCGCGCGGGCGCGGGCGGCGGGGATTGCCCTCGCCGACGGCGCAGTAGACGATTCGACGCTCCTCCGCATCATCTGTTCGCCCGGTTTTTCGACGCGCGACGAATCGGACCGCGCGAGCGGCCGCGGTGTGGGCATGGCGGTCGTGCAGACCACGATCGACGAGTTGAACGGGACGCTCTCGCTCGACACGACGCCGGGCCAGGGCACACGCTTCACGATCGAGCTGCCGCTGACGTTGTCGATCACGGACGCGCTTCTCGCGGTCGTCGGCGATCGGCGGTTCGCGGTGCCGCAAGCCTCGGTCCGCGAAGTCGTCGAAGTAACGCCCGGTGTGCTGCGCCGCGTCGGCCGCCATGAGGTCGCGCCGTTTCGCGGCGGCATGCTGCCGATCGTGCGTCTGTCGGATATTTTCGGGATCGCGGCCCGGCCTGGCCGCGCCCTGCACGTGTTCGTCATCGGATCGGGCTCGGACGCGGTCGGGCTCGCGGTGGATCGCATCACCGGTCAGCGCGAGATCGTCGTGAGGAGCATGACGGATGCGCTGGTCGACGTGCCCGGGGTGCTCGGCGCGACCGACCTGGGTGACGGTCGCGTCGTCTTGATTCTCGACGCCGCGGCCATCGCCCGCTCGGGTCCTGGCGGACTCGTGGGAGCGCAGTCATGATGGACAACTTCATCCTGTTCGATGTCGCCGGAACCACGTACGCGGTCCACAGTCGGGACGTGCTGCACGTGGAGATGCTCGAGCAGGTCACCGCGGTCCCGAACGCACCCCGGTTCGTCGACGGGGTGGTTTTCTCGCGCGGTCGGGTCGTGCCCGCTCTGAATCTGCGGGCCCGCTTTGGGTTCGAGCGGGCGCCGTTCGATCTCCGGACGCGGCTCGTCGTCGTGCAGAGTCGGGCGCGGCAGGTCGGCCTGGTCGTCGACAGCGCGCGCGAGTTCCTGTCGCTTGACTCAGCTGCGTTTCAGCCGGCCGGCAGCGGCCTCGACGAACAGAGCGGCAGATACCTGGCCGGCGTGGCGAACATTTCCGATCGTTTGATTCTGCTGCTGGACCTCGATGCGGTGTTGAACACCGCCGACGAGTTGCCTGGCAGTCCCGGTCCTTCAGAGGTGGAACCATGGCACGCCGCAAGGTAAATAGTCGGACGAATGGGCGCTCGAACGGCCGCACGGCGGCGGTCCCGCCAGGGTCGGCGGAGGGTGAACGGCTGACGAGCGCAGCGGCCGCCGTCGCTCGAATTGCGACGGACGCGGCGCAGGGAACGGACGCGCAGCGCACGACGCTGGACCGGTCTCTCAAGACACTGAGTCAGATGCGCGGCTCGCTGTCGGATACCGCGCTCCAGGCCGACTCGGTGTCGGTGTCGACGGAGGAGCTGCAGTCGTCGCTGAACGAGATGGCCGCGTCGATCGAGCAGGTGACGCAGAACGGCGCGAGCCTCGCGGCCTCTGCTGCACAGACGGCCGCCTCGACGCATCAGAGCACCGCGTCCATCGAGCGCGTGCGCACCACGGTCGAAGAAATGGCCTCCTCGACGCAGCAGGTCACGCAGTCGGTGCACGAGATGGCTTCGTCCATCAAGTCGTTCTCGCGGGACACGGAAAACCTCACCGTGTCTGTGAACGAGACCGCTGCCGCAATCGAGGAGATGACGCACTCGATCAAGGGCGTGTCGGGAAACGCGGATGATCTGGCCGCGGCGGCAGAAGAGACATCGTCGTCCATCAATGAGATGGCCGCATCCATCGAACAGGTCGGCGCCATTTCCGAGCGACTGGCCGCGGCGGTCGAGCAGAACTCGGCGGCGATCGAGCAGATGTCGCGATCGGTCCAGTCGGTCGCCCAGAACGGTACGCGCATCAGCGAGACATCGCGCGACGCGTCCGTCTCCGCGCTGGAGCTCGAGCGCACCAGCGAGCACGTGGCCGGTCTCGTGCGCCAGACGGAAGAAAACACGCGCCGGCTCGCGCGCGATGCGGAGGAGGGCGGGGCCGTCGTCCAGCGCTCCATCCAGGGTATTTCGCGGATGCGCGACTCCATGGCGCAATCGGCGACGGTGATGCGTGAAATGGGGAAGCGTACCGGCGACATCACGTCCATCGTCGATACGATCAATCTGATTGCCGAGCGCACGAATCTGCTCTCGCTCAATGCGTCGATCGAAGCCGCCCGCGCCGGCGACGCAGGCCGCGGCTTTGCGGTCGTCGCGGAGGAGATCCGCAACCTGGCTGATCGATCCGCCAAAGCGACGTCCGACATCGCCGGCATCATTCGGGCCCTGCAGGAGGTCGCGTCGGAAGCGGTCGCGTCGGCCAACGACGGCCTGCGTGTCGCCGACGAGAGCGGCGCGCTGGCGGAAAACGGCGCAGCGGGGCTGCGCAAAATCCTCGGCGGCGTCGTCGAAACGTCTGCGCTCGTCACACAGGCAGCCACCGCGGTCGGCCAGCAGCGGACGGCCAGTCGATCGGTCGCGGCGGCCATCGAGGCGGCGTCGGAGCAGGCCAGGCAGATCGCGGGAGCCACCGCGGAACAGGCGAATACCGCCTCGTCTATCGTTCAGGCGACCGCGCAAATGCGCAAGGTCGCGCAGGAGGTGACCAAGGCGGTTGCGGAACAAGGACGCGCGTCGCGCGACATCATGAAGGCGGCCCAGAGCACCACGCTGCTGGCGGTGCAGGTGCGGAAGGCCACCGCTGAACAGACGGGCAGCGCGGCAGAAATCGCGAAGGCCGCTGAATCGATGCGCAAAGGAGCCACGACGACGTCACGCGCAATCGCGCAACAGTCCGCGGCCGCGGACGAGATCGCAAAGGCGGCGGAAGCCCTCGCCCGCATGGCTGTGGCAATCACCCGGGCGATGGCCGAGCAGTCGGGCGCAGCCGCGGAGATCTCGCAAGCGGCCGATTCGATGCGTCAGCAGTCCGAGCAGAGCGCCAAGGCGCTCAGGGAGCAGGCGCGCGCCATCAAGGACATGACCACGGCCGCGGCGAGCACCGCGAAGCAAATCAAGACGATTACCGCCGCGAACCAGGAGCACTCACGCGCCGCCGCCGGCGTCATCGATGATGTCAGCACGCTGCGCGAAGCGGTCGAGCGAACGGTCGAAGGGTTCAGGCAAACACAGACCTCTACCGAAGATTTGCTGCGTCGCGCCGAAGCGCTCGCGAGCATCGCTGCGGGTGCGAACGGGTCCAACGGCCACCGGGCGCGAGCAAACGGGCGTTGAAGGCACCCGGGTCAACCGCGGGCTCGGATCCGGTCTCCATCGGGGTGTTTTCCGTCGACACGCGGCTGCAGATCGCCGCGTGGGACGACTGGATGGCAGAGGCCAGCGGCATGCCAGCCGCATCGGTGCGTGGACGCGAACTGGCTGAGGTGATCCCATCGCTGGCCGAGCGTGGACTCCTCGACGAGTTCCGTCTCGTGCTGTCGGTCGGAGCCATCCGCGTGCTTGCGCCGGCGCTCCATCACTATCTCATTCCGTGCCCGCCGCGCGTTCCGTCCTCGCATTTCGATCGCATGCAACAGCGTGTCACGCTGGCGCCGCTGCGCGACGGAACCGTCATTGTTGGCGTAATGGTGGCGGTCGAGGATGTGACGCCGCGGCTTGATGCGGAACGGACACTGGCCGCCGCGCTGCAGAGTGGGGACGAGCGCACCCGCGAAGAGGCCGCGCAGGCGATCAGCCGCGCGTCTCACGTCGACTCACCCGAGCTCTTCTCCGCTGCCCTGCGCGATCCCAACTGGCGCGTGCGCCGGGACATCGTCCAGGCGCTCGCGCGGCATGCCACGCGGCCCATGATGGTGTCGCTGCTGAACGCACTCAGGGCAGAGCACCGTGATTTCAACGTGCTGAGCAGTGCGCTCCAACTGCTCGCGGCGTGCGATGTCGACGTCGTCGACTGTCTCATCGAGCTGCTCCAGGATTCGGACGTCGATCTCCGCGTCCAGGCGGCTCTCGCGCTGGGCGAGCAGCAGCGGCCCGATGCGGTCGAGGCGCTCATCCGCGCGCTCGCCGATGAGGACGTCAACGTTCGCTTCCACGCAATCGAAGCCCTTGGACGGCTTCGCGCGCGGGAAGCCGTCGATGCGCTGGTGGCTCTCGCCGGCGGCGATTTCTTCGTCGCGTTTCCTGCAATCGACGCGCTCGCGCAAATCAACGATCCGCGCGCGGGACCAGCCCTCGTTCCGCTGCTCTCGGCGCCGGAACTCAGCGATTCCGTCGCCGAAGCCCTTGGTGAACTCGGCGACGTTCGCGTCGTTGCACCGCTCGTCGAGGGGCTCAACGCCGACCGCCCCCTGGCGCCCATCGTGCGTGCGCTCGCCCGGCTGCACGCGCGCATCGAACAACGGTCGCTTGCGGGCGAACTCGTCGTCGACGCGTTTCGAAAAACAATTCGACCCGCCGGTGCGCAGCGGCTCGTCGATGCGCTCGCGGGTGCCGGGGTCGAGGATCTGCGATCGTACGTCCTCGTGCTGGGGTGGCTGCAGGGCGCGGCGGTCCAGCGGGCCCTCACACGACTGCTGGGGAATCCTGACCTGAGAGCCGGGGCCATCGAAGCGATCGCGAGGCAGGGTGCCCCGGTTGTCGACCTGTTGATCCAGCAGCTCGACGCCGACGATGTCGAGACGCGAATAGCGGCCGTGAAGGCGATCGCACGCATCGGAAGTCCGCGGGCGGCTCCGGCCCTGATTCCGCTGCTGGGTGGGGACGACCGGCAGCTCGTGGCGGCGGCGGCCGCGGCGCTCGGCGCGCTGGGAGATCCTGCCGCCTTCACCCCGCTGCTCACCGTGCTGCGGCACTCGGATGCGACTGTTCGGCAAGCGGCCATCGGTGCGCTGAATTCGCTGGGGCACGCGGGGATGCCGCAGCAGATCGCACGTCTGCTCACGGATCCCGATCCGCTCGCCCGGGAGTCGGCGGCGCGAATTGCGGGCTACTTCGGGTATTCGGAGTGCATGGATCCGCTCGTCGCGTGCTGCAACGACTCGGATGAGCGTGTGCGGCGCGCCGCGCTCGAACAGCTGCCCTACATCGATGAGCGACGGGCGCTCCCGATCCTCCGGAGAGCTCTAACCCAAGACACGCCGCGGGCGCGGGCAGGCGCGGCGCACGCACTCGGGATGCTCGGCGGGGACGAAGCCGCCCGGCTTCTGCTCGACGCGACCGACGACCCGGATGCGTGGGTGCGATATTTCGCGCTGAACAGCCTCGGAACGCTGCGAGTCGCGGCCGCGGTGCAACGCATCGTGACCCTGTCGTCTACGGACCCGGGTATGCATGTTCGCATCGCGGCGCTGGACGCGCTCGGGAAGATCGGCGGCACCGCGGCGGCCGACGTGCTCCTGCGGCACGCGGCCCACGACGATTCGGATCTCGCCGCAGCCGCACTCCGCGCACTCGGCGGCTCATCGGATCCGCGCGCTGAACGCGCCCTTTCCGAGGCCGCGCGTTCCGGGGATCGCGCGCGACGCCTCGCCGCCGTCGATGCGCTCGCCACGAAGCCCGCGTCCGGGCGCATTCCGCTCCTTGCGTGGATATCCGCCGCGGACGAGGACGACAGGGTGAGAGCATCGGCCATCGAGGCGCTCGCAGCCGCCGCGCGAGCGGAGACGACGTCTACCATCGCGATTTCGGAGCTGGTCACGCTCGCCGCGGATGGGCGATGCCGAGACGGGGCGCTGAAGGCGCTGTCCCAACTGCCACCGGACCGTATTTCCGCGCTCGAGGCGGCGTTCGACGCCAGCGGCGCTGCCGCACGGTGCGTGCTGATTCCCGCCTTCTGCCGGATGCAGCAGCCTGACGCCTCTGCGGTAATCAGAAAGGCCCTCGACGATCCGGACCCGTCCGTTCGCGAGGCTGCGATCCGCGCGCTTGACGAACTGGGAGCACGCGGCGTGGCACGGCGATTCTCACTCATGGCGCGCCAGGACCCCTCCCGCTCGGTACGCCGCGCCGCCGCAGCCGCATTCGCGCGGCAGTCCGACACGGCCTCAGCGGATGAGTCGCTCTGACTCGGGAATTCCCTGATGCCCGTCGACGCCAACGGTTTGTCTTCCGCTGCTCTGCCAATGCTCCGCGATCTGGTGCAGGAGCGGCTTGGAGTCTTTTACGACGCCGCGCGGATCGAGATGCTCGCCGATCGCCTGGCGCCGCTCGTGCTGGAGCACGGCTTCCAGTCGTATCTGGAGTACTACTACCTGCTCAAATACGACGCGAACGCTGCCGCCGAATGGCGCCGCGTGCTGGATGCCGTTTCGGTCGCGGAGACCTATTTCTGGCGCGAAATCGACCAGATTCGCGCCATCGTGAACTGCGTGGTACCAGCCCTCGCGCGGCGGGCGCCGTACTCACCGATTCGAATCTGGAGCAGCCCGTGTGCGACCGGCGAGGAGCCATTGACCATTGCCATGCTGCTCGAAGAGAGCGGCTGGTTTGCGC
Organism: Vicinamibacterales bacterium; assembly: GCA_035495555.1. Taxonomy (GTDB): domain Bacteria; phylum Acidobacteriota; class Vicinamibacteria; order Vicinamibacterales; family 2-12-FULL-66-21; genus DATJFQ01. The sequence goes on from DATJFQ010000037.1 coordinate 17,576, forward strand.
GCGCTCCCATTGAGATCCATGCGAGCGACGGCAGCGCCGCGGCTGTGGAGCGCGCGCGCCGCGGCCGGTTTCGGGAGCGCGCGTTTCGCAGCCTGCCACAGGCGATGCGCGAACGCTATTTCACCCGCGACGGAGACCTTTGGGCGGTGGATCCATCGTTGCACCAGCGCGTGCGCTCGTGGAGCGTGCTGAATCTGATGGATGAAGAGGAGCTGACAGCGATGGCCGGCGCGCCTGTGGTGTTCTGCCGGAACGTGTTCATCTATTTCGCCGAAGCCGCCGTGCGCCGGGTGGTCGAGGCGCTGGCGCGGTACATGCCGTCGCCGGCCTATCTGTGCGTCGGCGCATCCGAGTCGCTCCTGAAAGTGACTTCCCGGTTCGAACTCGAAGAGATCGGCGGTGCGTTCGTGTATGTGAAGCAATCGGAGACCCGACGGGAGCTGCATGTCTGAGATCATTCGTGTGCTCGTCGTCGACGACTCCGCGTACGTGCGAAAGGTCGTCTCCGCGATGCTGTCCCGCAGCCCGTTCATCGACGTCGTCGGCACGGCGCGCGACGGGGAGGAGGCGCTCGAGCGTGCCGCCGAACTGAAGCCGGACGTGATCACCTGCGATTTGAACATGCCCGTCATGGACGGTGTCGCGTTCGTCCGCGAGCAGATGCGACGATCGCCGGTGCCGATCCTGATTCTGAGCATCGCGGCGGAGTCGGCCGAGCAGGTACTGGCCGCGCTCGATGCGGGGGCGGTCGATTTCGTCCAGAAGCCGACGGCGCTTGCGACCGAGCGCCTGATGGACATCTCCGACGAAGTCGTTCAGAAAGTGAAGACAGCCGCCCGCGTCGGACTCGCCAGTCGGCTGCGCGTCGCGGCGAGCACGCGCAGCCGTTCGCCGGATCCGGATCGGGCGCGCTCGCCCATCGACGTCGTGGTCCTCGGGATATCGACGGGCGGTCCGCAGGGCCTCAAGCGCCTCATCCCGGCTCTCCCAAAAGACTTCCGCGTGCCGATCGCGATGGTCATGCACATGCCGCTGGGCTACACCGAGATGTATGCGGCAAAGCTCAATGAGATGTGCGCGCTCACCGTAGTCGAGGCGCGCGAGGGAGACGAGGTGCGAGCGGGCACAGCGTATCTCGCGCCCGCGGGCCGGCACCTCGTGTTTCGTCGGAACCGGACCGGGATCACCACCGGCCTGGATCTCACACCGCTCGACACGGCCCATCGTCCATCGGTGGACGTCCTGTTCCATTCCGCGGCTCAGACGTTTGGGAGCGCCGTGCTCGGCGTCGTCATGACCGGCATGGGAAGTGACGGGCGGGAGGGAGCCGGATGGATCAAATCGCTCGGGGGGAATATCCTTGCGGAAGCCGAGGAGAGCTGCGTAGTGTACGGCATGCCGCGCGCCGTCGTTGAGGCCGGACTGGCCGATGAGGTCGTCCCGCTCGAATGCATGGCGGCCGCGATCATGGAACGTTTATGAACCCGAAGGTGCTGCTGGTCGACGATTCGGCGCTGGCGCGACGAAGCGCCCGCCGAGCGCTCGAGCAGGCGGGATACGACGTCGTCGAAGCCGAAGACGGGCTGTCGGCACTCGAACGTTATGTTCTGGAAAAACCGGACGTGGTGCTCCTGGACCTGGTCATGAAGGGTATGTACGGACTCGAGGTACTCGCGAAGATTCGGGAGCTCGATCCGGCGGCACGCGTCATCGTCGTCTCGGCCGATGTCCAGACGTCTTCACACGATCTCGTGCGCGATGCGGGCGGCGTCGCCTTCCTGAACAAGCCGGTTCAGCCGCAACAGATCGTGGCCACCGTTACGTCTGCCCTCGAGAGGCCATGATGGATTTGACGGCCTCGCAGCATGATGCGCTGATCGAATTGCTGAACATCGGGTTCGGACGCGCTGCCGCGTCGCTGTCGCAGCTCACGGGCCATCGTGTGGTGCTCGAAGTGCCGCAAGTGTCGGTACACCCGATTGCCGCTGTGGACAATGCGTTGCGGCAACTCGTGTCGGACCAGGTGGCGAGCGTACACCAGATTTTCTCAGGCCCCGTAGGCGGAGATGCGCTGCTCGTCCTCGACTACTCGGCAGCAGGCATGTTGAAGCAGTTGCTGACGAACGAGCCGCCCCTGCCGCTCCCCTTCGACGCATCGGCCCGTGAAGTGCTGACGGAAGTCGGGAACATCCTCCTGAATGCCTGCCTGGGAACGTTTGGAAACATCCTGCAGGTGCAGGTCTCGTTTTCTGTTCCGCAACTGAACCTCGATACGCTGCAGGCCGTTCTGCAATCCCTGATCGTCAACCGCGAAGGGCTCAGGTACGCGCTCGTCGTCCACGCCGGCTTTCGCCTCCGCGAAGCTGAGGTCACCGGATACCTCGTCATCGTCCTCAGCGTGGCTTCTCTCGATCGACTTATACAAGCGGTCGAGCAATGGGAGGGACGGTCGTGAGCCCCGAAAACGAAGGCGAGCTGCTCAATGCGGCCACGCTCCGGTGGCTGAACGAGTTCGCCAGCCAGGGAATTTTCACGACCGACGCACAACTGCGCGTGGAGAGCTGGAACCGTTGGCTGGAGCAGCATTCGGGTGTCGCGGCCGAGTCGGCCATCGGGCGACGGCTGTTCGACATCTTTCCGGAGATCGCGCTTCGCGGATTCGAAGCGCACTACCGTGCGGCGCTCGCCGGAGAATCCCGCGTGCTCGCGCACACGTTTCACAAATTCCTCATCCCGGCTGCGGCGAGTACGCCCGAACCCGCGCAAACCGCGCGCATCGCTCCCCTGCTGGTCGGCGGCCGGGTTGCCGGCACGATCACGTGGATCGAGGATGTGTCCGAGCGCGTCGCCACGGAACGCGAACTCCGGCATCAGATTGAAGCAGCGGAATTCTCCCGCACGGTCGCCGAAGACGCGCTTCGTACGAAGGACGAATTCCTCGCGACGCTTTCGCACGAGATCAGGACGCCTCTCAACGCGGTGCTGGGGTGGACGAAAATTCTCCTGGCGCGTGACGTGGACCAGGCGCTCAGACGACGTGCGCTGGAAGTGATCGATCGAAACGCGGTCGCTCAGATGCACATGGTCGAAGACATGCTCGACATGGCCCGCATCATGACCGGCAAGCTGCGGATAGACGTGCAGCCCGTAAATGTGCTCAACGTGGTGCAGGCCGCGCTCGACGTGGTCGCGCCGACCGCGCTCGCCCGGGAGATCAGGCTCGAACCGAGCCTTTCGATTCCAGAGACATGGGTCGCAGGCGACGCGGATCGGCTGCAGCAGATCATCTGGAACCTGCTGTCGAACGCGATCAAGTTCACCGACAGCGGCGGTCTCGTTCGTGTCGAGCTCGATCGGACGGGTGACGTGCTCCAGATCGTCATAGCCGACACCGGAGTGGGGATCGACCCGGAGTTTCTGCCGTTCATGTTCGAGCGCTTCAGGCAGGCGCACGCGTCGTCGAGCAGACGCCACGGCGGGCTGGGGCTCGGACTCCCGCTCGTGCGGCAGCTTGTCGAATTGCATGGCGGCAGCGTTACCGCGACCAGCACGGTCGGTGTGGGCAGCACGTTTACGGTGAAGCTTCCGGTAATGCCGGAGGCGGCACGCGTCACCTTCTCACAGGATCCGACGGAGCAGATGCTCGAAGGGCTCCGTGTCATGGTCGTCGAGCGCGAGCGGGACAGCCGCGAAATGATGGCGGTGGCGCTGGAGCAGTACGGAGCGGTCGTGCTGCAGGCCGATTCGACCCCCGCCGCGCTCGCGCTGCTGGACGGTGTCGCGGCGAACGAGGAAGACCTCGCTGCCGTGATCGTGGATGCCGTCCTCGCCGAAGACGACGGGTACCGCCTGCTCGGACATGCTTCGCTCGCGGGATCGGGAAAGGACAGCGAGGTGCCGGTCATCGCGCTGGCGCCGTATCGCAATCCGCTGGAACGGCAGTCCGCGCTGTTGGCCGGCTTCCGTACGTGTCTCGCGAGACCTGTCGCGCCTGACGCGCTGATCGAGACACTCTTGACCGTGACCTCCAGACGCCGCAGCCGCTAGCCTGAGCGTCAATCGTTTCGGACGGCCGTCGCGGCAGCCCGCTGGCGTCACTCGATGGAAGAGGCCGTGTCGGCGGACAGGCGCTCCACACCACCCATGAACGGTTGCAGGGCGGTGGGGATCGTCACTGACCCGTCAGCTTCCTGGTAGTTCTCCAGAATCGCGATCAGCGTTCGGCCAACGGCAAGCCCGGAGCCGTTCAGCGTGTGCACGAACTCCGCTTTACCGGTGCCCTCCGGCCGGAAGCGGATGTTGGCGCGGCGCGCCTGGAACGCCTCGGTGTTGCTGCACGACGAGATCTCTCGATAGGTCTCCTGACTCGGAAGCCAGACCTCGATGTCGTACGTTTTCGCCGACGCGAAGCCCATATCCCCGGTGCAGAGCAGCATCGTCCGATACGGCAGCTCGAGGCGGTCGAGTACTTCCTCCGCGTCCGCCGTCAGTCTTTCGAGTTCCGTGTACGACGAATCCGGCGTCGCAAACTTCACGAGCTCGACCTTGTCGAACTGGTGCTGCCGGATCAGTCCGCGCACATCCGCACCATAGGAGCCCGCCTCGCTTCGGAAGCACGGCGTGTAAGCCGTATATCGGAGTGGCAGCTCCCGCCCGTCGAGGATCTCGCCGCGGTGCAGATTCGTCAGCGGTACTTCCGCGGTCGGGATCAGAAACAAGTCCCAGTCACCAGCAATCCTGAAGAGGTCCTGCTCGAACTTGGGCAGGTTCCCCGTGCCACGCAGCGCGTCCGCGTTGACGAGGAAGGGCGGCTCGACTTCGGTGTAGCGGTGCAGCCGGGTGTGGAGATCGAGCATGAAATTGATGAGCGCGCGCGCAAGCCGTGCGCCTCCGCCCATCAACACGGAAAACCGCGCGCCCGACATCCGGGTCGCGCGCTCGAAGTCCAGAATCCCGAGTCCCGTTCCGATGTCCCAGTGCGCTTTCGGCGGAAACGAAAACGACCGCGGCGTCCCGCGCCGGCGCACCTCTTTGTTGGCGTCAGCGCTTGCCCCGAGGGGGACGGACCCGTCCGGCACGTTCGGGATCATGAGCATCGCGTCGTGCCGGCGGCGTTCGACGTCCTCGAGCTCTGCCTCGAGCTGCTTGATCCTGAGCGCGCGCTCCTTGTTGGCGGCGAAGATCGCCGACGGATCGCGGCCTTCGCGCTTCGCCTGCGCAACCTCGGCGCTCGACGCGTTCTGCTCGCGCTTCAGCGTTTCGACGTCGGGGATCAACGCGCGGCGGCGTGTTTCCAGCTCGACCAGCGGTCCGACCAGCGGGTCCGGATCGATGCCGCGATGGCGCAGCGCGGCGCGCAACTCCTCGATGCGATCGCGGAGGTAGGCAGGGTCGAGCATCGATAAATCCTATATGATCGCGGCATGACGCACGCGGTGCGCAAGGCCGTCTTTCCTGCGGCGGGACTCGGCACACGCTTCCTGCCCGCCACGAAAGCGCAGCCGAAAGAGATGCTGCCGCTCGTGGACAAGCCGATCATTCAGTACGGCGTCGAGGAAGCGCTCGCGTCAGGCGTCGACAACATCATCCTGGTCACCGGCCGCGGCAAGAACGCGATCGAAGATCACTTCGACGTCGCCTTCGAACTCGAGACGTTTCTCGAGGCGCGCGGCAAGACCGAACTCCTCGAAGAGATCCGGAAAATCTCAAATCTGATCAATGTTTCGTACGTGCGACAGGGAGAGCCGCTCGGCCTCGGCCACGCTGTGCTCGTGACGCAGCCGCTCGTCGGCAACGAACCGTTCGCGGTCATCCTCGCAGACGACGTGATCGATGCGGATCCGCCGGCGCTCAGACAGATGGTCGACGTGTTCGAGGAACTCGGCGGGCCAGTCCTCGCGATCGAGCAGGTTCCCTCTGACAGCGTCAGCTCCTACGGCATCGTCGACGCCGAGGAAATCCGGCCCGGCGTGTACCGCATTCACGACATGGTCGAGAAGCCGCCGCGCGGCGAAGCGCCATCGGACCTCGCCATCATCGGCCGCTACGTGCTGACGCCCGACATCTTCCCGGCGCTCGAAGAGACCGCGCGCGAAAAAGATCGCACCGGCGAAATTCAGCTCACGAATGCGCTGCGGAAGCTGCTGAAGAAACGGCCCATCTACGGCTGCCGGATCGAAGGCGTCCGCCACGATACGGGCAACAAGCTCGGATTCCTGAAAGCCGTGGTCTATTTCGCGCTCCGCCGTCCGGACCTGCGCGAACCTTTCACCGAGTATCTGCGCGGGATGCTGGACGCGGTAGCCAAATAGATAACTACAGAACGGCCAACTGCACAACGGAAACTCCCAACTTCCAATTCCCAACTCGAGTAGTTGAAGTTGTGAAGTTGAGTAGTTGCTGTTGATCTCCTATTCGCTCTTCTTGCTTTCGCTGCTGGCGGGCGTCGATGGCTTCGACTCAGCGGAGGACGATGAGCTGTCGCTGGAGGAGGATGAGGAGCCGGTTTTGCCGGCGTCTGACCCGGACTTCTTCGCGTAGTCTGTGATGTACCAGCCGGAGCCCTTGAACTGGATCGCGGGGGAGGACAGCAGCTTCTTCACCGGGCCCTTGCCGCACTTGGCACACACCTCGATCGGTGCATCAGAATATTTCTGAATCTTCTCGAACCGCTGGTGGCAGGCCTCGCACTCGTACTCGTAAAGGGGCATAAAGAAATGCTACATGACCACTGGCAAAGACCTAGTGTAACCCGTAACCACGAACCTCCAACCTCGAAGTCGAGCGTCTGACGCGCTATTCGAGCAGTGCGCCGTTCGGTTCGCCCAGCATCAGGCTCCGCTGCAGCCCCAGCGGGACGGTGCCGTTCCCGAGGAGCGTGTCGTGGAACCGGCGCAGCGAGAATCGCTCTTTCTCCCGAGCCTCATAGTCCTCGCGCAGCTGGAGGATGGCCAGCTTGCCGAGCGAGTACAACACGTACGACGGATCGAAGGTGCCCCGTTCCGCTTCGCGGCGGGCTGCCGATTCCTCCAGATAGGCGTGGTCGCGGAAGAATCGAACACCCTGCTCCACCGACAGGTCCTCGCAGTGGAGACGAATCCCGACGATCGTGCGGCACAGGCGGATGAGGGCTTCGGCGAGCTGCCCGAGCCGAACGGACGGATCGTTCTTCCGGAATCCCACATCGACCATCATCTGCTCCGCGTAATGGGCCCATCCTTCGACCATCGCGGTCGACGAGAACAGGATCGATTTGCGGAAGCTCGAGGCCAGCTGGCGCAGGTGCTGGTAATGCAGGAAATGCCCGGGATAGACCTCGTGGATCGAAATCGACCAGAGGGCGCCGTAATTGAAGTCGCGGAGGTGCGTTTCCTGCTTGTCCGCCGGCCATGACGGATCGGGATCCGTGATGTAGTAGTACGCGCGCTGCGGGCGCGTTTCGAACGGCCCGGGCGTCCACATGCTCGCGAACGTCCACCGATAGAATTTCGGCGTCGGCCCAACGAGGACGTCGGTGCCCTCGGGAACCGTCACGAGCCCCTGGCGGGTGATGAAAGCCCGGAGTTCCTCGAGCTGTTCCTGCGCGGTCGAGACCAGCGCGGCGGCGCCGGGATGTTCGCCCTTGACCTTGTCCCACGCGGCGAGCGGGTTCGTGTTGTCCACGCGGGACCCGACGCGGCGGAACTCCTCCTGGGTGGCGTGCAGCTCGCGCGACGCGATCGCCAGCAGCTTGTCGGCGTCGAGCGTGATGCCCTCCTCGAGCCTGAGCTTCTGCTCGAATGTGTCGCGACCGAGCCTGAACGATCCGCGTGCGCGCGGCGCGATCTCTTCTTCGAGGTGCCGGATGGTGGCGCCGATGGCCGCCGCGGCTTCCATGGACGTATCTGCCAGATCGCCCAGGATGTGCAGGTCGTCCAGCGCGGAAAACGCGCGGGGCAGGTCCTCTTCGATAAATCGGTGCGCGCCCCGGAGACTTTCCAGTCCAACCTTGACGAAAATGCCCGGGGGGTCCTTCACGTTGTCGCGCGCCGCCTGCATCAGCCGTGGGACCTGCCGCAGCTTCGAGACCACCCGGCGGCCGCGCTCGGAGATCGGAGCGTAGTCGAACAGCGCCTGCCCGGCGAGGCTGGTCGAGAGCAGGTCGCCGTACGCCTGGGGGTTGCGCTCCCACGTGCGGACGGTTTCCAGCTCGAAGGTCCGTGCGCGGATATGCGCCTCGATGACGGGCCGTTCCAGCCGTTCGACTTCGGTGAGGCGCGCGGGATCGATTGCGCCCAGCCGGCGCGCGAAGCCCCCGAGCGCGCGCGCCTGCGCCTCGATTGCGGTGCGGCTGAAATCCTCGATGAGGTCGTCGTGCAGGTGGACGCCGTCGAAGGTGGCGCTGGTGGGGTGAACTTCGTGAAGCCAGGCCAGAAATTCGTCGACGAAATGGGGTAAGGGTTCGGCGGAAAACATCTGCTAGAATCGGCGGCCCGTCATGTCCGGCACCCTCTACGTGGTCGCCACTCCAATCGGCAACCTCGAGGACGTCTCGCTGCGGGCGCTGCGGATTCTTCGCGAAGTCTCCTTGATCGCGGCCGAGGACACCCGCCGGACCGGCCGGCTTCTTCAACACTACTCGATCTCGACGCGAACGACGAGTCTGCACGCGCATAACGAGCGTGAAAAAACACCTCGCCTCATCGCCGACCTCCTGGGCGGCGCCTCTGTTGCCCTGGTGTCGGATGCCGGGACCCCGCTGATATCGGATCCGGGCCTGGCGCTGGTACACGCGGCACGTCAGGCGGGCATCCGGGTCGAACCGATCCCCGGTCCGAGCGCGGTGACCGCGTTGCTGTCCGTCGCAGGCTTTGCGGACCGCGAGTTCTGCTTTTTCGGATTCCCGCCCAGCGGCCCAACCGACAGGAAGCTCTGGCTGGAACGGCTTGCCGCTCAACAGAACCCGTCGGTGTTTTTCGAGGCCCCGCACCGGATAGCCCGGACAATTGGCGATTTGACCAATATTGCTGGTATCGGCCGAACTGTTGCGGTCGGCAGAGAGCTTACAAAAGCGCACGAGGAGGTGGTCATTTGCCCTATTGAGCAGGTTCTAGGTCGGCTCAGTTCGATGAAGGGGGAATTTACCGTCGCGCTGGCGCCTGAATCCTCGAAGAGGGTGACGGCAGTGACTGTTTCGAAGGAAGCTCTTGCGGACGAAATAGGTCGAGAGATCCAGAACGGCGCGCCGTCAAAAAGGGACGCCGTGAAACGAGTGGCGGAGCGTTACGGATTGGCGCCCAACGACGTCTACAAGCGCGTGCGCGATTAAGTAAGTCTCATCTGGTCTTGACCTGTTCGGGCACGATTTGCTACTGTCGCTGCGCCGCACGGGACGTGCGCTCGTAATGGCGAAGACCCGCCGGGTTTCCAGACCCCGGACCTCCGCTCGTAAACCGGCCCCGAAGCAGAAACGGGCCAGCACTGCCCGATCCGGGTCGGTCAGGCGCTCTACACCTCGAACCTCAGCTAAAACGCCGAAAAGCAGCCCGCGGGTTCGCAAGACCGCTAAACCGCAGGCGAAGGTCGCAGTTCGCCCGGCTGCTCCGCCGCCGCCGGCACCTGTTGCCGAACCGGCTCCTCCGCCGAAAAAACCGACGTACCACGATGCGGTTTCGTTGTACGAACGCGGGCTGCAGGCCTTGCAGCGCCGGGATTTTGCCGCCGCCGCCGACGCCCTCCGCAACGTCATCGCCCGCTATCCGGACGAGCGGGAGCTGCTCGAGCGCGCCAGGCTTTACCTCAAGGTGTGCGAACGCGAACTCGAACCCCGTGAACAGGCGCCAAGAACGGCGGACGACTGGGTTTACGCCGCGACGGTTGCTTTGAACTCGGCGGACGAGCCGGCGGCGCTCCACCACCTGACGCGTGCGCTGGAAGCCAACCCTCGTCACGACCACGCCCACTACATGATGGCCGTGGCCACTGCGCGGCGCGGCGACGCCGAACGGTCGTTCGAGCATCTCCGGCAGGCAGTCGCTCTGAACCCTGAAAATAGGTCACTCGCCAGACAGGATCCCGAACTCGAGTCGCTCCGCCTCCTCTCCGGATTTGCCGACGCGCTCGAGACGCCGCCGGCGGCCGCCGCAGCCGTCGATCGATCCAGCGGCAGCCCGGCCAAAGTTCGCAAAGCACGCCGATAGCGGCCGGCCGCTGCCAACACCGCAGGCCTCGCGGCTGCTACTCTTTCCCACGGCACTTCCATTCGCGTCATGTCTGATACCCACGTCGCCATTCTGGCCGCCGGCAAGGGCACCCGGATGAAGTCGGCGCAGCCGAAAGTGCTGCATCCGGCCGCCGGTCTCCCGCTCATCGAGCACGTGCTGCGAACGGCCGAGCGCCTCAACCCGGCCAGCGTCACGGTGATCGTCGGACACCTGGCTGACGCCGTGAAAGTTGGCCTGGCGAAACGGATGGGTCTTACCTTTGCATTGCAGGAACCGCAGCTCGGCACCGGCCATGCGCTGCTGCAGGTCGAACCGCACCTGCGCGGCGCGTCAGGGACCCTGGTGCTGCTGTCGGGCGACGTGCCGCTGCTGCGGCCCGACACGCTGCGCGCGCTGGTGGACCGCCATCAGAAATCCCGCGCCGCGGCAACGGTCCTGACGGCGCGTGTGCCGCAGCCACGGGGCTACGGCCGGATCGTGCGGGACGACAACGCAGCGATTGCGGCCATCGTCGAGGAGAAGGATGCGACCGACGACCAGCGCAGGATCGACGAGATCAACAGCGGCATCTACGCGTTCGATCTCGCGCCGCTCTTCGACGCTTTGAAGAACGTCCGGTCGTCGAATGCGCAGAACGAATACTATCTGCCCGATCTCGTTCGCATCTATCGGGCGCGCGGCGATCGCGTCGAAACGCTCATCCTCGATGATGCGCGTGAGGTGCTCGGCGTCAACAGTCGGAAGGAACTCGCAGAGGTGACCGCGATCATGAATCGCAACCGGATCGACGAGCTGATGGCCTCAGGCGTCACGATTATCGATCCTGCGACCACCTGGATCGGCCCGGATGTGGTCATCGGCTCCGAAACGGTGCTGCATCCCGGCGTCTATCTCGAGGGGCGTACGCGCATCGGCCAGTCGTGCGTCATCAACTCGGGCGTGCGCATCGTCGACTCGACGCTGGACGACGAGGCCGTCGTCAACAATTTCTGCGTCATCTGCGAGTCGCATATCGCGAGGGGAGCGCGCGTCGGGCCCTTTGCGCACATCCGGCCGCAGTCGGAGGTCGGCGAAGATGCGCGAATCGGCAACTTCGTGGAGCTGAAAAAGACGACGATCGGGAAGGGGTCCAAGGCCAGTCACCTCTCGTATCTCGGCGACGCCAGCATCGGCGAGCACGTCAACATCGGCGCCGGGACCATTACGTGTAATTACGACGGGAGCGCGAAGCATCCGACCGTCATCGAGGACGGCGCGTTCATCGGGAGCGATTCTCAGCTCGTCGCGCCCGTGCGCGTCGGCAAGGATGCGTACGTCGCGGCGGGTTCGTCAATCGTCGAAGACGTTCCCGCCGGCGCCCTCGGCATCGCGCGCGGACGGCAGATCAACAAGCCCGGCTGGGTTGCCGAGAAGAAGCGAAAACGGTAGACACTCATCGAGCATCGAGCATCGTCCATCGAACATCGAACATCGACCTTATGTGCGGCATCATCGGCTACATCGGTGAGAAACAGGTCCTTCCGATCCTGATCGACGGGCTCCGGCGCCTCGAGTACCGCGGCTACGATTCCGCCGGCGTCGCAGTCGTCCGCGACGGGACCATCGAGCTGCGGCGCAGCGCCGGCAAGCTCGCGCGGCTCGAAGAAGTGATTGCCGGGCACCCGCTCGACGGCGCCTACGGCATCGGGCATACGCGCTGGGCAACCCACGGCCGTCCGACGGAGGAGAACGCCCATCCGCACCGGGACTGCACCGGCCGCATCGTCGTCGTCCATAACGGCATCATCGAGAACTATCTCGAACTCAAGCAGCTCCTGCAGCAGGAAGGGCATCGCTTCGTCACCGAAACCGACACGGAAATCGTGGCCCACCTCGTCGAGCGCGAGATGAAGGACGACGGGCTCGAGAGCGCGGTGCGGCGTGCGCTGCTCCACATGCGCGGCCTGTTTGCGCTCGTGCTGATCTCGGCGGACGACCCGGACAAGATCGTGACGGTTCGCAACGGTCCGCCGATCGTGGTGGGTCTCGGGGACCGCGAATTTTTCGTCGCCTCGGACATTCCTGCGATTCTGGCGCACACGCGCGACGTGGTCTTCCTCGGCGATGAGGAAATGGCGGTCATTACGCGGGGGGGCGTGGAGTTCACCGACTACTCCGGGCGCGCGGTCTCCAAGAAGAGCACGCGGGTGTCATGGGATCCGGTCATGGCCGAGAAGGCCGGATACAAGCACTTCATGCTCAAGGAGATCTTCGAGCAGCCGATGGCGGTCAAGGAGACCGTCCTCGGCCGGGCGTCGCTCGATTCCGGGAAGGTGTTCCTCCACGAAATCCAGATTCCGGATTCGGTCCTGCGACACGTCGAGCGAGTCGTGGTGCTGGCGTGCGGAACGTCGTGGCATGCGGCACTCGTCGGCAAGTTCCTGATCGAGGCGCTCGCGCGCGTGCCGGTCGACGTGGACTACGGCTCCGAGTATCGCTACCGCGATCCGATTGTGTCGGCCAACACGCTCGCGGTCGTGATCACGCAGTCCGGCGAAACCGCCGATACGCTGGCCGCCCTGCGGGAAGCGAAGAAGAAGGGGGCCCGCAGCATTGCCGTCTGCAACGTCGTCGGCAGCATGGCGACGCGCGAGACGGAAGGGACCGTGTTGACGCATGCCGGCCCGGAAATTGGCGTGGCCTCCACGAAGGCATTTACGTCGCAGCTCGTGGCGCTCCACCTTCTCGCGATGTACCTCGGTCAGATCCGCGGGACGCTCACGGCGGACCAGGCGCGCCCGCATCTCGAGTCGCTCATGCAGCTTCCCGGACTGCTGGAGCAGACGCTCAAGGTCGAGCCGCTGATGGAGGAGATCGCGAAGCGGTTCTATCAGCGCAGCGACTTCCTGTACCTCGGGCGCGGGATCAACTATCCCATCGCGCTCGAGGGGGCGCTCAAGCTCAAGGAGATCTCCTACATCCACGCCGAGGGCTACCCGGCGGGTGAGATGAAGCACGGCCCGATTGCGCTCATCGACGAGAAGATGCCGGTCGTCACGATCGCGCCGCACGACCACGTGTTCGAGAAGATGGCCGGCAATATCCAGGAAGCCAAGGCGCGGGGCGGCTCCGTCATCGCCCTGACGAACGAAGGCAACGACGGTATCCACGCGCTGCTCGATCGCTCGCAGGACTTTCTCGTCACCGTTCCGCGGTCGCATCCGCTGCTGACGCCGGTGCTGATGGCGATTCCGCTGCAGCTCCTGTCGTACCACATCGCGGTCCGCCGCGGCTGCGACGTCGACCAGCCGCGGAACCTGGCGAAGAGCGTCACGGTCGAGTAGCGGCAACGACGCCACTACACAACTGCGAAACGCGCAAGGAGCTCGTCGCCTCGCAACGGGCGCTGGTCCGAGCGACTCTTGACATTGTACTAGTGTAGTAGTACATTGATGGCGTGGTGGCGCTGTCGCTCGATCCGACCGACCGCACTCCGATTCACGCGCAGCTGGAACGGGGCATTCTGGCGGCCATCGCCTCCGGGCGGCTGCCGGTTGGCGAACAGTTGCCGACCGTGCGCCAGCTCGCCGTCGATCTCAAGGTCAACGCGAACACCGTCGCGAAGGTCTACGCGCATCTCGAGCGGGACGGCGTGCTCGAGACCCGCCGGGGCATCGGGACGTTCGTCGCGGCGCGCACGCGCGGACCGCGCCAGGCGGCGCAGCGGGCCTCCGAGCTGCGCAGGCTCGTCGACCGCTTCCTCGCCGACCTCTCCTCGCACGGCTTCAGCGTCCGGGACGCGTGGCCGGAACTGGAAACCCGGATCAACAAGGAGTGAACGCACGTGGCTGTAGTCACATTGCCGCTCAGTGGAAGGCGGGACGACCATCCGCGAACCGACAGCGTCCGATTCAACGTCGTCGCGCTCATGATGCTCGTCGTGCCGCTCGCGCTCGGCATCGCGTGGACCGTCGCGGCGGAGAGCCCGGTCGGCGTCATCCTCGGCGCCCTGGTGGGCGTCACGCTGATGCAGTCGCCGAAAGTGGCGCAGCAGTGGGAGCGCGCCGTGATCCTGCGGCTCGGGAAATACGTCGGGCTTCGCGGACCCGGGCTTTTCTGGATTGTGCCGTTCATCGACAGCGTCAATCGCTGGATCGATCAGCGCGTCATCACCACCAGCTTCGCCGCCGAGCAGACGTTGACGTCCGACACCGTGCCCGTGAACGTCGACGCGGTGCTCTTCTGGCTGGTGTACGACGTGGAGAAGGCCGCCCTTGAAGTGCAGGAGTACCAACAGGCGGTGAGCTGGGCCGCGCAGACGGCGCTCAGAGACATCATCGGCCGCACGTCGCTGACGGATTTGCTCAAAGGGCGGGAACGGATCGAAGAAGAGCTGCAGAAGCTGATCGATCAGCGGTCGAACCCGTGGGGAGTCACCGTGCAATCGGTCGAGATGCGGGACGTCGTCATTCCCGATTCGCTGCAGGACGCGATGTCACGCGAAGCGCAGGCCGCGCGCGAGAAGCAGGCGCGCATCATCCTGGGCCAGGCGGAGCTCGAGATCGCGCACATGTTCGAGCAGGCGTCGCATTCCTATCGCGACAACCCGACGGCGCTGCACCTGCGCGCGATGAACATGCTCTACGAAGGGCTGAAGGAGAAAGGCGCGCTGATGCTCGTGCCGAGCTCGGCCGTCGAGTCGATGGGCATGGGAGGCTTGCTGGGCGCCGCCGCCATGCGTCAGGAAGCGCTCACGACCGCCGGGGCTGGCGCGCCGAAGATAGAGTGACGGCGCCGCTGTGAATTGCAGATTGGAGATTGCAGATTGCAGATTGATTGGGAAATTTCTCAATAAATCTGCAATCTGCAATCATCAATCTTCAATTTCTTACACGCCGTGGCCGTAGCCGACTTCGGCGGGTGTCGTATGGAAGTCCGGCGTCGCCGCGGCGGGCTGGTGCGCCGGACGTGAGGCGTCGCGCGCCCCGGTAATCCGTGCAGCGATCGCCGCAAGGTCGGTGTCGCTGACGATCTTCTCGCGGTCGGCGTGCGCCATGGTGGCCGCATAGATGGCGTCGAGCTGCTTTCGTTCCAGCCCTGCGACGCCAATCTGCTCGAGCCGACGCTGCACCGCGTGGCGGCCCGAATGCTTGCCGAGCACGAGCGTCGCCTGCGGCACGCCGACGTCCTCCGGCCGCATGATTTCGTACGTCCGACGGTCCTTCAGCATCCCGTCCTGGTGAATTCCCGCCTCGTGCGCGAACGCGTTGCGCCCGACGATCGCCTTGTTCGACTGGACGCCTTCGCCGGTCAACGAGGCCAGGAGCTGGCTGGAGGGGAAGATCTCGCGTGTGTCGATGTTGGTTTCGAACGGCAGGCGGTCGCCGCGTACGCGCGTCGCCATGATGACTTCTTCCAGCGATGCGTTGCCGGCGCGCTCGCCGATGCCGTTGATCGTGCACTCGACCTGACGCGCGCCGCCCGTCAGGGCGGCGAGCGTATTGGCGGCCGCGAGGCCCAGGTCATCGTGGCAGTGCGCGCTGAACGTGACCTGATCGGAGCTGGGTACACGCTCGATCAGCCGCTTGAAAAACGCGCTGATCTCGTCCGGTGTCGAATATCCGACCGTGTCGGGCAGATTGATCGTCGTCGCGCCGGACTGAATCACCGCCTCGACGACGCGCCACAGGAAATCCGGATCGCTGCGCGTCGCATCTTCCGCCGAGAACTGCACGTCGTCCGTGTACTGCTTCGCCTGGCGCACCGATGCCATCGCGGCCTGCAGACACGCGTCGCGCGACATCCGCAGCTTCCGTTCGAGATGGAGGTCCGACGTCGCGATGAAGACGTGGATGCGCCGGCGCGCCGCCGGCGCGAGCGCCCATGCCGCGCGGTCGATGTCGGCGGCGTTGCACCGCGCGAGCGCGGCGACAACGGGGCCGCGGATGTGCGTCGCCACCATCCGGACGGCCTCGGCGTCCGATTCCGACGCGATCGGGAACCCGGCCTCGATGATGTCGACGCCCAGCCTGGTGAGCTGCCGCGCCATTTTGAGCTTCTCGTCGATCCGCATCGAGAAGCCGGGCGCCTGCTCGCCATCACGCAGGGTCGTGTCGAAAATCGTCAGCCGTTCGCGAGACATGTGTGCACACTCCTGACCAGAGTTGTACCCGGCCGGCCGCCGCAAGTCCAATTTATAGTTATTTAGATACAATAAACAATACTTATGCAGTTGCAGGACCTGGCGGCGTTCGTGACCGTCGCGGCCGAACGGAGCTTCTCGGCTGCCGCCCGGCGGCTCCACAGGACACAGCCGGCGGTCAGCCAGGCCGTCAAACGGCTCGAGGACGAGGTCGGCGAACGCCTGTTCGACCGCTCCTCGCGCGACGGATCGCTGACGGAAGCCGGCCGCCTGCTGCAGGACTATGCGTCCCGCCTGCTGGGCCTGGCCTCGGAGGCGCAATCGGCCGTTCGGGAACTGCAGGAGGTGCGCAAGGGCCGCGTGGCAATCGGGGCGAACGAGGCGGCGGTGCACTCGCTGCTCCCGTTCGTGGAGCGCTTCGCCGCGGCTCACCCCGGGGTGGTCATCGACGTGCGCCGCGTGCCATCGCGGCAGCTCGCCGGAGCCATCCTCGATCGCAGCCTCGATTTCGGCGTCCTCACGTTTCAGCCGCATGACCGGGGGATCCAGGCCATCGCCCTCGGAACCGACGAGATCGTGCTGCTGGCAGCCCCGCATCACCGGCTTGCCTCGCGCCGGAAGGCGACGCTCGAAGAGGTCGGCCGGGAAGTGGTCATCGCCCACAACGACCCGTCGCCCGCCCGCGAGCGCGTGCTGCGCGCCTACGAGCGCCGCCGCACCGCGATCAACATCCAGGTCGCGCTGCCCAGTCTCGACGGCATCAAGCGCGCGGTCGAAATGGGGATTGGGATTGCGCTGCTGCCGCGCCGGTGCGCGCTCACCGAAATCGCGCGCGGGCACCTCGTCGCCGTTCGCGTGCCCGAATTGGGCGCCACACGACAGGTGCGATTGGTCTTCCGGAAATCAGGCGAACGCAGTCGCGCGGCGGAAGCTTTTCTGGCGACTGTCAGGAAGAGCGAGACAAGCTAACTACACAACTACACAACCTCCAACTACGCAAATCGTCAACTCGAGCGGGCATTGGGTAATTGGTAGTTGTGAAGTTGCGTAGTTTGCTTGTTACCAGCCGCTCACGTACGGCAGGCGGTCAGCGACGGCGCGCACCTGCTCGAAATCTGCCAGCAGCAATCCAGTGGCGTCCCACGTTCCGCTCAGGAATGCGTCGCGCGCGGGCGCCGGCAGCGTGATCGGATACGTGGCCCAGTTCGAATGCACGGTCATGACGTCGAGGTCCACGACCAACTCGGTCGAAGGCTCGTTCTCGACCGCGGTCATGAGCGCCTGCATCGTCTCTGGCGCTGCGGACACGCAGGGCATACCAAGCGCGACGGAGTTGCCGAAGAAGATTTCCGAGAACGACTCGCCGACGATCGCGCGAATTCCGCGCCGGCGGATCGCCTGCGGCGCATGCTCGCGCGAGGATCCGCACCCGAAATTCTCGTTCACGAGCATGACGGTCGCGCCAAAGAACGCGGGATTCGATGCAGGGTGGCTGTTCGGCTCGCGACCGTCAGCTTCGCGGCAATCGTCTTCGAACAGGTGCGTTTCGAGGCCGTCGAACGAGACCGATTTCAGGAAGCGCGCCGGGATGATGCGGTCGGTGTCGATGTTTTCCCCGCGAATCGGCAGCCCCGTTCCGCTGATGCGGTGAATGCGTTCAAGAGGCAACGCCCGCCTCCACTCCGTTGAACTGGCGCACGTCGACGACCTCGCCCGCGATCGCGGCGGCCGCGACCATCGCCGGACTCATGAGGAGCGTGCGGCCGGTCGGACTTCCCTGCCGGCCTTTGAAGTTGCGGTTCGACGACGAGGCGCAGACCTGTGTGCCATCCAGCCGATCGTTGTTCATGGCCAGGCACATCGAGCACCCGGCGCCTCGCCATTCGAACCCGGCTTCCGTGAACACGCGATCGAGGCCTTCCCGTTCCGCGGCCGCGCGGACCGACTGTGATCCGGGCACCACCAGGGCTTTGACCCGCGCCGCAACCCGGTTGCCGCGGACGAGCCGCGCTGCTTCGCGCAAATCTGACAGCCGGCCGTTGGTGCACGAGCCGATGAACGCGACGTCGATCGGCGTGCCCGACAGCGTCTGTCCGCGCGACAGCCCCATGAAGGCGAGCGCGTCGGCATCGGCGTTCGATGGAATCGGCTCGTCCACTGAGACGGACTCGCCAGGATTGATTCCCCAGGTCACTGTCGGCCGAATCGCGGCCGCGTCGAGGACCACACGGTCGTCGTATCCCGCGCCGGCATCCGACGCCACGCTGCGCCACCACTGCACGGCGCGCTCGAAGTCGTCTCCATGCGGTGCGAAACGCCGCGCCTGCAGGTAATCGAACGTCTTCTGATCCGGGTTGACGTAGCCGGCGCGCGCGCCGCCTTCGATGGACATGTTGCAGATGGTCATCCGCTCGTCCATCGACATCGCGTCGATCGTGTCGCCGGCATATTCGTACGCGTAGCCGACGCCGCCGTTGACGCCGAGCCGCCGGATGATCGTGAGAATGACGTCCTTCGCGTACACGCCGCCCTGGAGCCGCCCGGACACTTCGATCCGCCGCACCTTCAGCGGCTCCATCGCGAGGCACTGCGACGCGAGCACATCACGCACCTGCGAGGTGCCGATGCCGAACGCGATGGCGCCAAACGCGCCGTGCGTCGACGTATGGCTGTCGCCGCACGCGATCGTCATTCCCGGCTGCGTCAGTCCGAGCTCGGGGCCGATGACGTGAACGATGCCCTGATGGCCGCTGTTGAGATCGACGAGATGGATCCCGTGCTCGCGGCAGTTCCGCTCGAGCGACGAGAGCATCGCTTCCGCCTGGACGTCGATGAACGGCCGCCGCTGATCGCTGGTCGGGACGATGTGATCGACGGTGGCGATGGTGCGGTCCGGAAACGCGACCCTGCTGCCCCGCGCCCGCAGCATGTCGAACGCCTGCGGACTGGTGACCTCGTGAATGAGATGGAGGCCGATGAAGAGCTGTGTCTGACCGGTCGGCAACCGCCGCACGGTGTGCGCGTCCCAGACCTTCTGGAAGAGCGTTGAGGCCATTGCGAAAAGGCGATGGTAGCACGGGCGATGGACGATGACCGATGTTCGATGACGGATGACCGATGACCGATGTTCGATGGACGATGGACGGTGGACGATGGACGATGGACGATGCTTTGCTCAGCTGTTTATCTGCGGCCTCAGATCAAGCGGTTACGCGGGTGCGTTGATGAAACTGCGTACTGCGACCTCGAGAGGCGCCGCAGAAAGGTCAATCTCATGAGCACCTTGAGGCATTACAAACTCAGGCGCAGAACTGGATACGCAGGTGGAAGTGGCCCGCCGTCTGAAGTACGTCAATGTCGATCAAACGCGACAGCTCGATGCCGAACTCGAACGCGTGCTGCAGATGCTCTACGGCATGCGTCGTGAGCATCTGCGACGAGCCGCTCTCGGCGGCGCGACGGCGTTCTTGATCTTGATCTCCTGCTCAATTGCGGCCGGGTAAGCCGCGCCGGTGAGTAACGCGCATCGTCCATCGAACATCGTCCATCGTGCATCGAACATCGCCCATCGCCCATCGACATCGCTCTATACTGACAAGGTCACACCGCATGTCTTTCCTCGACAAACTCAATCCTGAGCAGCGCGAAGCCGTTCTTCACCTCGACGGGCCGCTGCTGATCCTTGCGGGCGCGGGCTCGGGGAAGACACGCGTGATCACCTATCGCATCGCGTACCTCATCGGCGACGGGCACGCCTCTCCCGATCAGGTTCTCGCGGTGACCTTCACCAACAAGGCCGCGGGCGAAATGCGCGAACGAGTCGAGTCCGTGCTCGGCAACGACTGTAACGGCGTGTGGCTCTCGACATTCCACTCCCTGTGCGCACGGCTGCTCCGGCGCGAGGCGCCGCACATCGGACTCTCACGCGATTTCGTGATCTACGACTCCTCGGATCAGGCGGCCGTGGTCAAACAGGCCGAGCGGGAGCTTGGGATCGACGACAAGCTCGTGCCGCCGCGCGCTGCGCTCGCGCGCATCAGCCAGGCCAAGAACCGGATGGAGGGTCCGGACGACCTTCGCGGGAAATGGAACCTGCGAGACGAGCAGATCGCGAAGATCTACGAACGATACGTGCGCGCGCTGGCCGACAGCAACGCGCTCGACTTCGACGACCTGCTGCTGAAGACCGTCGAGCTGTTCGAAGCGTCGCAGCAGGTGCGGGAGCGCTACGCGCGGAAGTTCAAGTACGTCATGGTCGACGAGTACCAGGACACGAACCGCCCGCAGTACCTGCTCATCAAACGCCTCGCGGAGATCCACCGCAACCTCGCCGTGGTTGGAGATCCCGACCAGTCGATCTACAAGTGGCGCGGCGCGGACCTCAAGAACATCCTTGATTTCGAGCACGACTTCCCTGACTCCGTGATCGTCAAGCTCGAACAGAACTACCGATCGACGCAGGTGATCCTCGACGCGGCCACCAACGTGATCCAGCAGAACAGGAACCGGAAGGACAAGCGCCTGTGGACGGACCGGAAAGGCGGCGACAAGATCGTCTATTTCCGCGGCGGCGATGACCTCGAAGAGGCAGATTTCATCACGCGATCGATCAAGCAGGCGCGCTCGGAGGACGTGGATGCCACCGTCGCCATCCTGTATCGCACGAACGCACAGTCGCGCACGATTGAAGACGCGCTGATGCGGGAGAGCATCCCGTACAGGATCATCGGCGGCGTCCGGTTCTACGAACGGAAGGAAATCAAGGACGCGCTCGCTTACCTGAAGCTCATCATCAATCCGCACGACGACGTGAGCCTCCGGCGCGTGATCAACGTGCCCGCCCGCGGTGTCGGCAAAGGGGTGATGGATTCGCTGCACGCGATCGAGCCGGCGCAGATCGAAGCGGATGCACCGCCGCTGCTCGCCGCGGGCCTGGCCGAGGTCAGCTCGGCGCGATCGCTCTGGGCACGCCTCGTCTACGCCGTCGACGAGGGGAAGCTTGGGAACCGCGCAACGTCCGCGTTGCGGGGCTTTCGCGATCTTATCTCCGGCCTGGCGGCCTCAGCGCGCGAAGACTCGGTCTACACGACGATTGGAAAGATGCTCGACCGCTCGGGGTACCTCAACGACCTGCGCGAGGAAAATTCCGAAGAAGCCAACGAGCGCGTCGAGAACCTGATGGAGCTCGCCTCCGCGGCCAAGGAGTACGAGAGCCGTGAACCGGAGGCGTCGATCGGAGGGTTCGTCGACCGCCTGTCGCTGCTCTCCGAAGCAGACGAGGAGGCAGGCACCAAGGACGCGCACGTCTGGATGATGACGATGCACGCCGCGAAGGGGCTCGAGTTCCCTGTCGTGATCATCGCGGGCATGGAAGAAGGGCTGTTCCCGCACTCCCGCTCCGCGGAGGACGAGGCAGAACTGGAGGAGGAGCGCCGCCTCTGCTACGTCGGCATGACGCGCGCCGAATCGAAGCTCGTTCTCACCGGAGCTGCCCGCCGCCGCGTCTTCGGCGAATACCAGTCCAGCGAGCCGTCACGCTTCCTGGACGAGATCCCGCCGGAACTTCTCGAGCGCATTGCGCCGCAATACTCGTCGTCCTATGCCGGCACGTTCCATCACGCACACTACGAGTTCAGGACGAACCCGTACGGCCGCAAGGGGCGCGGCCCGAAGTCGCGGGAGGACGCGCCGGCGTATGCGTATGAAAACGAGGATCAGTCGGCAGCCGGCGGCCTGCGGCCGGGCATGCGCGTCCGTCACGCGCAGTTCGGCGTCGGCAACGTGATTGCGGTCGAGGAGCAGAACGATGATCTGAAGATCACCGTTCGGTTCAATTCAGTGGGCGTGAAAAAGCTGCTCGCGAAGTTCGCCAAACTGACGCCCGCGTAGCAGCGATCGAGGGAGCGAAGGCGTCTACACGCCCCCGCCGTTGCCGTTTTCGACGTCGTCTTCGCGTTCGGCGAGCTTCGCAATCGCGACGACCGCGTCTCCATCCTCCATCTCGATGAGTCTGACGCCCTGCGTGGCGCGGCCAATCGCACGGATGTCGCCGGCTCGGGTGCGCAGGACCATGCCCTGCTGGGTGATCAGCATCACCTCGTCGTCTTCGGTCACGTAAGCGATGCCTGCCACTTTGCCGTTGCGGTCGCTCGTCTGGATGTTGATGATGCCGACGCCGCCGCGGGACTGCAGCCGATACTCTTCGAGGTCGGTGCGCTTGCCGTAGCCGTTCTGCGCGACCGTCAGCACCGTGCCGCCCGGGCGCACGACCTCCATGGCCACGACCTCGTCGTCGTCTCTCAGGCTGATCCCGCGGACGCCATAGGCGCCGCGGCCCATCACGCGAACGTCGCTCTCGTCGAAGCGGATGGCCATCCCGTCGCGCGTTCCGAGGAAGATCTGCTCCTTGCCGTCAGAGAGTTCGACGGCGATCACTGAATCACCTTCCTCGACGCCCATCGCGATGATGCCGCTCGGGCGCGGGTTGCTGAAGGCCTGCAAATCCGTTTTCTTGACGGTGCCTTTGCGCGTCCCCATGACGATGTACTGCTGATCGTCTGCATCGGGGAACTCCTTCACCGCGAGCAGCGCGGCGATCCGTTCGTCCTGCTCGAGCTGCACCAGGTTGACGATCGCCTTCCCTTTTCCGCCGGGCCCGACGTCGGGCACCGCATGAACCTTCAGCCAATACGCGCGGCCGCGGTCGGTGAAGATCATGATGTAGGAATGCGTCGACGCGATGAACATGTGCGTGACGTAGTCCTCTTCCCGCGTGCGCATGCCGATGCGGCCTTTGCCGCCGCGCCGCTGCATGCGGTAGGTGGATATCGGCGTCCGCTTGATGTACCCGGTGTTGCTGACCGTGATCGCCATATCTTCATCGGCAATCAGGTCTTCGATCCGAAGCTCGCCGGTTTCGTCGATGATCTCGGTCCGACGCTCGTCGCCGAACCTGTCGCGAACGGCCTTCAGCTCGGCGATAACGAGCTGCGTGAGGAGCTCGTCGCTGGAGAGGATCGCGCGCAGCCGCTCGATCGTCTTCATCAATTCGACGAGTTCGTCGAGAATCTTCTGCCGCTCGAGGCCGGTGAGCCGCTGGAGTTGCATGTCCAGAATGGCCTGTGCCTGGACCTGCGAGAGCGCAAAGTTCGCCATCAGCCCTTCGCGCGCTTCGGCCGGGTTGCGCGAGCCGCGAATCAGCTTGATCACGGCATCGAGGTGATCGAGCGCGATCCGGAGGCCCTCGAGGATATGCGCACGCGCTTCGGCACGCCGCAGCTCGAACTCCGTCCGGCGCCGGACGACTTCGCGGCGGAACTCGACGAAGTTCTCGATGACTTCGAGGAGGCTCAGGACCTTCGGCCGGCCGCCGGCAATCGCCAGCATGATGATCCCGAACGTCGTCTGGAGCGGCGTGTGCTTGTAGAGGTTGTTCAGGACGACATCGGGCACTTCGCCGCGTTTCAGGTCGATGACGATGCGCATGCCGTCGCGATCGGATTCGTCGCGAAGGTCGGCAATCCCTTCGATGATTTTTTCCCTGGCGAGATCGGCGATTTTCTCGACCAGCCGCGCCTTGTTGATCTGATAGGGAATCTCCGTGATGACGATCGACTGCTTGTCGCCCTTCCGGCTCTCCTCGACCGCCGAGCGCGCGCGCATCGTGATCGCGCCGCGGCCGGTGGTATACGCCTGGAAGATGCCGGTGCGGCCGACGATGAAACCGCCCGACGGGAAGTCCGGGCCGGGGATCGCTTTCAGCACCGCCTTGAGCCGCGCCTCTTTCGATTGGCCGCGCGTGTCGATGACGCCGATGACGCCGTCGATCACCTCTCGCATGTTGTGCGGCGGGATGTTGGTCGCCATGCCGACGGCGATGCCGGCGGCCCCGTTGACGAGGAGGTTCGGGAACGTCGTCGGGAGCACCGTCGGCTCTTCGGTGGTCTCGTCGTAGTTGGGGACGAAATCGACGGTCTCTTTGTCGAGATCCGCCATCATCGCTTCGGCGAGCGGCTCGGGGCGCGCCTCGGTGTAGCGCATGGCCGCGGGGGGATCGCCATCGATCGAACCGAAGTTCCCCTGGCCGTCGACCAGGGGGTAGCGCATGTTGAAATCCTGCGCGAGGCGGACGAGCGTGTCGTAGATCGAGGCGTCGCCGTGGGGATGGAAGTTGCCCATCACCTCGCCCACGATCTTGGCGCACTTGCGATACGCGCGAGTGCTCGCGAGCCCCATCGTCCGCATGCCGTAGAGCACGCGCCGGTGCGCGGGCTTCAGGCCGTCGCGGACGTCAGGCAGCGCTCGCCCGATGATTACGCTCATCGCGTAATCCATGTACGAGCGCTTCATCTCGTCTTCGATGTTGACAGGAACTTTCGTAGCAGCGATATCAGACATAGTGAATTGCGCGCGCGCGCGCCAGCGCGCTAGATGTCGAGGTTCTTGACGTCCAGCGCGTTGTCTTCGATGAACTTGCGGCGGGGCTCGACCTGGTCGCCCATGAGCGTGGTGAACATCAGGTCGGCTTCCGTATGGTCCTCTGCCCTGACCTGCAGCAGCGTTCGCTTCGCCGGATCCATCGTGGTTTCCCACAGCGTGTCCGGGTTCATCTCGCCAAGGCCCTTGTAGCGGTTGATGGCCACACCTTTCTTGCCGGCCGCGATGAAGAATTCCACGAGGTCGTCCAGCGCTTCCACGCGGACCTCGGACTCCTTCCCTTTCGCCTGTTTCGGCATCGCGCTGATGTCAGGCGCTTTGGGTTCCGCCGCAAGCTTCGTCGCCTCGTCGATTGGCGCGCCGCCGATGGCGGTGTCGTTCGCCATCGCCTGTCCGCTGTCTGCAGCGCTTTCATCGTCCTGCTGGGCGGCGCCGCTCGTCTTGACGACCATCGGACCCCGGACGCCGCGCACGTCCTGGTACGACGTGGCCAGCGCGCGGAATTCGCTGCTCGTGACGAAGTCCAAATCGATGCGATGGTGCCGGGGATACCCGTTGCTCCGGTCCTCGATGACGATCGAACGGGCCTGATGTTCTTCGTCCGGCTGCACACTCGCCGAGCGCGTGGCCGAGTGCAGCGAATCAGCGAAGGCCTGCAACGCCTCCTCGTCGGTGAAGAACGAGCGGTCGCGCACGCCTTTCTCGAGCAGCGCGATGATCACGTCACGTGTCGGACCGCGGCGCTCGACGACCTGCCGGTACTTCCGGAACTGAATCAGCTTTTCCAGCTTCTTCTCGAGATCGACGCCGCTCATCTCGCTGCCGTCGGGCAGCACGACGACCCGGGACTCGACGGCGCGTCGAATCAGCCAGGTTTCGAGGTCGCGTTCGTCACGGATGAAGTGCTCCGCCTTGCCGCGTTTGGCGCGGAACAGCGGCGGCTGCGCGATGTAGATGTGGCCGCCGTCGACAAGCTGACGCATCTGCCGGTAGAAGAACGTCAGCAGCAGCGTGCGGATGTGCGATCCGTCCACGTCGGCGTCGGTCATGATGATCACGCGGTGATACCGGAGCTTCAGCGGGTCGAAGTCCTCGACGCCGATGCCGGTGCCGAGCGCCGCGATCATGGTCTTGATCTCGTCGCTCGACAGCATCTTGTCGAACCGTGCTTTCTCGACGTTCAGGATTTTCCCCTTGATCGGGAGGATGGCCTGGAAGCGGCGGTCGCGCCCCTGCTTGGCTGATCCTCCTGCGGACTCCCCTTCGACGATGTACAGCTCGCTCTGGGCGGGATCGCGCTCCTGGCAGTCGGCGAGCTTGCCGGGCAGCGTGCTGCTGTCGAGCGCACCCTTCCGCCGGACGAGGTCGCGGGCTTTCCGCGCCGCTTCGCGCGCGCGTGCCGCATCGACCGCCTTCGCGATGACGCGCTTGGCGACAGTGGGGTTCTGTTCGAGATAGGCCCCGAGCCTGTCGTTGACAATCGCCTCGACGATACCCTTGACCTCGGTGTTCCCCAGCTTCGTCTTCGTCTGTCCTTCGAACTGCGGCTGCGGGATCTTGACGCTGATGACCGCCGTGAGCCCCTCACGGATGTCGTCGCCGCCGATATTGGCGTCCTTCAGGTCCTTCGCGAGATTGTTCGTCGCCGAATAGGCGTTGATCGTCCGCGTCAGCGCGGAACGGAATCCGGACAGATGCGTGCCGCCCTCGTGCGTGTTGATGTTGTTCGCAAACGAGTACACCTGCTCCGCGTAGCCGTCGTTCCACTGCAGCGCGACTTCGGCCTGGATGCCCTCGCGCTCCCCCTTCATGAAAATCGGCTTGTCGTTCACGAGCCCCTTGTTCGTGTTCAGGTGCTGCACGAACGAGACGATGCCGCCGTCGTAGTGAAACGTGTGATGTTTGCCGTCCCGCTCGTCGTCGATCGTGATGACGATGCCGCCGTTGAGGAAGGCGAGCTCGCGGAGGCGCTGCGCCAGCGTGTCGAAGCTGTATTCGAGGTTTTCGAAGATCTGCGCGTCCGGGTGGAACGTGACCTTCGTGCCGCGCTTCTTCGTCGTCCCCGTGACGGTGAGCGGCGCGACCGGCGTTCCGCGCTCGTAAGACTGCTGATAAACCTCGCCGTTGCGCCAGATCTCGAGGTCGAGGCGCTCGGAGAGCGCGTTGACGACCGACACGCCGACGCCGTGCAGCCCTCCGGAGACCTTGTACGCGGAATTCTCGAACTTGCCGCCGGCGTGCAGGACGGTGAGCACGACTTCCGCGGCCGAGCGGCCGTCCGGCATCGAATCGACCGGGATCCCGCGGCCGTTATCGACGACGGTGATCGAGTTGTCGATGTGAATCGTGACGTTGACCTGATCGCAGAAGCCTGCCAGCGCTTCGTCGATCGAGTTGTCGACGATTTCGTAGACGAGGTGGTGCAGTCCTGTCGCGCCCGTCGATCCGATGTACATGGCGGGGCGCTTGCGGACGGCCTCGAGGCCCTCGAGGACCTTGATTTTGTCCGCGCCGTAGTCGTCTGCGCCGTTGCCGTTGCCGTTGGATCCGGGAGCTTGACCGGTGGGCGTCTGGGAAATCGCGTCGGTCGCCGGCTGCTGTGGCTCGTCCTGTGGCTGGTTGAGATGTTCCATTCAGCGAACTTTGCTTGGGGTCGTCTTCTCGTCAGATCCGCATCGGCATGATCACGTAGGTGTAGTCGTAGCCTTCCGCGCCGACCGGCTTCATGACGGCCTGGCTCATTTCGTCCTTGAATTCGAGCTGGACCGAATCGGTCTCGACGACCCCGAGGAAATCGAGCACGTATTGGGCGTTGAAGCAGATGGTGACCGGCGCCGCGGCGTAGTCGACCATCAGCACTTCCTTGGCTTCCCCGAACTCGGGGCTGCTCGACGCAATTTCGACTTTGCCCTTGTCGATCTGGAATTTCACGGCGCGCGAGCGCTCGTTCGACAGGAGCGCCACGCGCTTGACGGCGCTCGTCAACCGATCGCGGTCGAACTCGACGCTCTTGTCGTTGTTCTTCGGGATCACGCGCTCGAACGACGGGAACTGGCCGTCGATCATCCGCGAGATGAGCAGGCGGTCTCCGACGCCGAAGAACAAATGGTTTTCACCGCGCTCATACTGGATGTCGCCGTCGCCGCCTTCGGCGAGCAGGCGCCCGAGCTCGAGCAGCGTCTTTCGCGGCAGGATGACGCGGTTCTCTTCGTCTCCCTTGAGCCCCTTGACCTTTCCCTTTTCGCGCGCGACGGTGATGTACGCGAGGCGGTGGCCGTCGGTGGACACCAGCCCCATCGATTCGGCCCGCAGGATGAACAGCGCGCCGTTGAGGAAATACCGCGTGTCTTCGCCGGTGATCGCGAACTGCGTTTTCGCAATCATCTGCTTCAGCGCCTCGCGCGAAAGCGACGCGCTGACGGCGCCGCTGGCCTCGGGCAGCGTCGGGAAATCTTCGCGCGGCAGCGTCTGCATGCGCGAATCGAACCGATCCGCCGCGACCTTGACCCCGTTCTTGTCTTCCTCGATGCGAACGTCGGTTTCAGGCAGCGCCTTGATGATCTCGTAGAGCTTCTTGGCCGGCAGCGTCAGCGAGCCGCCCTTCGATACGGTCGCGGTGCACCGGCTCCGCAGGCCGACCTCGAGATCGGTGGCGAGCATCTTGACCTCGCCGCCGTCGGCTTCGAGCAGCACGTTCGCCAGGATGGGGATCGTGTTCTTGCGTTCGACGATCCCCTGGAAGAGCTGCAGCTCGCGAAGCAGATCGGTCTTGCGGACGACCAGTTCCATCATGTGATCTCTAGAAATTGAGGGAGAGAAACAGGAACAAAAGATTATAACAAAATATAAGTGCTGTTGAAAACCGAATCGCGGCTATTTACTCCTTCAAAATCTGTAACTTAGCTTGTGGGCGCCGTTCTGCGTCTGCCGCGGGTTTCCGACCGTGGATCCTGTGGGTATTTCGGGCCTTGCGGGCCTCAACAGATCTTCCACACCCACCCCGTCGGCGGGCGCTGTGGAAAACGCGCCGCCTGACGCTGCCGACCCGCCAAAACGCTACCGAAACGACTCCAGCAGCGTGTTGATAAGCGTGTTGAAATTCCCGTCGGTCTTCCGCAGTTCTTCAATTTTTCGAATCGAATGGATCACCGTCGAGTGGTGCTTGCCTCCGAAGCTCCTGCCGATCTCTGGCAGTGAGGCATTCGTGAGCGTCTTGCAGAGGAACATCGCGATCTGCCGCGGCATCGCCACGGACTTCGAGTTGTTCTTCGATTTGAGCTCCGCGACCTTCAACTGGTAGTAATCGGCGACCGCCTTCTGGACGATTTCAATCGTGATTGCCTTCTCGTCGTTCTGAAGCACGTTGCGGAGCACTTCCTGCGCGAGCGGGAGCGAAATCTCACGCCCGGTCAGCGACGCGTATGCGATCAATCGAATCAGCGATCCTTCGAGCTCGCGGATGTTCGATTTGATCTTGCTCGCGATGTAGATCGCCACGTTGTCGGGGACCGGAACGCCTTCCGTTTCGGCTTTTTTCTTCAGAATCGCAGTCTTCGTCTCGAGATCGGGCGGCTGGATGTCGGCAATGAGCCCCCACTCGAACCGCGATCGAAGCCGCTCCTCGAGCTGCGGGATCTCGTGCGGCGGGCAGTCGCTGCTGATGACGATCTGCTTCTGTGAATCGTAGAGCGCGTTGAACGTGTGGAAGAACTCGGTCTGCGTACCTTCCCGTCCCGCCAGGAATTGCACGTCGTCCACGAGAAGCACGTCGACGCTGCGGTACCGCTCACGGAAATCGAGAATGCGGTCGTAGCGGATCGCGTTGACCATCTCGTTCATGAAGCGTTCGGACGAGATATAGGTCAGCTTGTAGTTCTTCTGATGCGTGATGACGTAGTGCCCGATCGCGTGCATCAGGTGCGTCTTGCCGAGCCCCACGCCGCCGTAGATGAACAGCGGGTTATAGGAGCGGGCGGGAGCTTCGGCCACGGCCCGCGACGCCGCGTGCGCGAACTGATTCGAAGGACCGACGATAAAGCTTTCGAACGAGTAGCGTGGACTCAGCGAGCCCGGCTCTTCTTCGGCCTCAGGCTGGTCCGGCTCGGGCTCAGCCGGGAGGTCCGCCGGCGGGGCCGCCGTCACGGCATCTTCCGTCACGAACGCGACGGGCGTCGAGGGACGCTCGATTTCCCTCAGCGCCTCATCGATTACCGCGCTGTAGTGCTTCGTGAGCCAGTCTCTGAACAACGCGTTGGGGACGCGGACTCGGACGGTCCCGTCCCGCTCGTCGACGTACGAAGTTGGCTTGAACCAGGTATAAAAGCTGTGCCGGTTGACCTTCGTCTCGATGCGCGCGAGGACCTGGTCCCAGAGATTCATGCCGTAAATACAGGGTTTTTCAGGAAGAGCCGTGCGGCCTCGCGCCATTCCCGCGCTTTTCCACAATGTTTTCCACAGTTGTGGAAAACTTCGGGGGGAGACCCTACGTCACACGCGGGGAACGGACTGTAACATACGCGTCACGCCGGGTAAAACACGGCCGGGTGAGCCTGGCGGATTGACACTCTGCGGCCCCGTTCGCTACCATGTGTGTTTCTCCGTAACTCGTAGACAGCTGCAGGGATTCCATGAAGGGCAAACGCACGTTTCAGCCGAACCGCCGCCGCCGCAAGCGGACCCACGGGTTTCTCGTCCGTATGGCGACGAAAAACGGCCGCGCGGTAATCAAGCGCCGCCGGGCGAAAGGCCGCAAGCGCCTGACGGTCACGGCTTCCCGGTAACTCCGCCGGTTCGGATGCGTGCGCAAGGCTTGCCCGCCGACAGGAAACTGCGGCGGCGACGCGAGTTTCAGCGCGTATTCGAACGCGGACGCAGGACTCACGGCCGTTTCATCACCCTGATTGCCGCCCCAACGGATGCCCACGCCACTCGCCTCGGCATCGTCGCGTCGCGGAAACTCGGCGGAGCCGTCGTGAGAAATCGTGCTAAACGGTTGATTCGAGAGATGTTCCGGAAGGCAACCTATGCCGGCCCACCGGTCGACCTCGTCGTGATCCCGAAGAACACGCTCCTGACGGCCGACGTCGAAGGACTACAGCGGGACTACACGATGACACTTCGGCGATGCCTGTCAAATATATGACCGCCAGGCTCGCGATTTTTCTCATCCGCGGATACCAGTTGCTGTTGTCCCCCATCGTCGGGGGCGGGTGTCGCTTCGTGCCGTCGTGCTCGGCCTACGCGGTTGAGGCGATACAGACCCACGGCGCCGCGCGAGGTCTCTGGCTGGCGGCTCGACGCATCGGCCGGTGCCACCCGCTCGGGGGCCATGGATACGACGCCGTTCCGGAAGCCGGACACGTATTTTCTCGCGGCGCGGCACGGGAACGGAAGTGTGACGGCCGCGCTTCCGGGGCGGAGTTTAGACTGTAATGGAACGACGCGTTCTGCTCGCCGTCATCCTCTCGTTCGTCGTCCTCTACGCCTATCAGGCACTGGTTCCAACACCTCCCGATGCCGCCAGGAAAGCGCAGGCGGCGTCCGCTCAAACACCGCCACCGGCTTCGAAGGCTCAGGCTCAGCCGTCCCCAGGTTCACAGCAGGCGTCGCCTCCCAGTGCCGCCGCACAGCCCGCTTCGCCGCCGCCTCAAGGAACGACACCCGAAGCAGATACCGGGCGCGACATCGTCGTCGAGACGACGTCCGTCCGTGCGGTGTTCTCGTCGCGCGGCGGCGTGATCAAGAGCTACCAGCTGAAGAAGTATCACGACGTGAATGGCCGCCCGCTGGAATTCGTGGCGGAATACGCGCCGGCGGAATCGCCGCTGCCCTTCACGCTTGCCGTCGATGATCAGGCACTCAGCAGCGAACTCGCGACGGCGCCGTTCACCCCGAGCGGGGATCACCTCGATCTGACCTCCGGCGGATCGGGCACGCTGACATTTACCTACGGGCGCGGCAACATCGCGGCGTCGAAGTCCTTCCAGTTCGCCGCGAATCGCCCTTACATCCTCGACGTTTCCGCCTCGGTGACGAAAGACGGTCAGGCGCTTCCGGTCACGCTCGAGTGGGGTCCGGGCATCGGCTCCGGGATCGTGCACGCGTCGCGTTCGTACAATCCTCCGTCACAGCCGATTTTCTACAAGGATGGAAAGGTCACCCGCGTCGCCCAGAAGAAAGTGGCCGAGCAGGCGACACAGGAGGGCACGTTCGGGTTCGCGGGCGTCGACGATCACTATTTCATCGCCGCGGTCGTCGCGCCGGCGGTTCCGCTGCATCTGAGCTACTCCCTCGTCGATGCCGCCGTGCCGGGCGATGCAACCGGCGCGCACTACGTTTCCTGGAGCGCGAAATATCCCGGCGCCGTCCAGGGCGCGCGATACTTCGCCGGACCGAAAGATTTCGACGTGCTCGCCGGCGTCGATCGCAATCTCGTTCGATCGATCGACTTCGGGATGTTCGCATGGCTCGTCGTCCCGCTGCTGCGCGCGCTGAAGTGGATCAACGCGTACGTCGGCAACTACGGCTGGTCGGTCGTCCTCCTCACGGTCCTCATCAACGTCGCGATCTTCCCGCTCCGCCACAAGAGCGTCGTGTCGATGCGGCGCATGCAGGACATCCAGCCGGAAGTCAAGGCGATTCAGGACCGGTACGCCAAGCTGAAAATGAACGATCCAGCGCGGTCGAAGATGAACACCGAGCTGATGAATCTCTATCGCGAACGCGGCGTGAACCCGGCGAGCGGCTGCGTGCCGATGCTCCTCACGCTGCCGGTGCTGTTCGCGTTTTACGCGATGCTCGGCGTGGCGATCGAACTGCGCGGCGCGCCGTTCATCGGGTGGATCCACGATCTCGTCGCGCCCGATCCGTATTACGTGCTGCCGATCCTCATGGGGATCACGATGTTCGCGCAGCAGCGCATGACGCCGACGACGGCCGACCCGACGCAGCAGCGGATGATGCTCATCATGCCCGTGGTGTTCACCGGTATGTCGCTGTGGTGGTCGAGCGGACTCCTGCTCTACTGGACGGTGAGCAACATCTGGGGCATCGGGCAGCAGATGATCACGAATCGCATCATTGGTGCGCCGCAGCCGCGCACGATTCGACCGCCGGCCGAGCGGCGCGTCAAGGGGGCGTAGCCGCGAGGCGCGAGGCGCGATGGAGGGGCGAGAGATGGATGTGCAGGCGCAGGTCGGTGACTTCGTCAGGAACGTGCTTTCGGCCATGGGGCTCGACCTCACCGTCGAGGTCGTCGACACGCCGGACGCGATCCGGGTCGAGATTACCGGCGATGGTGCCGAGGTGCTGCTGAAACGCAAGGCAGAGGCGCTCGACGCGCTGCAGCAGATCGTGAACTCCGGCTTCCGACGCAACCTGCACGACGACCGCAGCTTCGTCGTTGACAGCATGGGCTACCGCCGCGGAAAAGACGCCGAACTGCGTGAGATGGCGCGCTTCATGATGGAAAGAGTGAAAACCTCCGGTGCGCCGCAGGAGGTGGGGCCGCTCAATCCGTACGCGCGCCGCATCGTGCATCTGGCAGTCGCGGAGGAGCCCGGCATGACATCGGAGAGCATCGGCGACGCATTCCTCAAGACGGTCATCATCTCCACGAAGAAGTAAACGGCCCTTGGCATGTTCTCGACGGACGACACGATCGTGGCGATTGCCACACCGCCAGGCCGGGGCGGCATCGGCGTCGTCCGGATCAGCGGCGGCAGTGCGGCTGCCGTCGCCGCCGCGCTGACCTCAGGCCGTCGATTCGTTCCCAGGCACGCCACGCTCGCCGCAATCACCGGGCCTGACGGCGCGCACATCGATCAGGCTGTCGTCACCTTCTTCACTGCGCCGCACTCCTACACAGGTGAAGACGTCGTCGAAGTGTCGGCGCATGGCAGTCCGATCGTTCTTCGGCAGATTGTCGCCTCTGCGATGACTGCCGGCGCGCGGCTCGCGAATCCAGGCGAGTTCACACTGCGAGCCTATTTGAACGGCCGCATCGATC
Organism: Vicinamibacterales bacterium; assembly: GCA_035495555.1. Taxonomy (GTDB): domain Bacteria; phylum Acidobacteriota; class Vicinamibacteria; order Vicinamibacterales; family 2-12-FULL-66-21; genus DATJFQ01. The sequence continues at coordinate 51,342 of DATJFQ010000037.1, forward strand.
TCGTGCAGGCGGAAGCCGTTGGCGATCTCATCGACGCCGTCACCCCGGTTCAGGCGCGCCTGGCGTTCGACGCGCTCGAGGGAACACTGACGTCACGTATACGAGTCGTCGACGCGGTCCTCATGGATCTCATCGCGAAGCTCGAAGCGTCGCTGGATTTCCCGGACGAGGGCTATCACTTCGTCGAGCACGGAGGCGCGGCGGATGCGATCGACGCGGCAATCCATGGCATCGACGCGGTGCTGGCCGACGCCCGCCGCGGCCGGCTGATTCGCGAAGGTTTGACCGTCGCAATTGTCGGCCGTCCGAATGCCGGCAAGTCGACGCTCTTCAACCGCCTGATCGGCGCCGAACGCGCGATCGTCACGGAAGTGGCAGGGACGACACGCGATCTGCTGACGGAACGTATGGACCTGGAAGGCATTCCGGTCACGGTCGTCGATACCGCCGGATTGCGCACGGAGGCGGCGGACGCAATCGAAGAAGAAGGCATCACCCGCGCACGGTCCGCAGCCGCGATTGCCGACGCGCTCATCGTGGTGCTCGACGGCTCGGAGCCGCTCGGACCGGATGACGAGGCGTTGATCGGGTCGACGGCATCCCGGGTTCGCGCCGTGGTCGCAGCGAAGGCGGACCTGAGCGCCGCCTGGGAGCCGGAGGCGCTGCATGCCTTGCGCGTTTCGGCGCTGACTGACCGGGGGCTCGACGATTTGCGGCGCGCGATTGTAAAGGCGCTTGACATTGAGCCGCCGCGCGACGAGGCGGCGATCTCCAACGCCCGCCACATCGAGCTCATGAACCGCGCGCGGGCCGCGCTGATGGTGGCGCGGGACGCGGCGGGGACCGGCGCGCCGGAGGAATTCGTCCTGTCCGACCTTCACGAGGCGCGCGGTGCGTTCGACGAGATCGTCGGCACGCGCACGGCGGAAGACGTGCTGCAAAGAATCTTCGAGCGGTTCTGCGTCGGCAAATGATCCACTACGACGTTATCGTGATCGGCGCCGGACATGCCGGCGTCGAGGCCGCCTGGGCCGCCACGTCGGCCGGCTGCCGTGTTGCGATCTGCACGCTGACCGCAGATACGGTGGCGCACATGCCCTGCAATCCCGCGATCGGCGGGACGGCAAAGGGGCATCTCGTCCGCGAGATCGACGCGCTCGGCGGGGTGATGGGGCGTGCTATCGATGCGACCGGCATTCAGTTCAAGCTGCTCAATCGCAGCCGGGGACCGGCGGTATGGTCCCCGCGCGCCCAGGCGGACAAGCGCGTGTATGGCGCCTGGGTTCTGCAGGAACTTAGGTCAAACAACAAAATCGAATGGATTATCGGGAAGGCCGGTCGAATTCTGGCAGACGGCGCTCGGGTCGTCGGCCTGGAATTGGAGGACGGCCGTCAATACGGCTGTTCAAGCCTCGTGGTGACCACGGGCACGTTCCTGAATGGTCTCGTTCACGTCGGTCCGGAGCAGCGGCCGGCCGGCCGGGCGGGGGAACCGCCGTCGCACCAGCTCGCCGAGTCGCTCAAGTCCTTTGGCTTCCAATGGGGCAGGCTCAAGACGGGTACCCCTCCGCGCCTGCGGCGGTCGACGATCGATTTCTCACGGTTTACCGAGCAGCCAGGCGACGTCCCACCGGTCCCGTTCTCATTCCTGACGGATGGCCTCGAACGCCCGCAGATTTGCTGTCACGTTCTGCACACGACAGCCGACGTGCACCGTCTTGTCCGCAAGAACATCGGGCTATCACCGCTGTACAACGGTCAGATCACCGGAATCGGCCCGCGATACTGCCCGTCGCTCGAGGACAAAGTGATGCGGTTTCCCGACCGCGAGCGTCACCAACTGTTCCTCGAGCCGGAGGGGCTCGACGTCGAGGAAATCTACCTCAATGGCTTTTCGATGAGCCTTCCCGCAGATGTTCAACGGGAGTTGGTCAACGCGCTCCCCGGACTGGAAAACGCGGAACTGATTCGGCCTGGCTACGCGGTCGAATACGACTTTATTCAGCCGACGGAGCTTCAACGCTCGCTCGAGGCCAGGCGCCTGGGCGGCCTGTTTCTCGCAGGCCAGATCAACGGTACCTCGGGCTACGAAGAGGCTGCCGCGCAGGGGCTGATCGCCGGCGTTAACGCGGCTCGCCGCGTCCAGGGCGCTCCGCCGATGGTGCTGGGGCGCCACCAAGCCTACATTGGCGTCCTTGTCGACGATTTGACGACGAAGGGGTGTGAGGAGCCGTATCGGATGTTTACATCGCGAGCGGAACATCGGCTGCTGCTGCGCACGGACAATGCGGACCTTCGACTCACGCCGGTTGCGCGTGCTTTCGGCCTGGCAGACGATGGGCGGTGGAAGCGGTTCGAGGGGCGACGGCGGAGATTCGTGGCAAATCGATCGCTCATCGATACCGTCAAGGTGCGAATTGGCGATGCAGCAATGCCGGCTGCCGCTGCGCTGCGCAGACCGGAGACATCGCTGTCCTCGCTGATCCAGGCGGGACAGTTGCGCCTGGACATCGCCGATCCGCTCATGGACATCACAAGCCTGGAGACGGAGTACCGCTATGAAGGGTATTTGAAGCGGCAGGAGCAATCAGTCGCTCGCCTTTCGCGCCAGGAAGAGCATCGGATTCCAGCCGGGATGGAGTATCGGGGTATGGCCGGGTTGTCGCGCGAGGTCGTCGAGCGGCTCTCGGCGGTGCGCCCAGAGACACTCGGACAGGCGTCGAGGATTTCTGGAGTCACCCCCGCAGCCGTCGCGGTCATTGCCGCGCACCTTAGCGGCCGACTCGCCACAGCTTCGTGACGCGCCCTCCTGCCTCAACCCTCGAACGGCTGAGGGCTCGCGCCCAGGCTCTGTCGGTTGATTCAGCGGATCCGCTACTCCCCCGCGTGGCGGCTTACTTCGATCTGCTCCAGCGCTGGAACGAGAAGATCAACCTCACGTCGCTGGGCGATACAGAAGAGGCACTCGACCGCCTCATCATGGAGCCGCTCATCGCCGCTCGGTTTCTTCCACGTGGCGGCACCCTGGTAGATATCGGCTCTGGGGGCGGCTCACCCGCGATACCGCTCGCGCTCGCGCTGAATTGTTCGGGCCTGACAATGGTGGAGTCGCGTGGTCGGAAGGCGGCGTTTTTGCGGGAGGCGCTCCGATCACTCCAACTCGCCGGGCGGGTCGAGACGGATCGTGCTGAGGCACTGGTCGAATTGCCTCAGTTTCGCGGAGCCGCAGATGTCGTTTCGATGCGCGCGGTCAGAATGACCACTCAGCTCTCGAGGGCCTTGTCGCCTCTACTGACTTCCTCTGGCGTTCTGGCGATGTTTTCAAAGCACTCCGAACCCATTCCTGAAGGGTTCAAGCCGGCGGGGGCACATCCGCTCGTTCCGGCGACGCAATCCTTTCTGCATTGCTTCGTTGTCGCGCGATGACATGTTCCACGTGGAACAATTTACCCGTTCAACCGGCAAATGGGTCTCGCACAGCGCCTTGTTGATCCCGAACCACCCAGGCAGTATTCTGGACAAATCCACGGTCACGCCGCCCTGTATTTTTAGGTCAAACAACAGAATGTGTCGGATTCTGGCAGTTACGAACCAGAAAGGCGGCGTCGGCAAGACCACCACCGCCATCAATGTGGCGACAGCCCTCGCCCTGGTCGGCCAGCGGGTGCTGCTCGTCGACCTCGATCCGCAGGGAAATCTCACCAGCGGCGTCGGGTTGAAAGGGCAGACGACGCCGGCCGGCACCGCGTATCAGGCCCTCACGTCACCTGAGCCCTCCGGGGATGCCTCGCAATTCGTGCTCGACACCCGCGTCGAGAACCTGTCGCTGATCCCTGCGGACCGCAACCTCACCGGCGCTGAAGTCGAACTCGTTCCGCTCCCACAGCGCGAGCAGCGCCTGCGTCTCCTGCTCGAGCCGCTGCGCGACGGCTACGACTTCATCTTCATCGATACCCCGCCCTCGCTCGGACTGTTGACGCTCAACGCGCTCGTCGCCGCCGACGCAGTCCTGATCCCGCTCAATTGCGAGTACTTTGCGCTCGAGGGGCTGGCCGATCTCGTGGCTACGCTCCGGCGCGTCAGGGGGGCGCTCAATCCCGCGCTCGACATCGCCGGCGTGCTCATGACGATGTACGACGAGCGGACGAATCTGGGCCAGCAGGTTGCGCGCGACATCCGGGAGTTTTTCCAGGATCGCGTGTTCACGACGGTCATCCCGCGCAATATCCGGCTTGGCGAAGCGCCCAGTCACGGGCTGCCGGCCATCCTCTACGATCCGAAATCGCGCGGGGCCGAAGCCTACGTGGCGCTCGCGCGGGAACTGCTCGAACGCACTGCCGCAGCAATGTCGGCGCCCGCATCGGAGTCTCAGCATGGTTGAAAAGCGACCCGCCCTCGGCCGTGGCCTGAGCGCGCTCATTCCGGATGCTCCGGCGCCAGCGGCGCCGGAACGCGCGCTGGACGTCGACACCGATCTGCTGCGGCCGAACAAGTTTCAGCCGCGCACGGAGATGAACGACGAACGCATCGACGAACTCGCGCGTTCCATCAAAGCCCAGGGCATCATCCAGCCGATCGTCGTCCGGCGCGTGGATCGCGGGTACGAGATCGTCGCGGGTGAACGCCGATGGCGCGCCGCGCAGCGCGCCGGCCTGATGAAAGTCCCGGTCGTCGTCCGCGACATTCCGGAAGATCAGCTGCTCGCTGTCGCTCTGATCGAGAACATCCAGCGGCAGGACCTGAATCCGATCGAAGAAGCGCACGCGTACCGCCGGCTCGGCGACGAGTTCCATCTCACGCAGGAGCAAATCGCCGATGCGGTTGGAAAGGATCGATCCTCGATTGCCAATATCGTGCGCCTGCTCCGCCTCCCGCAGGAAGTGCGAGCCAGCGTCGCGTCGGGCGCGTTGTCGATGGGACACGCGCGCGCGCTGCTTGGGATGAACGACGAACAGGCGCTGCTGAAGCTCGCAAACGAGATCACGGCGCGGAATCTCTCCGTGCGCGAGACGGAGGCGTTGATTCGAAAATCGCAGACCCCGGAGCCTCCGAAAGAGCCCGCCGACGTGCACACACGCGCGGCGGAAGAGAAGCTGAAGCTCGCGCTCGGCACGCGAGTCCGGATCGCGCGCCGTGGCAAAGGCGGCCGCGTCGAAATCGAGTTCACGAGCGAGGACGAACTGCAGCGGATTTACGAGAGGCTCACCGAGAGGTGAGCGGCGCGAGGCGTGAGGGGCGAGGCCGGAGGAGCGAAATGAAGAAACGACTGACTGATTATTCGCACTGCGCTGGTTGAGCGAGCAAACTCGCCGCAGGCGAGCTCGCCCAGGTGCTGGGTGGCATGCCCGTGTCGACGGATGCGCGGGTCCTCGTCGATTGGCGGACCGCGGACGATGCGGGTGTGTACAAGCTGGATGAGACGCGCGCGATCGTGCAGACGGTCGACTTCTTTACGCCGATCGTGGACGACCCGTTCGTCTACGGGCGGATCGCCGCAGCGAACGCGCTATCGGATGTCTACGCGATGGGCGGCCGGCCGCTGACGGCGCTCGCGATCGCGGGATTTCCCAAAGACGCTGACCGGGCGATTCTGACGGACATCTTCCGCGGTGGCCTCTCGGCGCTCACCGAAGCGGGCGTGGCGCTGCTCGGGGGCCATACGGTCCAGGACCAGGAGATCAAATTCGGGTATGCCATCACCGGAGAGGTCGACCCCGCCTCTATCTGGACGAACGCCGGCGCGCGAGTCGGCGATCGTTTGATTCTCACGAAGCCAATCGGAACGGGCGTCGTGAGCACGGCGATCAAAGCCGGTCACGCTTCCGAAGACGTGGTGCAGGCAGCGATCGCATCCATGACGCAGCTAAATGCCTCCGCCTCGTCCTCCATTCGCGAGGCAGGCATCGAAGTGCACGCCTGTACGGACATCACCGGCTTTGGCATTATTGGTCATTCGACAGAAATGGCGATAGCGAGTGGCTGCACGGTAGTGCTTCAAGTCGACGCCGTTCCACTACTGCCGGGGGCCCTTGATCTGGTCGCGCAGCATACGCCAGGAGGCGGACGGACGAATCGCGAGTACTTCGAACATTCTGCCGATGTTGCGAACCACCTGAAGGATGATCGTCTGCAGCTCCTCTTCGACCCGCAGACCTCCGGAGGGCTGTTATTCGCGGTTCCGGACGCCGCTGCGGCTGCCGCGCTCGAGGCGCTGCGGGCCGCGGCAGTGGGGGGATGGCTGGTCGGCTCGGTCGAACCCCGATCGACGGTTGCCGTAAGCCTCCGCTGAATGGTATAAATTTTCGTTTACCTTGCTACCGAATCTCTCAATCATCTGGGTCATCGTCGCCGTGCTGGTGCTCACGGTCGTCCTCGACCGTCTGCTGCTGCGGCCGGTGCTCGACGTCATCCGGCGGCGCGAACAGGCTATCGATTCGGCCCGCGACCTCGCTCGACAATCTGCTGCGCAGGCCCAGCAGGCGGCGGCCGAGTTCGAGCAGCGCACGTCGGCGGCCCGTGCGGAGTTGTACCGGCAGATGGACGACATGCGGCGCGCCGCGCTTGGCCGCCGCGCGGAGATCGTGGAACAGACGCGATCGGAAGCCGACGCCCAGATCGCGGCCGCAGCCCGGCGCCTGGAGGAAGAGGCGGCGGAGGCGAAGCGGACCCTCAGCGCGGAATCGGAAACGCTCGGCGCGGCGATTGCCGAACGCATCCTGGGGCGGCGCGCCTCGTAAGCGCGCTCCCGACCACTCCCCATGACACTGACGAAATACTTCCGCATCACTCTCGCCGCGCTCGTGCTCGCGTGCAGCCTGCCCTCGATGCGGCCGGTCTTCGCGCAGGAAGCCGCACCCCACGTCCAGGTGTCGCCGCAGCAGGCCGCCCGGGAAGCCCAACACGGCGAAGAGGCTGCCGGCGGTGGATGGATGCCGGTGATTGCGAAGGCCTTCAACTTCGCGATCCTCGCGGGCGTGCTCGTCTACTTCCTCAAAGCGCCGCTGCTCGCGTACCTGGACAGCCGTATCACCAGAGTGCGTGAAGATCTGGTGACGGCAGCGGAAACGCGGGAGGCGGCCTCACGTCAGCTCGCGGAGATCGACGCCAGGCTGAAGCAGCTTCCGGCCGAAATCGAACATCTCGAGGCGCGCGGCGCCGAGGATCTGGCGGCCGAGCGCGCGCGTATCGAAGCGGCGGCCGAAGCGGAGCGGCGGCGACTGCTCGAACATACGCGCCGGGAAATCGACATGCGCGTGCAGGTCGCGCGGCGCGAGCTGGTCGAGCACGCCGCGACGCTCGCCGTGCAGGTCGCCTCGTCTCGCATAGAACAGACAATCACGGCCGACGACCAGGCGCGCCTCGTCGATCGCTATGCCGCACAACTCGGCGGAGGGACGCGATGACGTCACGGGCTGCCGCGCGGCGTTACGCCCGTGCGCTCTTCGACGTCGTCCTTGCCGAGGGCAGCATCGAACGTGCGCAGGCGGAGCTGCAGTCCTTCGCGGACCTCGTGGCGGGCAGCGACGCGTTGACCAACGTTTTCGCAAACCCGGCGATCCCCGCCGCGCGCAAGCGCGGAGTCGTGGCGGCGCTGCTCCAACGCACCGGGATGCCGGCCGGGCCCGTCTCGAAACTGGTCCAGCTGCTCGCCGACCGCGACCGCCTGGTCATCCTGCCCGAGGTCGCGCGCGCGTATCGCGAGCGCGTGATGGACCACCAGAACATCGTGCGCGGCGACGTCATCACGGCGGCGCCGCTCGCATCAGAGGCGCTGAAGCGGATCGAGGAGGGGCTCGCGCAGGCGACGGGCCGACGCGTGATGCTCGACGCGCGGGTCGATCCCTCGATCATCGGCGGTGCCATCACACGGATCGGCAGCACCGTCTACGACGGCAGCGTAACGACGCAGTTGCAGAAGATGAAACAGGCGCTCGTCGAACGGAATCAATAACAATCGGGACCACGCATGGACATTAGAGCGGAAGAAATTTCCAAGATCATTCGCGACCAGATCGGCAGCTACGCGGTCGACGTGGACGTCGCCGAGGTCGGCACGATCATATCGGTCGGCGACGGCATCGCGCGCGTGCACGGCGTCGAGAACACGATGGCCGGCGAGATGCTCGAATTCCCGCACGGCGTGTACGGCATTGCGCTGAACCTCGAAGAAGAAAGCGTGGGCGCGGTGCTGCTCGGCGACTTCACGCAGATCAGCGAAGGCGACACGGTGAGGCGGACCGGCCGCATCATCTCGGTGCCGGTCGGTCCCGAACTGGTTGGGCGCGTGGTCAACGCGCTGGGGCAGCCAATCGACGGCAAGGGCCCGATCGTCTCCAAGGAGTCGATGCCGATCGAGCGCCTTGCGCCGGGTGTCGTCGCGCGCTCCCCGGTCAAAGAACCGATGCAGACCGGTCTCAAGGCGATCGACGCGATGGTGCCGATCGGCCGCGGCCAGCGCGAGCTGATCATCGGCGACCGGCAGACGGGCAAGACGGCGGTCGCGGTCGACGCGATCATCAACCAGCGCGGCCAGAGCATGGTCTGCATCTACAACGCGATCGGGCAGAAGCAGTCCACGATCGCGCAGGTCGTGCGCACCCTGGAAGACGCCGGTGCGATGGAATACACGATCGTGGTGGCGGCCGCCGCCTCGGATCCCGCACCGCTGCTCTACATCAGCCCGTACTCGGCCTGCACGATGGGCGAATACTTCCGCGACAGCGGGCAGCACGCGCTCTGTATCTACGACGACCTGTCGAAGCACGCGCAGGCGTACCGCGAGATCTCACTCCTGCTTCGGCGCCCGCCGGGGCGCGAAGCGTATCCCGGAGACGTGTTCTACCTCCACTCGCGGCTGCTCGAACGCGCGGCGAAGATGCGCAAGGAACTGGGCGGCGGATCCCTGACGGCGCTGCCGATCATCGAAACGCAGGCGGGCGACCTGTCGGCGTACATCCCGACGAACGTCATCTCGATCACCGACGGACAGATTTTCCTCGAGAGCGATCTGTTCCACCAGGGCGTGCGTCCGGCAATCAATGTCGGCAACTCGGTCTCGCGCGTCGGCGGTTCGGCGCAGATCAAAGCCATGCGCCAGGTGGCGGGCACGCTCCGCCTCGACCTCGCGCAATACCGCGAGCTCGCGGCGTTTGCGCAGTTCGGGTCCGATCTCGACAAGGCGACGCTCAACCAGCTCAATCGCGGCCGCCGGCTGGTCGAAGTGCTGAAGCAGCCGCAGTACCAGCCGCTGCCGGTCGAGAAGCAGGTCGCGATCATCTACGCGGCGACCACCGGTTATCTCGATCCGGTGCCGGTCGAATCCGTCCGGGCGTACGAGACGGAGCTGTACAAATTCCTCGACACACGACGCGCGCAACTGCTGGCATCCATCGCCGAGAAGAAGCAGATTGACGACGCGGTCAAGGCGGAGCTGAACGCGGCTCTCGAAGAGTTCGGCAAGAGCTTCGCGGCTTCGCAGAAGGGAGCTGCCGCGTGACAACTACGCAACCTCACAACTTCCAACTGCGCAAGAAGCGCCGCTTGGGAGTTGTCGCCTCGTGCAGTTGGTAGTTGTGCAGTTTGAGTAGTTGACGCGAATCAACCATGCCCTCGCTGTTAGACATCCGACGCCGCATACGGGCCGTCAAATCGACCCAGCAGATCACCAAGGCCATGAAGATGGTCGCGGCGTCGAGGCTGCGTCGCGCCCAGGAGCGGATCCAGCATGCGCGGCCGTTTGCGACCGAGATGCTGCGGGTGCTGAACAGCCTCGCGATGCGCGTCGACCCGTCGTCGCATCCGCTGCTCGACGAGCGGAAGACGCGAAAGGCGAACGGAAAATCGCTGCTGTTCGTGATTACGGCCGATCGTGGTCTTGCGGGCAGCTTCAACGCGAACGCGATCAAGGCGGCGAGCACGTTCATCATCGAGGATCCGGCGCGCGAGGTCGCGCTCGGACTGATCGGCCGCCGCGGCCGCGATTTCTTCGCACGCCGCGGGTTCGAGGTGCGGTACGAGCAGGTCAACCTGTTTCAGGCGCTCCAGTACTCGCACGCCTGCGACATCGCGCGCGAGGCGATGACCTCGTTCACCGACGGCGCGGTGGACAGCGTCTACTTGATCTACAACGAGTTCCGCTCCGTGATGCAGCAGCGGATCGTCGTCGAGCGCCTGCTGCCGATTCCGAGACTGGACATCGAGCCGGTGTCGCCGAAGCCCGGCAGCGAAGGCGCGGGCGCAGCGGGACCACAAATCGACTATCTGTACGAGCCGACGCCTGAGGAGCTGTTCAAGACGCTCATTCCGCGCCACGTGGAAGTGCAGGTCTTCCGCGCGCTGCTCGAATCGAACGCCGCCTTCTACGCCGCGCAGATGACGGCAATGGATTCGGCTTCACGAAATGCGGCCGAGATGATCGATCAGTTGACGTTGTACATGAACAAGGTGCGGCAGGCTGCTATCACGCGGGAAATCATCGAGGTCGTCAGCGGCGCCGAAGCTTTATAGAAAGATCAGATCGACTACACAACTACGCAATTCAAGGCGCTCAGCGTTCGCGGCGGCTGGCTTGTTGGGAGCTTTCGTCTTGTGTGTAGTTGGTAGTTGTGAACTTGTGTAGTTAATGCGATTGATCATTATGGCAACAGCGACAGAAACAGCAGCAGCCCAGAAAATCGGCAAAGTCGTCCAGGTCATTGGCCCCGTGGTCGACGTGGAGTTCGAAGGCGGCCACCTGCCGGAGATCTACCATGCGATCCGGATCAAGTCGGACGACACCACCGAGGGGCAGGCACTCGACGTCATCTGCGAGGTCGAGCAGCACCTCGGCGAGAACCGCGTTCGCACGGTCGCGATGAAGCCCACCGACGGCATGCGCCGTGGCATGCAGGCGGTCGACACGGGCGCGCCGATCTCGATGCCCGTCGGTACCGCGACGCTCGGCCGGGTCATGAACGTGCTGGGTGAACCCGTCGACTTCCCCGATCGTCCGATCGAAGCCGCCGAGCACTGGTCCATCCATCGGCACGCGCCGTCGCTCGAGGATCAATCGACCGAGCTGCAGATGTTCGAAACGGGCATCAAGGTCGTCGATTTGCTCGAACCGTACTTGCGCGGCGGCAAGATCGGGCTGTTCGGCGGCGCGGGCGTCGGCAAGACCGTCATCATCCAGGAACTCATTCACAACGTCGCGATGAAACACGGCGGCGTGTCGGTCTTCGCCGGGGTCGGCGAGCGCACGCGCGAAGGCAACGACCTCTGGATCGAATTCCAGGAGTCGGGCGTCATCAACATGCAGGACCTCACGAAGTCCCGCGCCGCGCTCGTCTACGGCCAGATGACGGAACCGCCGGGTGCGCGGCTGCGCGTCGCGCTCAGCGGCCTCACCGTCGCGGAGTACTTCCGGGACGCGGAGAACAAGGACGTCCTTCTCTTCATCGACAACATCTTCCGCTTCACGCAGGCGGGATCCGAAGTCTCCGCGCTGCTCGGGCGCATGCCGAGCGCGGTCGGCTATCAGCCGACGCTGCTGACGGAGATGGGCGAGCTGCAGGAGCGGATCACGTCCACGAAGAAGGGCTCCATCACGTCGGTGCAGGCGATCTACGTGCCGGCAGACGACTACACGGACCCGGCGCCGGCGACGACCTTCGCACACCTCGACGCGACGACGAACCTGTCGCGCGCCATCGTCGAGCTGGGCATCTACCCCGCCGTCGATCCGCTGGCGTCCACGTCGCGCATTCTCGACCCGCGCATCATCGGCGACGAGCACTACCAGGTCGCGCGCGCGGTCAAGCAGGTGCTGCAGCGCTACAAGGACCTGCAGGACATCATCGCGATCCTCGGCATCGACGAACTGTCCGAAGAGGACAAGCTCACGGTCGCGCGCGCGCGCAAGATCCAGAAGTTCCTGTCGCAGCCGTTCTTCGTCGCCGAGCAGTTCACGGGCCTGTCGGGCAAGTACGTGCCGATCGCGGACACGGTCAAGAGCTTCAAGGAACTGGTCGAAGGAAAGCACGACGCGGTGCCGGAGCAGGCGTTTTACATGGTGGGCACCATCAACGAGGCGCTCGAAAAAGCCGAGAAGATGGCGAAGGCCTGAGATCGGGTTCTGGGGTTCTTGGGTTCTCGGGGTTGGGTTCTTGGTTCTCAGGTTGGAGAGGCTTGTGATCTGAAACGCGGAGAACCAGAGAACCAGAGAACCCAAACCCGGGAACCAAAACCCGAGAACCCTGGAACCGAGAACCCAACCCTGAGAACCCCAGAACGCGAGAACCCGAAATGGCCCTCCCCACCAGCATCGATTTGCAAATCGTGACCCCCGACAAGATGCTCGTCCACGAGAGGGTGGACGAGGTCGAGATCCCGGGCAGCGAGGGGTACTTCGGCGTCCTGCCGGGGCACACGCCGCTGCTGGCGTCGCTCGCCGTCGGGGAACTCTGGTACCGCAAGGGGCAGGAGAAGACGTTCCTGTCGATCGCGTTCGGGTTCGCGGAGGTGCTGCCGGAACGCGTCACGATCCTCGCGCAGCTTGCGGAAACAGCGGAAGAGATCGACGTGGCCCGCGCGGAAGAGGCCAGAAAGCGTGCGGAAGCGCGACTCTCGCAGCCGAAGGCCGAGATCGATTACGAGCGCGCCCGCGTCGCCCTGATGAAATCCGTAGCGCGCCTGCAGGTCGCGTCCCGGATGCAGTTCGCCGGTCGCGTAGGACGTCAACGCATGCGGCCGCCGGAGTGACGCCCCGTGTCCACACCGAAATGCCGAGTGCCAAAATAGCGTATTGTTTTCGGCGTCCCCGATTCAGCATTCGGCATTTGGCTTTCAGCATTTGACATGAAGCTCTCCTGGGCCGTCAGCACGGACCCTGGCTTGCGCCGCAGCAGCAACGAAGACAGCTATTGCACGCGTCCCGATCTCGGCTTGTTCATGGTCGCCGACGGCATGGGCGGGCACGTGGCCGGTGAGGTCGCTTCGCGCATCGCCGTCGAGACGATCCAGACGTTCATCTCCGACACGGCCGGCGCCGATCGCCACCGCACGTGGCCGTTCCCGTACGAAACCTCACTGAGCGTCGAAGGCAACCGCCTCAAAGCCGCGTTCCGCCTCGCCAACCGGCAGATCGCGAGCGCGATGGCGGATTCATCGGACCTGCGCGGGATGGCGACCACGGCATCGGCGGTCCTCGCGTCGGCGCGAAACGCCTGCGTCGCGCACGTGGGCGACAGCCGCGTCTACGTGCTGCGCGGCAGCGAACTCGTCCAGTTGACGAACGACCACTCGTGGGTCGAAGAGCAGGTGCGCGCCGGGACCATGACTCCGTCGGCCGCGCGCCAGCATCCGTGGCGCAACGTCGTCACGCGCGCGCTTGCGGGCGGCGATGACCCGGAGGTCGATATTGCCGACGTGACCCCCGCGAGCGGCGAGCGGTTTCTGCTCTGTTCCGACGGGCTGTTCGGCGTCGTGACGAACGACCGCATTGCGGCGATTCTCGGCGACCGCAGCGCGAGCCTGCAGGACATCTGCGACCGGCTCGTGGCCGCGGCCAACAGCGGCGGAGGACCCGACAACATCACGACCGTCGTCATCCAGGTCGATGCTGCGTAATCTCTCGCAGCTCCCGCGCTATCGAGCGCTCATCCAGAGTCTCGTCGCGCGCGAACTGAAGGCGCGATACCGCGGATCGGTGCTCGGGTTCTTCTGGTCCTTCATCAACCCGCTGCTCCTGCTGCTGATCTACACGTTCGTGTTCAAGTACGTGATGCCGGCGCAACCGGAGGGCACGGACCCGTATCCGCTGTTCATGTTCTGCGGGCTGCTGCCGTGGACGTGGTTCTCGGCCTCGCTGATCGAATCGTCTGGTGTTCTCATCTCGGGTGGGAATCTGATCAAGAAAGTGCTCTTCCCCGCCGAGATCCTGCCGATCGTCACCGTGACGGCGAACATGGTGCACTTCTTCCTGGCGCTGCCGATTCTGGTGTTCTTCCTGATCTGGTTCCGCGCCCCGTTGACGGTGTTCGAGCTGGCGTGGTTTCCGGTCGTCGTGCTGGTGCAGTACGTCTTCACGCTCGGGTGCGCGCTGATTCTATCGGCCCTGACGGTGCATTTCCGCGACATCCGGGACATCCTCGCAAACCTGCTGACGCTCTGGTTTTTCGCGACGCCGATCATCTATTCGTACAAAGCGGCGCCGGACCTTGCGCGGCGGTTCATGAATTTGAATCCGTTCGCACATCTGGCGATCTCGTATCAGGAAATCCTGTTCTTCCCCGGACCGTTTGGCCACTGGAAGTGGCTCGTCGCGCTCGGCGTGGCATCGGCGGCGTTCTTTCTCTTCGGGTATTTCGTGTTCGACCGCCTGCGGGATTCGTTCGCGGAGGAAGTGTGACACCGGCATCGACCAGCCGTCCGGCGATCCAGGTGGTGCGCGCGTCGAAGCTGTACCGCCGGTACGCGCACCGCAAACAGTTTGCGACGCTCAAGAGCGCGCTCCTCACGCGATCCCTGATCTCCAATCTGGAGCCGGAGGAAACGTTCACGGCGTTGAACGACATCACCGTAACCGTTCCCGCCGGCCGAACGCTCGGCGTCATCGGACGAAACGGCTCCGGCAAGAGCACGCTGCTGAAGCTGGTCGCCGGAATCACGAAGCCGACCTCTGGCACGGTGACCGTGGCGGGCCGCGTCTCCGCGCTGATCGAACTCGGTGCGGGGTTTCACCCGGAGATCTCCGGCCGTGAGAACGTCTTCATCAACGGCATCATGCTGGGCCTCTCGAAGCGGGAGATCACGCGGCGTTTCGACGAGATCGTCGAGTTTGCCGAACTGCAGGAGTTCATCGACGCGCCCGTCAAGACCTATTCGTCGGGCATGTATATGCGGCTCGGATTCGCGGTTGCGATTCACGTCGACCCCGACGTGCTGCTGGTCGACGAGGTCCTCGCCGTCGGAGACGAGGGCTTCACGCACAGATGCCTCGACAAGTTCGCGGAGTTCAAGCGCCGCGGCAAGACGATTCTGCTCGTGACGCACTCGCTCGGGCTCGTCGAACGTTTTTGCGACGAAGCCTTGTGGCTCGACGCGGGCCGCGTGAAAGGATCCGGCGATCCCAAACGCATCGTCGGCGCCTACATCACCGACGTCGAAACGACCGAGGAGAAGCAGTTGGCGGCCGATGACGCGAGGGCGCGCGAGTCGGCCACCGCGGTCATGGTGTCGCCCGACGAGCCTGGATCAGCGGTGCTCCCCGATACACCGATCGAGACCGCGACCGGCCCGGCGGACATGTTCCGCGCCGCCGAAGGACGCTGGGGCTCGCGTGAGGTCGAGATCGTCGATGTCGAGTTCGAGTCGGGAGGCGGGACGTCGTCACACGTCTTTCGATCCGGCGACCCGATGACGCTCAAGATTTCGCTTCGCGCTCCACTCCCCGTCGATGACTTCGTGATCGGCGTCGGGATTTTCAACGCCGAAGGTGTCTGCTGCTACGGCACCAACACCTCCATCGAGAGCCTCCAGAGTGAACGGCTGCACGGGGACGCCGAGGTGCGCTTCTCGATCGATGCGCTCGACCTTGTCGAAGGCACGTACAAGGTCGACGTCGCGGTGCACAAGCTGGACGGCTACCCTTACGATTACCACCGGCTGCTCTACACCTTCCGCGTGAAATCGCGGACCAAAGATGTGGGTATCTACCGGCCGCGTCACGAGTGGCACTTCAGCGGCGAGATGACGTTCCGCCGGACAGACACGAGCGGGTCGTGAACCTCCTCAGCGGCTCCGATCTCGAGGCATACGTCAAACGCCTTCGCGACGCGGGGCGGCGCATCGTGTTCACAAACGGCGTGTTCGACCTGCTGCATCCGGGGCATTTACGCTATCTGCAGGCGGCGCGCTCGCACGGTGATGTCCTCATCGTGGGGTTGAACTCGGACGCGTCGGTGCGCAGGAACAAAGGAGCGGAGCGCCCGATCACACCCGAACGGGAGCGCGCCGAGATCCTGCTCGCGCTCGAGTGCGTCGACGCCGTCTGCCTCTTCGGCGAAGACACGCCGCACGAGATCATCCTGCGCGTGCAGCCTGACGTGCTGGTGAAAGGCGCGGACTGGCCCGCGGATCAGATCGTCGGTCGCGAGGTTGTCGAAGCACGCGGCGGCGTAGTCATCCGCGAGCCAGTGGAGCCGGGCTACTCGACGTCAGCGATCCTGAACAGGATCCGCTCCGGCGATAGCGGAGGGGTTTAGCGCTGCCTCGCCGAGGCGGGTACAATAGAGGGTTCCCGCTTTCGGCGGGATCGCGACATGAGTTCTTCGACCTCCACATCACTGACACTTCGGGCGCTGCTCAAGACCACGGCAGACCGGGCGGGTTTTCTCCCGACGGGGCGTCCGATCGGTGGCCTGACACCGTCGGCAAAGGCGTACTTCGCAGCCGCGGCGTCTGCCCGCGCGCGGGTCCTGCTGCTGGCCCCTGCGGACGCGGACGTCGAGCAGCTCACGTCGGACGCGCGATTCTTCCTGTCAGCGCTCGAAGGCCTTTCGGATGCTGAAGCCGCACGTGCCGTCCTGCCCTTTCCCTCTCAGGAGATCGACCCGTACCGCGGCCTCGCGCCGCATTTCGACGTGGCGTCGACGCGGGCCGCAACGCTGTTCGCGATCGCCACAGGAACAGCGCGTCTGGTCGTCGCGTCAGCGGCTGCTGTTCTCCCCCGGTTGAGTCCGCCTCGCCGGCTCGCAGCCGCCGGCATCGTATTGAGGGCGGGGCTGGACATTTCGCCGCAGGACCTCCGCGATCGCCTCGTTGACGCCGGTTACAGCCGGCAGGATCCGACGGACGAGCCAGGCGAGTTTTCCGTTCGCGGCGGGGTCGTCGATTTCTTCCCTGCGGGCGCGAAGCAGCCGATCCGGCTCGAGTTCGTCGGCGACACGATCGAGTCTGTTCGTTTCTACGATCCAGAGACGCAGCGGTCGACGGGGGCGGCTGATCAGGCGCACGTGGTGCCGCTGCAGGAGCTGCTGACGAAGGAAGGCGAAGGTCAGGTGCCGCGGCACCCAGACGCCGCGGGACGTGCGATTGATGCGGACGCGGACGCGATCCCGCCCGACGCCGACGAAACAGCGGACCGGTCGGCGACTTTCCTGGATTTCGTCGAGACGATGCGGCCGGCCGTCATCGTCTCGGAACCCGAAGACGTGCGGGCAGCAATTATCAGACGGCGCGAGCAGCTCGAGGTGGGCTTCGAGGACGCGCGACTGAGGCAGCAACGGGCGCCGGAGCCGTCCACGCTGGCAATCGATCTGGTAACGCTCGAGCCGGCGCTCGAGTCTGCGACGACGCTCGAAACGCTCGCGATGGGAGTCGACGCGGTCATCCACATCCCGTGTCAGCCCGCGACGGAATTCTCAGGGCGCGTGTCCGACTGGATCGCTGAGCTGCGGCGCGCGCGCGAGCGTGGCGACACGGTCGTGTTCGTCGCCAACTCGCCAGGCCGCGCCGAGCGCGTGCTGGAGATGCTTGGCGACTACGACGTCCCGGCGTCGCCGATCGATCGCGGCGAGGATTCGCACCACGCCGCCGTGCTCGTCGCGGTCGGGAGGCTCTCGAAGGGATTCCGTCTCCCGGACGCGGCGCTGGAGCTCTGGGCCGAGGCGGACGTCTTCGACGACGATCGTCGGGGTGTCGAGCGCCGCCGCTCGGCGACGAGGACCTTCCTGTCGGATTTTCGCGACCTGAAGGTTGGCGACCTCGTCGTCCACGTTGACCACGGCATCGGCGTCTTCGTCGGCCTGAAGCGGATCGACGTGGGCTCCGAGCCGCAGGAGTTCATGGAGCTGCGCTACGCCGGGGAGGACAAGTTGTTCGTCCCCGTGGAGCGGCTCGATCTGGTGCAGAAATACACGGGGGCCACTCGCCCGGCCCTCGATCGTCTCGGCGGGACGACGTGGGAGAAGGCGAAGTCGCGCGTCAAGAAGGCCATGCGCGACATGGCCGAAGAGCTGCTGAAGCTCTACGCCTCGCGCAAAGCAGTGCCCGGCCACGCATTCAGCGCGGACAGCCACTGGCAGCAGGAATTCGAAGACGCGTTCGAGTGGGACCTCACGCCGGATCAGCAGACCGCCATCGCCGATATCAAACGCGACATGGAAACGCCGACGCCGATGGATCGCCTGCTTTGCGGCGACGTCGGGTACGGCAAGACCGAGGTTGCGATGCGGGCGGCGTTCAAGGCCGTCATGGACGGCAAGCAGGTCGCGGTCCTTGCGCCCACCACCGTCCTCGCCTTCCAGCACCTGAAGACCTTTCGCAACCGCTTTGCCGCGTTCCCCGTGAACACCGAGATGGTGAGCCGCTTCCGGTCGAAGGCCGAGCAGAAGCAGATCCTCGCCGATCTTGCCGCCGGGAAGGTGGAGATCATCGTGGGGACCCACCGGCTGCTCTCCAAGGACGTGCAATTCCGTGATCTCGGCCTGCTCGTCGTCGACGAGGAACAGCGCTTCGGCGTGGTGCACAAAGAACGCATCAAGCAGCTTCGCAAGCGCGTCGACGTGCTGACGATGACGGCGACGCCGATTCCCCGGACGTTGAACATGTCGCTGGCCGGCATCCGGGACATGTCGATTATCGAAACACCGCCCAAAGATCGGCTGTCGATCCAGACCAACGTCGTCAAGTTCGATCAGGCGATCATCACGCGCGCGGTGCGCCAGGAACTCGAACGGGGCGGCCAGGTCTACTTCGTGCACAACCGCGTGGAATCGATTTACTCGATGGCCGACCTGCTCCGGCGCCTTGTGCCGGAGGCGAGGATTGGCATCGGGCACGGCCAGATGGGCGAGGACGACCTCGAGCGAGTCATGGTCGATTTCGTGGGGCACAAGTTCGACATCCTGCTGGCCACGACGATCATCGAGAACGGCCTCGATATCCCCAACGCGAACACGATGGTGATCAATCGCGCTGACCGCTACGGTCTTTCGCAGTTGTATCAGCTTCGAGGCCGCGTCGGGCGATCCGATCGCCGCGCGTACGCGTATCTGCTGATTCCGCCGGAACAGGCGCTCTCCGGTGTCGCCAGGAAGCGCCTGGCCGCGATTCGCGAGTTCAGCGATCTCGGCAGCGGCTTCCGTGTGGCGGCGCTCGATCTCGAGATTCGCGGCGCCGGCAATCTCCTCGGCGGCGAGCAGAGCGGCCATATCGAGGCCGTCGGGTTCGACATGTACATGAAGCTCCTCGAGCAGACGATCAAGGAGCTCAAGGGGGAGGAGATCGAGGACGACATTCGCGCGACGGTCAACCTCCGCGTCGACCTGCGCATCGACGAGTCGTACATCCCCGACATGAATCAGCGCCTCACCGTGTATCGCCGCATGGCCGGTGCGCGTTCCGAAACAGAGCTCGAGCGCACACTCGCCGAGGTCAGGGACCGCTATGGCACGCCGCCCGTCTCCATCGAGAATCTTGCCGACTATGCGCTGATTCGCCTGCTGGCTGATCGGGTGGGTATCGAATCCATCGACCGCGAAGCCCATGTCGTCGTCCTAAAGTTCAGGGCGGAGGCGAAGCTCGATCCGCAGTGGCTCCTGCGCGTGCTCGATGGGCGGCAGGACCTGCAGCTATCGCCGCCGGCGACGTTGAAGCTCGATTTGAAAGCGCAGGCGTCGGCTCCGGCGGTGCAGGAGCGGCGGCTAGCGGCGGCAGCGGCTCGGACGCCGAAATCGAAAGGGACGGGCACGGGTGCCGCCTCATGGTGGACAACGAGAGCGACGGCCGGCGAAGTGACCGCGGGCTTCTCGAAAGAGGAAATCCTCAGGAAGGCGGCGGACGACCCCAGGGGAGAGGCCGGGGTGTTCGCCCGCGTTACTGCCCTGCTGCGCGAGTTGAGCGAGGGCGTCAATCTGCGCTAAAATCTTGTTTTTGAGATACTTACAGCAATGAAACAGCAATTCGTCGCCGCCGGCCTGCTCGTGGCGTTGGTGTTCGTGGCGCCGACCAGAGCGGAAATCCTCGAACAGGTGCTGGTGAAGGTGAACGGCGACATCATCACGAAGACCCAGCTCGAACAGCGCCAGGTCGCCGTGCTGCGTCAGCGCCTGAACAATCAGGTCGATGCCGACGCGATGAAGAACGACGAGCAGTTGAAGAAGATGCTCGCCGAAATCACGCCGGAACTGCTCGTCAACGCCGTCGATGAACTCCTGCTCGTCCAGCGCGGTCGGGAGCTGGGCCTGCACCTGGGTGACGATCAGTTCAAGCAGGTGGTGGCAAACATCCGCAAGGAACAGGGCCTCGAGGACCAGGCCAAGTTCGAGGCGGCGCTGAAGCAGGAGAACATGACCATGGACGACCTGCGCAACCAGCTCGAACGGCAGATGCTGATCGAGCAGGTGCAGCGGCAGGAGGTCGGTTCGAAGCTGACGATCACGGAAGAGGAAGCGCGCCAGTATTACGCGGCTCACCCTGAGGAGTTCACAGACCCGGCATCGGTGACGCTGCGCGAGATCTTCGTCGAGGTGCCCTCCGATACGAAGGGCGTCAACGTGGCGCAGGACGAGGCGGCGCAGAAGAAGGCCGCGGACGCTCGTGAGCGGCTGCTGAAAGGTGAGGATTTCGCCAAGGTTGCGTCGGAAGTCTCCGACTCCACGTCCAAGGCGAACGGAGGACTCATCGGACCATTCGCGCACTCGGACATGTCGCCCCAACTGCAGCAGCTCGTCGACAAGATGAAGCCCGGCGACATCACGCCGGTCATTCGTACGACGAAGGGATATCAGGTATTCAAGCTGGAATCGATGACCGCGAAGCAGCTGCAGCCCTTCGACAAAGTCCGGGATCTCATCGCCGACAAAGTGGCCGCGCAGCGTACGAAGATCGAGATGCGCAAGTTCCTCGCGCGCCTTCGCGATCAGGCCCTCATCGAGTGGAAGAACGACGATCTGAAGAAAGCTTACGAGAAGCAGCTCGTGGCCGACAGCGAAGCGTCTTCCTCGCAGCACTGACGGCCCTCACGTGAAGATCGGATCCGTCGATCTCCAGCCGCCGTTCGCGCTTGCGCCGATGGCGGGCATGACCGACACCGCCTTTCGGCGCCTCGTGAAGCGCAAGGGCGGGTGCGGCCTCGTTGTCAGCGAAATGGTGAGCTCCGAAGGGCTCGTCCGCGGGATCGACCGCACCCTCGAATACGCGGAATATACCGAGGAAGAACGGCCGGTCTCCATTCAGATTTTCGGCGGCGATCCGGAAAAGATGGCGGCGGCGGCCCGGATCGTCGAGGAGATGGGGGCGGACGTCGTCGACGTGAACATGGGCTGCCCCGTCCCGAAAATCGCGAAGCACAACGCCGGGTGCAGTCTGATGCGCGAGCCCGAGCACGCGCAGTCGATTGTCGCCGCCATGGTGAAGGCGGTCCGCATTCCGGTGACCGTGAAGATGCGAGCGGGCTGGACTGACGGCGAGATCAACGCGCCGCAGCTGGCCAGGCGGATGGCCGACGCCGGCGCATCGGCAGTTGCCGTTCACGGCCGTACGGCGGCTCAATCCTATACAGGCGTGGCCGACTGGTCACTCATCGCGCGGGTCGCACGCGAGGCCGGGATCCCGGTGTTCGGCAGCGGCGACTGCGTGGAGCCGCAGCAGATCGTGGAACGGATGCGCGAGGCTTCCGGCGTGCTGGTGGGGCGAGGCGCGCTGCGCAATCCCTGGATTTTCGAGCAGGCGGCAGCGATCGCGCGCGGTGAGCAGCCCCGCGAGATCACGCTCGAGGAGCGCGGCCAGTTCCTGCTCGACTACATCGATCTGCTCGTCGACGAACGCACAGGCGAAGCGGCGGGATTCCGGCACGTGGCGACAAGCGAGCCGCCGCCCGACAAGGCTGCACGCGGCCACGAGCGCTGGGTCGTCAACAAGCTGCGCGCGTTGAACAGCTGGTACACGAAAGGGATCGAGAACGGTGCTCACCTGCGCGTCGCGGTGAACGCAGCCGATTCGCTGCCTCACCTGCGCGACATCGTCTACGACTTTTTCTACGCGCCAGGCCGCCGTAGCCAGTCGTCGGCGACCGCTCCCAACTCCCCCGCCTCGCGCATATCGTAGTCGTACGCCAGCGCCGCCGATGTGGCGGTGGTAAACAACTGGCCCAGCACCGCGTGTGCCGGCGCGGTCAGATAGGCCGTGAGCGCGTCGATCGTTTCGAACTCGAGCACCAGAGCGAACTCGTAGTTCTGCGCCATCTGCTGCTCATACCCGGGCAGGCCGTGCCGGACGCGGCGGCCGATGCGAAACCGCGCGATTCCGGGGACGCTCGCGGCCGATTTTCCCAGCGCGTCGAGCGCAGCCCGCCGATCCTCGACGCTCAGCGTCTCCCGCGGCTGCAGCAGGACGACGTGCGCGATCACTCGTCGTCCTTCTTCTTGGGCGGACGTCCCGGCTGCCGATCGGGACGGTGGTTCGTGTCGCGTCGCTCCCGCTGAGGGTCGCGCCTGAGTCGCTGCGCGAATCGCTTGCGCTTCACGGCGCGCGGCACCTTCCATCGATCGCGCGGGTCGCGGTGTTCGCCGCCGGGCCGCCAATCCTTCCCGCGACGTTCGCCTTCGGGTTTGCGCGGGCGTTCCCCACTTCCCGGTTTCTGATCGCGGCGGTCACGCTGATCCGCCGCCGGCGCGTCTCGTCGCGATGGCTCCCTGCGGGGACGGTCGCCGGGACGCGTGTCCTCGCGCCGCGGCGACTCGCGCGACTCGTTGAAAGGGCGTTTCTCCTCGCGGGGGCGTGACTCACGGGACTTGTCGAACGGCCGCCCGTTCTCTCGAGGCCGGGACTCGCGCGGCCGGTCCAACGGTCGTCTGTCGTCGCGCGGCCGTTCCTGGCGCGGCCGATCTTGCTGCGGCCCCTTGTTCCACCGGTCGCCGGGTGGCCGATCCTGGCGCGGCCGGTCCTCCCGCGGCTGATCCTGGCCCGGGCCCTTGTTCCACCGGTCGCCAGGTGGCCGATCCTGGCGCGGCCGATCTTGCTGCGGCCCCTTGTTCCACCGGTCGTCGCGTGGCCGATCCTGGCGCGGCCGGTCCTCCCGCGGCTGGTCCTGGCGCGGGCGCTTGTCCCACCGGTGGTCGCGCCGCCGGTCGTCGTATGGCGCACGCGCCTCTTCCGCGGAATTCCACAGCCTCCCGCGTGCAAAGTATTTCAGCACGGCATCGGGATGGCGCGACTGAAGCTGCTTCAGCGTCGGAAGCAGTTCTTCAGGCGTCGCGGCCCGGAAGGAGGTCGCTTGATTGCCGTAGATGATCGTCCAATAAACGTGGCGGGGTGGCATGTCAAAAGTTGAAAGGGGATCAACTGCACAACTACCAACTACCAACGACACAAAATCCAAACTACACAATTTCGAAACAATTCCCAAGGCGGCGGACTCACCGAGTCATCAGGCGTCCCGAAGTGGCGTGGTAATCCGTCAGTTGTTCGTGACCGCTCGTTCGAGCCGCTTCAGCTTTTCGATGAGCGTCGTCCGCTTCAAATTCAACAGGCGCGCGGCCTGCACCTTGTTGCCCTGCGTGCGCTCGAGCGACCGCCGGATCAGCGACAGCTCGAGGCCTTCCATGTAGCGCTCGAGATCGATGCCTTCGTCCGGAAACCACCCGTCGCGCGCGTTGACCGCGGCGGTCAGTTTCTGGATATCGGGACCCAGGTCCGACACTTCAATCTGGGATCGGCCCTGGCTGAACGCCATCGCGCGCTCGACCACGTTTTCGAGCTGGCGTACGTTGCCGGGCCACTCGTAGCTCATGAGCAGCCGCACCGCCTCCTGCGACATCGTCACCGAGCGCGGCGGCGTGTGCTCGGCACCGAGTTTCTGCAGAAAATGCTGGACGAGCAGCGGGACGTCTTCACGACGCTCGCGCAGGGCGGGCAGGCGCACCGGGATCACGTTGAGGCGGTAGAACAGATCCTCGCGGAACGAACCGTCGCCCACCATCTTCTGCAGATCGGAATGCGTCGCGGCAACGATGCGTACGTCGACCTTGATCGTATGGCCGTCGCCCACGCGCTCGAACTCGCGCTCCTGCAGGACGCGCAGCAGCTTCGCCTGAAGCGCGGGGCTCATCGTTCCGACTTCGTCGAGAAACAGCGTGCCTTTGTGCGCCTGTTCGAGCCGCCCCTGCCGGTTCGCCACAGCGCCGGTGAACGCGCCCCGGACGTGGCCGAACAACTCGGCCTCGAGCAGCGTCTCGGGAATGGCGCTGCAGTTCAGCGCGACGAAGCGGTTGTGGCGGCGCGGGCTGTTGTGATGGATCGCGCGCGCGGCGAGCTCTTTGCCGGTTCCCGTTTCGCCGCTGATGAGGACCGTGCTGGCTGTGGCCGCGACCGTTTCGAGCAACTGAAACAGATCGCGCATCACGCGGCTGCGCCCGACGATGCCGTCAATGCGGTAACGGTCCTCGAGCTGTGATCGCAGGTACGCGTTCTCCGCGCGCAACCGCCGCTGCTCGAGTGCCGAGCGCAGCACGTGCAGCAGCGCGTCGAACTGGAACGGCTTCGTGATGAAGTCGGCCGCCCCATGCTTGATGGCCTCGACGGCGTCTTTCACCGTTCCGAAGCCGGTAATGATGATGGCGATGATATCGGGATAGCGCTCGAGCGCCGCATCGAGCACCGCTCGGCCGTCAACGCCCGGCAGCCGCAGGTCGGTGATGATGATGTCGAAGGCGAAGGCGGCCAGGTGCGTCAGCGCATCCTCGCCCGTCGCCGCCTGCACAACTGCAAAACCGTGATCCGCCAGCCGCTCGGCGATCGCTTCCCTCAGCGCCGCCTCGTCGTCTACGAGCAGCAGATGTTTCGCGTTTTCAGGCATTTAGTCGCGCGGCGGCATTTTGACACCCCGGCGATCAGGGGTCAATTGCGCAGTTGGGGAAGGCGGGAACCGGCAGGGCTACAGGGGAGCCGGGACACTCCCGATAACAGTGCACGGGACGTGATGATGATTGAACGCAAGACGATTTCGATCATGAAAGCGTGTGAGGTGGTCGGCGTCAGCCGCCGCACCATCTACAACTGGATCGCGAGCGGCAAGGTCGAGTACGTGCGAACTGCCGGCGGATCCGTGCGCATCTTTGTCGACACACTGTGGCGCGAGCCCGGGCGGACGGCGCCGGATCTGACGCGCAAAGAAGCATCATGATGCCAGCTGCCGACGATCGCACTCGTTCGTCCGTGGGGGAGCCACCCGACCTCGGGCTCCTCTTCCATCGGCTGAACAATCAGCTCGGCATCATCCTGGCGAACGCCGAGCTCCTCGAAGCGAAAGCCGGCACCGACATGAATCGCGCGCGCGCCGCGCAGGTCGTGTCGAGCGTGCTGGATGCGATGACCACCGCGCGCGAGATCCGGCTGCGGACGCGCGCCTGACCGTCAGCCCGATTCGCCGGGCCCTGCCTTTCTCCTCCTTCTCATCCGCGTCATATCCATGACGGTCTCCATGTCATGACGTCAACGATTTGACGCATGCTGACACACCGCTGCGCTGCGGTGCGTCGAGCTGCACACGGCTTCACGACCTGTAACAGCCGATTATTCAAGTGCTTACGAATATCGCCAGCGACCGGCAGTGATTCGTTTTATTTTCGCCATTGCGCTGGTATCGCGGTTGCGGTTGGGCTGGGCCGTCGCGGCATAACGCCGCCCCCAAGGAGAAGTGACCCCCATGCAGCGCCAGCCGCTCGCCGACAGTCAGCGTGACCGTATCGCCGCCGGACTCCCCTTCGTCGAATCGCTCGCGAGGCGGGTCGCCTCGTCGATGCCGCACTCGATTGAGATCGGAGATCTCGTGCAGGACGGGATGCTCGGACTCATCGACGCGGCATGCCGCTTCGACGAAGCGAGGGGCATCAAGTTCGAAACGTTTGCCGAGCGGCGCGTCCGCGGCGCGATGATCGACGCCCTGCGCCGTGACGCGTGGCCGCGCGGCGTGCGCCGACAGCGTCGTGAACTGGAGGCGGCGCGCGAGCAGCTCCGGCGCGAGCTCGGCGCCGAGCCCTCACTCGCGGATCTCGCCGCGCGCGTCGGCTCGGACGAAACGCGGCTCGGCCGCACGATCGTCCGCATCAACACGATCGAGTCGACATCGCCTCTTTCGGCGGGCGACAACGTGGACGGCTCGACGCTTCCCGCGGCGCTCGTCCCGTCTGAGCCGCCGGCGCCGGATACCGCGTACGAGGAACGTGAAGTGCGCGATCGCATCCGCGCCGCGATTGCGTCCCTCCCGCCGCGCGAACGGAAGGTGGTCGGGATGTATTACTACGCGGAAGCGACGATGAAGCAGATTGGCACCGAGATCGGCGTCAACGAATCGCGCGTCTCGCAGCTCCACGCGCGCGCGATCCAGCGGCTGCGAAAGGCGCTCGGTGCGGATTGCTCCGCCGCTGAGGCCGCGCGCGTGCTGCGCCCGGCGATCATCCAATTCCAGCAGGCGATGCGTCGGATGCAGATGGCGAAGACCGTCGTGACCGATGCGCCGCGAACGGACACACCGGGAGTCGTGCTGCCGTATCGCCCGGCTTCGACGGCGAAAAAGGTGCCCTCCAGACGCCGTCTCACCGCACAGCCAAAGATCGCCGCCGCGCGCTAGGGCCTCAGGCCGCCGCCGAACACGCGGCGGCCAAAATCTCGCGCACCTGCACCGCGCACCGAGCACCGCGCACCGAGCACCCCGCACCGAGCACCCGTACCGAGCACCCGCACCGAGCACCCCGCACCAAGCACCGAGCACCGCGCGGAGCGCTAAGAGAGCATGTCGCGCGCTGTGCGCAACAGGTCCTTCAAGCGGAACGGCTTCGCGAGCCAGCGGCAGCCGGTTTCGTCGAGGAAGCGTTCGGCCTCCGTTCCGGCCACGTCGCCCGTGACGAACACGACGCGACGCGCCTGCTGCGGTGCTTCCGCTTCCAACTGCCGGTAAAACGCCATACCGTCGACGCGCGGCATCTTCAGGTCGCACACGATCACGTCGTACGCGCGTGCCCGCACGCGCTCGAGCGCTTCTTCCCCGTCGCCCGCACGATCGACGACGAAGCCGGCGTCCGCAAGCGATTCGGCGACGGCGGCTCCGAGCGCTGCCTCGTCTTCGACCACGAGCGCTACCGACCCGGCGGCCACCTCGCTCGGGCGTTCGGACGATGTCGGCAGCGGCGGCTTGAGCGGGCCGTCTCCGACAGGGAAGGCGACGTAAAACGACGCGCCGCGTCCCGGCTCCGACTTCAGCGTGATCCGTCCGCCGTGCTCCTGGACGATCGCGTACGCGACCGTCAGGCCCAGGCCGGTTCCTTTTCCGACTTCTTTCGTTGTGAAGAACGGGTCGAAAATCCGCGGCTGGACGTCGTCCGGGACACCGGGCCCGTCGTCGTTCACCTCGAGCACGACGGCGTCGTTGTCCGCCTCGTGCCAGGTGCGGAGGATGAGCGTGCCGCGGCCGTTGGTGCCGAGCATCGCCTGCTCCGCGTTGATGATCAGATTGAGGAGTACCTGCTGTACCTGGTGGGGATCCGCAAAGACCTGCGGCAGCCCCGCCGCGAGCGCCTCGATGATGTTGATGTTGCTCAGGCGCTGTTCGTACGAACGCAGCGCGAGCGTCTCGCGCACGATCTGGTTCATGTCGACCATCGCGCGCGTCGTGTGCCGCTTGCGGGCGAACGTGAGCAGATTGCGGACGATCTTTGCCGCGCGCTCCGACTCGCTCAGGATCGTTTCGAGTCCGCGTTTGGTCTGCGCGTCGACATCGCGCTGCGAGAGGCGCTCGGCCCACGTGAGGATCGTCGCGAGCGGGTTGTTCAACTCGTGCGCGACGCCGGAAATCGTCTGCCCCAGCGCGGCGAGCTTCTCCGCCTGCAGGAGCTGGTGATAGAGGTCGCGGGCCTGATCCTCGAGCCGCTTGCGTTCGCTCACGTCCCGCATCAGGGCTTCGACGCGAAGCGCACCGCCGTCCTCGATCTCGGCGTGCGCCGTGACCTCGACCCAGATCGCCACGCGGTCTGCGCGGCGCAGGCGCATCAGATAATCCGTGACGGCGCCGTCGCGCTGCAGGCGTTCGACGAACCCATCGCGCGCCTGCCGGTCGATGAAGCGTTCGGCCTCGAACGGCCGCACTTCCGCCTGCGGCGTGTCGGCCGCAAAGCCGAACATCAGCTTCAGATACGGATTCGCGGAAATCGTGAAGGTGGCGGGCCCATCGACGGTGCCGATGTACACGCCTTCGTGGACCGCTTCGAACAGGCGAGCGAACGCTTCCGTCGTCGCCTGTGCCATCACTTCACCGGCGGCGTGGGGGTCATGGTCGGGAACGACGATCGATATTTGGACTCGATCGACGTCCGGATTGACGCGATATCTGCGCCCGAGGAGTACATCTGCATCGCGTCACGCGCGACGTCGAGGCACACCCGTCAACCAAGGCCGTGCGGTTCCCACGCCGTCACCTTGCCGGCGGCGTCCCGCCCCGCGACGAAACAGTCGTCATTGTGGCGGTGGCCGCGGTTTTCACAGCCGCAGAAGCACGGAATTTTGCTGAGCACTTCCGGATGATCTGCGGCGAACGCGAACACCGTCCGCACCACGGGCATCGGGAGCGCCGCAGGGAACGGGACGGTGGGGAGCGGCGGCAGACCTGCCGGCATGACGTTCGGATCGCTGCTCTCTGTCGGTGTCGTCGCAGGGGCCGCGGCGGACGCGGTTGTTCCCCTGGGCGTCGTCGACGACGAGCCGGCCGGTTGCGACGTCTGCGCGCCACCGCATGCGACGAGGCATACGCCTCCCAGCACGAGCATCGCGCGCACGATCGACATGCGGCGATTTTAACATCTATGATCGAGAACTCATGTTCCTCCCGGGCCTTCTGAACGGACGCGTCGCGATTGTCACCGGGGGCGGGACCGGGCTCGGCCTGGCGATCGCCCATCGGCTCGGCGCACTCGGCTCGCGGGTCGCGATCGCAAGCCGCAGCCAGGAACATCTGGACGCCGGCACCGCGAGCTTGAGGGCAGCCGGCGTCGAGGCGCTCGCCATCCAGGTCGATGTTCGCGATCCGGAGCAGGTGGACGCGATGGTCGCGCGCACGGTGCGCGAGTTCGGCCACGTCGACATCCTCGTCAACAACGCCGCCGGCAATTTCATCTGCCGCGCCGAGGATCTGTCGCCCAACGGCTGGAAGGCGGTCGTCGAGATCGTGCTCAACGGGAGCTTCTTCTGCTCCCGCGCCGTCGGGCGGGAGCTGATCGCTTCGAAGCGCACCGGCGCCATCGTGTCGATCCTTGCCAATTACATCTGGACCGGGAGCGCCGGCACGGTGCACTCGGCCGCGGCAAAAGCCGGCGTACTGTCGATGACGCAAACGCTCGCGGTCGAATGGGCGCCCCATGGGATCCGCGTGAACGCGGTGGCACCAGGGCCCATCACCTCACCCGGCGCAGCGAAACAGTTGTGGAACAGCCCGGAGGCGGTCGAGCGAATCACGGCGGCCGTACCGCTCGGCCGATGGGGAACTCCAGAGGAAGTGGCGGACGCCGTCGCGTTTCTCGTGTCGCCGCACGCGAGCTACGTCACAGGCGAGATTCTGACGCTGGACGGCGGTGCGTGGCTGAACCGCGGAACGTTCGGGTTTCTCGATCGGAACTAGAACCTATCGCCGCTTGCGCGCGCGGCGGGAGCGCGGTTGAACTGCTGGCGCCATCCGCTCAGCGGGCGGCGTTTTGCCGACCGTGAAGCCCCCGACAACCCGCTTCTGGCCGCGCTGCAGTTGTTGCGCGTCGGCGATCTGGCGGTCCAGGTCAGCTTCGAGCTGGTGCAGGTGGCGGATGCGCTCTTCGTGGTGCTTCACGACAGCTGTATACCGTCAGGATTCTGCCACTGCCCCGGTGTATTGCGCAAGCCCGGCTGTGGGTGCCACGACTTGCAGCAACAATCCGCAACCATATTGGGTATCTCGGCGTCCTACTTCCGTGGAATAATGTTCTGCGAAATGCCAAATGGAGAGACCAATCGACGAAATTGATGGTGTAATTCTGGATCTTCTTCAGGAGAACGCCAGAATCACGCAGGCTGAGATAGCGCGCGCCGTAGGATTGGCGCCCTCAGCGGTGCTCGAGCGCCTGCGGAAGCTCGAGACCCGAGGTGCCATCAGGGGCTACGTGACTCTGCTCGACCCGCGCGTGGTTCAGCAGCCGATGCTCGCGTTCGTGGCCGTCCAGAGCGAGGAAGCACCCGGCGAAGACTCGGTTGCCCGCGCGCTCGCCGCCTGTCCGGAGGTACTGGAAGTGCACCACGTCGCCGGAGACGATTGCTTTCTGCTGAAGGTGCGCGCCCGGGACGCCGAGCACATCGGGCAGCTCCTGCGTCATCGCTTCGGGCGCATTCCAGGGGTGCGCAGCACGCGAACGACGATCGTTCTGGAAACCGTGAAGGAAACGCCGCGTCTCGCCTTGCCGCACCAGATCGAGCAGGTGCGGTCATGACGCCACGACAACATCGGCTTGCGCTCGCGGCCTGGATCGCCGTCTGTCTGATCTGGGGGACGACGTACTTCGCGATCAGAATCACGCTGGAGTCCATGCCGCCGTGGCTCATGTCGGGATTCCGGTGGACGGCGGCAGGATCGATCATCACGGTGTATCTCTGGTCGCGCGGCGAGCGCCTGCCGAGGCTGAGCATCTGGCGAGGCGCCGCGTTCCTGGGGTTCACGCTGCTCGTGCTCGGGAACGGCGGCGTGGTGTGGGCCGAGCAGTACGTGCCAAGCGGCCTCGCGGCCGTGATGGTGGCGGCGTCTCCGTTCTGGATGACCGGTTACGAAGCGTTTCGCTCCGACGGCGAGCCGTTGACCGGCCGCATCGTCACGGGGCTGGCCGTCGGGCTCCTCGGGATCGTGCTGCTCGTGTGGCCGGACCTCACGTCGGCCGGCGCCGGGGCACGCGGGTTTCTCGCCGGCGTGATCTCGCTGCAGATTGCGTGTATTGGGTGGACGATCGGGTCGTCGTACTCGCGGCGGCACGCGCGCGAAGAGAACGTGTTGAGCACGACCGCCGCGCAGATGCTTGCCGGCGGCGTCATGATGCTCGCGATCGGCACCGCGACCGGTGAGTGGCGTGCGCTGCACTTCGTGACCCGCACGACGACCGCGCTCGTGTATCTCGCGACGATCGGCGCCATCGGCGGCTTCGTCGCGTACACCTACGCGCTTCGTCACCTGCCGATTTCCCTCGTATCGCTCTACGCGTACATCAATCCGGTCATTGCGGTCGCGTTGGGCGCCGCGTTTCTCGGCGAAGCGTTCGACATACGCATGGCGTTTGCCGCGGCGCTCGTGTTTGGCGGCGTCGCGATCGTCAAGGCGCCGCGGCACGTCAAAGGCGCGCGAGCCAAGCGACGCGCGCCACGCGAACGACGCGCGCCGGCGTAGCGCACGGGAAAGCGCGGGCAGGGTGCGGCGGGGCCCAGCCCCGCGGCCTGGTCGGATTAGACTGTCCGTCCGCTGATCAAGCGCACGAGAAACAGCACGATGGCGATGACCAGCAGCACATAGATGAAGTTTCCGAGCGTGTAGCCGCTGACCATACCGAGCAGCCACAGGATGATCAGAATGATCGCGATGGTTTCCAGCATTCGTCGTCTCCTTCGCGCCAGCGGCGCATTGCGGAGACGGTTGAGCAACGGATGTGCCAGTGGACGACGTCCCGCAGGGGCCCGCCGCTTTGCCGTTGTGCTGGCAGGACTTGCAGCGTTTTACGTTGCCCCGCCAAATGCCGCTGCGCAATCGGCTGCCCAGCCCGATCCGGCGGGTGAGCATCGCGCTTCCACACTGGGCCGCTTCCTGCTCGGCGGCGCGGCCGCGCTCGGCGCGCATGAAAGCGGTCACCTGCTGTTCGACGGCATCTTCGACGCGCATCCCGGGATCTCGCGCGTCTCGTTCCACGGGGTGCCGTTCTTTGCCATCACCCACGACTCGGGACTGCCCCGTCGCCAGGAATTTACGATCGACTCCGCGGGTTTCTGGGTACAGCACGCGACGAACGAGTGGATGCTCCACGCCCATCCGCGCCTGCGTGACGAACACCAGCCGCTCCTCAAAGGGATCTATGCGTTCAACGTGCTCGCGTCGGTTGCGTACGCGGGCGCCGGGTTCGCGCGGACCGGACCTGTGGAACGGGACACGAGAGGCATGGCTGACGCGTCGCGCATCAAGGAGCCGCTGATTGCCGCGCTGATTCTCGCGCCCGCCGTCCTCGATACGGTTCGCTATTTCCACCCG
Organism: Vicinamibacterales bacterium; assembly: GCA_035495555.1. Lineage (GTDB taxonomy): Bacteria > Acidobacteriota > Vicinamibacteria > Vicinamibacterales > 2-12-FULL-66-21 > DATJFQ01. The sequence goes on from DATJFQ010000037.1 coordinate 83,611, forward strand.
GACGCGCGATGGGCCGCGTGGAGTTCACGCGGCGTCAAGGCCGGGATGGTTCTGCTGGTTCTCCGCTGACGTTCCGCGCCTCGGTCTTCGGTCCGAGCGCGAACGTCATCGTGCCTTCGACGGCGGTCTTGCCGTCCACGCGTGCGATGCCGTGCAGCACGCCCATGCGGCTGCGCAGGCGTCGCACGAGCGCTTCGATGACGACGACGTCGCCGGGGTGCACGGGCCGGCGATACCGGACGCGCTCGATGCCGGCAAAGAAGGGGAGCCGCTGGCGATTCTCCGCCTTCGCGAGAATCAGAATCGCGCCGACCTGCGCGATCGCTTCCGTCAGGATCGTCGGCGGCAGCACCGGCGGCTCGCCGGCGCGATGCGCAAGGTAGCGTTCGTTCAGCGTGACGTTCTTGATGCCGACGATCCGCTTGTCGATCTCGATCTCCGTGATCCGATCGACGAGCAGAAATGGATAGCGATGCGGGAGGATGGCCTCGATCGCGGCATAGTCGAAGGGCAGCTCGGGGCCATTCATGAACTTGCAAGTATAATTCGATTGCAGCCATCCGATGGTTGATGACACGTCAGCGCCGGTTCGCGAGCAGGAGATGCTCACGACGCTGTTCGACCTGGGCCGGCAGGTCACGGCCGTTCTCGATCTCGAACAGCTCCTCGCCCACATCCCCGAACTGATTCGACGGCTCATTCAGTTCGACGCGTTCGCGGTGTATCTGATCGAGGACCGGCGCGGCGATATCCGCGTCGCGTATGCGGTGGGCTATCCCGAGCGGCTCGAGCCAATCCGGCTTGGTTCGAAGCAGGGGCTCGTGGGCGCCGCGATCTCGAGCGAAGCGCCGTTGCTCGTCAACGACGTCACGGCCGACAGGCGCTACGTCCCTGTCGTGCCGGGGATGTGCTCGGAACTCGTCGTCCCGCTGATGCACAAGGCGCGGCCGATCGGTGCGCTCAACATCCTCAGCCACAACAAGGACCAGTTCACGTCGAGCGACGTGGCGCTGCTGCGCCAGTTCGGCGCGCACGTGGCGACGGCGCTCGTGAACGCGCGGCTGTTCGAGCGCGTGCGCTCGGACGCCGACGCGTTCGAGACGCTCGCGGAGATTGGCCGCGATGTCGCGGCGGTCCTGGATCTCGACCGGCTCTTCGCGCGTATCGCGCAGCTCACGCGCCGCGTCATCGACTACCGCACGTTCGGGATCCTGCTCGTCAACGACGAACGCGGCGATCTCGAGATGAAATTCGCCGTGCACTACGGCGAAAAGGTGGAAGTGCCGCGCGTGCGCCTCGGCGAAGGGGTCGTCGGCTACGCGGCGCTGCATCGCGAGCCGGTGCTCGTGCCCGACGTCTCACAGGACCCGCGCTACATCCGCGTCGTGCCCGACGTGAAATCGGAGCTTGCGATCCCGATGCTGCTGAAAGAGCGCTGCATCGGCGTGTTCGACCTCGAGAGCCCGGAGCTCGACGCGTTCACGAAACGCGACGTAGAGATCCTCACGCTGCTCGCGAGCCAGGCCGCCGTGGCCATCGAGAACGCGCGGCTGTACGAAACAGTCCGGGCGAACGAGGTGCGGCTCGAAAAGGAGGTCCGGTTTGCGCAGCGGGTACAGGCCGCGCTCCTCCCGGTAGGCCTCCCCAAGCGGATGAAGGGCGTCGACGTGGCCGCGAGCTTCGCGCCGGCGCGCGAGCTGGGCGGTGACTTCCACGACTTCCTCTCGCCCGAGTCCAACACGCTCATCGTCGCCGTCGGTGACGTGTCGGGGAAAGGGGTCCCTGCAGCGCTGTACAGCGTCTTCGCGGCGGAACTGGTGCGCAGCCGCACGTTCCGGCGGCGGTACCTGCCGGATCGATCAGGCGCCGCCAGCGTGTTGTCGTCCGTGAACACCATCCTGCAGCAGCGGCAGCTCGAGGAGTACTACTGCACGCTCTGCTACGCGATTTTCGATCTGAAGCGCCGCAACGTCACGCTGGCCAACTCGGGGCTGCCGTACCCGATTCGGGCGTCCGGATCGACGGTTTCGCAGATCGAGCTGCCGGGAGTGCCGCTCGGCGCGTTCCAGGGATCAACCTACGACGAGCTCACCTTCGCGCTGCACGCCGGAGATATGTTCGTGTTCTGCAGCGACGGCGTGTCCGAGGCGATGAACGAGGCCGGGCAGGAGTTCTCGACGGAACGGCTGATGGCGGTCGTCGAACGCTCGCGTCATTTGAGTGCCGCCGATACGGTGGCCGCGATCTTTGCCGCCGTCGAAGAATTCAGGGCTGGCGCCGCCGCCAATGACGACACGACGGCGGTAGTTGTGAAGATCACGAACTGATCCAGATAACTCCCAATTCCCAATTCCCAACTCCCAATCAACTCACAAGTCCCAATGGTTCTTTGGGAATTGAGTGCAATTGGGCGTTGGGCGTTGGGAGTTGAACTGCGGCGCGGGGAATTCACCAGCGCCGTCGAAAAGATACATGTTCCTGTCGGATATGGAGCCCGATCGCCTGGCCGCCGAAGGTCGCGACGTCTTCGACGCGGCCCCGGACCCTCACCCGCGCGCCGCGGCTCGGGACTCGGCTGTCCTGTGAAATGACGGTCACTTCCCCCGTGCCGTCGTCGACTTTGTAAAGCTTGAATGGCACCATCGGGATGCCGAATGCGTTCGTGACCACGCCTTCTATCGTCACGTTGCGGTTCTGATACCGGCCAGGGTTGTACTTCAGGTCCGCAATGCGCGGATGCGATGTGAGCGCGCAGCCGGCGAGCAGGATGAGCGCGAATAGACACGGTGCGAATCGCTTGATCGTCGTGGCCACTGACCGTTCTCCTCCGCTTTCGAAATACCGCGCGGGATCGCCTGAACAACGACGGAATGCGGCGATGCCAGCGCCTGCCTGAGTTAACGCATTCCGTTGACCCCGCGCGGCAGCCCTCTCGACATCAAAACGTGTACCCGACAGAACACGCCTGTTTTCACATCTCCCGTTCGCCGCCCGTCCATTGGCGGTGACGGGGCTGACCTGTGCTCAGGACGAACCCCGAAGCCCGCACCTGCCCGCGCCGTCCTCCGCGTTCACAACCTTTTGCAAAACCCCTGCGTCTACCCACCAGAGACTCGAGGAGACACGGAAATGTCCATTCTGAAAACAGGCGCCCTGAGCGGCGCATTGGTTCTGGCGGCCGGTGCGGGCGCAGCGATTGCGCCGGTGGCGTACGGTCAGGCGCGCGAGCGCGAACCGCTCGTCCGCGCGATGCAAATCATCGGCGGCGATGCGCATATCGGCGTCGAGGTTCGTGACGCGGACGCAAAAGACAGCAGCGGGGTTGTCGTCGACGATGTGGAGAACGACAGCCCGGCAGCAAAGGCCGGGCTCAAAAGAGGGGACACCATCGTCGAATTCGACGGCGAGCGTGTCCGCAGCGTCGCGCAGTTCCGCAGGCTGGTGCAGGAAACAGCGGAAGGGCACACGGTGCGCGCCGTCGCGCTTCGAGACGGGCAACGCGTCACGGTGTCCCTGACGCCGGAACGCGGGCGCATGTGGGATGGGGAAATCACCCGGCTCGTCCGTCCGGCCGTCCCCCCCGCTCCAATGCCGCCTGCGACGGCCGCCCGGCCGTATCTCGCGCCCTCGATGCCAGGATTCGAGTTCTCGGTGCGCTCGAACGAGCGGCGGCTGGGCATCCTGACCGAGTCGCTGACGGACCAGTTGAGCGACTACTTCGGTGTGAAAGGCGGCGTCCTCGTGCGATCGGTGACGGACGATTCGGCGGCCGCAAAGGCGGGCGTCAAAGCCGGGGACGTGATCGTTTCAGTGAACGGTCATCACGTCGATGATCCGTCGGATGTGACCGAGGAACTCCGGCGCGCGACGGGCGACGATTTCACGCTCGACGTCGTGAGGGATCGCAAGACCCAGACGCTGAAAGGCAAGATGGAACCGCGCGATTCGCGCACCCGGCGCAGCCGGATGCTGTAGGTCCGATACGTCACGGGTTTGAGGATTGACCGCGGGGATTCGGTCGGAACTTATCCGGCCGCTTCAGCCTTCGCGCGCGACGACGGTGGGGCCACGAGGGTCGCGAGTTGCGCGGCGATGATGCCCGCCGCGGCAAGCACGCTGTCGTCCCGCTCGCCGCGGTTCCTGACCTCTGCCGCCATGACGCCAACACAGCCGGCAGCGCCGACGAGCGGTGCCGCGATCGCGCCGTTCGACACGGCGTCACCCGTGACGGTTTGGATCAGCGACGTCCGGAACGCCGCGGCCGTAGCGTTCTCGGCGTCGCGCTCGATCGTGCCGAGCCGGACGACGAGCGTGGGGGCGTAACCGTACGCCATCGTGGGCGCGAGTTCGCGGCCATCCGGATCCGCGACCCAGAGCACGATTCCCGCGGCGTCCAGCGTGTCTGCGGCGCGTTCGAGCAGGGACGGCAGCGTGCGCGTGTCGACAATTCGCGCCAGGTCCGCGCAGATCGAGGCCACCTGCGGCAGGTGGATTCGCGGAGGCACCGGCACCGGCACCGGCGCCGGCGCCGCGCTCGCCGGCGCAGGCGCGGATTCGGTGAGCGGAGCCGCGGCGGGTTCTCTCGCAGGCTCAGGGACCGGTTCGTCGTTCGTTTCGACCGGTTTGTCGCGTTTCGCGGGTGACCAGCCTTCGGCCTCGAGCCCCGGATTCGCGACCGGCCGCGGGAGGAGGGCGGCCGGCGATTCGACGGGCATGCTGATGGTCGCTTCGCGGCTCGCGCCAGCGGGCATGAGCAGCAGCACGATCAGCAGCGATGCGGCGGCCGCGGCGCCGAGCGAAAACACTTCGCGTCGATTGAGCGCCGCGATCTGCGCGTCGCGCGCCGCGCGCTCGGTGAGCCGCGCCTGATCGACCGATTCGCTGATCTTCCGAGTCAGGTCGACCCCGTTCGAGAAAATGAGATCCGATGCGAGGGAAGGCTGGTGGCCCCGCGCGTAGACGCGCGCACGGGCGTCCATCTGATCGAAATCCTGCAGGGATCCAAGGACGTCGTCGAACGCCGCCACGGTTGCCGGCGCGGAGGCGGTCGCGCGCAGATCGGTGATGCTGGAGCGGAGATCGTCGAGGGCCCTGGTCGCCTTCGCGAACCAGAAGTCGGGCCCCTGTCCCGCGGCGACATACGCCTGCTGCGCCGAGCGAAGGTCCGCGACCTGGCCTTCGGCGGAGCGCGCGTGATCGTCGAAGGCGCGAGCCGCGGCCTCGGTCGATCGGGACTCTCGTTCGGCGATCCAGAATAGATACGCCGTCGTGCCCATGGCCGCGAGGAAGAGCAGCAGGAGCACGACCCGCACCGGCCGTTTGGTCATGAGGCCCTCCGAAGGCGCATGCGCGCGATTACTATAACATCCCGATCACGGCATCGAGCCGGTCATTCATCATGCATGTGTTCGCGATCGTGAACCCGATCTCGGGCGCGGGCGCGAACCGCGACGCGGCGCAGGCGCGCGCGGCGCTGCTGCGCGAGCGATTTCGCGCGGCAAACGTCGACGGCGAGGTTCACGTCACGCAACGTCCGCACCACGCGGCGGAACTCGCAGCGGAAGCAATGACCCGCGGGTTTCATACCGTGATCGCGTGGGGCGGCGACGGGACGATCAATGAGGTGGGATCGGTTCTCGCGGGTACGGATGCCGCGCTGGGCGTGGTCCCTTCAGGATCGGGGAACGGGTTCGCGCGCGCGCTGCAGTTGCCGCGAACGCCGCGTCAGGCTATCGACGGCGCGCTCACGGGGGTCGAGCGCCTCATCGACGTTGGCGAACTGAACGGGCGCGTATTCGTGAACATCGCGGGTGTCGGTCTCGACGCGCACATTGCCGAGCGGTTCAACGCCTGCGAGTTCGGCAAACGGGGAATGGGACCCTATTTACGGATCGGCCTGAGGGAGGCCTTTCGGTATTGCCCCGGGCCCGTCGATGTCGATCTGGACGGCGAGCGCTTTCGGGTGCGGCCGCTGCTCGTGGCATTTGCCAACGGGCGCGAGTACGGCAACCGCGCGCGCATTGCGCCTCATGCCCGGATCGACGACGGACGGCTCGAAGCGGTGATTGTCGACGATCGGCGGCCACTCGCGCGGCTCTGGGGCAGCCGCCATCTGCTGGCGGGACGGCCGCACCGGGCGACGGGGATGACGTTTCGATCGATTCAACATGGCGAGATCCGTGCGGCAGGACCGCTGGCGTTCCACGTCGACGGCGAGCACGGCCTCGCGGCGGGGCTGGTGACGGTGAGGATACGGCCGGGCTACCTCCGGGTCAGGGTGCCGGCAGAAGGTGGAGTCTTCAAATGAGCGATGCAGCCGCGTTGATTGACGCGATCAAGTCGGCGGACGTCGAAACCGCGCGCAGCATTCTACGCGCGAACCCGCGGCTCGCCACTGAAACAGTGCCGGGCGGCGAGAGCGCCCTCATGACGGCGCTCTATCGCGGTCAGCGGGACCTGGCCGTGGAGATGGCACAGGCAGCAGGCGATCTCGACGTGTTCGCCGCGGCAGCGGTCGGCGACGAGGCGGCCCTGCAGCGCGCGGCCGACGGCGGTCACACCAACGATGTTTCGTACGACGGCTGGACGCCGCTGCACCTGTCCGCGTTCTTCGGTCAGCTCGAGGCGGCAAGACAGCTTCTGGACGCCGGTGCCGCCATCGACGCGCCCTCGCGCAACAGCATGCGCAACACCGCGCTGCACGCGGCAACGGCGGGCGGCCACGCGGCGATCGCGCTGCTGCTGATCGACCGGGGGGCCGATGTGAACAGCCAGGACGCAGGGCGCCATACGCCGCTGCACATCGCTGCGGAAAACGGCCTCACCGACGTCGTTCGGGCCCTGCTCAATCGCGGCGCCGATCCGTTTGCCGTCGATGCCGAGGACAGGACGCCGCTCGCGCGAGCCGCCGCGAAAAACCGCAACGAGATTGTCGATCTGTTGAACGAGCGAACGTAGGGGAGATCAGAACGTCGGTAAGTACGGCTGGAGATATCTCACGATGATCGTGAGCTGGCCGGTCAGGATCAAAGCGCCGATGGCGATGAGGAGCGCACCGGAGGCCACTTCGATCGCGTGGTAATGCCGGCGGATCCGCTTCGCCGCGCTGAGGAAGCGGTCGATCGCCAGCGACGTGAGCAGGAATGGAATCCCGAGCCCCAGCGAATAGACGGCGAGCAGCAGCACACCTTCGCCAATGCTGTTCTTCGAGCCCGCAATCGCGAGAATGCCGCCGAGGATCGGGCCAATGCACGGCGTCCAGCCGAACGCGAACGCGATGCCGACGAGCAGCGCGCCGAGCGCGCCGGCCGGCTTGCGTTTCGTGTGCACACGTTTTTCCTGTTCGAGGAACGCCAGGCGGAACACGCCCATCGTGTGCAGCCCGAAGACGATCAGCAGCACGCCGGCGATTCGGCTGAGCAGCGGCAGCTTCGCGAACAGGAACTTGCCGATCGCGGTCGCCGACGCGCCGAGCGCGACGAATACGAGGGAAAAGCCAATCACGAAGGCCAGCGAGGCCATGAACACCTGCCCCCGCGGCGCGCTGGCGCTGGCCTCCCCGCGCATCTCGTCCACCGACACTCCCGAGACGAACGAGATGTAACCGGGGATCAGCGGCAGGACGCACGGGGACACGAACGACAGGAAGCCGGCTGCGAACGCCGCCAGCAGCGTCACGTTCTGGTTCATGGAGCTAAGACGCTCGCAAACGCTCCGAGGTGACGGCCGTCATTTCTTCTCAACGAGCGGAATGACCCCCGGCATCGACAGGCTCGGGATCGAGGTTGCCGCCGGGCGTCCTTCGAACTTCACGGGCGGCAGGTCCTGGAACATCACGTCCCACTTCCACCGCTCCGACGGGTTCGAGGCCTGGAGCCAGTGCCTGGCCGTGACCGGCCGGTTGAATTCCAGCGATGCGAGATGTTCGTAGGTGGGATTGCCGGCGAGCGCCCGCGCGACCTCTGCTCGAACATGCGCGCTGCTCGTGTAGTCGAGGGTGACGCCGAGCGCCATCCCGAGGTTGACGAAAATCTGCCAGTCTTCCTGCGCATCACCCCGGGTCGGCAGCGCGCGTGAGGCTGCCTGCGCGCGTCCCTGATTGTTCACATACGCCGCATCCTTTTCATAGGAGCACGCCCCGGGCAGGACGATGTCGGCCGCGCGGGCGAGGTCCGTCATGAGGACGCCCTGCACGACAAGGAGCTGCAGCTTCCCGCTCTTCCGGGCCTCGACCGCCCAGCTCACGTCGCCGATGGATCCGGCCGGACCCGGATCGAAGACGAACAGCGTCTTCACGGCGCCCTGCTCGACGCTCTTACGGAACGCGGACAGGTCCGCGCCCGCATCGTTCGCGTGAACAGGGAACCCGAGATCGGCGGCCCCTTTGACGTTCGGCGCATCCGTGTCCGGGATCACGAACTTCACGCCCTTCGCCTGCGGCTTGTGCCGCGTGCGCCAGGAGATCGCCACGCCGTCTTCGGGAACCCCGAAGGCGCCGCCGAGGCGACCGATCAGATACAGCTCCTCGAGCGATGCGTGCGCCGAGACGAGGAATCGGACGCTGGAGACGCCGCCCGCGGCTTCGATGCGGTCGGCCGTCTTGGCGAGCGCCTCGTGCCAGTCCACCGGGCGCGGCGCGCCGTTCTCGTCGCGAACGAACGCGCGGTGCAGACGGTCATCGCCTTCGATCCAGTGGCGATCGAACCGGCCGATGTCGCACATCCAGTAGCCGTTGACGTCGGGATTGAAACGCGGGGTGATGCGCGCGAGGCGCGCGCCCTTGGCCCACTCCGGTTTCGCTCTGAGCCACGCCGTGGTATTGCAGCCCTTCTCGCAGAAGGTGCAGATCGTGTCGACCGCTTCAGGGTTGTCCCACGGCCGCGACTTGAACCGGTAGTCCCTGGTCGTGATGGCGCCGACCGGGCAGACGTCCATCAGGTTGCCCGACAGCAGCGAGTGGACGCCCTCGTCCTGGAAGGTCGCGATTTCGCTGCCGTTGCCGCGGTCGATGATGTTGATCTGGGCGTCGCCGTCGATCTCGCGCATGAACCGGACGCACCGGGTGCAGAGAATGCACCGGTTGCGGTTCAGCATCAGCGTCGGCCCGAAATCGACGTCGGCCTTCACGCCCTCGCCGTCGAAGACGCGGCGGGGAAATTCCATGCGGCTCTCGTTGGGACCGAAGGAATACGCGAAATCCTGCAGCGGGCACTCGCCGCCCTTGTCGCACACGGGGCAGTCGAGCGGATGGTTGATCAGCAGGAACTCGAGCACGCTCGCGCGCGCCTCGACGACCTCCGGCGTCTGCGTCTGCACGACCATGCCTTCGGCGACGGTCGTCGAGCACGACGTCTGCAGCTTCGGCATCTTCTCGATCTTCACGAGGCAGACGCGGCACGATCCGTCGATCCCGAGGCCGGGGTGATAACAGTAGTACGGCACCTTGATGCCGTGCTCGATCGCCGCCTGCAGGACCGTCTTGCCCTTTTCGGCGGTGACCTGCTGGCCGTCGATCGTGAGAGTCACGGTCTCCATAACCTGTTCATGATATCGCGAGTGTCGGGCTGTCCGCCCGGCCGCGCTTGAAGGGATCGGCGGAACGGGTGTAGGCTCCGGCAGTCGGCCAACCTTTCCCAGCAGGGAGGCCTTATGGACGCTCTTCGTCTCCGTGTTGCGCCGGTAGTCGAGTGGGTCGTGGCCGCCGCATTCCTGGCGGCGACCGTGTTGGTGGCTTCGCTCATTCTGGGAGCGCTGCACGCGCCGAGACCCGCGCTGCGCACGGCGCCTGTCGCACGCCCGGTGCTGACGGGCACGCCCGCGGTCGTTCCCGAACGCGCCGTCTCCGTCCCCGTGCTTCCGTTCAACGACGGCCGCGAGGTCCGCGTCGGCGACACCGCCTCCGCGATTGCAGAGCGCCTCGGCCGCTCGGCGGAAGAGGGACGTCAGTACACCGATCAAGGGGCACTCGGGGAGCGGCAGACGCGTTTCTACGAGTACGGCGGCCTCCGTTTCATCCTGGTGTTCGAGCCGTTCGAGCGGCAGGGTGAGCCAAGGGTCGCGGCTATCTACTTGCCGTAAAGACAGTCGCCGGTTGCCAGTCGCCAGTTGCCAGTTGCCAGTTGCCAGTTGTCAGTTGTCAGTGGTCAGTGGTCAGTGGTCAGTGGTCAGTGACCAGTCACCAGTTGCTCCGTTCCCGTTCTCCGCGAAGCGTTCGCCCGGTTGCAGCGATGGGGAGCGAGGACTGGCGCCCGCTTCGCGCGGAGGCGGCTCCCCGTCGACGTGTCTTTCCGGCCGCCGAGCACGAAGTGGGCTGTCCGAGCCGGGGCCCCATCGGTATCGCGTGCGTTGGGCGTTGGGAATTGGGAGTTGGGAGTTGGGAATTGGCAATTAAGTTTGTCCTTCACTCCTTTATGTCAGCCAGCGCCGCAGCATCACGATTCACCTCAACGCTCCGCACTTCTCCCCTCACCGGGATCAATCGCTCCGTGCGCTTGTCGTGCAGCGCGACGACGACATCTTCTGTGGAGCCGTCGGCGTGGGTGATCGTGACGGTGACCGGGACGTCGAAGATCTCGTCGGTGAGTTGATCGAACGCGACGTGAACACCCGCGGCGTCGACGCGCGACGTGAAGCGGAGCGACGGCAGCTCGGTGTCGAAGATCCAGCGATCGAAGAAGCGCTCGAGCGATTGGCCGCTGGCCGCCTCCATCGACGCGCGGAGGTCGTCGGTTCCCGCCTTCTTGTAGCGCCACGTCGCGTAGAAGTTCCGCAAGCCGCGGAAGAACGCGTCGTCGCCGAGGAGGCGCCGCAGCATGTGCAGCACCATCGCGCCCTTGTTGTAGACCAGCGCCCGGAAGATGCGGCTGTCGCCTTTGATGTGCCCGAGCCGGTAACCGAGCCACACCGGCCCGTTCGGCGACTGATCCATCGCGGTGCGCCGCATCTGACGCAGGACTGACGTGAACTGATCGGCTCCGCGTTCCCGCTCCGCGTACAACGCCGCGAAATACTGCGCGAAGCCTTCGCTCAGCCACTGCTCGTGATAGTTCTTCCAGCCGACGGCCTGCCCCCACCATTGGTGCGCGATTTCGTGCGCGAGAAAGAAGCTCGGGTAATTCTGGAACGCGACCGGGTCGTTCCCCCATCGGAACGGCGTCGTCGGCAGGGGTTGATTGAGGATGGCAAAATACGCGGGGCTGTGGCCGCCTGGCACGTCGGCTTCGGTGAGCGCAACCGTGAAGCTGCCATACGGCACATCACCGAGCAGCGACGTGTAGAAACGGAGGATATCCGCCGCTTTGTCGGCGAAGCTCCGCGTACGGTTCGCCTGCCGCGGGTTGCCTTCGACATACAGGCTGAATGACGGCTGGCCGGGCTCGCTGACGGTCGGGTCCTGCACAGCGGGTCCATGTGCGATGGCTTCGCGCGCGTCGTGATTCGCCAGCGGCAACTGCAACTGCGCCGTCTGCCTGCCGCCGAAGCGGCTGATGACGCACGCCAGGTATCGGGCCGGGCGGGCGGTCTCGAAGACGTATTCCTTCCGCGCGTGCCCCTCCGCATCCTGCTGGTTCGTGGGCGGCCCCGCGGGCACGCCGCTCGCCACGGCGTCGAATTCCGCGGGAACCGACACCATCATGCGTGCCGTCGCGTAGTCGGTCGTCGGGGCCTGCGGATACCAGAAACTGCGATTGCTGTAGACGTATTGAGGCTCGGGCGGAATGACGAGCGGCTCCGACAGCGCCTGTTGCTGTACGGTGATCGCCTCGCGATCGAGCGACTGCGGCTGCAGACGTCCGCCGTAGGTCACGATCAGATCGAGCGCCGTGCCGGCGGGAAGCGACGAGGGGAAACCGACGAGGACGCTGTTCTGGCCGACGATGCGCAGGTGCAGCAGCCGGCCGAACATTGGCGAGGTGATCGATCGCACCACGAGTGAATCCGCGAGACGCAGCGTCAGCGTGCCCGACGACGGATTGCGCGTCGTCAGCGAGATGCGCGCGACGCCGTCGAGCCACAGGCGGTCCGGAGAGAAGACCGTACGCAGATCGTAGTGGCGCACGTCGAACTCGGCGTCGTCGTCTTCGCTGTAGAAGCGTCCGCGCGCGGCGAGCTTGGCTTCGGACGCGTAGAGCGCGATGTTCTTCTTCCGCCGCCGATCGAAGAGCGAGATGTCCTCGGGCTGCGTGCTGGCCTGGGCGTACGTCAGCGTGCCGTACTTGCGCGTGCCCATCTCGACGACGGTGTCGCTGCCGGTCGGAATGAGCGACCATCGCGCGCCGCTCAGATCCGCGAGATCGATCTGGAAGCTCTGGGGCACGAGCGCTTCGAAGAGTTGCGTGGCCTTTCGCATCTCGCGCGGATTCACGGTCTTCGGTGTGAACGCGTCAGCGGGGACACGGGACTCGTAGACGCCTGGATTCAGCCGGATGAACAGTGTGTTGAATTCTGTGTTCAGCGTCTCCGATCCCGAGAACGCCCGCACCTGGCCTCGCTCGGCCGCCGGGTGGGGCGAGAACAGTGCCCTGCCTCGTCCGATCAGCACGAGCGCCGTCGGGCCTTCCTCCGCGCGCGCAACGAACGCCTGAGCCGACGGGATCGTCAGCGTCAGGTCCGGTTCCTGAATCACGAGGTTTCGAACGTCGTACTGGGTTTTGGGATCGAGCGCGAGCCGGTAAAGTCCGGTGACAATGGTGATCTTTTCGACCTGCATGATCTGCCACGGCGCGGCCGCCGGGTCTATTCCAGCCCGGGGCGGCGCGACATCCATGCGCCACGTCGATACGCGTCCTTCGTTGCCGCTCTGCACGAAGATCTCGACCAGGAGACGGACGCGGCCGTTGCCGATGTTCGCGCGATCGCGGTCCTTCACCACCGCCGATTGCCGCCGGCCGGCGGCCATGTTCGCGGCGAACTCGGAAAAGGCAGGCATGTTCAGGCCCGCTCCCGTCAACGCCTGAATTTCGGCGACGTTGCCGGACTCGATGGCGGTTTGCAGCGCGACCATGAGACGATCGATCCCGTCAGGCGCAGCGCTGGGCGGCTGCGCCGCCTGGGGCGCCAGCAGCAGACACGCGATGAGGATCAGCCGTGTCAGCATCGAGCACCCTCACGCCGCTCGTTTGAGCACCAGGACGGTCAGATCATCCGTGAAGCGCGAATCGGCGGCGTGGGATTCGACGGCTTTCATCAGGGCCGGAGCAATCACGGCGGGAGCATCCGATCCTCGCGCCGCCAGAAACCGCTCCAGGCCGCTTTCCTCGAACGGCACGCCGCCCGGGTTTTCAGCCTCCGTGATGCCGTCACTATAGAGCGCGACCAGATCGCCGGGATTGACGACGGTGTGGGCCGCTTCGTAGGTCGAGCCTTCGAACATGCCGAGCGCCACGCCGGTGCTGTGCAGCCGTTCGATTGATCCGTCCGCCCGACGGAGGAGCGGCGGATTCTGTCCGGCGTTCACGTAGGTGATCTCGCCGGTCGACGGCGTGTAGACGCCGTAGAACAGCGTGATGAACCGGGACGCCGGCGTATGCCGGCAAATCTGGGTGTTCAGGCGCGTCACGAGCGCCTGCGCTTCGAGTGCTTCGTCCACGAGCGTCCGCAGGACGGCGAGGAGCAACGCCATGAGCAGCGCCGCCGGGCTGCCCTTGCCCGCGACGTCGCCAATCGTCACGATGACGCGTCCGTCCCCAAGCGGCAGCACGTCGTAGAAGTCGCCGCCGACGGTGTTCGCCGGACGTGTGAGCCCGCAAATCTCCGCATCACCTGCGACGAACGTGCCGGTCGGCAGCATCGCAAGCTGGATCTCCCGCGCCACTTCGAGTTCCCCCTTGAGCGACAGCCGGTCCGCGACTTCGAGCAGCACCAGCAGGTTCATCAGGAACATGCTGATGAGGAGCGAGAACGTGCCGTTCGCCCACTGCGGCGCGATGACCATGACGCGGAAGAACGGCGTGCCGAAGGGAATCGTCACCGCCTTCCAGCCCTGGTACAGATTGACGACGCCGATGAGCGCGATGACGAGCGAGGTGAGATACAGCGCGCGCCTGGCCGGCGACAGCTTGAGCGTGAACGCGACGAACACCTGGCGGATGCGCAGGAGTTGCCGGCGCATCCAGCGTTCCTTCGCCAGCCGGTCTTCGTCGAGGCCGCGGGTGAAGAACCGGTACGCCTCGCGGGTATCGCGGGTGAACAGGCGCTGCAGATCTTCGGCCGTCACGTCGCGCGCGACGTCACGCGTCCACGCGTCGAACCAATGCGGACCCGAAGCCGTCCGTCGTGCCATGCCGCCTCAGATCAGTCCGGGATCCGGCCCGACAGCCGCAAGGCCGTCGAGCGCGTGGGGTGGGTCGAGCATCCGGCGCCGCTGGCAGAGCTTCCGGTCACGAAGGCATGGATCGCCTGGCCAGGAGGCGCAACGGTTGGAGCGCACTTGTTGAGTATACGTTTCGGGATGGCACCCCGTTTGACCTTCACCGTCCGGGATGGGACCTGACCCGGACAAGTACACCGCCGGCGACCGTCTCGGGGAAGCGTGATGACGAACTATGGGTCGGCCGCCTGCCACTCGACCTTCGGGAGATTCATCCTGGTCGCCTTTCTGGTCGCGCAGGCCTGCGATGGAATCCTGACCTATGTCGGCGTGGGCGCGTACGGCATCCACATGGAAGCCAATCCGCTGCTCGCCTGGCTGATGGCGTCGGTCGGCCGCGGCCCGGCACTCGCGATGGCGAAAACAGCGGCGGGGGGATTCGGGATCGCGCTGCACCTCACGGCCGTGCACCGCGTCGTCGCGGTGCTGACGCTGTTCTATGTGGCGCTCGCGATTCTGCCGTGGCTGGGTGTTCTGTACTCGGGCTGCCCGGGATGTTGAGCAGCGTGCAACGCGCCTAATCCTTCAGTACTTCTGTCGCAATCACCTGGAGAATGGCGGCCGTGGGGACGGCGAGCACCGCGCCGACGATGCCGAGAAGCGATCCGCCGATGAGGAGCGCGACGATCACCGTGACTGCGCTGACACCCACCTGCTTGGACATGACCCGCGGCACGAGCAGGTGGTTTTCGAACTGCTGCTGCACGATGAAGAAGATGGCGACGAAGGCGACTTTGTCGAGCGACACCGTTGACGCAACCGCGAGGGCAGGGATCGCCGAGAGGAATGGACCGATGACCGGGATGAGTTCGCCGATGCCGGAGAGCAGCGCGAGCACATAGAAGAATGGAATCCCGAGCGCCCACAAACCGATCGCGGATGACGATCCGATGATCGCCCCGAGCAGGAGCTGGCCGCCGAGCCATGCGCTCACCTTCACCGTGACTTCGTGACCTGCGTCGCGCACGCGGTTGCGCTGCTCTCTCGGAAACAGCCGGATGAACGTGTCGCGCAGCGACGACGACTCGACGAGCAGATAGAAGGTCAGGATCAGAATGGTGACCACGCCGAAAATGCCGCCGACGACGTTCACGACGGCGCCTGCGATCGCCCCGGCCGCGTCGCCGCCGCCCGCCGGCGTTTTCGCAACCGCCTCACGCAGCGTCAGATGCTCGACGATGATGCCCTTGCGGATGAGGAACTGCTGGGCGCGCTCGAACATGCCAGGCAGCGCGTTCCAGAACGATTGGGCCTGGTGCACGAGCGGCGGAATGACGAGGAACCCGATCAGCGTCAGCGTTCCCAGAATCGCTATATACAGAATGAGGATCGCGAGCCAGCGCGGGAACCGCGCGGATCCGATCGGCAGCAGCGTCTGCCGCTCGATCAGCCGGACGATCGGACTGAATCCAATCGCCAGCAGCATGCTGCAGTAGACGAGGAGCAGCACGCCTCTCACCAGATAGGCGCACCAGAAAATCACGACGGCCAGAAAGACCATCGCGATCGTCCAGCGAACGAGTGATTTGACCTCCGCCGTCGTTCGCGTACTGTTCACGAGGACGCGCTGCCGCCGCGTGCGAGGAAATCGCCCGTAAACGCGGCGATGTCGTCGTAGATGCCGGCGAGTTCATCCGGCGGCGCGAGGAACACGACGCGAAAGAAGCCGTCTTCGGGACGCGTCGCGAAGCCGGAGCCGTGGACGCAGAGGATCCCGGTCGCGCGCAGGAGCGCGAGCACATAGTCCTCGTCGGTAACGCCGGCGGGCAGCATCACTTGCGGCATCGCGTAGAACGCCGCGGAGGGCGCGACGGTATGGATGCCTGGAATGGCATTCAAGCGGCTGACCGTGAGTGCCGCGCGCTCCGCCAGTGCCGCGCGGAATCCCGCCTCGTGGGAGCGGTCGCCGTTGAGCGCTGCTGGAATCGCGTACTCCATCGGCGCCGTCGAACAGAGGCGGCCGTCCGCCAGCTTCTTCACGCCGGCGAGCACGTCGTCCAGCCGATCGGTGCGGCCGACTGCCATCCAGCCCGCACGCCAGCCGGGTGCCAGATACGCCTTCGAGAGCGATGAGAACGAGATGATCGGGGCGTCGGGCGCGAGACTCGCGATCGGGGGCACCGGCCCCGCATACGCGAGATCGCCGTACACCTCGTCGGCGAGAAGGGGGATGTTGTGCGTGTCGGCCAGATTGATGAGCGCGCGCCGCACGTCCGCGGGGTAGGTCGCGCCGGTCGGATTGTTGGGATCGATCACGACGAGCGCACGTGTCGCCGGGGTGATCAGGCTCCTGATGTGATCGACATCCGGCAGCCAGCCGCGCGACGGCTCCGTGCGATAGAAGGCGGGTCGCGCACCAATCTTCGCCAGGACGGCTGTGTAGAGCGGATAGGTCGGGGCGGGCACGAGCACTTCATCGCCGCCCTCCGCAAGCGCGGTGAGCGTCAGCTCGATGCCTTCCGACGTCCCTGACGTGATGATGACGCGGTCTGGCGAGACCGGCATCCCACGGCGGCTCAGTTCAGCGGCGACGGCTTCGCGGGCGGGCAGAATCCCAACCGACGGCGCGTACCCATTGTGGCCGTCGCGCATGGCGCGCTGCACCGCTTCGATCAGGTGCGGCGGTGTCGTGAACCCGAACGTGATCGGATCGCCGATGTTGAGGTATCGCACCTTCCGGCCGGACGCCTCGACTTTGCGCGCCTCGTTGACGATGTTCCGGATGGCGTAAACGAAGCCGCCGACACGGCGCGCGACAGGGATTCCGGCCGTCGTACGCATTGAAAAATATTAACAGGTTAAGCTGTGTAAAAACGTCCCAGTAGATCGGCGTAGAGAGCGTAAATTTTACGCGCTTTTTCTTCACTACCACGACCGTGCCAGAACGGCCTCCGCCAAAACTCCTTTAGTCTGAGTTGGTTAGTCGTTTGGCTGCCCTTTTGATACTCCACCGGCCATGACGGCGTGTCGGCGCGTGCTGAGCGGGATCGTGAGCGCGGCGGTTTTGATGACCGGTGCGGCATCTGCCCAGCAGCAGCAGTCGAGCCGCCCGGTTTACAAATCGGCTGTCGACCTCGTGTCGGTGGCCGCCGTAGTCCGCGACAAGCGCGGGCGCTTCGTCAAGGGTCTTCGCAAGGAAGATTTCATTGTCGAAGAGAACGGCCGGCGCCGCGATATCGAGCAGTTTCAGGCGGAGGACGACGCACCGGCGCGTGTCGCGCTGCTCTTCGACGTGAGCGGAAGCATGCGAGTGGCTGCTCACATCGAAGAGGCGCGGCAGGCGGCGCGCCAGGTGCTCGCGTCGCTGCGCCTCTCGGATTCCCCGAGAGACGACGAGGCGGCGGTGTTCAGCTTCGACATGAACCTGCAGTCGCTGCAGCCGTTCACCGCCGACGCGGGAGCGATTGAGAGCGCGCTGGCGCGCGTCGCGCCCTACGGACAAACGTCGCTCTACGACGCGATCGGCCGGACGGCCCGGCAGGTTGCGGACACTGCGGCCGGCGACACCCATCGCCGTGCGGTGATCGTGCTGACCGACGGGATCGATACGAGCAGCGAGATGACGCCGGAGCAGGTGGCCGCGACGGCTGCGGCGATTGACGTGCCGGTGTATGTGATCGCGGTCGTCTCGCCGCTCGATCACGCGGGCACGTCGCAGGCCGTGGACGGGCCCGCGGCGCAGCGCGAAGGCGTGTTGCGCACGCTGGCGCAGTGGACGGGCGGCGACTTGTTCGTGACGAGCGCGCCCGCACAGCAGAGCCTGGCGGCGCGGCAGATCATCGACGAGCTTCGCCATCAGTACGTGCTGGCGTTCAGTTCGTCGGGCCCAGGTGCGGGCTGGCGATCGTTGAATGTGCGAGTGAAGGACAAGGATGCGACGGTGCGCGCGCGATCAGGGTACGCGAGCGCGCCGCGAATCGGCAGTTGAGACGGCAGACGGTAGGAGGACGACATGAAGAGATTCGTGGTGGCCGCCCCAGTATTGGCGCTGGCATTGGCGGGATCGGGCGCGTGCGCAACCAAGAAGATGGTGCGGCAGCGCGTTGGCGAAGTGAACGACAAGGTCGAAACGCTCTCGCAGTCGCTCGAAGAGAACCAGCAGCGGACGAAGGCGAACGAGCAGCGCATTGGTGAAGTCGACCAGCATGCGCAGGCCGCGGACCAGAAGGCTCAACAGGCCGGACAGCGGGCCGACGAAGCGGCGGCGGCAGCGGACAAGGTGAACGCGCGCGCCGACAAAATCGAAGCCGCGTCCAAGCGCATCGTCTACGAAGTCGTGCTCAGCGAAGACGAAGGCAACTTCAAGTTTGGACAG
Organism: Vicinamibacterales bacterium; assembly: GCA_035495555.1. Classification (GTDB taxonomy): domain Bacteria; phylum Acidobacteriota; class Vicinamibacteria; order Vicinamibacterales; family 2-12-FULL-66-21; genus DATJFQ01. The sequence goes on from DATJFQ010000037.1 coordinate 102,294, forward strand.
ACGAAGCTGCCGGACGAAGCCGAGCAGAAGCTCGATGAGCTCGTGAACCAGCTCAAGGCGAACCCCAACGGTGCCTACATCGAGATCGAAGGACACACGGACAACGTCGGCCCGAAAGACGTGAACTACAAGATCGGTCTGGAGCGCGCCGAGGCCGTGCGGCAGTACCTCTACGAGCAGCACCAGATTCCTCTCCACAAGATCAACGTAATCAGCTACGGTGAAGAGAAGCCGATTGCGCCGAACAAGACGAAGGCCGGCCGCGCGCAGAACCGCCGCGTCGTCATCAAGGTGCTCGCATAGAAGCAGTAGCCAGTTCACAGTGACCAGTTGCCAGTTCCGGCAACTGGCTACTGGTCACTGGTAACTGGTGACTGGTAACTGGTGACTGGTCACTGGTCACTGGTGACTGGTCACTGTTCTTGACCGTCTCGGGTCGGGGGCGGATCGCAGGGGTCGGTTCCGGAATGGTCCGGAGCCGGGTCCATCGATTCAACGTCAGCACTTTCGCAGGGTGCTTCGCGTTCCGCCCCCGACCGGAGACGGTCTTTCTGTTTGGTAACCACCCGACTCCGCAACTCCGCAATTCCCGGATCTCCCCGCTGTAGCTCATTCGCATTCGAGCCGATATTCACCGTATGGACCGCCAGCACTTCCGGCTTTTCTCACTCCTGTTCGTCCTTCTCGCTTTCGCCGTGCCTGCGGCCGCGCAGGGGTTCGGCATCGGCGGGCGCATCGCGACCATCAGGGGGAACGCGCAGGCGGATACGAGCGCGGTCCGATTCCTCGGCGGCCAGGTCCGGATGCGCTCAGGGAAGACCGGGTTCGAGCTGTCGCTCGATCGTCACCGTGAAGACAACGGCGATCTCACGCAGCGGGTGGTCGATTACCCGCTGCAGGCGACGCTGATGATGTATCTGACGCGGTCGACGTTTTCTCCGTACCTGCTCGGCGGGTTCGGCTGGTACACCCATAAGGTGCAGGACATCACCGGCGACAAGGCCTCTGACATCGTCTCGACGCGCCGCACGGGCTGGCATGCGGGGTTCGGCGCGGAAATCCTTGCCGGCCGCCATATCGGCCTTCACGCCGACTACCGCTACACCTTCCTCCACTTTGGCGACAGTTCGTCAACCGATTCGTCCCTGACCGATCACATCCTCCCCAGCTACCAGGGGTCGATGTGGACCGCCGGATTCACGCTTTATTTCTAACAGCAAAGCGATAGGATCGACGACGCCACTACACAACGGGCCACTTCACGAGGTGTCTCCGAACGGGCGCCTGCGACGTGGACATCGTTGCGTCGTGAGCCACGTCAGGGAGGAGAACATGCGCGCATTCTGGGCGATCGTTGGCATCGCGCTGGCCACCGCCGTCTGTCTCGACGCGGCCGGCCCGGTCAAGTTCAGCGACGTCAAACTCAAAAACGGCCTGCGCGTGATCGTCGCCGAGGACCATACGGCGCCCACGGTCGCATTTGCCGTCACCTACAACGTGGGCTCCGCGGATGAACGCGCCCGCCGAACCGGCTTCGCGCATCTGTTCGAGCACATGATGTTCAAGGGATCCGAGAACGTCGGTCCGGGTGAACACATGGCTCTCGTGCTCAACAACGGCGGGACGATGAACGGGACGACGAACTCGGACCGCACGCTCTATTTCGAGGTCCTGCCGGCGAATCAGCTCGAATTGGGCCTGTTCCTCGAAGCGGACCGCATGAAGTCCCTCGACATCACGAAGCCGAACCTGGACAACCAGCGCAACGCGGTACAGGAAGAACGGCGGCTCGGCGTCGACAACCAGCCGTACGGCGAGACGTACGAGCGGATCAGCGAGCAGGCGTACGACGATTTCGCCTATAAGCACTCGACGATCGGATCGATGGACGACCTCAACGCGGCGACCGTCGACGACGTCGCGACCTTTTTCAAGACGTACTACGCGCCGAACAACGCCGTGCTCTCGATCGTGGGCGATGTCGATACGGCAAAGACGATGGCGCTCGTGGAGAAGTACTTCGGTCCGATCTCACGGCAGCCGCAGCCAAAGCGGCCCAACCTGACCGAGCCGCCCCACACCGCTGAACGCCGCAGCACGATCGACGATCCGCTCGCGCGGCTCGCGCGGGTGGATATCGCCTGGATCGGGCCGCCGTCGGGCACGCCCGACGCGTATGCGCTCGACGTGCTCGGCAGCGTGCTGTCGTCGGGCCGCAGTTCGCGCCTGAACGAAGTGCTCGTGCGCCAGAAGCAGATTGCCACCAGCGCCGGCGCGGGCAGCGACGACACGCGCGGGCCGGGGCTGTTTCAGGCCTTCGCGACCGTCGCGCCCGGGAAAGACCCCGCGGACGTGGAGGCGGCGATCTACGAAGAACTGGACAAGGTCAAAGACGGCAGGATCGAGGATTGGGAACTGGAGAAGGCCCGGAACACGGCGCGCCGTAGTGCGGCGGCAGCCGAAATGAACACACTGCAGCGCGCGATTCAGCTCGGCGAGTACGCGCTCTTCTACAACGATCCGAATCTCATCAACACGCGCGTCGATCAGATCGTGAAGGTTACGGCGGCCGACGTGCAACGCGTCGCGCGGAAGTACTTCACGAAGGAGAACCGGTCGGTGATCATCACCATGCCGAAGACGCCCGCGAAGGGAGGTGGCCAGTGATCCGCCGCATCGCGACCCCGTTCGCTGTCGCACTCGCGACCACACTGTCCCTGGCCGCGCAGCAGCAGCCGACGCAGAACCCGGCGAATGCGCCCGGCACCATATTGAAGAACCGTGCGCCGGTGTCGAACGAGGTGCTGAAGGTCCATCTGCCGAAGCCCCAGGAGGCTGACCTCCCGAACGGGCTCCATCTCATGGTCCTCGAGGATCACCGCGCGCCGCTCGTCACGATGCAGTTGATCATCGAGGGCGCCGGCGGCTACTACGATCCCTCCACGTCCCCCGGGCTGGCAGGATTCACGGCCGCGCTGATGCGCGAAGGGACCGCGACGAAGACGTCGGAGCAGATCTCGGAGCAGCTGGATCGCCTGGCCGCTTCGCTGAACGTCAGCGCCGGCACGAGTTCACCCTTCGCGACCGTGGCCGCGTCGTGCCTGAACGATCAAGTCGACATGCTGCTCGGGATGATGTCGGACGTCCTGCAGCATCCGTCGTTCCCGGAGGCGGAGGTCGGGCGATACAAGAACCGGCAGCGCGCGCTCCTCGCGAACCAGCGCACGCAGCCGGGCTTCCTCGCGCTCGAACGCTTCCAGGCGGCGACCTACGGTGATCATCCGGCCAGCCGCGTGTCTGCGAGCCCCGCGGCGCTCGACGCGCTGACGCGCGAGCAGCTCGTGGCGTTTCACCACGATCACTACGCGCCGGATCACGCGGTGCTCGCGATCGCCGGGGACATCACGACGGCGGCCGCAAAGCAGAAAATCGAGGAGGCGCTCGGAAGCTGGGCGCGCTCGTCGTCGCCGCTCGCGCCGGTAAGGGAGCCCGCGGATGTTCAGCGCGCGAGCGTCTCGCTCGTCGCGCGTCCGGCCTCGGTCCAGACGAACCTCGTGGTCGGCACCCAGGGCGTCGATCGGACGAGTCCTGACTATGACGCGCTGACCGTCGCGAACCGGATTCTCGGCGGAGGCCCGAGCGGACGCCTGTTCGAGCACCTGCGCGAACAGAAAGGCTACACGTACGGCGCGTACAGCAACTTCACGGCGGGGCGCTATCGCGGGCCATGGAGTGCCTCGACCGAAGTGCGCACGGAGGTCACGGATCCCGCGTTACACGATCTGCTCGACGAGATTCGCCGGATGCGCGAGGTGCCCGTTTCCTCCAAGGAGCTCGCAGACAGCAAGCGGGCTATCGTCGCCAGCTTCGCGCGCGCGCTCGAAAGTCCGACCGCCGTCCTGGGCAACTACATCGACGTGTATCTCTATAAGCTCCCCTCAGATTATTGGGATACGTACCCCGATCGCATCGACGCAATCTCGGCCGCCGACGTGCAGAAGGTCGCTCAGAAGTACTGGACGCCCGATCGCCTGCAGGTCGTCGCCGTCGGCGACGCGCAGAAGATCGAGCCGGCGCTCGCAAAGGTTGGAAACGTCAGGACGTACGACGTCGACGGAAAGGAAATCGGAGGGCGGTAGGAGAGACGGCGTCAACTAGACAACTTCACAACTTCACAACTACACAATTACCAAGTCCTCGAGTTGTGTAGTTGGAAGTTGGATTTTGTGTAGTTCTGTTCAGTCTGCCTTCTTCTTCAGCATCCCCTCCCAGTTCAGTACGACCGACAGTGACAGCTGCGTGTTCCGCTCGGCCGGGATGATCACGAGCATTCTCTTGAGGTCCGGCGTCAGATCGCCCGCAAGGACGTCTTGCGGAAGCACACCGAACAACTGTGGCGGCGTTGTCTTGATCGGCGGGCCCGGAATGACGCTCACGACGTAGGCCTCGTTATTCGGCGCGGTGCCGTACGCGACGCGACCGTCGGGGAGCCAGCCCCCAAACGAGGCGCCTCCGGTCGTCACCCGGTAGCTCTCGCCGGGCACCGGGTACGACTGGATGTAGAGCTCCTGCTGTCCCGTTTCATCGGACATGTAGGAGACGTACCGCCCGTCGGGGGAGACGGTCGGGGTCGTCTCGTTCGCAGGCGTCCGGATGTAGGGCTTTGGCGTGTGATCGCCTTGCAGAGGCAGGATCCAGATGTCCTGGGCAGTCTTCGGATCGAGCGCCGTGAAGAGGATTGCGCTGCCATCCTTCGTCCATGGCCCCGTGCTCTTGAACCCGAGCGCATCGTTCGAGATCTGGCGCTCGGATCCGCCGCCGATCGACTTGACGAAAATCTGAGGCTGACCGCCTCGGCTGTCGTTCGTGAAGGCGATTTGAGTGGAATCGGCCGACCACGTGGGGCCGGCGTTCTGGCCCGGCCCGTGCGTGAACGGCGAGAGCCCTCCGCGCTGGAGGTCCAGCAACCAGATGTCGCTTCGGCCCGCGGACTCCACGCGCACCGTCGCCGCGTACCGGCCATTCGGCGCGATCGACAACTGCGAATACGCGCCCTCCGGAGCCTCCACCCCGCCGGCCTGTTTGCCGGTCGCGGCGTCGAACCAGACGAATCGCGTGTTTCGTGCTCCCTGGTCGTAATACACCAGCGTGCCGTCGGCGGACGCGCTGACGGCCGCGGCTCCGGACCACTGAGTCGGGAATGTGGCGGGCAATGCACCGAGCGTGAGCGGCTGTCCGCTGACCGTGAGTCGCCCGGCGTCGAACGCCTGCGCCGCAATCCCGTTCTGGCGCATGTAGATCAGATAGCCCGGGGGTGCGTACGTCACGCCGCCATCGGCCGTTGTGATCACCTGGCGTTCTTTTCCGTCCAGCGAGCCTGCGATCACATCGAGGTGCCCGTCGTGCCCCGGCAGCGCAACGAACAGAAAGTGACGGCCGTCCGGGAGAAAGTACGGAAAACGGTGCGCCGTCTCGCCGCGCGCTGAATCCGGCGTCGTGACGGGCTGCGGATCGCCACCTTCGCCCGGGACTTTCATCAGACCGCCTGCGTTCGACGGGGCGAACACGATTTCCCCTGAAGCACTCCAGGTGCCGCCCCTCGGATCCGGCGCATCGCAGATGGTCGTCATCGCGTCCCCGTCGACGTGGATGGTTTTCAGCTTTCCCTCCGCGAAGAACGCGATCCGGTTGCTGTCCGCCGACCAGAAAGGCTGGAGCGCACCTTTCGTCCCCGGCAATTGCCGGGCGGCGGAGTTGTCGAGCCGCCGCACCCACAGGCTGGAAGACGATGCGTTGCCGGCGACGAACGCGATCGATGTTCCGTCCGGCGAAATGGCGCCGTTCGCCGATTCGGGAATGATCGGGTGGCCGCCGGGTCCGAGCACCGAAAGGTGGCGCACCTCTCGCTGCGTGGCCGGCCATCGCGATCCGGTGACGAACGACAGAGCTGCCATCGCGGCCGCGCCGACCGCAAGGCCCGCGGCTGCGAACAACCACGGGTGCGGCGCGCGCGGTCCCGCCGATGACACGACGACCGGAGCGCCGCGTTCGGCTTCGTCCAGATCGGGCACGACGTCGGCGATGTCGTGCAGACGCCTTTTGGGATCGCGTTCCACGCAGCGGGCGAGTACCCGCCGGAGCGCGGCCGGAGTATCGGCTGGCAGCGCGTCCCATCGCGGTTCGTCCCTGAGGACGCTGGCGAGCACTTCGGAGGTGGTGTCTCCTTCGAACAGCGGACGCCCGACGAGCATTTCGAAGATCACGGCGCCGAATGCCCAGATATCGGCGCGTTTGTCGACCGGTCGTCCTTTCGCCTGCTCGGGCGCCATGTAGGCCGCAGTGCCGATGATCATGCCGAGCTGCGACGGCGCGGCCAGGGTCGGGGAATTGGCCAACGCGGAGCCGGACCCGCTCGCGTCGGGAAACGCGAGCTTAGCGAGCCCGAAATCCAGCACCTTGACCGTTCCGTCGTCACGAACCTTGATGTTCGCGGGTTTCAGATCACGGTGCACGATTCCCTGGGCATGGGCGGCATCGAGCGCGCCGGCAATCTGGCGCGCGACGGCGATCGCCTCATCGAGCGGCAGAGGACCGCTCACGACGCGATCGGCGAGCGTCGGTCCCTCGACGAGTTCCATGACCAGGGCGCCAGCCCCGCGCTCGCCATCTTCGCCGCGCGCCAATTCCTCGAAGCCATGGACGTGCGCGATGTTGGGATGATTGAGCGAGGCGAGCACCTGTGCCTCGCGCGAGAAGCGGGCGAGCCGCTCGGCGTCGCCGGCGAACGAGGGCGGCAGGACTTTAATCGCCACGTCTCGATTGAGCGTGAGATCGCGCGCGCGATAAACCTCTCCCATGCCGCCGGAGCCGAGGAGGCCGATGATCTCGTAGGTGCGGATCCGCGTGCCGGGCGGCAATGCCACGACGCCCGGATTATATCGGCTGTCGTCTACAGACGGCGAGCAGAGCTGGCCGGTCCTGCCGGCGCCCCGATCTTCTGGATGGCATCGGTGAATGTATCGATCTCGTCGAGCGTGGTGTAGACGTTCGGCGTCACGCGGAGCCCCTCGTACTCGGCGTGGACGATTGGCGTCGCAATGATGCGCCATTTGTCCCACAGCTCGGATGCCACCTTGCCGGTCGGCACGCCAAGGGTCTGCACGGTCCCGATCGCGCACGAATGTTCGGGCGCGAGGTTGGTGTGGATCCGGAACCGCGCGTTCTCTTTCAGGCGGTCCGCCCAGCGGTTCCTCAGGTACCGCAGGCGCGCCGCCTTCCGCTCCGCGCCAATGCCCTCGTGGAAGCTCAACGCCTCAGCGATCGCGTTGTGGTTGGCCGCTGGATGCGTGCCGATTTCTTCGAACTTCCTGATGTCCTTTGCGCGCGACGCGCCCGCCGGGGTCAGGGGCCAGTGCGATTCGATGCGTTCGCGGCGCACGTACAGGAATCCGGTGCCGATTGGCGCGAGCAGCCATTTGTGTAGGCTCGTACCGTAGTAATCGCACCCGAGATCCGCAAGCTTGAACGGGAAGTGGGCGAACGCGTGCGCGCCGTCCACGACCGTGATGATGCCTTTGGCTCGCGCGGCGTCGGCGATCTGCCGCACCGGAAAAATTTGGCCGGTGAGATTCGTGATGTGGCAGAAGTGCAGGACTTTCGTCCGCGCCGTCACCGCCGCGAGCAGCCGATCCGCGAGCTCCGCCTGCGTCCTCGGGGGAACCGGGAACGAGATCTTCGTCACGGTGATCCCATCGCGCCGCGCGCGCTGATCCCACGTGTCGAGCATGCGGCCGTAATCCTGGTTCGTGGTGACGACCTCGTCGCCGGGCTTCAGATCGATCCCGAGCTGGGCGATCTGGAGCGCTTCGCTCGCGTTGCGGGTGATCGCCATCTCCTCCGGATCGCACCCGAACTCCGCCGCGAGCTTCCGGCGAACGCTCTCGATATTCGGCTCGAGTACCTGCCACATGTGGTACACGGGCGCCTGGTTCGAGATGTCGAGGTATCGCTTGAACGCTTCATGGACGACGCGCGGGCTGGGGCAGCAGCCGCCGTTGTTCAGATTGATGATCGTGCGATCGAGCGTGAACGCCTGCTGGATCTCGCGCCAGTAGGTCTCGTCGGAGGCGATGTCGGCCGCGGCATGGTTCTGCGTCCGCTCCGCCGCGCGCGCAACCCGCGCAAGACTTTCGTTGGTGAACGCGGCGATTGCCACGCCGCCGGCGGTGCCGGCCCGAAGAAACGCGCGTCTGGTCAGCATGAATCCTCCTGACGGGGTGTGGCTCCGATCACGCCGCGGCAGCGTACTCCACCAGGAGCGCGCCCGGCGACAAAAAATGACAAAATGACGCCGTCCATGCGCGAGTACGGATTGACGGTCCTGCGGGTGTGCCTCGCAGCCGTGTTCATCCTGCACGGATTGGAACAACTGTTCGGGCTGTGGGGTGGCGGGCTGGCGGATACCGCGGCCGTGGTGACCGGTCTGCACCTGCCGGCCGCCTATCCGTTGTCGGTCGGAGCGGTGGCGGCGGAACTCGCCTGCGGCATTCTGCTGCTAGTCGGCGCGTTTACGCTGTGGACCTCGGCCGCGCTCCTGATGGCGAGAGCGGCCGTCTTGTATCAGGCGTCTGCCGCGGGACGTGCCCCGCTGGCCTCGGTTGGCCAGGCGCGTGCAGAGTTCGAGCTCTCGCTGCTGATCACCGGTGCGCTGATCGCGATCCTGCTGAGCGGACCGGGCGCGCTGTCGCTCGACGATCGGCGGCTGCTATCGGCTGAGCGCGAAGCCGCGGCGCGCGCCCGCATCCGCGCCGGCAAAGCCTGAACGCCGAGGTGTAAGATGTGGCGGAGATGGGAAAGCAAAGATCTAAAGATCTAAAGATCTGAAGCAAAGATCTGAAGCAGAGATCCAAAGATCTTTGCAATCTTTGCTGCGATCTTTACGATCTTTGCGATCTTTGCTGCGATCTTTGCCGTCTTTGCGGGAGTGAGCGTATGCCCAGACGTCCGGATGAGTCCGGCTTCAGCCGGCGCAGTTTTCTCAAAACGGTCGGCGCCAGCGGCGTCGCGGCCGGAATCCTCAGCAAGGGGGCGCACGTCGACGCGCAGGCCGTCCCGGAGGTCGGCCCCGGTCCCGTGCCCGTGACGCTCACGATCAACGGCACGCCGCACCGCCTGCAGATCGAACCGCGCGTCACCCTGCTCGACGCGGTGCGCATGCGGGCCGGCCTGACCGGCGCCAAGCGCGGCTGCGACCGCGGTGCGTGCGGCGCCTGCACGATGCTCGTCGACGGCCGCGCGGTCTACTCCTGTTCGACGCTGGCCATCGACGTGCAGGGCCGGCAGATTCGCACGGTCGACGGCCTCGCGACCGGCGACGCGCTTCATCCGGTGCAGCAGGCCTTCTGCGACAAGGACGCGCTGATGTGCGGCTTCTGCACGCCTGGGTTCGTCATGGCGAGCGTCGCCCTCCTGGAGCAACACCCGAACGCGACGCCGGAACAGATCAGAAGCGGTCTCGACGGCAACATCTGCCGGTGCGGCACCTTCTCGCGCATCTTCGAAGCGGTCTCGAGCGTGACAGGGGTGCGTCGTGGCTAAGCACCCTACATGCGAACGAGCGATAGCGAGTGAGCCACACGAACGGAGCGCGCCGGCGAAGCGGCGCGCGAGAGAGTGTGCAGGGGAGTCCGAGGGGCGACGCCCCTCGGATGACAAGGGGGTGCGTCGTGGCTAGCCAGGGACGCGGCAATCAGCCGCAGGCGCCGCCCGTCGATCCGAAATACCAATGGTCGAAAACGCCGACGGTCGTCGGCACGCGCGTCAAGCGCCTCGACGGCCCCGACAAGGTGAGTGGCCGCGCGAAGTACACGTTCGACGTGACGCGCCCGGGGATGCTGTACGGCCGCATCATCCGTTCGCCGTACCCGCACGCGCGCGTCGTCGCCGTCGATCTCTCCGCCGCGCAGCGGATTCCCGGCTTCAAGACCGCGCTCGTGTCCCGCGATCCTTCGGACACGAAAACGAACGTCGTCATGTACCAGGGCGACGAGGTGGCCGCGGTCGCGGCCGACACCGAAGAGCACGCGATGGACGCGGCGCGCGCGGTGAAGGTGACCTACGAGCCGCTGCCCGCCGTCATCAACGTGAGCGCCGCGCTCGCCGGGCAGGCGCCCGAGGTGTTCGAGGGCGGCAACGTGCGCGACGGACGCGGCGCGGAAGCGGGTGACCTCGCCGGCGGATTTCAGGCGGCGGCGTTCACGATCGAACAGACGTACGAGACGCCCGTCATCACGCACGTCTGCATGGAGACGCATGGCACCGTCTGCGAGTGGGAGGGCGACAAGCTGACGGCCTGGATCTCGACCCAGGGCGTCAACGGGATGAAGGAGAACTTCGCCAGAGGCCTCGAGATTCCCTCCGCGAACGTCCGCGTGATTTGCCAATACATGGGCGGCGGGTTCGGGAGCAAGACCCAGGTCGGCGCCGAAGGGCTGATCTGCGCGAGGCTCGCGAAACAGGCGGGCGCGCCCGTGAAGCTCATGCTCGATCGCAAGGAAGAGCATCTCGTGACCGGCAACCGGCCGTCCGCGGCCGCGCGCATCAAGGCCGGAGTGTCGAAGGACGGCATCATCACCGCGTTCGACGCCGAATCGTGGGGAACGGGCGGTGCGGGCGCCCCGGCGGGCTTCCCGCTGCCCTACATCTACCAGATCGAGAATCGCCGCCGCACGCACAAGGACGTGTTCATCAACACCGGCACGCAGCGGCCGATGCGGGCGCCGGGCCATCCGCAGGGCTCCTTCATCATGGAAATCATGATGGACGAGCTCGCCGACAAGGTGAACATGGATCCGGTCGAGTTCCGGATCAAGAATCTTCCGCCCGAAGCGCCCAATGCAATGTGGCGCAGCTACATCCGCGAAGGAGCGGAAGCGTTCGGCTGGAACAAGCGGCATCCGACCGGCGATCCGACGCCGGGATCCCTCAAAACGGGCATGGGTGTCGCCGTGTGCACGTGGGGCGGCGGCGGCCGCGGTCCGTCCGTGGCGCACTGCGAAATCGCGTCGGACGGCAGCGTGGTCATGCGCGTCGGCACGCAGGACATCGGCACGGGCGAACGGACGGTGGTCGCGATGGTGACGGCCGACGCGCTCGGGTTACCGCTGTCGCGGGTGACCGCTGAGATCGGCGACACGCAGTACGGCGTGAGCGGCAGTTCCGGCGGCAGCACCACCGCTGCGAGCACCAGCCCCGGCATCCGCATCGCCGCGCTGAAGGCACTCGAACTGCTCAACGCGAAGGTCGCGCCCGTCCTGGGTGTGAGTCCTGACGCGCTTGTCGCGTCCGGAGGGCGCATCTACGTCAAGGACACGCCGTCGAAAGGCCTCTCGTGGGCGGACGCCTGCAAGCGCATTGGTCCGCAGCCGATCACGACGGAAGCGGATTGGCAGCCCGGCATGTCGTCGGTCACCACATCCGGTGTGCAGTTCGCCGAAGCCACAGTCGATGTCAAGACCGGAATCGTCCGTGTCACGCGCGTGCTCGCGATTCAGGACTGCGGGCTGGTGCTGAACCAGCTCACCGCCGAAAGCCAGTGCTACGGCGGCATTGTCGGATCGCTGAACTTCGCGCTGTTCGAGGACCGCATCCTCGATCGCCGAACGGGGCAGATGGTCAACCCGAACATGGAGTGGTATCTGCTCGCGGGCATGTCGGATATTCCGCCCATCGAAATCCGTTTGAAGAACCAGCCGGAACGCGGCGTCATCGGCATCGGCGAGCCGCCGACCGTCCCGACAGCCGCGGCGGTTGCGCTCGCCGTGCGGAACGCTATCGGCGCAACGGTGCGCAAGCTGCCGTTGACGCCGGCGACGATTCTCGAATCGCTGTCCCAGAAAGCGTGAGCAGCATGAAGCCTTTCGCCTACGTCAATCCGGCAAACGAGAAGGACGCGGTCGCCGCGCTGTCTCCCGAGTACGAGAAGGCGCTGCCAATCGGCGGCGGTCAGGATCTGCTCGCGCGGATGAAGGACTACATCACGCAGCCGGACCGGCTCGTCAACGTCAAGAACCTCGACGCGACCGTCAAGCCGGAGAACGGTGGGCTCCGAATCGGCGCCGCGATGAAGATGGTCGACGTCGCCGACCATCCCGAGATCAAGCGTCTGTACCCCGCCGTCGCCGCCGCGGCGATCCAGGTCGGCACGCCGCAGATCAGAAATCAGGGGACGGTCGGCGGCAACGTCAACCAGCGTCCGCGCTGCTGGTACTTCCGCAACGAAGAGTTCGTCTGCTACAAGAAGGGCGGCAACCGCTGTTTCTCGCCCTCAGGCGAAAACCAGTTCCACGCGATCCTCGGCGGAGGTCCGACCTATATCGTTCATCCGTCCAGCCTCGCGGTGCCGTTTGTCGCCTACGATGCGACGTTCCGCCTGCTCGGGCCGCGCGGTGAGCGGCTCGTGAAGGCTGCCGACTATTTCACGATGCCGACGCGCGAGAACGTCGAACGCGAAAACGTGCTGCAGCCCGACGAGATCATGACGCACGTCGTGCTCCCGCCGCCGGGCGCCGTGAAGAGCGGCCACTACGAAGTCCGGTACAAGGCGGCGCACGACTGGCCGATCGCCTTCGCGACCGTGCTCCTCAGCATGAACGGCTCGACGGTCCAGGGAGCGCGCGTCGTCATGGGTGCCGTCGCGCCGGTGCCATGGCGATCGAAAGAAGCCGAACAGGCGCTCGCGGGCAAGAGCGTCACGCCGGAAACCGCCGTGGCAGCGGCCGAGGCGGCGCTTGCGAAAGCGGAACCGCTCAGTCAGAACGCGTACAAGGTCCAGGTCGCCAGGACGGCCGTCGAGCGCGCCATCCTGGGTGCCGCCGGACTGCCCGTCGACTGAGGACGGGGAACAATATCGAACCGCGCGCACGGTGCGGGGGCCAATGGGGGTGCCCCGCGAGTGAGCGCGCAGGGGGTCCGGGGGCGCAACCCCCCGGGGTATGAGTATGGAGTCGCTCAATTCGCCGAAGATTACCGTGGGCGTCCACTGTCTCAAGCTGCGCACCAAGGGCATGTATATCCACGCCACCGTGGATCCCATCGAGGCGACGTTGTACGATCCGTACGAGGCGTCCGCCTACTGGTGTGTGCTCACACAAAACGCCCTCGGCCCCGATCGCCGGCCCGTCCGTCCTGACACGTGCTGTGAGGGGCGTGATTGCTGCATGCTGTAGCGGAGGCCCGCCCTCGAGCGCAGCCTTGAATGGTTGCGCTACAGGAGTCGTCACGGAGTTACTTATGAAGAAGATCGCGCTTTCGGTCGCACTTTCAGCCGCGATGATGGCGACGCTGGCGGCGAAGCCCGCGTCGGTCACCGGAACGTATGTAGAAGCCAGAACAGCGGAGGTCTTTGCCGGGGCCTGCATCATGAACGGTGAGGCAGCCACGGCCGGCCGGGAGGCGCTGCTCGCGTGGAAAGTCGATCACGGACAGGTGAACGGCGTCGCGCTCGATGGGCTGGCGGTGGTTGCCGCGATTGCGTCGACCACGAACCTGGGGATCCACGAGATCGGCGGCGAGTCCACGCCGGCGCGCGCCGTCCTCTACACCGATGCCCGCGCGACGGACGCCCAGCGGAAGGCGCTCGTCACCATGGTGAAGTCGCTCTCGGGCAACCTGATCGGGTCGATCGTCAAGGAAGCCGCTGCGCCCATTCAGTTCGTCGACCACGGGCACGCCATCGACGTCTCCACCGATACCGTGAAGCTGTCGGTCGCCAAGCACTTGAGCCACGACCCGGGCTGCGGCAACAAGCAGTGGTTCAATCCGCTCACGCGCGTCGACCGTGCCGAGATGGGCATGACGAGCACGAACGAGTTCACCGGCCCGGCGCTCTGCGATAAGTGGAGCGACCCGAACAAGGCGTCTTCTTTCTTCGGCACGTTCTCTTATTAGGCCTGCTACGCAGGCCGCGATTAACGCCCAATCCCTGACACCCAATTCCCAAATGATTAATTTGGGAGTTGGGAACTGGGTGTTGGGAATTGATATGTAGAATCCCCCTTCATGCTCTTTGCAGTCTTTACACTTCTACTCTCTCAGTCTGCCGGCCTCAGCGGCGCTACTCACAACGAGCCCGTTCCAGCCGAAATCGCCGCACCGGTAGCCGCCACACTGGCATCGGGCGGTGTGCGCGCGACCTCGAACGGGACAGCCATTACGTTCTGGTGGGTCAAGGATCTGCCGGGCCACTCCTGGACCGACGTGCCGGAAGGCACGCTGATCGGCGCCGTCAAACTGGACGCCGCGATGGCGGACATCCGCGGCCACATGATGAAGGCCGGCGTCTACACATTACGCTACGGGATTCAGCCGGCGAACAACGATCATTTCGGCATTTCGCCGTTCCGGGACTTTCTCCTCCTCTCGCCGGCGGCCGTCGACACCAACCCGGCGGTCGTCGATCACGACGGCGTCATCGCGCTCTCGAAGCAGACGCTCGGCGGCTCCCATCCCGCCGTTTTGAGCATTGACCCGCCGACCGCCGCGAAGCAGGCGCCGCTCGACGTCTACACGACCCAGCTCGGCCACAAATCGTTGATCGTTCAGGTCGGGCAGCTGAAGTTCGGGATCGTCCTCATCGGCCGCATAGTGACCTGATGCAGACGAGCGGCAGGATCGCCCTCATCACCGGCGCGAAACGGATCGGCGCCGCGATCGCGCACGCGCTCGCCGAACGCGGGGTCGACGTGACGCTGTCGTACCAGCGATCGCAGGAGGAAGCGGAACAGGCTGCCGCGGACGTCCGCTCAATTGGCCGCCGCGCGAACGTCGTTCGCGCGGATCTGTCGAATCCGGCCGACTGCGAGATGCTCGTCGCGACCACCGTCGAGGTGATGGGCGGCCTCGACATCCTGATCAACATGGCGTCGGTGTATTCGTCGGTGGCGTTCGACCAGACGGACGAGCAGGTCTGGTCGCGCGTGGTGAACGTCGATTTGCGGGCGGCGTTTCTGTGCGCACGCGCGGCCGTGCCGCACATGCGCGCGCGCGGGGGCGGACGGATCATCAATTTTTCCGACTGGGTGGCGGCCAGCGGTCGTCCGCGATATGCCGGCTACGTGCCGTACTACGTCGCGAAAAAAGGCGTCATCGGTCTCACCGAGGCGCTCGCGCTCGAGCTCGCGCCGGACCAGATTCTCGTCAACGCGATCGCGCCGGGGCCGATCCTCGCGCCGCCGGGTACGTCAGACGAGGAGAGCAAAGCCGTCGAAGCTGCGACACCGCTGGGCCGCTGGGGTGGTGAAGAGGCCATCGTCCGTGCCGCGCTGTTCCTCATCGACACGGACTTCGTCACCGGCGAAACTGTGAGGGTGGATGGCGGGAGGCATGTGAAGTAGCAGCGATAACTGCACAACTTCGCAACTACCAACTACACAAAGGTCGCCACTACCGACCACACAACGTCACAACGACCAACTACACAAGGCGAATCTCTCGAGCGTTAGCGTTGCGTAGTCGGTAGTCGCGAAATTGCGTAGTTGTTGCAGGTCAGAACAGCGTCTTCATAGACTGCAGCGCGCCGGTCAACTCCGCGCGATCGCGCGCGAAGCAGAATCGCACGCAGCCTTCACCGTTGGCACCGAAGTCGGCGCCTGGGACGCATCCGATGCGGCCTTTCGAGATGAGGTACTCCGTCATCGCCCAGGAGGGTGAGTCGTGGCGGCTTTCGGACGGCGGCTGCCATTCGGAATTGATTCTGAGGAACGCATAGAAGGCGCCCTTCGGCTTCTCGCCCGAGAAGACGCCGCCGGCGTTCGCCGCGATGCCGTCGTAGAACAGGTTGCGACGCGCCGTGAGTTCGTCGCGAAACGCCGCGACAGAGGCTTGCGAGCCTTCGAGCGCGCCGATGCCGCCGAACTGCACGACCGACGAAATATTGCTCGCGGTGTAGAACAGCGCCTTCTTCATCCGGTCGCGCAGCGCGGCATCCCTGGCCACGACGTACCCGAGACGCAGCCCGGTCATCGCATACGTCTTGCTGAACGTGTAGAGCGAGAGGGTGCGATCGTACGCGCCCGGCAGCGACGCCGGACTGACGTGCTCCTCGCCGTCGAACAGCACGTCCTCGTACGCTTCGTCTGAAATGATCCAGAGGCCGCGCCGTTGGGCGAGCGCGACGATCGACTCGAGATCGCTGCGCGTGAGCACGCCGCCGCTCGGGTTGTTGGGCGAGTTGACGTAGATCGCACGCGTTCGGGCGGTGATCTTCGATTCCAGTTCCCCGAGGTCGTACCGCCAGCCAAGCGGTTCGTGCAGTGGACACGGAACCGCAACCCCCTGCGCCATCCGGATGTTTCCGGCACATGGCGGCCACTCCGGATCCGGAACGATCACTTCGTCCCCCGGCTCGAGGAGTGCCTGACAGATGATGAAGAGGCCATGAATACCGCCGGTCGTCACCATGATCTCGTTCGGTGACGCCACGGGAATGCCGTTCTTCGTGCGCAGCTTGTCGGCGAGCAGTTCGAGCAGGCGGGGCAGTCCCGTCGTTTGCAGATAGTGGCTGCGATTCTCGTCAATCGCGCGCCGCATCGCCTCCTTCACGGAATCGGGCGCGTCGAAGCTGACATCGCCTTGATCGAGGCGGAACGGATCCGTGACGCTGTACATCATGTCGCGGATACGGATGATGCCGGAAAACGGAACGCTGTCGAGAAATGTGCCCATGCTTATCCGTTGGCCAGTTGAACGATTCGCCTCAGCGTTGCCGCCGCGCGCCCAATCGGCAGATTGCTGATGTAGAAGTGCCGCGCGCCGGCGGCACGGAGATCACGAATGGATCGCGCGCAGACGTCCTCTGCCGTCGCGCCCGCGGTGAATTCTTCACGGAGCGCTTCAATCGGCACCGGAAGAAAGCGCGAGAGGGTCTCGAGCGTTTTCAGGTTCGCCGATCGATAGTAGAAGATGCCGAACAGCCCGGGCGTCTTCAGTTGACGCCGCTCCGCTTCGGCGAGAAAGCGGGAGACCGCCTCGCGTGAATGGTGCGACACAATCTGCGTCAGGTAGAACTCCGCGTTCGCATGCGCGTCCATCATATGCGCGACCTGCGCGGCGGCATCGGCGTGCGGATTGGCCCATCCGCCGAGCGCGAGGCCGCCGTCGCGCGCGCGCACGAGTTCGCGGAGCTGCCACGCGTGCTCGACGCACCGTGGAGGACCCACGTGCTTGTCCCCGCCGAGGACGACGAGCGACTCGAAGCCGTGCTGTTTCGCGCGATCCGCATACGCCAGGCAGTAGTCCAACGCGTGCTTGCACGTGAGAAAAGGAACGACCCGCGAACGCGGGACGTCTGTGCCGAGGTTTGTCACGAGGTGCCGGAGGTTGTCCTCCTCGCGCAGGCCGACCGCGCTGTCCGTCAGGAACACGAACGTGCCGCTGCGTGTGAGCCCCCGCACGGCGTGATAGGTATCGATCCACGCATCCATGCTGGCGGCCGCCGCCAGCTCCGCGCGGGGCGGCCGCAGTTCCGCGGCGATCACCGGATCGGCGCCTCCCAGCGCGTCAAGAAGAGCACTCACGAACCTTTCATTATACTAGCCAGCAAAAACTCCCAATTCCCAACGCCCAACTCGCAAAACGCACCAATTGGGAAGTTGAATTTGGGAGTTGGGAGTTGGGAATTATTGATGACACCCCTGCGCGATCGATTCGCTTCGCTCCCCGCGCTGCCGTTCGCGCCGCTCCCGTCGCCGCTCGAATCGCTCGATCGATTGCGAACCGAGCTGTCGCCGCGCCTGACCTTGCTCGTGAAGCGAGACGACGCGATTGGGTTCGGATTCGGAGGCAACAAGGTTCGCAAGCTGCGGCTGGTCGCGGCGCAGGCGATCGCCGACGGTGCCGACACGCTCATCACCTGCGGCGGAATCCAATCGAATCACGCACGCGCCACCGCGGCCTACGCGGCGCGACTCGGATTGCGGTGCATTCTCGTCGCGAACGGCACACCGCAGCCCGCTCCCACGGGCAACGCGTTGCTCGCGCAGCTTCTCGGCGCGGAGATCCGCTATGTGAGCACGCGTGAAGAACGCGCGCCCGCGATGGCGAGGGCCGCCGCTCAATGCGCGGCGGGTGGCGGACGGCCGTTTGTCATCCCGCTCGGCGCATCGACACCGCTGGGTGCCGCCGCGTACGCGCTGGCGATCGGCGAACTCCTGCAGCAGCATCAGGCCCCCGATGTCATCGTGCACGCGACGTCGTCTGGCGGGACCCAGGCAGGCCTCGTCGCGGGCTGCCGGCTTCACGGCCTCGCGACGCGTGTCATCGGGGTGAGCGCCGACGATCCGGCGCAGCAGATCGAAGCGGAAGTCCGCCGGATTCTCGAGGGTCTCGAGACGCTCGCCGGTATCGACTCAGGCGCATTTGATGACGTGCCGGTCGAAGTGGATGATCGATTCGTCGGCTCCGGGTACGGCCAGCCGACGCCCGGCTCGATCGAGTCGCAGCGCATGGCCGCCCGCCACGCCGCGCTGTTCCTCGACAACACTTATACCGCCAAGGCGATGTCGGGCCTCGCCGCGCGGGCCCGCGCCGGCGAATTCGACGGCGCAACGGTTGTGTTCTGGCACACAGGAGGACAGGTGGGACTCTTCGCATGATCTCGATCACCTTTCTCGGCGCCGCCAGGACGGTGACCGGATCGAAGCACCTCGTCGAGTGCAATGGCACCCGCGTGCTCGTCGACGCAGGGTTGTTCCAGGGGCTGAAGGAGCTGCGCGAGCGGAACTGGCAGGACCTGCCCGTGCGCGCCGATTCCCTCGACGCGATCGTGCTCACCCACGCGCACCTCGACCACTGTGGATACCTGCCGCGCCTGGTGCTCCAGGGCTTCCGCGGCCGTGTGTTCTGCACGCAGGGCACGCAGGATCTCTGCAGGATCGTCCTGCCGGACTCCGGGCGCATCCAGGAAGAGGACGCCGCGTTTGCGAATCGTCACGGATTCTCGAAACACAAACCCGCGCTGCCGCTCTATCGCGAAGTGGACGCCTTCCGTGCCGTGTCGCAGCTCCAGCCGTGCGGGTACGAACGGCCGATGCCGGTCGCGAGCGGAATCGAGGTGGAGTTCATCAGCGCCGGGCACCTGCTCGGTTCGTCCTACGTACGTATGCGGGTGGATGGACGCACCATCCTGTTCGGCGGCGACCTGGGCCGGTTCAATCGTCCGGTCCTGCCCGATCCGACCATGGTGAGCGAGGCGGACTATCTGCTCGTCGAATCGACGTACGGCGATCGCGTGCACGAGGCGGACGATAGCGGCGAACGGCTGTCGGAGATCATCCGTGCCGCGGCTGACCGGGGCGGAAAAGTCATCGTGCCCTCCTTTGCGATCGGGCGGGTGGAAGAAGTCATCTACTGGCTCAAACGCCTCGAGGCGGAGACACGTATTCCGATCCTGCCGGTTTATCTCGACAGCCCCATGGCGTCTGAAGCGCTGCAGCGGTATCGCGAGCGCATCCACGAGCTCGACGAGGAGCTGCAGCCGCAGAACACCGACGACGTGGCGCCGCACGATCAGGCGGCGCACGAAAGTGACGCGGCCCGACAGATGCACGCGCGCCAGGAACGGGACATGTGCGCGTTCTGCACCGAGCGCTTCCACATCATCCGCAGCGTCGAGGAATCCAAGCAGCTCACCGCGTCGCGCGTGCCGGCCATCGTGATCTCATCGAGCGGCATGGCCGAAGGCGGCCGCGTGCTGCACCACCTCAAGGCAACACTCCCCAACGCGCGGAACACCGTCGTCTTCACCGGCTATCAGGGCCTCGGGACGCGCGGCCGCCGGCTGGTGGATGGCGAGAAGCAGATCAAGATACACGGCGAGTGGGTGCCGGTGGCGGCTCGCATCGAACTGCTCGGATCCATGTCGGCGCACGCGGACTCGAACGAAATCATGCGATGGCTGCACGGTTTCTCCAGAGCGCCGCAGCAGACGTTCATCGTGCACGGCGAGTACCCAAGCGCCATGGAAGCGTTGGGCGCGCGCATCGATCGCGAGCTCGGCTGGACGCATGTGATGCCCGAGCACGGTCAGACGGTGCAGTTCTGATACGTTTGACGCCATGACACGTCGTTTGGCGGCCCTCGTCGGTCTGGCCGTCGCTGCGGGTTCTCTGACGATCTCGGGGCAGTCCAGGCCCGGTACCGCGTCGCCGCTCGCCGCGCGCGTGGGACAGACCGGATTCATCCAGCTTCGCGCCGGCAGCTTCGAGACGCTCAGCCCGAAGCAGCAGGCGCTCGCGTACTGGCTGACGCAGGCGTCGATTGCAATCGATCCGATCATCTACGACCAGTTATCGAGCTTTGGTCTTCGGCAGAAGCGGCTGCTCGAGGGGATCGTCGCACACGAAAGCGGCATCGATCCCCTGGCGTTTGCCAGGATCCGCGACTTCGCCCTTCTCTTCTGGGGCAACCGCGGCAATCACAACGAGCAGACCTCGCAGAAGTTCGTCCCGTCGTTCACCGCCGATGACCTCGAGACTGCGGCGCTGAAAGCGCAGGCGAACGGGGCGTTCCGCACCCCATACGCCGACATGCCGCCTCTCACGACACCCGACGAGGTCCGGCGGGAACTGCGCGAATTGCGCAGCGCATTCTTCGACGCCGGGTTCGAGCCGATGATTACGGCCAAGACGCCGCCGCCGGGCAGGGACATCATTCAGGCCAGCTCGAACACCTTCTACGAAGGGGTGACGCTCGGCGACCTCCGGGATTTCGCGGAGCACTATCCGCTGAACTCGCGCGTGGTGAAAGAAGCGGGCGGCAGGCTGCACGAAGACGTGTACAGAGCCGGAACACCCGATGGGCGCGTCCCGCCGGGTTTGTACGCGACGTATCTCGCAAAAGCAAACCAGTACCTTGACCGGGCGAAGGCCTTCGCCGAGCCTGCGCAGGCGACCGTGATTGGAGACCTGATTCGCTACTACCAGACCGGCGATCCCGAAGACTGGTTGACGTTCGACGCCGACTGGGTGCGTAACGACGAACCCGTTGATTTCATGAACGGGTTCATCGAGGTGTATCGCGACGCGCGGGGGCGGAAAGGGAGCTCGCAGAGCTTCGTGACGGTCACGGACCAGCCCGTCACGGAGGCGATGAAGAAACTCGCGCTGAACGCCGCGTACTTCGAGGAGAAGGCGCCGTGGGACTCGAGATACAAGAGGCAGAACTTCCAGCCGCCGGTCGTCAAGGCTGTCGAGGCGCTCATCGAGACCGGAGATTTCCGCGTTGTCACCATCGGCGACAACCTGCCCAACGAGAACTCGATTCACGAGAACTACGGGACGAAGAATTTTCTGCTTCTCGGCAGCAGCCATGCGCTCGACGCTGCGGGTTCAGCGATCGACGAGTTTGCCGCTACGCCGGCCGAGGCCGACCGGAACAAGCGATACGGCGAAGAGGCGGAGGACCTGCTCACGGCCATGCACGAAGTCATCGGCCACGGGTCCGGCAAGCTGACGGATCGGGTGCAGGATGCGCCGCAGAAGTTCCTGAAGGAGTACTACTCGACGCTGGAGGAAGGCCGCGCGGATCTCATGGGGCTGTGGAACATCTGGGATCCGAAGCTGAAGGAACTTGGACTGGTGAAAGATCAGGATGAGGTCGCCAGGGCGATGTACGACAACGCGGCTCGCGCGGCGTTGACACAGCTTCGCCGAAACCCCAAGGGCGACACGCTCGAAGAGGACCACCAGCGCGACCGCCAGCTCATTGTGAATTTCGTAATGGAGAAGACCGGCGGGATCAGAAAAATCAAGAAGAACGGAAAGACCTACTTCGTCGTCGCCGACTACCAGAAGATGCGCCAGGGGATCGGGCAACTGCTCGCCGAACTGATGCGCATCAAGGCAGAAGGTGATTATGCCGCCATCAAAGCCCTCGTCGACAGGTACGGCGTCCACTTCGATCCGGCGCTCCGGGACGAAGTTGTCGCGCGGTATGCGAAGCTCGACATTCCGACGTTCTGGGCCGGCGTCAATCCGGTCATCGTGAAAAACGGCGCTACGTTCACGATTGAATACCCCGGCGATCCCGTGCGTCAGTACCTGTCGTACGGTGCGATGTATGACGAGAGCCTCGCGGCAGCCATGCCGTCGCTGACTCACAAGGCGCCAGCGAAAGGGACTCGATGAGCAGCCCCGCCCCTACATCCAGCGTGGACACGCGTCAGTATCTGCTGGAGCGGGTCGACGACGCGGCCGTTGTGCAGTTGTATGCGGATGGATTCGCCGCGCTGCCGCTCGATCAGAAGATCCTCATTTATCACCTCTACCTCGCGGCGCTCGCGGGCCGCGACATCTATTTCGACCAGCGGTATCGGCACAACCTCGAGATGCGCGACGTGCTCGAGGAAATCCTCACGTACGGCGGCGCCGTCGACCCCTCCGTACTGGCGGAAATCGAGCGGTACACGAAGCTGTTCTGGATCAACACCGGGCCCTACAACAATCTGACCGCGCGCAAGTTCGTGTTGAAGTGCAGCCCTGACGAGTTCGCCGCCGCTGCACGATCCGCTCAGGACGACGGTGCGCGGTTTCCGCTGCACCACCCCGGGGAGACGCTCGATGAGATGCTCGCGCGGATGCGACCGCTCTTCTTCGACCCCGCGTTCGATCCGATCGTCACCAACAAGACGCCCGGCGAAGGCCGCGACATCCTCGAGGCCAGCGCAAACAACCTCTACGACGGCGTGACCATGGTCGACCTCGAATCGTTCGAGGAACGATATCCGCTGAATTCACGGCTCGTCCGGCAGGACGGCCGGCTGGTGGAGGAGGTCTACCGCGTTGGCGGGCGCTACGATCGCGAGATTCGCACAATCATCGAGCACCTTGAAGCCGCGGTTCCGTATGCAACCGCGACCATGGCCGCGGCGCTTCAGAAGCTGATTGTGTTCTACCGCACCGGCGAAACGGCCGATCGCGTCGAGTACGACATCGCGTGGGTCCAGGACAAGGATTCCCCCGTCGATACCATCAACGGCTTCGTCGAAGTCTATATGGATGCGCGGGGTACGAAAGGCGCATGGGAAGCGCTCGTCTATTACGTCAACCCGCACAAGACACGCGATATCCGCCGGCTTGCGCAGGAAGCGCAATGGTTCGAGGAGCGGATGCCGTGGGATCCGCGGTTCCGCAAGCAGGGGGTTCGCGGCGTGTCTGCCAACGCCATCGACGTCGTGGTCGAAGCGGGTGATTCGGCGCCGGTGACGCCGGTCGGGATCAACCTGCCGAACGATCAAGGCATCCGCGAGCAGTACGGCAGCAAGTCCGTGTCCCTGTCCAACGTCAACGAAGCGTACGACAAGTCCACGAGCCACGAATTCCGCCGCGAATTCGCGTGGTCTGAAGAGGAAGCCGACCGCGCGACCAGATGGAGCGCCGTCGCCTCGGAGCTGACGACCAACATGCACGAAGTGATCGGCCACGGATCGGGCCGCATCCTCGAGCACCTGCAGGGAAATCCGCAGACGGCGTTGAAGGAGCAGTACTCGGCGCTCGAAGAGTCCCGCGCCGACCTTGTTGCGCTCTATTTCGTTCCGGATCCGAAACTGGTCGAGCTCGGTCTGGTCGACGCCGCCGACCACGACGACATCGTGCGCGCGGAATACGAAGGCTACGCGCGGAACGCGCTCGTCCAGCTCCGGCGGGTCCGCGAGGGCACGCAGATCGAAGAAGACCACATGCGCAATCGCCAGATGATCGTGCGGTGGCTCATGGCCAATTCAACCGCGATTGAAGAGCGGCGGCGCGAAGGCAAGACGTACTACGTCGTCACCGACGTGAAGGTATTCCGGGAGGCTGTGGGCCGCCTCCTCGCCGAGGTCCAGCGCATCAAGTCCGAGGGCGACTACGCGGCCGCGCGCGCATTGTTCGAAACCTACGGCGTGCACTTCGATCCCGCCCTGCGCGACGAAATCGTCGCGCGCGTCCAGCGGCTGAATATGCCGTCGTATACGGGCTTCGTCCAGCCGAAGCTGACCGCAATCCGCAACGACGCGGGCGACATTCTCGACGTCGAGATTTCGTATCCGTGCGACCTCCGGCGGCAGATGCTGGAGTACTCCGGACGCGTGTAGAGCGTCTTTCATATGGGGTGTCCGTGCCGATCGCGTAGAATCGCGGCCGGATGACGCGCCTCCGCGCTGCCGCCCTGTTCGTTATTGCCGCGCAGGCCGTCCTCGCGGCGCAGCAGCCTTCGACACCGGTCGTGGCCGCCGAGCGCGCGTGGGCCGGGGCGGACGTGCTCTGGCCTTTGACGCAGACCGCTGATCCCGCGACAACTGCCGCCGCGCTGCGGGCTCTCGGCCGCCTCGAAGATCCGGCGCTCGTACCCAGGATTCTCCCCTTCGTCGATGCGGCAGATGCATCCGTCCGCTCCGCGGCCTCTCGCGCCGTCGCGCAATCACTGCAGAATGCCCCCGGGCTGCCTGATCCAGCGACGCTCGCCGCGATTGTCGACGCGCTCCAACGTCATGTATCCGTAGAGGATGCGACGGGTGTCGCTTCGCTGGGGGCGCTCACCTACTCGAATGCGGACGACGTTGCTCGCGTCGAAGGTGTCCTGGACCGGCTTCTCGACGACACGATCGCCGGCGAATCGCTCACCGCGCTTCGCGGGACCACACTCTCGTCATTCGAGTCGTTGATCCGCCGAAACGCGCGGGTGCCCGGCCTTCGATTGCAACCGGAAACAATCGCGCGCCTCGAAGGGGCCGTACAGGGACTGCACGCGAATGATGGCGCATCTGAACGACTGTATGCGCTGCTCACGATGGTCCAGGCAGGCGTGGTAACACCTGTTGCGGAACGAGCCGCCTTGACGGACAGCTTCGATCAGGTCCGTCGAATCGCCGTCAAAGCGCTCGCGGGCACCGCGCGCGCGGTCGGCGACGACGAACGGACAGAGGCGTTGCGCCGCGCGCTCGACGATCCGTCCGCGCTCGTTCGTTATGAGGGCGTCCTGGCATACGCGAAAGCGGAGGCAGCCGCTCACGGCTGTCTGCCCCTGCTGCAGGCGCTCCAGGACACTTCGCCTCACGTCGTCAACGCGGCACTGGACGCGCTCGGTACAGCGTGCGTGGGTGACGAAGACGTGAACGTGCGCGTCGCCGCCGAGAGCCGCGCGCCGGCGGCCAACGGCGAATGGCAGCGCGAGGCCCATGCGTTCGTGGCGCTGGCGAAACGCGACCCGGACAGGGCGCGCATCGTCACGTCCGCCTTCGCAGATAGCCCGATCTGGCAGGTCCGGATGTATGCCGCGCGGGCGGCAACGGCGCTGAAGGACGATGGCACGCTCGCAAGGCTCGCGACGGACGCGAACGACAACGTGCGTGAGGCGGCGTTGCCTCCGTTCCGGACACTCGTGAAGGACAGGGCTGATGCGGCTGTGCTCGACGCGTTGAAGCGCAGTGATCCACAACTGCTTCGCACGGCGGCCCGGATCGTCAAGACGATGCCGCCATCGCACGCGATCTATCGAGCCCTGGCGGACGCCTTCCTGCGTCTGACGCGCGAACGACGTGAGACGAACCGTGACGCCCGGCTTGCGCTGCTCGACGCGATCGAAATCCACGGCACCCGCGACGACGCAAGTGATTTGGCGCGGGCCGCCGAAGACATCGATAGCGTCGTCGCCACGCGCGTCACTGCCTTGCTCACGAGGTGGGGACGGACCGCCGCGGCGCACCCGATTCCAATCGTTCGCGGGGTCGCCGAGTGGGAGAATGTGCGGCAGTGCGTGAACGTGGAAATGCAGAACGGAAGGAGCTTCCGTCTGCAGATGTCAACGGAGGCGCCCGTCACCGCCAACGCGTTTCTGACGCTTGCGCTTCGAGACCGGCTGTACAACGGGCTCACGTTTCATCGCGTCGAGCCGAACTTCGTCATTCAAGGCGGCAGCCCTGGCGCCAATGAATACTCGTCGGGATTGAAGACCTTCCTGCGTGACGAGATCGGCCTTTCGAACACGCGAGGAGCGGTCGGGCTCTCGACTCGCGGCCGCAACACGGGCGACGGTCAGATTTACATTCTGCTCGTCGACGAACCGCGGCTGAACGGGCAGTACACGATTTTCGCCCATGTGATGGATGCCGACATGGGCGTCGTCGACAACGTTCAGGAAGGGGATCGGATCGAGCAGATGACGCGCACGACGTGTACGCGGAACTGAACCGGCGCGTTACACGACTGGACTTTCCAGCTCGGTGATCGTGCCGGCTGTCGCATCGATTTCCACCTGGATGCCTTCAGGCAGAGTCCATTGCGGCTGCTGGTGTCCGATCATCGCGCCGTGCCATGCAGGAATCCCAAGCGGCTTGATGTGGTCCTCGAAAATCTCCTCGAGCGTGAGCCCGCCGTAGCTCCCTTCACCGGGGGTGCACTCGGCGCACCCGCCGAAGATGAACCCCTTCAACTTCGACAGCGCCCCTGACAGCTTCAACTGCGTGAGCATGCGATCGATGCGGTAGGGCTCTTCGTGGACGTCTTCGGTGAAGAGAATGGCGCCGTCCCAGTCCGGCAGGTAACCAGACCCGACGATCGTCGTCAGGACCGTGAGGTTTCCTCCGAGCAGCCGCCCGCGTGCCTTCCCCGGTGTGATCGTCTGCACGCGGTACTCGGTCTGCACGAGGCTGTTCTTGTCGGGATTCACGTCTCGCTTTGGCTCGAAGGTAACGGGGTCGGTCGCAAACAGCACGCGCTTCACATAATCGACGGACCACGTATCCCACCGGCCGAGCGCAATAGGACCATGGAACGTGACGAGCCCCGTCTTCGCGTGGATCGACAGCAGCAGCGCCGTGATGTCGCTGTAGCCGACGATGATCTTCGGATTGCGGCGGATGCGATCGAAGTCGAGATACGGGAGCAGGCGGCTGCTGCCCCAGCCTCCGCGGATCGGGTGGACGGCGGCAACCGAGCTGTCTTCGAAAAACGTATTGATGTCCGCCGCGCGGGCCTTGTCGTCGCCCGCGAGATAGCCGTGGCGTTCCATCATGTGCTGGCCGAGCTTCACCTTCAGGCCGAGCGCTTCGAGGGACTCGCTCGCGATCTGGACGTCGACCGGCTGAAACGTCGCGCTGGCCGGGCTGACGATGCCAACCGTGTCTCCGGGGGAGAGGTGCCGGGGTTTGATGAGCGACGGGGCGGCTTCAGGGCTGGGCGATCGTGACAAGCCGGCGACCGCCGGCGCGACCGACAACATCCCCGCTGCGTGCAGAAACTCTCGCCTGTGCATGGCGTGATCATATTCGACGGCTGGCGCCGCGACAGAAATAGCGCGTCGCCCGTCCTACTTTGCGGCGTCGGCCCACACTTCGCGCGAGATCGAGGCAATCAGCGCCGCGCTCACTTTCTGATCCTGAATGCCGCGTACGAGTACGACCAGCACGTACGGCTTCGGGCCGTAGACGATCGCCGCGTCGTTGTGGATCTTCGTGATGTTGCCTGTCTTGTGACCGACGACCGTGCCCGGCGGCAGCCCCGCAGGAATCGCATCGTTGAAGTGCTGGCGCTCGAGCATTGCGGTCATCTCGGCGTCCGCCGGCGGATTGACAGCATGTCCTGTCGCGATCTTCTCCATCAGCACCATCAGCCCGCGCGCGGTGGTCGTGTTGTTCATGCCGCGGTCGAACGCCTTGTTGTCCTCGACGCCGCGCAGGACCTGCATGCCGTCGGCGCCGAGGCGCGTGACGGTGTGCCGGATATTCTCGACGCCCAGGCGTTCGATGAGCAGGTTTGCGGCGAAGTTGCTGCTGACCGTAATCATCTGCTCGCAGAGGTCGCGCAGACTCATCGTCTTGCCTGCGTTGGCGTACACGACGGAATCCGAGTCGTCACCCGGATCGAGCTGGTAGACGCTGCCGTCGACGATGCTGTGGAATTCGTTCCTGATGGGAAGCTGTTCGTCGAGCGAGAGCTGGCCGGCAGCTGCCTGGCGGAACAGCTCGATCATCACCGGCACCTTCATCGTGCTCGCCGCATGGAACGGCTTGTCCGGATCGATCAGAAGCTCGCGCGAGCCGTCCAGGCGCCGGAACGCGACCGCGACTTCGGCACTGCTCGCGTCGATGAGGCGGCGGACGCGTGCATGGAGGTCCGTTTGTGGCGGTGTTTGTGCGAGAACGAGCGTGACGGCGAGAAGGTCGAGCATGGCGCAAGTGTATCCTGTGAACGATGGGCGGGCGCACGCTGAACGGACGTGTGGTCGCGGTTGCCGGCGCCGGTCTCGCCGGCCTCGCTGCCGCGCGCGCACTCGAGGCGCGGGGCGCCGCCGTCGTGCTGCTCGAGGCCCGAGAGCGCGTGGGCGGACGCGTCTGGACGTTGCGTCAAGGGTTCGCCTCGCGGCAGCACGCTGAAGCGGGCGCTGATTTGATCGAAAGCGAACAGCAGCACGTCCACGATCTCGCGAAGACGCTCGGTCTCGAGACGACGAGGATTCTTCGCCGGGGATTCGGCTTCTATGGCACCGACGCACGCGGGCGGCGCGCGATTGACCGCTCAGGGCGGGCGTTCCAGCAAGTGGCCGCGTCTCTCCAGCGGGAAATCCGCGATTTCAACCTCGCCGAACAGCGCTGGGACAGCGCTGTCGGTCACCGCCTGGCGCGAACATCCGTTGCCGAGTGGCTCGATGCGATTGGCGGGTCGGACGCGCTGCGCGCGCGGCTTCGCGGATTTCGAGGCTTTTTCCTGGCCGATCCCGAGGACCTGTCGATGCTGCCGCTCGTGGAGCAGTTCGCCGAATGGGGAACCCCGGGCCGCGACGAGATCTTCCGCGTCGTCGGCGGCAACGATCGGCTGGCGACGGGCATCGCGCGTCGGCTGAACGCCAGGATTCTGCTGCGGGCCGTAGTGCGCGGCGTGCGGCAGGACGACGATGGCGTTCGGGTGACGATCGATGACGCGGATGGGAAGCGGGCGGAGATTCAGGCCGACTATTTCGTCTGTGCGCTGCCGGCGACGACGGCCGGTCAGGTGCAGTTCACGCCAGCGCTGCCAGAGCCGCAGGCAACCGCGATCGGCTCCTTACGATACGGCTGCGCGACACGGCTGCTGCTCCAGTTCGAGCGACGCTTCTGGCGCGCACCCGGACGGCCGACCGCATTCGGATCGGACGCGCCGACGGGCGCGGTGTGGGACGGGAATGAAGAGCAGCGCGGCCCGGCCATCCTCAGCTTTCTGGCGGGCGGGCGTGCGTCGGGAGAATTGCAAGCGATCCTTTGGTCCGAAGGGGTCGCGGGGGTGGCGCGCCGGCTGGAGTGGCTCGGCGGACCGGGAAAGCTCCTGGCGTCGCGGCTGGTCGTCTGGGACAAGGACCCATGGGTCGGCGGCGGCTACGCGTATTTCGATCCGTCGTTTGATCCCGACCTGCGCCCCTGGTTGGCCCGTCCGTTCAAACGCATCGTGTTTGCCGGCGAGCATACGAGCACGAAGTGGCAGGGTTACATGAACGGCGCCTTGGAAAGTGGCATGCGAGGCGCGGCAGAGGTGGCGTCGCTCGCGCCGTGAATTGCAGATTTGAGATCTTCAATCAATCTGCAATCTGCAATTCACGGCGCGACGTGCGGCAGGTCGGCGAGCGCTCCCCAGGTGTCCGGATCCTGCGAGACCAGCGTCGAGAGATAGACCGATACGTCCGACGGGTCGAACTTCGTCGCGAGTTCCTCGGCCGCGGTCTTCAGCTTGTCCGCGTCCGGCTTCGCCACCGCCTCTTCCGTGATGAGCCCGTTCTCGTGCGGAATGCCGAGCGAATCGAGGAAAGCCGCCATCATCGGGCGCTGCCGCTCGAGGTGGTAGCTGACGAGCGCGCGGGCCGCGATTGCGTCCGAAACGGTCGGCAGTTGCGCCAGATACTTCGCGCGGCGTTCGGGAGGCAGGCCGATGACGCTGCGCGGGCGGAATTTCATCTGCGTGGCGATGGCCCCGACGGCCTCCATCTGCTGTTCATCCGAGTGCTCGTCGTCCCAGAAGAGCGACGCTGCGTCCACCCGCTTCTCCAGCGGCAGCCGGCGCCAGAGGCGCGATGGACGAAATTGCGACAGATCACGATCCATATCCGGATCTTAACAACGAATCTGCATCCAAACGCAGCGGACCGCGCGACCGTCTAACGAACATATGGACAGCCTGCTCCAGGATCTGCGCTTCGGTGCACGCACGCTCCTCCGAAATACCAGCTTTGCGTCGGTCGCGGTCCTCACGCTCGCGCTGGGGATTGGGGCCAATGCCGCGATCTTCAGCGTGGTCGACGCAGTGCTGCTCAGGCCGCTCCCGTGGGGCACACCGGATCGCGTCGTGACGATTTGGAGCCGCTGGACCGCGTTCGACAAGACATGGGTGGCCGACGGCGAGGTCAACGACTATCGGCGCGAATCGCACACGCTGTCGGCCGTCGGCGCCTGGGACGAAGGAGCGGTGAATCTCTCGGGCGACGCCGAACCCGAGCGTGTCTCGGCCGCCACCGTGACCGCGAACCTCTTCTCCGTGCTGGGCGTCCAGCCGGCGCTCGGCCGCGGCTTCACGGAACAGGAAGACGCGCCAAACGGCGCGCGGGTTGCGATTCTCGGCTTTGGTCTCTGGCAGCGTCGTTACGGCGGGGATCCGGCGATCGTTGGCCGCTCGATCATCATCGACGGGCAGCCCTGCGAAGTGGTGGGCGTGATGCCGCGCGATTTCGTGCTGCCGACGGACTTTCAGAACCCCACGCCCACCGTGCTGTGGACGCCGGCCCGATGGGATTCGGCCAGTACGGATCACGGGAGCCACGGCTACTACGCGGCCGGCCGGCTTGCCGCCCGCGCCACCGTGCAGCAGGCACAGGACGAACTGCACGCCATCGCGCAGCGATGGACGAACCGAGGCGTGTATCCGAAGGAGATGGCCTTCGACGCGATCGCGCTTCCCTTGCGCCAGGACGTACTCGAGAACGTACAACGGGCCGTCTGGCTCCTGTTCGGCGCCGTCGGATTTCTCCTGCTCATCGCCTGCGTAAACGTCGCAAACCTGCTGCTCGCGAGGGGTGAAACAAGACAGCGCGAGATTGCCTCGCGGGTCGCGCTCGGCGCAAGCCGCTCACGCGTGCTCCGCCAGCTCATGACGGAAGGGGCTCTGCTCGCGGTCGTCAGCGGCGCTTCAGGCCTCCTGCTCGCGGCCGTCACGCTGCGGCTCATGGTGTGGTGGAACCCCGGCACCATTCCGCGGCTCGAGCACGCGTCCATCGACGGGAGAATGCTGCTCTTCACGGCTGCGGTCGCGCTGCTCACCACGGTGATCTTCAGCCTCGCGCCCGCCGTGCGACTCGCCCGGACCGATCTGACCGACGCGCTGAAGCAGGGAAGCGCGAATGCCACGATCGGTTCGGCGCGCCAGCGCTTCCGCAGCGCCCTCATCGTCGCGCAGATGGCGCTCGCGGTGGTTCTGCTGGCCGGCGCCGGCCTGATGCTGCGCACGTTATGGTCGCTGCAGCACATCGACCTCGGCTTCAACCCCGCCGGTGTCCTCACGCTGCGCGTGTCGCTGCCCCGCGTGAGCTATACCGACGCGCAGGTCGTGACCTTCTACACCCGCGCGGTCGATGAACTTCGCGCGCTGCCGGGCATCACTGCCGCCGGCGCCGCACGTTCGCTCCCGCTCGCGTCCACCATCGGCGACTTCGGGCTCCGCGTCGACGGCTACGTGCCGCCGCCGGGGACGAATGCCAAAGGCGACTGGCAGATCGTCACCCCTGGATACATCGAGGCGATGGGAGAGCGCGTAATTCGCGGTCGTCCGATCCTGCCCACCGACTCGCCGGCCTCGCAACTCGTCGCGCTCGTCAACGAGGAGATGGCCAGAAAGTACTGGCCGGGACGCGATGCGCTGGGCGGCCGTTTCATCATCGGCGGTGGCCCGACCCGTCCATGGGTGACAGTCGTTGGCATCGTCAAGAGCGTGCACCACAACGGGGTCGCCGGCATCGTGAAAGAGAAGTTCTATGTGCCGCATACCCAGTGGGCGGTTTCGCTTGGGAACACGAACCTGATCCGGGCGATGACGTTCGTGGTGCGGACCGGAGGCGATCCGGCGGCTCTCGCAACGCCGGTTCGCGCCGCCGTCCATCGAATCGATCCGTCGCTGCCCGTTTCAGACGTCCGGACGATGGACGCGGTCGTTGCGGACGCGTTGTCGACGCCGCGCTTCACGGGGCTATTGTTGGGTGTGTTCGCGGCGCTGGCGCTGATTCTGTCCGCCGTCGGTATCTACGGACTGCTCTCGTTCATCGTCAGCAGCCGGACTCGCGAGATTGGGATCCGGCTCGCGATTGGAGCGGAGCGGTCGTCCGTCCTGACGATGGTGCTGCGAAATGCGTCGATGCTTGCGGCCATCGGTGTGGCGATCGGCATCGCCGGCGCGCTGCTCATCACCCGCGCGCTGGGCACCCTCCTGCACGGCGTGGCGCCTCACGATCCGGTGACGCTCGGTGCAGCGGCCGCCGCACTCGGTACGGTGGCGATTGCGGCGAGCGCCGTCCCCGCGTGGCGCGCCACACGAGTGAATCCGGTGGTCGCGCTAAAATCCGAATAGTTGGCCATCGAGCGACTGTTTACGCCGCGCTTCTTCGTGATGTGCGGCTTCACGTTCACGGTTTTCCTCTCCGCCTTTCAACTGCTGCCGACGGCGCCGTTCGAGATTCTGGCGCGGGGCGGCAGCACGTTCGAGTCCGGACTGTTTCTCGGGTGCCTCACGTACGCCTCCGCGTTCTCCGCGCCGCTCACGGGGGCGCTTTCCGATCGCGCCGGCCAGCGGCGCATCCTCATCACGACGAGCCTCGCGCTGACCGTCTTCTCGCTGGCATACGCAGTCGTTCCCGGCTATTGGCCGATGCTTGCGCTCGTGCTCGTGCACGGCGTCTTCTGGTCCGGTCTCCTGTCGGCATCGGCCGCCTATCTGACCAACAGCATCCCTGAGACGCGGCGCGGCGAGGGCATCGCGTACTGGGGCCTCTCGTCGGTGGCGGCGATTGCCGTCGCGCCCGTGATTGGCTTCTGGGTCTATCGGCGCGGGTGGACGACCCTCTGTGTGGAATCGGCGGTGTTGAACCTCGTGATGGCGGCCATTGCCTGGCGGCTGCCGCACATCCCTACCGCGGCGGCTGCCCAGCCGCGCCGCCAGAGTGTGGAATGGCGAGTGCTCGTGCTCGCGATCACGCTGTTTCTCTACAGCTTCGGGTACGGTGGCATCACCAGTTTCACCGCGCTCTATGCGGACGCAAATGGCGTCAGCCCGAAAGGGATCTATCTGACGGTGCTGTCGATCGTGATCCTTGCGACGCGACCGTTGTCGGGCCGCCTCGGCGATCGCGTTGGCCACCGGCGCGTGCTGTTGCCCTGCCTTGCGCTCATCGCCGCTGGCCTCGGCTGCCTCTGCATCGGCGGCACGGTGCGTTGGCTGATAGCCTCGGCCGTGATCTTCGGCACCGGATTCGGCACCGCCTACCCCGTCTTCGTTGCGTACGTGATGGAGCACATTGGTCCGGAACGGCGCGGTGCCGCGTTTGGATCGATTCTGGCCGCGTTCGATACAGGAATCGGTACGGGATCGACGCTGATGGGGGGCATCATCGGGAGCTACGGGTACGCGGCGGCATTCGGGACAGCGGCCGTGCTGTCCGCATTGTCGATCCCGTACTTCCTCCTGACGGAACGCTTCATCGGCCGGCCGTCAGCCAGACAATCCGCGCGTCCAGCGTAGAGCGCGTCACGTCGAGGATCGCGACGCTGGGCTGCACGTCGAAGCGCCGAGGTCCGGCGGCCCCAGGGTTGATGACGAGCCGGTCGCCCTCGCGGTGGATCAATGCGCGATGCGTATGTCCGAAGACGAGCACGTCAGCGTCGTACCGCGACAGCAGCTTGTCCGGCGTCGGCCGTCCGAGTTCGTGGCCGTGGCTGACGTGAATCGTGCGGCCCTCGACCTCGAGATGCACAGCCGGCTCGAGATACGGATCTCCGGGTACGTCGACGTTCCCATATACCGCACGAAGAGCGGCAATCGTCTCGAGCTCTTTCAGCACCGCACGTCCGCCCACGTCACCGGCATGCAGCAGGTACTCGACTCCGGCGAGCGCCTCGAACAGCTCAGACCGTACCAGTCCGTGTGTGTCGGCGATCAGTCCAATCCGCATGGTTCACGATAGCGGCTGGCGTCCTCGCCGGCAATTTGTGTGATGATGCTGCGGTGATGAGCGCAGCCCGATCGAAACTCTTCCTGATCATCTTTGGTCTTTTCATCGCCGTCATCACGACGCAGGCTCGTGTGTCGCAGGTACCGGCGCCCTCGCCAGCGGATCTCGTGCTGACCAACGGCAAAATCGTGACGGTCGAAGACGCGATGCCCGAAGCGCAGGCCGTCGCCATCGCAGGCGGCCGCATTGCCGCGATCGGCACGGCGGACGCCGTCAAGCCCTACATCGGACCGTCCACGCGCGTCATCGATTTACAGGGACGGCTGGCGATCCCCGGCTTCATCGAAAGCCACGGCCACTTCACCGGCATCGGCGAAATGAAGATGGAGCTGGACCTGACGACCGCGGCGTCGTGGGACGACATCGTCTCGATGGTGGCGGACGCCGTGAAGAAGGCCAAACCGGGCGAGTGGATTTACGGGCGCGGCTGGCACCAGGAGAAATGGACGTCGCGGCCGCAGCCCAACGTCGAAGGCTTCCCGACGCACGCTTCGCTCGACAAAGTGTCGCCCGACAACCCCGTCGTGCTCGAGCACGCGAGCGGCCACGCCTCGTTCGTGAACGGCAAGGCGATGGAGCTGTCGGGCATCAAGCGCTCGACCGAGAGCCCCGCCGGCGGCGACGTGCTGCGCGATTCGACGGGGGACGCGACGGGCTTGATGCGTGAGACCGCGCAGCGGCTGGTCAGGGAGCCGCAGCTCTCCGGCGCCGAACGCGCCAGTCACCTGCGCAAGCAG
Organism: Vicinamibacterales bacterium; assembly: GCA_035495555.1. GTDB lineage: Bacteria > Acidobacteriota > Vicinamibacteria > Vicinamibacterales > 2-12-FULL-66-21 > DATJFQ01. The sequence continues at coordinate 137,297 of DATJFQ010000037.1, forward strand.
CTGGAGCTGGCGAACCAGGAAGTGGTATCGAAGGGGATCACCACCTTCGTCGACGCCGGATCCCCGCTCGAGGTGATCGATGGCATTCGATCGGCGGTCGACGATGGGACGCTTGGCGTACGGATGTGGGTGATGATCCGGCAGCCGAACGCGGCGTTCGCGTCGAAGCTCAAACAGTACCGCACCATCGACCACGCCGACGGCCATTTCACCGTGCGTGCGATCAAGAAAATTATGGACGGCGCCCTTGGATCGCGCGGCGCGTGGATGCTGCAGCCGTACAGCGACAAACCGGGCTGGACCGGGCTCACCACCACCCCGCTCGCCGAAATCCGCGAAGCCGCACAGCTCGCGATCGCGAACGGGTACCAGCTCTGCGTGCACGCGATCGGGGATCGGGCAAACCGCGAAACGCTGAACATCTTCGAGAACGCGTTCAAGGCGAACCCGTCGAAAAAAGACCTCCGCTGGCGCGTCGAGCACGCGCAGCACCTGAGCGCGCAGGACATCCCGCGCTTCGGCGCGCTTGGGGTGATTGCCTCGATGCAGGGGATCCATTGCACGTCTGACGCGCCCTACGTGATCGCGCGGCTTGGCCCCGAGCGCGCGAAGGAAGGCGCGTACGTCTGGCAGAAGCTGATGAAATCGGGCGCCGTGATCGCCAACGGCACCGATGCGCCCGTCGAGGACGTCGACCCGCTTCCGAACTTCTACGCGAGCGTCACGCGCAAGACGAAGGACGGGTCGGTGTTTTATCCCGACCAGCGCATGACGCGGATGGAAGCGCTGAAGTCCTACACGATCAACGGCGCGTACGCCGCGTTCGAGGAACCCAACCGCGGATCGTTGAAGGTGGGCAAGTACGGCGACATCACCGTGCTCTCGAAGGATATCCTGACGGTGCCGGACGAAGAGATCCGCTCAGCCAAAGTCGTCTACACGATCGTCGGCGGCAAGGTGCTGTACGCTTCGCGGTGAATTGCAGATTTGAGATTGGATTGCAGATTGATTTCAAATTCTTGAAATTCCGCAATCAATCTCCAATCTCCAATCAGCAATCTGCAATTCACCGCGAAGCGACCGTACGCCGCGCCGGCTGCTGCGGCATGTGCTTGCGATAGGCATCGAAGAAGCGGTTGCAGGCCTTCTGGAACCGCTCGGCGAGCTGGCGTCCCGCGTCGCCGGGCACCGGCAGCAAACGCGCGAACGAGGCTTGCGCCTGACGCACTTCCTCCGCCATATTGCGCCACTTGGCCTCGTCGCTGCCCCGGCCGCCAATCGTATTCGACGCGAGCGCCTCTCGCAGCATCGAGGCGAGGTCCTGGGGTGAGCTGGGACCCTCCTTCACGCCAGCCTGGCTGACGAAGCCCTCGACACGCGCGACGAGCTTTTCCATGCGCTGGCGGCTCGAATCGAGGTCGAGTTCCGTTCCGCGGAAGGCATCGGGATAGGCGGTGAGGAGCCGCTCCATCGCGGAGACGAACCGTCCGCTGAGCGGATCGGCGCCGTGGCGGACGCCCGCCGTCGACTGGTTCCAGCGCGTCCGCAGCGACCGCACGCGTTCCAGCAAGTCTGGCGCCGGCTCGGCACCTTCGCCGGGCATCAGCGATTCGAGTTCCTGGGCGAGCGCTTCGCGGTCCGCCTGGCGCGATTCGAGTTCGATGTCGTCGCGCCGCTTGTAGCGATCGAAGAACCGATCGCATGCGCCGCGAAAGCGCTGCCACAGCGTCTCGGACTTGCTGCGGCGGACGGGACCGATCGTCTTCCATTCCGCCTGCAGCCGCCGGATTTCCGCGGCGGTGCGCTCCCAGTCCTTCGACTCCGCGAGTTCCTCGGCACGCGCGCAGAGCGCCTCTTTCTTCGCCTGATTCGCCGACCACACCTCTTTGCGCTGCGCCAGATCTTCGTTGCGGCGGGAGAAGAACCGGTCGCACGCGTCGCGGAAGCGCTTCCAGACGTCGCGTGTGTCAGTGCGCGGCACGGGCCCGATGGCCTGCCACTCCGCCTGCAGCTTCTTCAGCTCGTCCGCCGTCTTGATCCAGTCCGTCGAGTCGGCGAGCGCTTCGGCGCGCTCGCAGAGCGCGAGTTTCTTCTCGAGGTTGCCCTGACGCTCCTCGGCGCGATGCGCGAAGAAGTCACGCGCCCTGGCCTGAAGAGGATCCGCGGCCTGACGATAGCGGTGCCACAACGTCTGCGCCTGCGCGCGCGGCGCTTCGGCCACTGTCTTCCAGCGCTCCTGGATCTCGTGCAGCTCGCGGGCGCCCTTCTCGACGCCTTCCGGGTTGTCCCAATCGTGCTTCGTCTTGAGGGCCTCGGTCTGCGCGATCAGCTCTTCCTGGACCGCCGCGTTCGCAAACCGCTTCCACTCGTCCATCTCGCGCAGCTCGTGGAGCCGCGGACCGAGCACGGCGAGCGCGGCCTTCACGCGTTCGATCAGCGCATCGCGTTCCGCAGGGGCGACGGCGAGCGGCGCCTCGATCGCGCTGCGAAGATCGCGCGCGGCCTTGTCCGCTTCCTTCAGCGTCAGGTCTTCCGCCATCGCGCGCTTCTGTACGCGATCGATCAGCTGTTCGACGCGGAGCACCTGCTGCCTGACGGCCTTCTCTTCGGCAGCGCGCCTCGCCTCGTTCCGCTCGCGCATTTTCGTGTCGGCGTCGGCGAACCGGGCGCTGACCGCTTCATCCAGACCCTCGGTCTTCGCTCGCAGATCGTTCCACTCACGGACGATTGAGTCCCAGACGTAGCCGGGGGCGTCGGGCTGCGCGGCGACCTGTTCCGCTTCTCGTGCCAGCTCGTCGAGCCGTGCATTCATGCGCTCGTTTTCCTGCCGGTTCTCGAACCGTGCGGTCGCGCGCTGGCAGGCGGTTTCGAACCGCGCGAGCAGCTCCGGATCCGCGTGGTCGCCGCCGGCCGCGGGCGGCAGCCCTTCCCATTCGGCCCGCGCCTCCGCGATCCGATCGGCGGTCTGTTCGCCGGCCAGTGCTTCGATCCGCTCGCAGAGCGCCGTCCGCGCGTCGCGCAGACGGGCGAGCTGCTCCTCGCGTTCGCGTGCTGCCGCGCGATCGCGCTCGGCCTGCGCGATACCGCTGCGCGCGTTCCCGACGTGCTCGCGGAAGCGCGCCTCGTCGTCGGCCATCACGTCGACGGGAGCTGCGGCCACGAGATCGCGCCATTCCTGTTCGAGCGCATCGGCCTGCTCGACCCGGGTGTTCTGGGTGTGACGCGCCAGCGTCTCCGCCCGCGCGAGCAGCGCTGCCAGCTGCTGGTTGTGTGAATCGACCGCCGCGCGTCGCGCCGCTTCCGCGTCTTCCATTGCCTGCACCATACCTCTGGCTCGTTTGGCCACTGACTTGTTGCGTGCGCGCGCGGCAACGCTTTCCAGCGTGTCGCGGTCCGCGCCGGCGATCTGCACCGCACGCTCGAGCGCGGTCACGCCGGCATCCTTGTGTTCGGTCCTGGCCGCCACGTTCAGCAGTTCCGACGGATCCTGCATCCGCTCGACAGCCGTCGCTGCGACGCGCGGGTCCGCTGCCTTGCGTGCGACCGAGCTGAGGGCCTTCAGATCGGTGACGCGCGTCAGCGCGCCCAGCCGGATGCTGTCGTGCGGCGATTTCTGGGCGACGTCCGCGAGCTGGCGCTGGTCCGTCAGCGCGGCGACGGCCTGTGCGGCCTGATCGGCGTTCTCGCCAGCGGCGATGGCCGCGAGGCGTTCACCAATCTCCGATCGCAGCCCCTCGTCTGCGTCCGATGTGACCAGCGCTGCGAGGACCGCCACTTCCTGAACACGGGCGGCCGCCGCGCGGCGAACCCGCGGCTCGGCGTCCTCGCGTGCAATGGCGGCGAGCACGGCCGCGTCGTCCGGGCCGGGCCCGAGTTCCTGCACCGCGGAGATACGGACGTCCGGGTCAAGAGACTTGTACTTGGGTTGGAGCTTGAACCGATCGAGGAAAGACATGGGGAGCCTTGCCAGTACCAATTGGTGAACGGGTGAGTTCGTGGATTGGTGAATTCAAATCACCGATTCACACAGTCACCGATTCACCAATTGCAGATATCACGAGTTCGATTCCTGTGTCAGCCAGTCGGCAATCTGCTCGCGCGTCCAGCGGTGGTCGTCGTTCAAATGAACGATCAGCGGGGCCAGCGGCAGGCGTTTTTTGCAATGTTCGTGGGGGCACGGCTTGACGACTTCGTCGAGGCAGCGGAACAGGCGCTCGAGATGATCCGGTACGAGGCGGCCGTGCTCACGCGGCAGATGATACACACCCTCGTAGACGGATCCCAGAGCGCACGAGCCGCCCTTTTCGTCGAAGTAACTGCCGAAGCATTGCGGACCGCGCGTCGAGCCGGCCCGGATGAAATCCGCCAGCTCTTTCTGTTCGCTCTGGAGTTCCGTTACCATCGTGTCGTCTCCGGCGAAAATGACTCCTCATTGTAGCGCACGAATCAGCTGGCATATCGCGGCCGATTGACGCTGTGATGCCCGGCACCTAACATCGAAGGATCCATTTGGTTGAATCATGTGTCCACTCGCGGGCACATGTCCGGCCTCGGTCATTCCCATGCTCACAACCGCACTCTTCCTGCTCGTCCTCCAGGTCCAGAACCCGGCCCCGCAGGCCGGCACGTCGGCCCCTCAGGGGTCCGTCGTCGTTGTTGATACGACAGCGGGCGCGATCACGATTCAACTGCTGCCCGACAAAGCGCCCGATTCGGTGGCGAACTTCCTCGAATACGTCCGCGACGGGTTCTATTCGGGAACGGTGTTCCACCGCGTCGTTCCCGGATATGTCATCCAGGGCGGGGGTTATACGCCGGAACTGGTCGAGAAGGCCACCCGGCCGCCCGTGCACAACGAGGCGGACAACGGACTCACCAACGCCCGCGGGACCGTCGCGATGGCGCGGACGCGCGCGGTGCGCAGCGCCACCTCGCAGTTCTTCATCAATCTCGCCAATAACGCCCGGCTCGATCATCACGGGTTCGCTCCGGACGATTACGGGTATGCCGTGTTCGGGCGCGTGATCGCCGGAATGGACGTCGTCGACCGCATCGCCGCGATGCCCACCACCTCCCGCGAGGGCATGGACGATGTGCCCGTGACCCCGGTCCTCATCAAGAGCATTACCGTGCGCACGAGCGACGCGAAGTGAGCCGTCCGCTCGCCGTCATCTTTCTGACGATCCTGGTCAATCTGATCGGGTTCGGCATCATCATTCCGCTGCTGCCGTTCTACGCGCAGACGTTCGGCGCGTCCCCCGTCGCGATCGGCGTGCTGTTCGCGTCCTTCTCGGTCTGTCAGCTGATCGCGTCGCCGATCCTCGGCGAGTGGTCGGATCGCTGGGGGCGCCGGCCCGTCCTCATCTTCAGTCTGATCGGGACCGTCGTCAGCTTCGTGATGCTGGCGCTCGCCCACAGCCTGGCGATGCTGTTTGCGGCGCGCGTCGTCGACGGGCTGTCGGGCGGCAACATCACGACTGCGCGCGCCTACATCGGCGACGTCACCGACGAGTCGAATCGTGCAAAGGCGTTCGGAATGCTCGGTGCAGCATTCGGGCTGGGCTTCATCATCGGCCCTGCACTGGGGGGCCTGTTCGCGAAAATCAGTTACACCGCACCAATCTGGGCGGCCGCAGCAATCACGGTTGTGGCGACGGTGCTCGCGTGGCTGTGGCTGCCGGAGACGGTCCATCGCGTCCACGCGGTCGCCGGTTCCCCGTGGAAGGCGCTCGGTGAGTTGAGCCGCCGTCCAGAACTGCGAACGCTGTTCGCGATGGATTTCGTCTACTGGACGTGCTTCGCGATCTATCAGGGCACGTTTGCGCTGTTCGGCGAGGCGCGGTTCGGCTTCAACGTCACCCAGATCGGCTACATCCTCGCTGGATTCGGCGCGCTCGGGGTCGTCGTGCAGGGCGGGCTCGTCGGTCCGATCGCCCGCGGGATCGGCGAACGGCGGATGCTGACGATCGGACTGCTGTTCGCCGCCTTCAGCTGGGGGGCGAGCGCGTTCGCATACAGCGTGCCGGTGTTCATCGCGCTGCTGGTGCCCGGCGCCGTCGGTGTCGGCTTCTGCAATCCGTCGTTGATCTCGTTGCTGAGCGGCGCGGCCGGACGGCACGAGCAAGGCCGCGTGCAGGGCGCCGCCGGAGCCCTCGAGAGCCTCGGTCGCACGATCGGGCCGATGTGGGGCAACAGCGCGCTCGAATGGTTTGGAGAGGGCTCCGCGTACGCCTCCGCGGGGCTGCTGCTGCTGATGACGGCGGCGCTCAGCGTCGCGTATCAGCGCGGCGAGGCGGGAGGCGCGAGGCGCGAGGCGTGACGCGCGAGGCGCGGAACTACAGCTTCGCGAGCTCCTGCTCGAACCGCGTGACGAGGTTGTCCAACTGGTCGACGACGGCACGGACCGTGTCGGGTTGGCTCAGATCGACCCCCGCCTTGCGCAGCAGCTGCATCGGGTGATCGCTGCCGCCGGAACGGAGCAGGTCCAGGTAGCGGTCGCGTGCCGCGCCGCTTTCGGGAGAAGTGATTTCCCTGGCGATGCGGGCGGCCGACGCAAAGCAGGTCGCGTATTGATAAACGTAGTACGGGGAATTGAAGAAGTGCGGGATCCGCGCCCACGTCAGCCCCGTCAGCGCATTCAGATCCAGCGCGTCGCCGTAATAATCCTTCAGGAGCTGCGTGTAGATGTCCGTCAGGATGTCGGCGGTTATCGGCTGGTCCTGCTCGGCGAGCCGGTGTGCGCGCAGTTCGTAGTCGGCAAACAGCACCTGCGTGTAGAACGTGCCAGTAATGTTGTCGATGGCGTGCTGCAGTAACACCGCGCGTTCGATCGGATCCGTCGAGCGGGCCAGCATGTACTCCAGCAGCAGCGCCTCGCTGAGCGTCGAGGGAACCTCGGCGACGAAGATCGTGTAGTTCGAATAGATGAACGGCTGGGTCTCGTGCGACAGGATGGTGTGCATCGAGTGCCCCATCTCGTGCGCGGTCGTGAAGACATCGTCGAGCGTGTCGGTGTAGTTCAGCAGCATGTATGGGTGCGTGCCGTACACAGGGGCCGAGTACGCGCCCGAACGCTTGCCTTCGTTCTCGTACACGTCTATCCACCCGCCGGCGAACCCTTCGCGCATGCGGGCCTGGTACTCGGGCCCGAGCGGCGCGACCGCATCGACGATCCAGTCGAGGACGTCTTCGTAGCGATACTTCTTGTCGAATGTGACGAGCGGAATGGTGAAGTCGTAGACGTGGTAAGACGGCACCTGGAGGACGCGCCGCCGGAGCTGGTGATATCGTCGCAGCGGCGCCACCCCGTTGCGCGTCGTCTCGATCAGGTTTTCGACGACCGATGGCGGGATGTTGTCGCCGTGCAGCGCGGCCTCGAGGGTCGAGGTATACCCGCGAGCGCGCGCCTGGAACCAGTCACGCTGGCAGACGCCGTTGTAGAGCGTCGCGTAGGTGTTGAGGTTGGTCTTGTAGGTTTCGTGCAGCGCGGTGAACGCCTTCTCCCGGTCCGCCTGCTCGCGGCGCGTCGCAAGGATCGCGCGGTACTGTCCGTACGAGACGGTGACGGTCTCGCCGTTCGACAGCGTCACCGACGGGAACCTCGCGTCCGCGGTGGACAACGCCCAATACGATTCGTTCGGCGACGCGGCGAGACGGCTCGAGAGGGACATGAGGTGCTCGCCGGCCTCGTCCAGTACGTGCTCCTGCTGACGGTAGAGATCCTCAATCGCGAAGCGGTAGACCGCCAGGTCGGGATTCGCGCCCATCCACCCGCGCACTGTTTCGAGCGGGATTTGGAGAAGCTCGGGATTGAACCAGGACTCGGCCTGCTTCCAGCGGGCAAAGAGAATCTGGACCTGCTGCCGCTTCGCGTTGACGGTGTTGTCGCGCTGGTCGGTATCGTAGAGGAGCGAGGGGAAGTACCACACCTTATATGCGAGCTGACCGAGCTCTTCGGACAGTCGAAGCGCCTTCAACAGGCTGTCGGGCCCGTTCGCCAGCGTGCCTTTCAGACCGGCATAGCGATCGATCCCCTGATCGAGGGTCGTGTACGCGGCCTGCCACGCGTCCCAACTGTCGAAGATGTCATTGAGGTTCCATTTGCAGGAATCGGGAATCTCCGCGCGGACGCGGCTTCGGACAGGCGGCGCATTTTCAGCGACAGGCATTATCAGACTATAGATCGAGCGATTGGTGAATTGGTGAGCTGTGAATGGAGGATCGATGGCAAGGAAGGCAGCGAAAGGCGTCGGGGTCCTGTTCGAGCGCATGTCGTCGGCCGTCACGGCCTGGACCGGCAGCGCGAGTGCCTTTGCGACCGCACTGGCCATCGTCGTGGTGTGGGGAATAACGGGCCCGATGTTTCACTACTCCAATACGTGGCAGCTCGTGATCAACACGGGGACGACGATCGTCACATTCCTGATGGTGTTCCTCATTCAGCGCACGCAGAACAAGGACTCGCTCGCGCTGCAATTGAAGCTTAACGAGCTTGTCGCCGTCATGGAGGGCGCAAGCAATCGGCTCATCGATGTCGAAGATCTCGACGAGAACGAACTCAGGACCCTCCACGACTACTACGGACGGCTGGCGCAGATGGCGAAGAACGACAACATGCTGGGGGAGTCGCATTCACTCGACGAAGCGGAGGAACGCCACTCGACCAAGGTGGCCGCGCGCCGTAAACATCGCGCAACTCACAAGAAGTGAGTCCGTGCACCACGCCGCACGCCGCATGTCCCACGCCGCACGCCGAGGCCGTCGGGAATTGACGCTTTAATTCTGGATAGAGGCCCTGATGAAGGCGACGATCCGATCGTTGATCTCCTCGTTCACCCGCGCCTGCGATGTGCCGCCTGTTTTCGGCACCTTGAACGAGTGATCGCCGCCCTCGACCACATGCAACTCGGCTCGTGGGAGGCGTGGAAGGAGGTCGCGAATCTCCTCGGCCGTCCCGAATGCGTCGCGCGATCCCTGCACGAACAGCATCGGCGCGGTAATCGAGGGCAGGTGGGCATCGCGACGCTGCTGCGGTTTTCCTGGCGGATGCAGCGGATATCCGAGAAAGATGAGACCGGCAACGTGGAGCGCCTCCGCGGCCTCGGCTTGCGACGCAATCCGTCCGCCCATCGACTTGCCGCCGACGAACAAAGGCAGATCGCGAAAGGCTTCCATCCCGCGTGCCGACGCCACCGCGGCGCGCCAGGCCTCCTCGAGGACGGCCGCCGGATCAGGTACCTTGCGGCGCGCTTCCATGTAAGGAAAATCGAAGGTGCCGGCGATGATGCCGCGCGCCGCGATCGCGCGCGCCGTGGACACCATGAACGGGCTTTGCTGTCCCGCACCCGCTCCGTGTGCGAGCAGCAGCGCCGCTGCGGGGGATTCGCTCGGATAAAGTGTCAGATTCCCCACGCCGGATTATCTCACTCGCGCCTGTCACGCGGATGCTCGGGATGCACAATCTCGTGAGGCGATCGTAGCGGCGCGCTTCGCCCTCCGCATCCAGCGCGCCGCCTTCCACGCGCGGTGCGATGGGGCCCCTGCTCGGAAACTGCTCGGACAGCCCCGGTTCGTGCTCGGCGGCCGGAAAGACGTGTCGACGAGGAGCCGCCTCCGCGCGCACCGGGGCGCCCCGTCCTCGCCGCCATCCCCCATCGGCCGTCCCCGACTGGACGACACGCATCAATGCATGTAGATTAGTAGATGTGGATGTTCCAGCCGTCTTCCGGATCCTCGGCGACGAGGGACGGCTGCGCATCCTGCGGCTGCTCAGCGCCGAACGGCTCAACGTCTCCGAGCTCACGAGCATCGTCGGACTCGCCCAGTCCGGCGTGTCCCGCCATCTCGGGCTCCTGAAAGACGCGGGTCTCGTCGAAGAGCGGCGCGACGGGACGTTCACGTTTTTTCGCGTGGCGCCGGCGCTTCAGAGCGGCGAGAACGGGTTCGGCGCGCTGTGGCCGGTGCTGAGCGACGCGTTCGCGTCCGCCGCCGCGACTCCCGTCGGGCGCGCCGACGACGCGCGACTGGAGGAGGTGCGGCGGCTCCGGAAAGAGAACTTCGAGGAGCACGCGGATCCCGCCGGTGGCGGCCAGCTCGTCCCGGGCCGGAGCTGGGCGGCATGGGCGCGCGCCCTTGCGCACCTGATGCCGCGGGTCATCGTCGGCGACATCGGGTGCGGCGAGGGGTATCTCACCGTCGAAACCGCGCGGTTCGCGGAGCGGGTCATCGCGATCGACCGGTCGCCCGCGATGCTCCAGCGCGGACGGGACCTCGCGCGGCGGCGGGGCGTGACGAACATCTGCTGGAAGCGCGGCGACATCGAATCGCTGCCGCTCGACGATCATTCGATTGACCTCGCGCTCCTCTCGCAGGCGCTGCACCACGCGGCGGACCCGGCCAGGGCCCTTGCGGAGGCCGTCAGGATCACCAGGCCAGGAGGGCGCGTGCTGGTGCTCGACCTTCGGCGGCACGATCAGCGCTGGGTCAGCGAAGCGCTCGGCGACCGTTGGCTCGGATTCGAAGACGACGAACTCGCCGGCCTGATGAGAAACGCCGGCCTGACACACGTTCGGGTCAGCGTGGGCGCGAGCCGGCCGCGCGATCCATTTACCGTCCTTATCGCGAGCGGCCTCACGGCCGACTCGAAGGCGCGCGCAAGAACATCGAAATCACATGTCACACACAATTGATCGGCTGACCGCTCTGCTCGGCGAACGCATTCTCATCCTCGATGGCGCGATGGGCACCATGGTGCAGCGGTTCACGCTCACGGAAGCGGATTTCCGCGGCGAGCGTTTCCGCGATCACGAGAAGGATCTGCGCGGCAACAACGACATCCTGATCCTCACGCGGCCCGACGTCATCGCCGACATTCACAATCAGTATCTGGCCGCCGGCGCAGACATCATCGAGACGAGCACGTTCAGCAGCACGGCAATCGCGCAGGAAGACTACCTGCTGGAGCACCTGGCGTACGAGCTGAACCTCGAAGGGGCGAAGCTGGCGCGCGCGGCGGCGGACGCGTGGACGGCGCAGACCCCCCTCAAGCCGCGCTTCGTCGCCGGGGCGATGGGGCCGACGAACCAGTCGCTGTCGATTTCGCCGGACGTGAACAACCCGGCATTCCGCGCCAAATCGTTCGACGAGCTGCGGCTGGCCTACGAGGACCAGGTCCGCGGACTCGTCGATGGCGGCGTGGATCTCATCCTCCTGGAGACCATCTTCGACACGCTGACGGCCAAGGCCGGGATCGTGGCGATTGAGAACGTTTTCGACGAAAAGGGCATTCAGCTGCCGGTCATGATTTCCGTCACGATCACCGACCGCAGCGGCCGCACGCTCTCGGGGCAGACGCTCGAGGCGTTCTACATTTCCATCCGGCACGCCAAGCCGTTCAGCGTCGGGATCAACTGCGCGCTTGGCGCGCGCGATATGCGGCCGTACCTCGCCGATCTCTCGCGGATTGCCGAGTGCTACGTCAGCAGCTATCCGAACGCGGGCCTGCCGAACGCCTTTGGCCAGTACGACGAGCTGCCGCCGGAAACGGGCAGCCTGATCCGCGATTTCGCGTCCAGCGGCTTCGTCAACATCGTCGGCGGCTGCTGCGGGACAACGCCGGACCATATCGCCGCGATCGCCGCCGCTGTCGACGGGATCCCGCCGCGCCCGGTGCACCACCGGGCGACAGCCAACGCACCTCGGACGACGGATCTTTCCGGCCTCGAGCCGCTCGTGATCCGTCCGGACAGCAATTTCCAGATGATCGGCGAGCGAACGAACGTCACGGGCTCGGCGCGATTTGCACGGCTGATCAAGTCCGGCAACTTCGCCGAAGCGGCGCGGGTCGCGCTCGATCAGGTCCGCAACGGCGCGAACCTGATCGACGTGAACATGGACGAAGGGATGCTCGATTCCGAGCAGGCGATGACGACGTTCCTCAACTACATCGCCACCGAGCCGGAGATCGCGCGCGTCCCGGTCATGATCGACAGCTCCAAATGGACCGTGCTCCAGGCGGGGCTCAAGTGTGTCCAGGGGAAGGGCGTTGTCAACTCGATCAGCCTCAAGGAAGGGGAAGCGGACTTTCTCGACAAGGCCCGGCACGTCCGCCGTTACGGCGCGGCGGTCATCGTCATGGCCTTCGACGAGCAGGGGCAGGCAGACACAATCGAGCGGAAGGTCCAGATCTGCCAGCGCGCCTACACGCTGCTCACGGAGCAGGCCGGCTTCGATCCGACGGAGATCATTTTCGATCCGAACATCCTCGCGATCGCGACCGGACTGGAAGAGCACAACGACTACGCCGTCAATTTCATCGAGGCCGCGCGCCTCATCAAGGCGACGTGCCCGGGCGTGAAGATCAGCGGCGGCGTCAGCAACCTGTCGTTCTCGTTCCGCGGCAACGATACGGTGCGCGAGGCGATGCACTCCGCGTTTCTGTTCCACGCCATCAAGGCCGGCATGGACATGGGCATCGTCAACGCCGGACAGCTTGCGGTGTACGAAGATATTCCAAAGGACCTGCTCGAGCACGTCGAAGACGTCATCTTCAATCGACGGCCCGACGCGACCGAGCGGCTCGTTCAGTTTGCGGACAGCGTGAAAGGCGCCGGAAAGAAGAAAGAAGCGGACGTCGAGTGGCGCAACCGCACCGTCGAGGCGCGGCTGGCTTTCGCGCTCGTTCACGGCACGGTGGACTTCATCGAAGCGGATACCGAGGAGGCGCGCCAGAAGTACGGGCGCCCGCTGGACATCATCGAGGGTCCGCTGATGGACGGGATGAAGATCGTCGGCGAGCTGTTCGGCTCCGGCAAGATGTTCCTCCCCCAGGTCGTGAAGAGCGCGCGCGTCATGAAGAAAGCGGTGGCGTATCTCGAGCCGTATATGGAAGCCGAGAAAGCCGAGCGGCTCAGCGCGAACCCCGCGGCCGTGACGACACAGGGTCGGCTGGTGATGGCGACCGTCAAAGGCGACGTTCACGACATCGGCAAGAACATCGTCGGCGTGGTGCTCGGGTGCAACAACTACGAGGTTATCGATCTCGGCGTCATGGTACCCGCCGCGAAGATTCTCGACACCGCGATCGCGCAGAAGGCCGACATGGTCGGCCTGAGCGGCCTCATCACGCCGTCGCTCGACGAGATGATGATGGTGGCCAAAGAAATGGAGCGGCGCGGGATGACGCTGCCGCTGCTCATCGGAGGAGCCACCACCAGCCGGCAGCACACCGCCGTGAAGATCGCGCCCGAGTACTCCCAGCCCGTCGTCCACGTGCTCGACGCCTCGCGGGTCGTCGACGTCGTGTCGAGCCTGCTCAGCAACGAGCGGCGGGGCGGCTTCGTCCGATCCAACATCGAAGCCCAGGAAGACATCCGCGAGCGCTACAAGGCCCGCAGTGAGAAAGCGCTGCTCTCGTACGAGCAGGCGATCGCCAACCGTCTCAAATATGACTGGGACGACCATTACATCGCCAGCCCGTCGTTCATCGGCCGCCGCTACCTGGACGACGTACCGCTCGGAGAGATCGCGAAATTCATCGACTGGACGTACTTCTTCTCCGCATGGGAGCTGAAGGGCCGCTTCCCGGCGATTCTCGAACACGCGCAATACGGCGCGGCGGCGCGCGACCTTTACGCAAACGCCCAGGAGCTGCTGAAGGAGATCATCGAGCGGCGTCTGCTGCGGGCCAGCGGCGTCTATGCGTTCTGGCCGGCGGTAGCCGACGGCGACGACATCCTGGTGTTCAAGAACGAGGACCGCCGCGAACTGTTGATGAAGCTGCCAATGCTGCGGCAACAGGAGCAGCAGCCGGACGACAGGCCGAACCTGTCGCTGGCCGACTACGTCGCGCCCAGGGGCAGCGGCGTCCCCGACTACATCGGGATGTTTGCCGTGACGGCCGGACTTGGCGCCGACGATCTCGCACGGCACTACGAAGCAGACCACGACGACTATCGCGCCATCATGGTCAAGGCGCTGGCCGACCGTTTCGCGGAGGCGTTTGCCACCATGCTCCACGCGACCGCGCGCGCCGAGTGGGGCCATGCGGATCCGTCGGAACTGACGCCGGACGACCTGCACCACGAAAAGCACCGGGGCATCCGCCCCGCGTTCGGGTATCCGGCGTGCCCCGATCACAGCGGGAAGTTCGAACTGTTCCGGGCGCTCGATGCGGAGCGGCAGGGGCTCGCCCTGACCGAGTCGGCCGCGATGACGCCCGCCGCAAGCGTCAGCGGACTGTATTTCTCGCACCCGCAGGCGCGGTATTTCAGCGTGGGACGGATTGGCCGCGATCAGGCCGTGTCCTATGCGGAACGCAAGGGCGTGGGGATTCCTGAGGTGGAGCGGTGGCTCTCGTCCAACCTGGCGTACGAAGCCAGCGATTTTGCCCTGAAGTGCAGCTAATCCTCACGGCCAAACGACGCTGAGCGGTGTCCAAACTGCGGGAGGTAGCGACTGCGCGCGGACCGCGCGGTGCTGATCCTGGGTGCCTGTCTCCCGAGTGCGACGCCGCATACGACGCGTCAGCAGAAGTACTAGACCGATGTATCCTGATCCGCCAACCAACGGGCCCATCCCTCCGTCTGATATCCCGGGCCCGTGTCGATGAAAGTGCGCACGTATCTCACCGGAGCGGGGGTTCTGGCCACCGCTGGCGTCATCGTTCTGACAGGTGTCTTCACGCGGCCTGCCGCTGATGTACCGCGCGCGGGCGCGAACACCACGGCGAAGGTGGTCCGCAGGGACTTCGTCCGCAGCCGCCGTCTGAACGGCACCGTCGAGGCGGTCGAATCGACGTCGATTCCCGCGCCACGTCTGGCAGGACAGAACAACAACTCGCTCGTGATCATGCGCCTCGTGAACAACGGCGCGACGGTGAAGCCGGGCGACGTGCTCGTGGAGTTCGACCGTCAGGATCAAATCCGCAACGCGCTCGATCGCAAGGCGGACCTCACCGACCTCGAACAGCAGATCAAGAAAGCGGAGGCGGAGGAAGTCGCGGCGAAGGCGAGCGACGAGAGCGCGCTGCAGCAGGCCCGCGATGCCGAAGCTAAAGCGAAGCTCGAGCTGATCAAGAACGACCTGCTCCCGAAAATCGAAGCGGAGAAGAACACGCTCGCCTACGAACAGGCGCAGGCCACCCTTCAGCAGCTTCAGGAAAGTTATGGACTCAAGCGCGCGGCCGCGGCCGCGAACATCAAAGGGCTCGAAATCAAAAGGGATCGC
This sequence comes from Vicinamibacterales bacterium, assembly GCA_035495555.1. GTDB lineage: Bacteria > Acidobacteriota > Vicinamibacteria > Vicinamibacterales > 2-12-FULL-66-21 > DATJFQ01. Next base: position 152,522 of record DATJFQ010000037.1, read on the forward strand.
TCCGAAACGACGATGAAGCAGGCCGAATCGAACGCGGAGAAGATGCTGATCCTCTCGCCGCTGCCCGGCGTCGCGGTCATCAAGACCACGTGGAAAAACGGCGGCGCGCCGGTCGAGTTCATCGAAGGGGACGAGGTCCGGCCGGGGCAGCCGGTGGTCGAGGTCGTCAACCCCGCGGCCATGCGCGTTCGCGCGCGCGTCAACCAGGCAGACGTGAACGAACTGCAAGTCGGGCAGCCGGTCCGCGTCGGTCTGGACGCCTACCCGTCGCTGTCGTTCGACGGGACGATCACGCAGATCTCCCCCATTGCTCAGCAGTCCACGCTATCGCCGAAGGTCCGAACTTTCGTGGTGCTCGTGCTCGTCAACGGGTCACACCCGAACCTGATGCCCGACCTGACCGCGTCGCTCGACGTGCAGCTCGAACGAACGCCGGGGGCGCTCGTCGTCCCGCGCGACGCGCTGGTGATCGACGGCGAGCAGGCGTACGCGATGGTGCAGCGCGGAGGCCGCTTCGAGCGCCAGGACGTCACCGTTGGCACCGTCGGCGCGACCGAAGCGATCGTGAGCAGCGGACTGCAGGAAGGCGTCACGATCGCGCGCAACGCGGCGGCGCTCGTGCGGGAAGGGCGGCGTCGTTGACCGCGCGCCGGGCGCTGATCGTCTTCGCCGTGCTCGTCGTGGTTGCCGCCGCGGCCGTGGGGATGACAGCCGTGGGAGGGGGTGTCCCCAACGTCACGACCGTGGACGTCACCCATGGCGACTTCGTCGATTACATCCAGATTCGCGGCGACATCCGGCCGGCCAAGTCGATCGTGCTGTCGGCGCCGCTCCAGTCGGGCGGCGATCTGCAGATCACGAAGCTGGTAAAAAACGGCGCGACGGTCAGAAAAGGCGACATCGTCGTCGAGTTCGACGCCACGTCGCTCGAGCAGCGGCTCGCGGAGCGCCAGTCCGATCTGAAGTCGGCGCAGGGGGAAATCGAGCAGCTCCAGGCGCAGCAGAAGATCAACATCGAAGAGCAGAAGACGACGCTCCTGAAAGCCAGGTACGACGTCGAGCGCGCGAAGCTCGATCTCGGCAAACGCGATCTCATTTCAGAGGTCGAGTACCAGGAAGCCAAGCTGGCGCTGGCGGACGCCGAACAGCGGCTGAAGGAAACGCAGGCGAAGGAGGTGTCGACCGCGGCAGGCGCGCAGGCCGACCTCGTCGGAAAGCAGCGGAAGCGCGACAAAGCGAAGTTCGACGTCGAACGGACGGAATCGGCCATCGCGCAGCTTCGCCTCCGAGCGCCGGCGGACGGCGTTGTCAACATCCTGACCAACCCGCGAACGCAGAGCATGTTCGGCGGCGGCGGCGCGGAATTCCACGAGGGAGATCGCGCGTGGGCCGGGGCGAGCATTCTCGAACTGCCGGATCTCTCGTCGATTCACCTCGAGGCCCGGCTCGACGAAACCGACCGCGGGCGCTTGCGCGTCGGCCAGCAGGCCGTCGTCAAGATCGAAGCAGTGCCCGGTAAGGACTTTCAGGCGCGCGTCGACCTGATTTCTGTTCTCGCGCGCGTCGATTTCTCGTCGGGCTGGCCGCCGGTGCGGAATTTTGACCTCGGCCTGGTGCTCTCGGATCCGGATCCGCGTATCAAACCTGGCATGACGGCGACGGCGCGTATCGCGGCCGATCGCCTGCCCGACTCGACTCTTGTTCCCGTGGAAGCAATCTTCCAGAAGGACGGCCGCCCGATTGTCTATCGCCTGAACGGATCGAAGTTCGACGAACAGTCGATTGACATAGCGCGGCGTGGACGCGAGCAGGCGGCGGTCACTTCCGGTGTGCAGCCGGGCGACAAGCTGGCCGTGCGGCGTCCGGATCCCGACCTCGTTCGGAGGTCCCGATGAAGCTTCGGCGTGGTCTGTTCTGGGGCGCGGGCGTGGTGGCCGTCGGAGCTGTCACTGCCGCGTTCGTCAGCGGCTCCACGGTGCTCCCGGACACGCGCCCCGCGGTGCCCACCGCCAAGGTCGTTCGCGGCTCCTTGAAGCTCACCGTCTATGCGACGGGCGAACTCCGCGCCGGCCGCACGGTCAACCTCGTCGCTCCGCCCGCGGGCGGGGCACTGCGCATTCTGAAGCTCGCGCCCACCGGGTCGTCGGTCAAGAAAGACGACGTGGTCATTCAGTTCGATCCATCGGATCAGCAATACGCGCTCGAGCAGGCGAAGAGCGATCTCGCCGGCGCCCAACAGGAGATCGCGAAGCTCGAGGCCGATAACGCCGTACAGGCATCGCAGGACAAGTTGAACATGCTCACCGCGCGCTACGACGTGCGCCGCGGGGAATTGAACGCCGCAGGCAACGAGTTCGTCGGCGCGATCGACGCGAAGAAAAACGAGCTCACGCTCGACGAAGCGCGGCAGCATCTGGCGCAGCTCGAACGCGATGCCGCGGCCCGCGTGTCCACGAGCACCGCCGCGCTCGCCGTCCTCGAGGAGAAGCGGCACAAAGCCCGGCTCGCGATGGAACGCGCGCAGTCGATCATCGACAACCTCGACGTGAAGTCGCCCATCGATGGCCTCATGTCGGTGAAAGAGAACCGAGACGGCCAGTACTTCTTCTTCTCCGGCATGGTGCTGCCGGAGTACAAAGAGGGCGATACGACCGCGTCGGGGCGCAACATCGCGGACGTGATTGAGGCCGGCCGGATGGAAGTCCGGGCGCAGGTCACCGAAGTGGACCGCGGCAACCTGCAGACCGGACAGAGCGCCGTTGTCGACATCGACGCGCTGCCGGGGCGCACCTACACGGCCAGGGTGGGTCCGCTCGGCACGACCGCCGCGCAGGGCTCCTTCTTCCAGACGACCGCCGTCCGCAGGTTCGATATCGTCCTCAATCTCGATCATCCCGATCCGATGATGCGCGCCGGCTCCTCGCTCCGTGTCGTGATCGACGGCCGCGAGATCAAGGACGCGCTCCACGTGCCGCGACAGGCGGTCTTCGAAAAGGCCGGCAAGAACTATGTATTCCTGCAGACCGGCGATCGATTCGAACGCCGGGACGTCAAGGTGCTGAATGCGACGGAGAGCCGCGCCGTGATCAGCGGCCTGCACGAAGGCGATGTCATCGCGCTCGTCGATCCCGACGTGGCGCTGTCGAGGACCAAATCATCGTCGGGCGCGATCGGCGGCCCGGCCGCACCCAGGTGAAATGGCGCTAGCGGCCCGCACCCACCTCTGGTCGTCGGATTTCCTTCCCGAACTGCGCCTCGGGCTCGAGAACCTCCGCGCGCACAAGATGCGCTCGGCGTTGACGATGCTCGGCATGATCTTTGGTGTCGCAGCCGTCGTCGCGATGCTCTCGATCGGCGCGGGCGCGCAGCAGGAGGTGATGGCGTTCATCGAGCAGCTCGGCGTGCGGAATCTCATCGTCGAAGCGCGCGAAGCGCCCGACAACCAGACGCTGCAGAAGGTGCGTAAACTCTCGGCGGGCCTCTCGTTCCAGGACGTCCGCATTATCCAGGCGAACCTGGACGGCATCGACGCCGCCAGTCCCCGCAAGCGGTTCACGCCATCGAAGCTGATTCCGCGGCCCGTCGGCGGCGACATCCCGGTCGTCTACGGCGTGACGCCGGCGTATCAGAAAATCGCCAACCTGCAGGTCGCGTCGGGCCGCTTCTTCGACGACGCGGAAACCACGGCGGCGGCGCCCGTCGCGGTCGTCGGCGAAGCCGCCGCGGCCACGCTGTTCGGCGTCGAGGACCCCGTCGGCCAGTACCTGAAGGTGAACGAGCAGTGGTTCCGGGTAATCGGGGTCGCCGGCCCGCAGTTGACCGTGCAGTCCGACGTCGCCGGCATTCCGGCGCAGGACCGCAACAACATCATCTACGTCCCGCTTTACGCGTCGATCTTCAGGCTCGAGGACGGGCAGAGCGCGCAGAAAGACGAGATCGACGGCATCTACCTCCAGATGAAGCCATCGGCGGACGTTCCGTCCGCGGCAGCGCTCATGCGCGGCGTGCTCGACGTCGCACACAGGGGGGCCGGAGATTTCACGATCGTCTCGCCGGCGGAACTGCTCGCTGAGCAGCGGCGGACGCAGCGCATCTTCGAGATGGTGATGGTGGCGATCGCCTCGATTTCGCTGCTCGTCGGCGGCATCGGGATCATGAACATCATGCTCGCGAGCGTGCTCGAACGCACGCGCGAGATCGGCGTCCGCCGCGCGATCGGCGCGCGGCAGCGCGACGTGGTCCGTCAATTCCTCATCGAGACGACGATCATCTCGCTGAGCGGCGGCGTGATCGGCATCCTGCTCGGTGTGGGTCTGTCGCAGTTGATTGGCGTCCTCGCCGGCTGGTCGACGATCGTGACGACGGCGTCTATCGTTCTCGCGTTTGGCGTCTCCGTCGCGATCGGAATCGTGTTCGGGTTGTACCCGGCCGTCCGCGCGTCGCGCCTGGATCCCGTCAAAGCGCTGCACTACGAATAGGCACGTTTTTTTAAACTCCCGCCTCCCGCCTCCCGCCTCCCGCCTCGCACCTCCCGCCTCGCGCCTCGCTACCGTCGCGTGCGTTCGCGATATTCCATTTCGCCGTCCGGCGTGGTCATGACGCGCGGAGCGCCCCAGACACCGGCACCGGGAACGCCGTCGACCGCGTCAGCGCTCAAGATCAGCCGCCATGCGATCCTGTCGGGGTGATAGAAGAGGCTCCATTTCCAGCCCGCGTACGCTGAGAGGTCGAC